>NZ_OCSS01000002.1:240000-890179 GCF_900230125.1 Fibrobacter sp. UWT3 | reverse complement strand
GCGAAGGCGGCGGTCGTGAGCAACAAGGCGATGATACTAATACAAAATTTCAAAAAAGTTCCCGCGTTTCATGCAAAAATAGCAAATGGAAAAGCCCATTTGCCATTTAAACACCCGAAGGCACGAAAAGTGTCACTTAATGTTCTCATTAGGCATAGCATGGCCTGTGAGCCTAATTACAGGCGTTTCTTATTGTATTTCCGGGAATACACAGAACAGTACCAAAGGTGTATATGGGAACAATGAAAATGACTAGTGAAAAGTCACCTTGGATTCTATCGGCTCTGCGAGCCTCCAGAATGACATTTGCAGTAGGCACGCTCGCATTCCTTGTCGCATGTGGTGACGACTCCTCGAGCGGGCCGGTGACAGGCCCCGGAGCAATGGATACCACCATCGAGGCACTTGCGGAATGCACCGCGCCCGCCTTCCTCAAGGCGGGCGTCGACGTGGTGCTTTGCTCCCGCGAATTCACGCAGGTATTCGATGCCGTCGTGAAGGCGGTCGAAGATGGCGAAATAAAGGAAACCCGCATCGACGAAAGCGTCAAGCGGATTCTCGATTTGAAAAAGTAGAAGGCCGCAAGTAGCGACCTTCGTATAAGCTAGAACCTTCCCACGGTGAGACCGGCGTAGAAGCCCGGCCACCAGCGCGCATTGTGCCCATTGGCGCTGAAATCGTCGTGGTATTCACTGCGGGGCTTGATGAGCACCTTGTCCGCAGAGCCCTCGCTGACAACGTTCACCGTGCCGCCGACAGTCAGGCCGAAGCCCGGGAACAGCTTGTGCACAAAGCCCAGACGCAGGCGGTGATGGAAGTTGATATCATCCTCGTCCGTGTCCATGCTGAAACCTTCGCGTGCATTGAGGAACATGTACTCGAGTTCAAAGTGGTTGCCGTACTTGCCGAACTGCGTACCGAGACCGAGACCCATTTCGTACATGTCGCTGAAGTGCTTGAAGTTCGAACCCTTCTCGAATTCGCGGGTGCCTTCGAAGGCGGTAAACAGGTAGGCCGTGCCCAAGTGGAGCGAAAGCCCGAGCGCACCCATCTCGTTTACGGAAGAAGTCACGCTCCACACGCCGTTACCCACGATGTTGATGAGCCCTATCGGGGTGGATTCGCACGTGCCGCAGATGTTGATTATACCGACCTGCCTTCCGTTCGCACGGCCCGCGATATTAATGGTACTCACCTGCGCGCCTTCGACAGTGCCCGCAATGTTCAAGGCGGCAGTCACCTGCACGTCGGATTCCCCGGCGATATTCATGGCAGCATCAACCTGTACACCCGCCTCGCCCGCAATGTTCAAGGCGGCAGTCACCTGCACGTCGGCTTGGCCCGCATAGTTCAGGGCCGGAGAAACCTGGGCGCCATTGAGGGAATCGGCGATGAAGTTCGCCGTACCCGAGACCTGCGCGCCCGTGGAATTCTTGCCCGCGATATTGAGCGTCGATGCAATCTGTGCCCCGTCAAAGGACTGCGCGTAGTTGATCATGCCGCTAATCTGCGCGCCTTCGAAATGAGCGTTCGCGCCGTTGTAGATGTCGGTCACCTGCAAGCCGTGCATTTCCTTCTTCGCGACGTTCGCGATAAGGCTCAGCTGCGTTCCAAGCATGTAGTCATCGGCCTCTGCGACAAAGAAACCAATCTGGATTCCCTTGCGCGGTTCCTTGTCGCTGTCCACCGCATTGAAGGTCACACGGTATTTGCCGTTGTGATCGAGGGAGTCGAGCGAGCATGCGATGGTATCGCCGTCAGAGCAAACCCTATTCCCGCCGATTTCGCCACGCAGCGTCGTCTGTTCGGCACTCACGGCGGCAAACTGCTTGTGCGAAAGCTTTTCGCGGCGGTTGTTCTGGAGCGTCACCACCGCCTCGCTGAATTCCGCAGGGCGTTCCAGGCGTACGGTGTACTTACCGGCAGGGAACCCGAGGCTCATCGCGCGGCCTGCCTTCTTGTAGAGTTCCGCGACGAGTTCGCCGTTTGCATCACGGATGAACAGGCGGCCATCCACGTCCTCGTCAAGTTCGAGGCCCGCGCTTGTGCTGCGCAAATCAGTCATCACCACGTCGCCCGTTCCCGCGAGGTTCATGTCGCGGCTCGGGTGCTGGGCGCCGCCCATCGTCTTCTCGGTGCGCTGGAGAGTTTCGTTAAAGGCAAACTGGTACGCTTCGGACAAAGTAACCTTTCCGTCACCGCTCAGGTCACCGGCGCCGCGGAGCCCGCTCACCAGCGAATGCGTGAAGAACGAACCCCTGAGCTTGTCGCTTTCCTGGCTAGATTCATCCTGCGTGCTGCTGGTAATGAACGCGTAACCCTTCATGTCGCTGCTCTGGTCCACCATGAACGCGGGCACCGCCACACCGCCCTTCAGGCGTGTGATAGCACCCGAGCCGCAGGCATCGATAACCGCAATCTTCACGTCGGCCTTCATCGCGTCGATGCGCTTGCGCAGTTCCTTCCAGGCATAAACTTCATTCCCGAGACGGAGTCCCTTCTCGTCGGCGTGCCCGCTGTAGTAAAACAGCACCTCGTTGCGGCCCGCTGCGTTCTTGCCCTGCGCGATTTTCGCGTCAAGACCGTCGAGCTGTTTCTGGAGGGCGGCCACGCCCGGCTCCTTCACCAGAATCACGTTACCCGCCTGCACGCCGCCCATCTCGCCGAGCACCTTCGCGAACGATTTTGCGTCACTTTCCGCATAGCGCAGCACCGGCCGGCCCTGCCCGCCATAGTTCGCGCTTACCGCCACCACATAGCGGTTGATGCGCGCGTTATCGCCCTGCGGCGCGGCGCCGTTTATACCCGCAATAGCAGTAACACCGTTTAAACCGGCATTTACAACTGCGCCGCTTAAACCCGCGCCAGTCATAGCCGCATTCGTGTTGGTAACCGCCGCAAAAACAAGCAATGCAATCAGTGAAATCACCTGGAGCGTAATCGACGCGTCCAGCTTCTCGATAATATTCCTCATTAGTTCACTCCCCCTACCTTGCGCAGCGTGATGCTCACGTTGTGCACGTCCTTGCTCTTGAGCAATGCGTCGATGTTGTTCGCGTCCAGCTCAAACGCCGCACGCGACGTGAGCAAGAAGAACTTCTCGAATTTCGGCGCGTTGTCCAGCTTGTATGCAAACGGGAGCGTCGTCATCTTGCCCGGCTCGAGCGCAACCGCACTGGAACCATCGGCCATGTGCATCGTGAGCGTACCGTTGCCATCCATGCTAAAAAGCATACCGAAGCACTTTTCCGGCACGGCATATCGCAACTGAATCTCGTCGCCCTCGCGTGCCTCGCCCAGGTTCGGCATCTGCACCGCGCTGTCGCCCGTCTTCTTCCACACTTCCATGCGGGCATCCAGACCCTTGATGCGGGTGTCGCCGGCACCGCCCGGAATTTCCGAGGCGTCGACCATCGCGACGTCCATCACCTGCGCACTGCCAGCAACCTGCGTGCCGGCATCCGGGCCGATTTCGCGCTGGCTAAAGAGCGCCACCGATACCACCGCAAGCACGAGGGCCGCAGCGGCAGCGAACTTCACGAGTTTAAAACCGGCGGGCATCCCCTTACCAGAGATAAACATGTCACGACCCGTGCCGTTTAAACCCGCGCCAAACTCGCGAGCCTCCATCTTCTCGGAAAGCCTTTCAAACGGCAACTTCTTCAGAATTGCCGCGTTGTCCTCGCGCATCATCTTCACGCGACCGGCGAAAATCTCGTCCGTCTTCTCGAGTTCGCGAATCTCGCGCATCTCGCCCTCGGGCAAGTCGCCCGTAAGGTATCGTTCCAGTTTCCAATCGGGGATCATCACTTTACCTCCAGATTCTTTACCTTGGCCTGCAGGCCACGCAAGCGCTTGCGCACCCCGCTTACCGAGAGCCCCACCTCGCGGGCAGTCTCTTCGAGCGTCATGCCGTCCACAAAATGCAACACGGCAATCGTGCGGCTGGATTCCGGCTCGCGCGAGAACAGTTTCGCGAGAATGCCCCTCGCTTCCTTTTCGCCTTCGTCGTCATCGGCGCAGGCAATCGAGAGCAGGAGTTCGCTCGTATCGCAATCGAGCCCGCGGCGCTTCTTGTCGCGGATGCGGTTCAGGCAGAGCCTCGTCGCCGTATTCCACAAGAGGCTCGACGGCTGCGATACATCCAGGCTGTCCCAGCGTTCGAACACGCGCAGAAACACGTTCTGCACCATGTCCTCGGCCTCGGTTACATCGCGCAGGAGCATCATGGCACGGCGGAAAACCATCGGGGCGTATGCCTCGTACAGTTTCGAAAATGCCATGCGGTCTGCGGGACTTTTCCTTTCCATGCCTTTGTAACACCCGGGGAGGTCAAAAGTGTCACCGCAAATTTAGAATTTTTTCGTTTTTTACTGTTTTTTTTCCAGTAGTCCGTATTTTCGCAAAGGCGAGCCTTCTAGAATTCCAGCCAGCCGCTCTCCATGCCGGTCACGGGCACTACGCGCTCGAACCCGTCGCTGTTCACAACAAAAGCGATTCCGGTGAGGTAGTTCATCCAGCGCTGCGGCGTAAAGTGCATCTTGCAGAAGTGCACGAGCGTCGGCACCACCCAGGCATCGTGCGTCGCGAAGATATTGAAACGCGCAGTCCCCTTCTCGAGCATGAACTTGCGCACTTCCTCGGCGCGCTCGTGCAGCGGGTAGAATGCGGGGTGGTCGTCGCTATCAATCCAGCTGCAGATATTCTGGTAAAAGCGTTCGTTGAGCACGTCAAGGTACGAGGGATAATCCTTCACGTAGAGGTGCCCGAGAACCGCCAGCGGGGTGATATCGGGCAGGGAGGCGCCGGGCGCGCATCCTGTATCCGGCGAGCCCGCAACCTGCGAACCACCGCAATAACCCGCAAGAGCGCGGCCTTCCGCGATGCACTTCGCGGTATCCATGCACCTGCCTACCGGACTGGAGTAGTACACCGCATCGCCCTCCGGCGGGAACATCTTGCCGAGTGCAACGGCGTGCTCGCGCCCCGCAGCGGTCAGGCCCACGTGCGCCCCGTAATCGGCATCTGCAGCTGTGATGTGCGGCCTTTCGGCATGCCTTATCAGCAGGTACACGCGCTCGGTCGACTTGAGATCTGCAAAGAAGTCCTTAGCTTGTACAAAATCCCGCATCGCCGCCTCCTAGAATATCGCAATCCACAGCAGGTGCCCGAGCACAAAGCTCAATATGCCGAGCAAGAAACCACAAACGATATCCGTCAACCAGTGCACGCCAAAGTACACGCGCAAAAGCCCCCAGGTGAGCGGCAACAGGAGCATCACCCAGCCGTACTGCGGCACAATGAAGGTCACGGCGCTCGCAACGGCGAGGTTGTTCATCGTGTGGCCCGAAGGGAAGCTGTACTTGTCGAGCGGCGGGACTTCCGCCTTGATCTGCGGGTTCGCGGCAAACGGGCGCGGACGCTTGGTATTGAGCTTCACTACCTCGTAAATCACGAGGCTCATGGCGAGTGCCATCAGGGCCTGCCACAGGATGGGCAAAAAGTTGTCGAACCCGACACGCCAGATAATGAACAGCACGAACAGCGCCCATATATAGCCGTCACCCAGGCGCACGTAAAACTTGAGCCAACGGTCGACCTTCGGCGAAAAATGCCTGTTGGTCCAGTACACCGAAACGCGGTTGTCAAAATCTGCGATTTTCTTGAGCATCAAGGTAAATGTACATTATTCCTCTCGCAAACCGTCGGCAAAATTCCTATTATTTAGACGAAAGAACGCCGTTTAGGTTGGTGAGCTCGCCGAACCACGCGGCTACAGACGAAAGACGAAAGATTAAATTTGGCGCTCAATCTATCGTCTATCGTCTATCGTCTATCGTCCAAAAAGGAAACTACAATGCGCGTACTCGTTCTTAACTGCGGCAGTTCTTCGGTCAAGTTCGCCGTTATCGACACCCAGACCAAGGAATCCATCTCTAGCGGCCTCGTCGAAAATATCGGCGTGAACGGCCACGTGAAGGCAAAGGGCCCCGAAGGCAACATCGACTTCAATTTCGACTGCCCCACGCACGCCGAAGCCGTCGCCGAAGTGCAGAAGTTCCTCGCCGAGCAGAAGCTCACCGACACGATTGAAGCCATCGGCCACCGCGTGGTGCACGGCGGCAAGTACGTCAAGAGCGAGAAGGTAACGCAAGAAGTCATCGACTATATCCGCAGCATCACGCTGTTCGCCCCGCTCCACGAACCCGCACACGCCACCGGCATGGAATGCGCCACCAAGTTCTTCCCGGGCCTCCCGCAGGTCGCCGTGTTCGACACCGCCTTCCACCAGACGATGCCGCGCAAGGCCTACCTCTACGGCATTCCCTACAAGTTCTACGAAGAAGACAAGATCCGCCGTTACGGCGCACACGGCACGAGCCACCGCTTCGTGACCGGCGAAGCCGCCAAGATTCTCGGCAAAAAGCCGGAAGACTGCTGCTTCATTACCGCTCACCTCGGTAACGGTTCCAGCTGCTCCGCCATTCTGAACGGCCAGTGCGTTGACACCACCATGGGCTTTACCCCGCTCGAGGGCCTCATCATGGGCACCCGCTCCGGAAGCATCGACCCGGCAGTGCTCTTCTTCATCAGCAAAAAATACGGCTACGATATCGACCGCCTCGACAAGCTCGTGAACAAGGAATCGGGCCTGCTCGGCCTCTCCGGACTTTCTAACGACATGCGCACCCTGACGCAGGCCGCAAGCGAAGGCCATGTGGGCGCACAGATTGCCCTCGAAACGTTCGCCTACAGGCTCACCCGCGAAATCGGCGGCATCGCCATGGCACTCCCGCGCATCGACGCGCTCGTGTTCACCGGCGGTATCGGCGAGAACAGCAAGCTTGTCCGCAAGATGGCGATGGACAACCTCAAGATTCTCGGCTACCAGATCGACGAAGCCCGCAACGAGAAGAACGGCAAGGAATCCGGCCACATCATTAGCAAGGACGGCACCCCGACCGCGATGGTCGTTGCGACGAACGAAGAACTGCTCTTCGCGCTGGATACTGAAGCGCTCGTTAAATAGCAGTAACCGTGAGCAACAAGCCCCCTGCGTTAAGCTGGGGCGGTTGCGAAAGTGAGCGCCAACCCTGCACTTGTTTTGCTGATTCTGGCGCGAACGGTCTGAAAAGGCTCCGCACATTCGCGGAGCCTTCTTTCGTTATTTTCAATGAGATCCTTCGACGCGGCGTTTTACAACGCCTTGCTCAGGATGACGAAGCAGTGCGTTACTTGATAGTCCAGGTCTGGCGATTCACCATCAGGATCTTGCGGCCCTGCACCTGAGCGGCGGCGTTACGCACGTCAGCCTCGGACACCGGGAGCTTGGCCTGCCACATCACGCGGCCCTGCATGTCGAACATCATGGCCGATCCGCGGTTCGCAAGGATAGCGTTCTGCCAGCCCATCTTCGCCGGAGCGGCCACCTGCGCGATACCCGCGTTGGGGTCGAACATGAACACGAGCGACTTCGCGATAGATGCAGCGCCGCCTTCGTCGGTCGCCATTACCTTCACGATGTACTGCACGTGGTTCTGCAGGTACTGCGTCTCGTCCTTGAGCGTAATGATCAAGCTGTCGCCCTCAACCGTCGCATTCAGGAACCTGTCAACAGAGGTAACGGACATCACGAGCACGGAATCGTCCGGATCCTCGAACAGTTCGAACACGCCGAACGCCTTGCGCCAGCCTGCTGCAGGCACGGGAACGGTATCGGTCGCACCGCCGATGCGCATCGGCTTGTCGTTGATGCAGGACACCTTGACCGGGAGCTTGAACGTAGTCGAAGCCTTGAGGGAATCCGTCGCAATCACGTCGATAAACGATTCTCCGCAGGCATCCTTCACGGCACGGACCGTCATGGCAAACGAAGCGTTCATGGTCACGGACACGATGCTGTCGGGACTGCTCACTGCGTAAGTCATCTTGGCGGTCGGGCCATCCGGGTCCTCGAACCAGGTCTTGACTTCGGTCGCCTTGAACGTGATGCCCGTCGCGAAATCTTCCTTCAGGGCGAGGAGCGCAGAGCCTACCGTATCCGCAGCGACAATGACCGGGGCCTTGTTCTTGTACGTGACATTCAGCACGACAGTCGCCGCCTCGGATTCCTGGCCCTCGGCATTCCTGATAACGTAGGTAAAGGAATCCTCGCCCTCATAGTCGCCCGCCTCGTAGGTGAACGCGCCCGTAGTATCGACGGTAACCGTACCGTGTTCCGCCTGGGTCGCAAGAATCGCCTTCAGTGCAGACTTGCCGTCGGGGTTCACGTCGTTAACGAGCAGGCCCTTTGCTGCCGGGATAAAGTTCAGGGAATCCTGCACCACTTCGAAGGTATCGGCAAACGCCTTCGGAAGGTCAGGCACTTCCGTGACCGTCACGAGGATATCAAAGCTCACGGTATCCTTGCCGTCAACCGCAAACAGCTGGATAACGTCGTCGCCGTTGGCATCGGGCACCGCAGTAACCGTTATCACGTGGTTGCCAGCAACCGGCATGTATTCCACGGACACGACACCCTTCAGGCTCCTCGCATTGACGGGGAAGTCCGAACCCAGCACATCGGGGTCAGCAAAGATGACGCTCGTATCCGGAATGAAAATATCAAACGAGGGGAAATCCTCAACCACGGCAATGCCCTTTGCAAAGTTGGCTGCCGCACCATCCACGATATCGCCAATGTAGATAGTCGAATCAACTACGGTAACAGTTGCCGGGTCATCGACATTCTTCACCGTGATGGTGACCGTCGCAGGTTCACTTTCCAAACCGGTAGCATCAGCGATAGTGTAGGTAAACGCATCCGTCCCGTGGAAATCAGCATTGGGAGTGTAGGTGAATGCACCGGTGCCCACCGTGACAGCGACCGTACCATTTTCGGGCTGGGTATAGGAGGATACCTTAAAGTTATCCTTGTCAGCATCGTAATCGTTTACAAGCAGGCCCTTTGTCACGCCCACCGTAAGCACGGAATCCTCGACTGCTTCGTAGGTATCGTTAACGGCAACGGGAGCGTTAGCGCGGTCAACCAGGGTAGCGGTAATGCTGTACGTAACGGAAGCGGCAGCATCGCTCGCGACGAAAGTAACCTTTGCCGTGGTACCTTCTGCCGGGTTCGGCACGCTACCGAGCATGGCGACATCACTCAGGGAGTAACTCTTTTTACCCGTGAGGTCAACGAGGCCCTCGCCAGCAGTCAACACGATGTTCAGATTGTCTTCATCTGCATCCTCGAAAATATCCTTGAAGGCGACCTTGAGCGTATCGCCTTCCAAGAGTTCAGCCACATCGTCCGCCTCGACGCCCGTCTTGAGGGTCGGGGCGTGATTCGAGCACGAACTGCCGAGCGTGATTGCAGCAATATCGATAATATTCGTGTTGCCGTTGCCTGTCATCTTGGCCAGTGCGGTCTTGTAACCGAACTGCAGGCCCGTTTGCTTTGTCAAATCAAGCGCAACAACCGTCGTTTCGTCGCCCCAGTCCTCCTGCTTGGCATCCGCAAAGGCGATAAAGAGCGTATCGAGACTCGATTGCGCAGGCACTATGACGCCGTTGTAGTTATAGTCCTTGACGGAGGACTGCTTGAAATCCAGGCGAAAATCGAATGTCGACTTGTAGGTGAGGCACACGCCCTTGTAGGCGCTCAGGTCTATTGCGGCATCCTTCGCCTTCCAGGCAACACTTACGCCCGCAGAGGATTCCACGGTCTTGCTCACGATTGCCGTAATCCTCTTGGATGTACTGGTCGTAGAGGTATCGATATCCACCGCCGTGCTCTTTTCCGGGCTCTTGTAGGGGTACCAGCCAGCCGGCGGGATTTCGCCCTTCGTGTACTTGCCGTCGACAAAGCTCATCACGGTCGTGACACCAGCCATCGACATCCCGGTCAACGCAGCCAAAGCAAGCATAGAAAGTTTCGTGTTCATAACTCCTCCTCTCTTAAAAGGCCATGAGTAATATATGTAATATAAAAATAAACAATCCCCTCCGTTTTTGCAACAGCGAAACCCCGCTTTTGCAGCGATTTTTATAGACATATCGTCAATAATGTGCTACCCGCCGAGCAGGTCCAGCTCTTCGTAGCGCTCGTAGGCCTTTTCAAGCTCGGATTCACGGTCCGCAATCTCTTTTTGTAGTTCCACGATGCGTTTTGCGTCGGTATAGACTTCCGGCTTGGCAAGTTCCGCCTGAAAACTGGCAATTTCGGCTTCCAGTTTCTCGATTTTATCGGGAAGTGCGGCATATTCGCGTTCCTCGTTGTAGGAACGCTTCTTCTTTTTTGCCGGATTTTGCGAAATTTGAGCATTTTGAGCTGATTGCAGGTTCGCGGAGGCGCCAGACCTTTGAGAATTCGCCCTTTCTTCAGCAATTCTTGCCGCATTGGCCGCTTCTTTTTCACGAATCTTGCGGTTATTCTCGTAATCCGTGTACCCGCCGGTCGCCTCGAACACGTTTCCGCCCTCTTCTATGGCAAAGATGCCCGTAGCGAACGAGTCCAGGAAGGCACGGTCATGGCTCACGGCGATGACGGTGCCGTTGTATTCGGCGAGGAGGTCGGCCAGCAGGTCGAGCGTTTCCATGTCGAGGTCGTTGGTGGGCTCGTCGAGCACCAGCACGTTGCTCGGGTGGCTGAACAGGCAGGCGAGCATCAGGCGGGCGCGCTCGCCGCCACTCAGGGCACTGATGGGGCCGCGGGCGCGTTCGGCCGAAAAGAGGAAATCTTGCAAATAACTCAGCACGTGGCGCCGCACGCCGTTCATCGTGATATACGCCTGACCGTCCCCGATGTTTTCCACGAGGCTCTTGTCTTCGCGGAGGCGGGCCCGCATCTGGTCGAAGTATGCCACCTGCAGGTTGGACCCGAGCCGCACCTCGCCCGAATCGGGAGCGATCTCGCCCAAGATGAGCTTGAGGAGGGTCGTCTTGCCGGAACCGTTCGGGCCCACGATGCCTATGCGGTCGCCGCGGGAAACCTCGGTCGTAAAGTGCGATATGAGGGGGGCGCCCTCGTAGGCGAAACTCACATCGGTGAGGCGCGCCACCATGCGGCCCGAGCGCTCGGCCTCGGTAATCTGCATGTTCACGTTGCCCGTGCGGGTGCGGCGGGCGGCGCGCTCCTCGCGCATGCGGATGAGTGCGCGCACGCGGCCCTCGTTGCGGGTGCGGCGTGCCTGGATTCCCTTGCGTATCCAGACTTCCTCTTCGGCGAGCCGCTTATCGAAAAGCGCGTTCGCCTTCTCCTCCTCCGCAAGCGCCTGGTCCCTGAACTGCACGAACTTGTCGTACGGGAAGTCCCAGCCGCGTACACGCCCGCGGTCGAGTTCGAAAATGCGGGTAGCCGTGCGCCGTACAAACGCGCGGTCGTGACTCACGAAGAGTACCGCGCACTCGAGGCGGGTCACGATGCCTTCCAGCCACTGGATGGCGGGAATGTCCAGGTGGTTCGTGGGTTCGTCGAGCAGCAACAGGTCCGGGTCACTCGCGACCGCGCGGGCGAATAGCACGCGGCGCTTCTGCCCTCCGGACAAGCTATCGAACTGAGCATCGGGCGCGATGCCCGTCTTTCCGAGAATCGCTTCCGCGTGCGCGTTGCGGATTTCGGAGTCGGCGCCGTTTATAGCCGCGCCGTTTAATGATGTGCCGACTATAGATGCGCCGGCTAAAGATGCGCCACCCATCACCACGTCGCGCACCGTGCCTTCCATGTGGGCGGGGATTTCCTGCACCATGCGCGAAACCCGCAGGCCCGACTTCTTCACGATATCGCCGGAGTTGTACTCCATCTCGCCCGTCAATATCTTGAGCAGTGTGCTCTTGCCCTCGCCGTTACGGCCCACCAGGCAAATGCGGTCGCCCGCCTCGATATCGAACGAGACGTTATCTAAAAGCGGCGGGCCGCCAAAACGCAGCGTAATATTCTGTGCAGAAAGGATGGGCATACCGCCCGCAATCTAGAAAAATATCGTTCTACCGAACATATATGCGACGGGTCTCATTACCTATTTTCAAAATATATAGTCCCCGAACTGGAAATTTCACTTTAACGGAACCCCGAACAACGCCTCTAGATACAACCTGGCCAATGGAATTGAAAACAAGGTAAGGAGTCTCCCGTTCACTTGTCATGAGCAAGTCTCTCCCTAAAGCCCGAATTTCCAGACGAGACCTATCTCCCTTTCTAGAAACCGGCACCGCGCTGGTAATCTTACCATGCTCCACAGTAAAACTACCTTTAAGTTCCTGATATAACTCATAATCGTACAATCGCATTTTTACAAAGTACTTACCATCATCCAGGGAATCCCCTCTTAAATTAACACTCTGCCGGTCAACATCATAATAGGCAATTTCGGTTGTATCTAGTGACCGACGTTCCGCTACAACAAGGGAACTGTCCTCAGAATAGACAGAATAGAATAAAGCTACCGGATCTATATAGAAATAACATGTCGGACTATAGTCAGGATTCTGTTCCGGCCAATTTGCAGCAAGGTCGTTCCGTACACACTCTCCAATCGATATGGCGGTTGCATTTTTATTTTCGCTAAAATACCCCCCTGCCAAACCCGAATTCAAGTGCCTTGCAAGACCAGTACTACCAATTGGACGAATCAGGGAACTATCGGGCTCCATATAAATTAAAAAATTTTCCGGAACCCATTCATCCTCTTTCCAGCGGTAATAAAACCTTTTTGAGTCATCTTCCGCCGATAGCGACATTTTCCTCTTATAACTACGATTAGGAGAATCTACCAGTATCGGAGTTTCATTGTTCAGGTTACCATAGGCAGGAGGAATAACGATTATTGTCAAATCGCTTTTGGGGGAAGCTAGCTCGTAGTCTTCCTTGCCACACGAGGACTCGTTACGAACATCGGTAAAGTAAAATCCCCCGAGTATTCCTTCTCCGGCCAACAATAATCATCCGCTATATAGTAAATTGAATCTGACCCAAATGTTTCGACAATCAACTTTATGTTTATAGCATCCTGCTCATGTCCCTTATCGGTAAAATTGCTCCCTATGGGGTAGGAACGCGCACTGTCCTTCGAGGAGTAAACAAAAATGGCATCCGGCAGACTATTCTTTTCCCATGTGTAACCAAACCAGCCGTTTTCGCCGACGTTTTCCATCTGGTGGGCAATACCATCACCATTTTCCACAAGAACCGGGGTTTCATTCAACCAGTTCCGTGATGTCGGAACTTGAACAAAAAATGTCACTTGCTCCGCGATTGCCAGGGAAGTCAACATTAACAACAAAAGAAGCATCCTTATCATAGCCTTACCTCCTCATTGCATATGATGGCCATCGATACAAAATTAAAAAAATTACCGCACCGTCATTACAAAAGATGCCGCGCATTCCTGCACGGCACCTATCAAGGAATAAGTCTGGCCGTAATCTAGCGCACCGCCTAGAATCCAGTGACGTTGAACGCCCTAGTCATCAAGCGCATACCCGAAGCACTTTCGACGACAGCGAGAACGCGGCCCGCACGAATTTGCGGCATGGCGCCGCCCTGCGCACCGAGCACGCCGAGCAAGTTGCCCTGCATGTCGAACAGCCTGACCCGCGCACCGGCAGGCGCGCCGACAACCGCGAGGAGTTTGCCCGTAACATGCATCGCGATGCCCGAAGGAGTTTTTACGCCGCGCATAAAATCCGGTATGGAATCGTTCGTCGTCGTATCCTGCGCAGAAGTATCGGCAACCGTGGTGTCGGCAGAACTCGTATCCGGAGGCGGCTCCTGCGACTTGAGGATTTCGAGCATCGTCTCGGCGTAGCGCTTGCCGAACGTCTCGTAGCCTTCGCGAGTGAAGTGCAGCGTGTAACTCGCCTCCTTCAGTGCGGGGCAGCCCTGCGCCGAAATCAGGTGGCCGTTCGGAATGAGGTCCGCCGCCTGCTTCACGGCATCGTTACGCCAACCCAAATCGCCCGTGGGCGCAAGTTCGCCAATGAGTATCGGCGTCTTTTCCGGGTCGAGCTCCAGTTCGGCAATCAGGTCGTCGTACACCTTCTTCACGCGCTTGGGCCAGTCGTTCATCTGGTAGTCCGCTTCGCCCTGGTGGAACAAGAATCCCTTGATGACGCCCTTCTGCTTCGCGATCTTGCCCATCTCGACAATTCGCTTGTAGAGGTCTCCGCCGTATTCGTCCAGGTACTGGATCCACCAGGTATCACCCTTGTTCTTCGCGTTTTGCACGTAGGCCTTGTTGCGGTCCTTGTCGAACAGGTCTATGCTCTGCCCGCCAATCGCAATATTCGCCACCGCTACCTTGATGCTGTCCGGGAGGTTAGCCACCATGGTGCGCCCGAAGATATCGGCGATGCCCACCTTGGACTGGCTATGACCCATCGGGGGTGCCGCCGGGTAGAACTCGCCCACCTTCTGGTTCGAATGGTTCGCCGCGCGCAACACGAGGAATCGCGGGTCCTGCACGCGGTCCTTGTCGGTAACAGTCGCCTGCCCCGACATGTTGGATTGCCCGTAGGCCAGGTAAATATGGAGGTTCGGGTCTTGCGCAAGGCATGCCGTGGCAAGGAGCCACACCACGAAAAACATCGCCTGCGCAGTCAAGATTACTTTGTTCATATTTCTAGAATCCGGTATTAACGATAGCCTTTGTCATGAGACGCACGCCTGCAGCACTTTCGACAATGGCGAGGAGCCTCCCCTTTGCCTTCGGGAGGTCGCCGCCGGTCGCACCCAGCGTCGCCACCACGTTACCGCGCACATCATAGAGTTTTACGATTGCTCCGGCCGGAGCGCCATTCACCTCGATGCGGCCCGCCGTCACGTGCATGCCGATTTTCGGCAGAGCGATGCGCCCGTCACCACAGGACGTAATCGACGTATCGGTCACGGAGGTATCGGGCCCAGCAACAGAAGTATCCGGGATCGACGCTTCCTCATACGGGAGATTCGGCGTTTCCCAGTCAATCCAATCGCCATAGTTGTCAATCTTGAATCCCTTGCCGTTCGTGGGCTTCACGTGGATATCGGTATTGGCATCCTTGTTGCGGAGGAACTTGTCCACGAACGCAGTCACGGACTTGGTCTGGCTCGATGCCGCCTGGCAATGCTCGTGACCGCCGGTAAAGTCGAAGCCGATACGGTCCTCGATACCCATGGCCTTCCACACCTCGGTCGCCGCCATCATGGACTTGTAGCCCGACTCGTCACCCAGCCATTCGTAACCGGGGTTGCCGAGCGCGATCACCGCGCGCGGGGCAATCATGGCGATGAGTTCGTGGTGGTCGTGCGGGAGCTTGTACGGGTCCTGACTCTTCAGGCTCTGCATGAACCAGCTGTAGTTCGTATTGTCAATCTTCTCGATGTTCGTGCCGCGGCTCGCGAAGTCTGCGGAAGTGCGCCACGAGTTGATGCCGCCGCCACCCGATTCCTGGGCGATGGTAAGCGTCACGCGTTCGTCGAAGGCGCCTGCGAAGAGCGCCATCTTGCCTGCATAGGAGCAGCCTGTGACAGCAATCTTGCTCATGTCGAGGTGGTACTGGTCGGCAATCTGCGCAAGGCCGTCAATCAGGCGGCTTACACCCCAAGACCATGCGGAATAGTCGCCGTTCTGGTTCTTGTTGCCGTAGAACTTGTAGAAGCCCACGTTCGTGTCCTTCTGGCCGTTCATGGAATATTTCGCCACCTGGTCGTGGCTGAAGGGCACCTGTACAAAGCCGCTGAACAGGCTAGAGGAAAGCGAACCCGTGCCACTGTTCATGCCGATGATAATCGGGTGCGGCCCGTTGCCGGAGGGAATGCTGAACTTCGACGTAATCGTCATCGTCTTGCCGCCTTCCTTGACAGTGACCGTGAGGGTGCCACCGCTGTAGGTGGCGCTCACGTCGGAAGGAATCGGCTTGTCGCCAATCTCGTACTTCTCGATATCCGCCTTGATCTCGTTACGGCGCTTGCTCCAGTCATCGAACTTGGTGACCTTCGTGCCGTCGTGGAATTCGAACGGGTTGGGAAGTTTCTTGTTGGATTTTAACTGGCCTGCCGTAGCTCCCAGGTCCTTGCCCCGGTTCTCGACATCGTAATTGAGCGGCGCCTGTGCAGCAACCGCAGTGCACAGCCCAAAGGTAAGGGCCGCATAAATGATACCTTTCATTCTTGCTCCTTTACCAAACACCCTGAACCAAACCCATCATAATATATATTAAAAAAAGCGAAACCTCGCTTAGCGCGGGGCGCGTTCCATTTACAAAATGTAAACGGGGGAACAGGAAAAAAGAAAATTGTCTTCAATTCTCCCCAATATTTATGTATATTTTTCTCCAAAATAGGGTTTTCTCTTATTCTCAGCTAGAAATCTCGACAATTTCCAGATATAGAGGATAGGACGAACGCTCACGTCTGCGGCAAATCTCTTTGCCGTATCGTTTTTGTTGAAGGCAAATTTCATTTGTCTTTTAACTTTACGGCCTTTATGGGGCGTGAGTTGTTTGTGTATATTTGTATCGGGCAGTCGAGAGCCTCTAGCTGATAAGCGCATTCAACTCCACGCCTTTTTGTTTTCAAACAGACTGGAATGATGCTGAACAAGAGTTAACTCAAATTAGAGTTTTACTCTTGTTCTTAGCTAGAAATCTCGACAATTTCAGGTACATAGAATAAGACAACAACTCGCAACACCCACTTTATCATGTGGGCGTAGTATGTCTAGCACATTCCATATGCGCTAGATATTGTGCATGTATGTTGTTCTTTTGAAAAGTCGCGGTTAAAGCTCCAACGAGAGTGGCTCGTTCACTCTTGATGCGGAGCAGAAATGACTAAAAAAAAGAGCAGCAAAAACACCAATGTAATCAAATTCATTGATTTATTTGCCGGCATCGGTGGCATTCGAGCTGGATTAGAATCAGCCATCCATGAATGTGGCTTTGTGTCAGAATGCGTTTTTACCTCAGAAATCAAGCCACACGCAATTTCAATACTTGGATTTGTAGTTTTTTTAATAGTGGGTTCATGAACAACCATATTCATTACCGGTTAAGTTAAATATATCCTTTTTTCTTGTTAAGTGGTATACCCTTGTGGTCTAGGCAGCCTGTTTTGACAGCCTATATTCAACCGGAGTCATGTATCCCAGCGAACTATGGAGCCGTTTCCGGTTGTAGAACAGCTCGATATACCTGAAAGCGGCCTCCCGCACGTCTTCGATGTCCTTGAAGTCACGCCTGTAGGCCATCTCCTTCTTGAAGCTTGCGAAGAAGCTTTCCATGCAGGCGTTGTCGTAGGGGCAGCCCGGTGCGCTCATCGAGGGCGTTATCCCGTTCTCCGAGAGCATCGTGCGGTAACCCATGCTACTGTACTGCACGCCGCGGTCGGAATGGAAGATGAGCCCGTCGTGATGGCCGCGTTGCATGATGGCATTGGACAACGCGCGCTTGACAAGTTCCGTGTCGATGTTCTTGCTTACGGCGTAGCCCACCGCCTCCTTGTTACACAGGTCCAACACCACGGCAAGGTACACCCAGCCAAGCGTAGTCTTGACGTAGGTGATGTCGCCGGCCCAGACGGCGTTCAGGCTGTCGGGATCGAACTTACGCTGCACCAGGTTCTCGCTGTACATGGCGTCGCATTTGCCCTTGCGGTAGGGTTTCCACTTCCTGAGTGTGACTGGATAGAGCCCGTTCTCGCGCATGATGCGGCGCAGTTTCCACACCTTTACCTCGACACCCTTGTCTTGGAGTGCCGCCAGCATCTTCGGGCAACCGTACACGCGGTGGTTTTCTTCGAAGGTGTCGCGGACCTTCTGGACAAGCCGTTCTTCGCGGGCCTTCTTCTCGGCACGTTTTTCCTGCTGGCGCGACCACTGGTAGTAGGAACACTGCGGTATTCCTAGGGCTCTGCACATCTTCCTGACTGAGTATTTCTTGCGGTTCACGTGTATCGCCTCGCATTTCAGTCGTGTGGTCGCATAAAGATGTGCAGGGATTTTTTTAGGATCTCTACCGTCTCCTTCTCGTCCGCAAGCTCCTTTTCACGCTTCTTCAGGAGTTTTTCCAGTTCCCTGTTCTTGGCGGCGAGTTCCTCGACGGACACCTTGCGGATTCGCCGTTCCTCGCGGTAGCTCGGCAGGTTGTGTTCCTTGCGGTACTCGTTTACCCACCGACCGACTGTATTGGGCCCGATTCCGAGTTCCTTGGCTATTTGGTTTGCTGACTTTTCGCCTTTCAGGACCAGCTTGATGACCTGTTCCCTTGTCTCGGAGCTATAGTTGATTTTTGCCATTGTTTTACCTTTTGGGGGTTGCGCAATGAATATAGTAGCTTATGCTACCCTCTTATTAAACTCCTGCATGGTCCAACTAAAACAAAATCATCCTAATGAAAAAATCATTGGTGACATTACCAAAGTTGACGCCAAAGACATCCCCGATTTTGACATTTTATGTGCTGGTTTTCCTTGCCAAGCTTTCTCGGCTGCCGGAAAAAGAGAAGGCTTTGCTGACACACGAGGCACGCTCTTTTTTGACGTAGAACGGATTTTGAAAACAAAAAAACCAAAAGGCTTCATTCTTGAAAATGTTGAGGGCTTAGTCAATCACGATAAAGGCCGCACTCTTCAAGTAATTTTATCGCATTTAGAGGACATTGGATACAAGGTTTCATATAAAGTAATAAACTCTAAAAATTTCGGAGTTCCACAGGAACGCAAGCGAATTTATATTACTGGCACATTCTCAAAGAAAATTTCTTTAGATGATTTTCCTTTAGAAAGGAAAAAATTATCAGATATTCTAGAAAAAGGGAAACCCACCGAAGATAGTAAGTTTATTCGCCTGCTTTTATCAAAATTCCGTATAGACGAACTGTATGGAAAATCTATAAAAGACAAGAGAGGAGGAAAATCAAACATCCATAGTTGGGATTTAGAAATAAAGGGAAAAACAACCAAAGAGGAAAGAAAACTTCTTGACAAAATCCTAACCGAACGAAGGAAAAAGAAATGGGCAGAAATATACAACATTGACTGGATGGACGGAATGCCTTTGACAGAGGAAATGATTGCTAGTTTTTACCCTAGCAAAAAACTAACATCTCTTTTAAACGGCCTTGTAAAAAAAGGGTATATTGTTTACGAGCATCCTAAAAAGAAAATTGTAGAGAACGGAGTATCCTATAGAGAGTATGATACTAGTCTACCTAAAGGTTACAATATTGTTGCCGGCAAATTAAGTTTTGAAATCAACAAAATACTAGATCCAAATGATATAGCCCCAACCTTAGTAGCCATGGACATGCAAAAACTTTACGTTGTAGATGACGGGGGACTTCGTAAATTTACATTACGCGAAGGTCTACGATTGTTCGGTTATCCAGAAAATTTCAAGTTTGATATTAATGAAAAAAACGGTTTCGATCTACTAGGCAACACTGTTGTTGTTCCCGTTATCAAAGCAGTTTGCAAGCGCCTTATTTCAAGCATTAGGTAATACAATGAGCAAAGCAAACGAAATATTTGACCAATTGAAAAATGACTTCGGATTCAATGGCGCATCCGGTTCAGTCCAGTTCTCATTAAAAGATTTCAACATAACTGTTGATCAAAATAATATTATTGGCAATATCTTGGAGGAATGGATAGCCAAATGGCTAGACAGCAAAGGCATTCCCAACATTCATAATCTAAAGCAGGAATCCCCTGACTTTTGGCTTAATCCAAATAATCTTTCCGAAGATTGGCTCGAAATTAAATCTTTTACGGGATCACCTAATTTTGATATTGCTGCCTTTAGAAGTTTTATAAACCTCATCATTGAAAAGCCATACAAGTTACAATCACAATATCTTCTTATCAAATATAAAATGGAAAACGGCGTCGTCACCATTGAAGATTTTTGGCTTAAAAAGGTTTGGGAAATCAGTTGTACAAGTAGTAAATTTCCTCTTAAGGTTCAATATAAAAATAAGACCATTGTCAACATTCGTCCCGCAACATGGTATTCTGAAAAAGCAGAATATCCTGTCTTCGAATGTCTAGAAGACTTTTTATCCGCTCTAGAACAAACAATATACAAATACCACGAAACAAATTATCTAGCAGAAACCTGGTCAGAAAAATTAGTTAGTAGTTACAACAAATTTTATGGGATAAGGCTTAATATCCCTAGATGGAATGATATAAAAATCAGGTACTTTAACGATTCTGACGTTCCCATATTAAAATGCAAAAAAGCCGCCGGCGGTTAAGCCGACAATTAAAAACATACTTTAGTAATTAATAAAGCATACGGCCATCAAGTTCGGGAACTATAATATCGGTAACACGGGAAATGTTCTAATGTTCCCACTTTATATGCTAATGTTCTTGGACCAGCATCAACACCATCAAAATAACTATGCAGTAACCTTGAAAACAAGGTCTTAATTACTACATTATAATATGTGAGACGACTTGCCAAGACCATAGCCGCCGCGGGCCTCCTGCTCGCCCTACCCGCATTCTCCGCTACGGATAGCGCGGCACCTGCGGATTCCGTGGCAGTGCAGGCCGACACCGCCACTGCGGACACCTCGCATTTCCAATGGTGGAGTGCCGTGCCCGTACTCGGGTACACCGAGGAGACGGAACTGCAGTACGGCGCGATGGTGAACTTCTTCATCCCCTCGTCGTTCAAGGGCGGCAACTCGCAGGAGATAGACATCGCCGCCTACGGTTCTACCCGCAAACAGTTCCAGTTCGCGGCCACGCCCTATTTTTACCTCGCGCACGACCGCATCTCGGGCTGGCTCGACTTCCGGTACCAGAACTGGGTGGGGCATTTCTTCGGCATCGGCAACGATGTCGACATGGACGACTACATCAGCTTTGACCGCGAGACGTTCTTCTTCATGGCCCTCGTGGAATCGAACCTCGGGCTCCCCCCTGCGCTCCAGTTCTTCCGCTACGGCATGGTGCTCGACATCAACCACAGCACGATGGAGTTCAGGGAATACGATGGCGAAATCGCGCTCCCCGCAAACCCGAACGGCTGGCGCACCGCCCTCGGGTACCACCTCACGGTAGACACGCGCGACAACCCCAACTGGGCGCGCCACGGCATGTACCTGCAGTGGGAACACCGGTTCTACAACGACGCTCTCGGCGACTTCAGCTTCACGTACCAGGAGCTAGACCTGCGCACCTACGGCGAGACCATCTGGAACACCTCCATGGCGGTTGGCCTCATGTGGCAGCGCTCCGACGGCGACGTGCCCTTCGAGTACATGGCGGGCCCCGACGGCATCAAGCGTTTCCGCGGCGTGGAGACAAAGTACTTCCGCGACAACCAGGCGCTCATGATGCAGGTGGAACTCCGCAAGACATTGTTCTGGCGACTCGCCGGCGACATCTTCTTCGAAGGCGGCAAGGTCGGGCCGTACTTCAGCCAGCTGCTGCGCAACGAGTGGCACCGTTCCGTCGGGTTCGGCGGCAAGTTCGCGCTCAACAAGAGCGAACGCCTGTACGCCCGCGCCGAGTTCTCGTGGGTGGACTTCAAGAGCCTCGGCATGACGTTCTACTTTAGAGAAGCTTTCTAGAACTACTCGCGGCATTTTCCGGTGATTTAAATCACGGTGTAAAAAGGGAATTTTGAGCCTTTCTGTATACAGAAAAACGCGGACTCCCGGTGGAATCCGCGCTTTTTATTTTGAGATAGAATAGCTTGAAAGGCCTTAGTCCTTGATGCTCGTCCAGTCGAGCACGCCCTTCTTGTACAGGTAGATGTAGCCCGCTTCGAGGATGAACAGGAAGCCGAGGAGCACGAACAGGAGTTCCCAGCCGCCCGCGAGGAACTGCACCGTCCACGGGTAGAGGAACGCCACTTCCAGGTCAAAAACGAGGAAAAGCATGGCTACCATGTAGTATTTGACGGGGTAGCGCTCGTTCGCCGTGCCCGAAACGTGGGCAAGGCCGCACTCGTAGGCGGAACCCTTGATGAGGACGTTCTTCACCTTGCCCGGGTGCAGGAACCAGTTGGCAAGGAGCAGTATGGACGGGATGCAAACCGCCATGATGACCAGGATGGTCATGGCGAACGTGGTGTCGAAAATTTCAACATTGCTCATAGTGATAGAAAATATAGTAAAAAACTTTTTTCTGTTAACTCCCCGAATTGTAAAGTATATTTGGAGCATGAAACGAATCATTTTAAAAATGGGCGTTTTGGGTGTGTTTTGTTTAGTTGCTGGCTGTTCCGACGACGGGAGCACCAGTCCGTTACAGCCAGTCGCCGATAACGAAACGGAGTCCTCCTCCGACAAGGCAGTCGACAACAGTTCCTCCGGCACTGCACCGAGCAGCGCTTCCTCGACTAAATCGAGCGCAAGCAAGGAAGGCGATTCCCAGGATACGTCCGTAGTCCACCAGCAGGTGGTGATTACCGATTCCGGCACCGTCGAGGGCAGCACCTATATCAGTAGCGGAGTGTTCTGCTGGACCGAAGGCTGCGAGGCCAAGTACGCGTCCTCCTCCTCGGCTGCTCCCCAGTCCAGCGAAGGCAAGATCGTGATTACCGAATCCTCCTCGTCCGCGGCACCCCCTCCGGTCGTGGAAGGGAACACGCTGAAGGATAACCGCAACGGCAAGAGCTACAAGCTGCAGAACGCCGCGGGCAAGCTCTGGATGGCGGAAAACCTGAACTTCGAAACAGCCAACAGTTTCTGCTCTACCGAGGGTGGCGAAGACTACTGCGCCAAGTACGGGCGCTACTACACCTACGCCGCAGCCCAGCGAGCCTGTCCCGAAGGCTGGCGCCTCCCGACAGTCGCCGAAGTAACCGCACTCGATAGCGAAGTTCCGCACGAGTGGTGGAGCGTGGGCGGAAGATTCAAGGTTGCCGACGGCAAAGTTACGGAGTACGGCCTGGAAAACGAACAGGGCTACATCTGGATCCAGGCCGAGGGTGAGAACAACTCCTTCCGCGTCAAGAACTACAACGATAGCGACCTTCACGAGCTACAAAAAAGCGACGGTAACGAACGCGCCTACAACGTGCGCTGCGTGCAGAACTAAACCTGTAAGGGAGATCCCCGGTCAAGCCGGGGATGACAGTTTAAGGGTCCGCTTTTAGCGGACCTTTTTTTGCATGCAAATTGTTCCGGGAAAAAACTGCGCCGAGGGTCTACATGTCCGCGGGCGGTTCCTCATTTGCGTCAGAGCCGAGCGGTTGTCCAATAAACTTGGCACAGTACTCTGCGACCTGCTCGCGGACGCTGTTCCCGCGCACCTTCCCCAGCAGGTCAACGATATCCTCGAGCGGCGCGGCCATGAACGCCTCCGCACTCTTGTAGCGGGAAAGGATTTTCACGCGGGTCTCATGCCCCACGCCGGGCATCTTGAGCCATTCCACTTCCAAATCCTTCTTGCGCTTGCTCCGCTGGTACGTGATGGCGAAGCGGTGCGCCTCGTCGCGGGCATTCTGCAGGAGTTTCAACGCGGGGCTCGTGCGATGCAGCACGATGCTCTTCCGGTCGTCGGGAAACACGATTTCTTCGAGGCGCTTCGCAAGCCCGATGAGCGGCAAGTCCTTGTCGTGCCCGAGTTCCTTCAGAATCTGCATGGTGGCATCCACCTGGCCCTTACCGCCGTCGCATACCCACAGGTCGGGCATGGGCGTACCTTCGTCTTCGAGCCTGCGGATGCGTCGCGTCATCACCTCGCGCATGCTCGCGAAGTCGTCCACACCCGTTACCGTCTTGATGATAAACTTGCGGTAGTTGCTCTTGTCGGGCTTGCCGTTCTTGAAGGCGACGAGACTTGCCACCGTGTTCGTGCCCGAGAGGTGCGAAATGTCCACGCACTCGATACGGAAGGGGGTCTTCTTGAGGCCCAGCACCTTCTGCAGTTCAAAGACGCTCTGGTCGATTTCGCTGTACTTCTGCACCTCGGCGCGCATCTCCACCAGAATCATGTCGGCGTTCGCGCCCGCAAGTTTCAGGAACCCGAGTTTCTCGCCACGTTGCGGGTTCGTGATTGCCACCTTGTGGCCCGCCTTCTCGGCAAGGGCCTGCGCGAGCGGTTCCGTATCCGGCGAGTCTCCGGCAATGCCGCCCTCGTCGCCCACCCCGAGGGGAACGTCGGTCGCGATTTCGCCCGGGATAAACTCCACGTCCATGTACCACTGCAATAGCATCTGCCGGAAAATCTCGGTCTCGTCCTCTTCCAGCTTGCATTCCAGGCGGTAGTGGCGGCGCCCGCAGAGCACGCCGTTCCTGTACTCGAAAATCACTGCGGCCGCCATCGTGCCGTTCCGGCGGAGGCTCAGCACGTCCATGCACAGGCGCGCATCCGTCACGTCGGTCTTCTGGTGCACGCCCGTAGCCTTCAGGGCCTGGATGGCGTCGCGCTTCTTCATCGCGGCCTCGAAATCCAGCCGGTCGCTCGCCTCCTGCATTTCCCGTTCCCACTGGGCAATCAGGTCGTCGCGTTTCCCGTTCAACAGCATCTGCGTCTGGAGAACCGCCTGGTGGTATTCCTCCTGCGTCACGAGCCCCGCGCACGGGGCGCCACACCGCCCTATGTGGTAGTTGAGGCAGGGCCTCGCGGGCTTTGCCAGCGGGAGCTTCAACTTGCACTCGCGAATCTTGAACAGGCGGGCGGCAATGTCCTGCAGCTGGCCTATCATGCGGGAATTCATGTAGGGCCCGTAGTACTGGCAGCCGTCCTTGCGCACCGCGCGGGAAAGGAACAGCCTCGGGAACGGCTCGTTCACCGAGAACGCGAGGTAGGGAAAATGCTTGTCGTCCTTCAGCAGCACGTTGTACTTGGGCGTGTGCTTGCGGATGAGGTTCGCCTCCAGGATTAGCGCCTCGGACTCGCTCTCGGTAATAATCCACTCGATGTCGCGTATATAGGGCAGCATGAGCGTCGCGGCCCGGTGGCCGTTATGCTCGCTCCCGTCGAAGTAGCTCCTCACGCGGTTCTTGAGCACCTTCGCCTTGCCGATGTAGATAATCTTCCCCTGGGCGTTACGCATGATGTAGACGCCCGGCAACGCGGGGAGTTCGGCAAGCCTGCGCTCGATATGTTCGCTAACGGGAATCACTGACCTACAAGGTAAAATTTATTCCGCCCCGACATTTCTCGCATTACCATAATTTTTATGATTTTTTTCGTACTTTACCGCTTATTTTTTTATATATCTTTTTATGGGTGATTCACACCCCCTGATCACGGAGCAATAAATGAACCTAGAGAACATCAATCTCCTCTCGCAAAAGGTCGATGGCGTCCTCACAACCGTACGCAACCTGCGGCAAGAAAACGCCACCCTGAAGCAGACCCTGGCAACCAAAGAGGCCGAAATGCAGGACAGGAACCTGGTCCTCGAGAGCCTCAACAACGAAATAAACGACTGCAAGGCAGCACTCCAGGCCCGCGCCAACCAGGCCGCCGCCCAGGACGAGGCGATAAACCAGAAACAGGGCGAGATTGACGGGCTCCGTGGCGAACTCGACAGCGCGAACGCCAAGATTACCGACCTGCAGAACATGCTCGACCAGACGAACGGCAACCTGCAGAACGCGAACGAGAAGATTTCATGGCTCGACGCCGGCATCAACGAGAGGGACGAGAAGCTGAACGCCCTCCAGAACGACTGCATGGCATCCAAGGCGAACGAGAGCATCCTGAACCAGAAAATCGAGGAACTGAACCGCATCATCGCGGAGAAGGACAACCTGATTGCCGAACGGGACAACGCCATCGCCGAGAAGGACAACGCGATTGACGTGCTCAACACCGAGAAGGCGAGCCTGAACGAGACCATCCAGGCGCAGGGCGAAGAAATCCGCGAGGCACAGGAACGCTTCAAGCAGATGGTATCGACCATCGAGAACGAACTCGGCACCGAGATTCCCGTGGACGTGGCATTCAACGAGCAGCCCGCGGCACAGCCCGAACCGGAAGAGGCAGCACAGCCCGAACCGGCCGCCCCCGAGCAGGTCGCGGAACCCGCGGCAGAAGAAGTTGCTCAGCCCGAACCTGAACCGGTCGCAGAACCCGAACAGGTTGCGGAGCCCGAATCGCATATCGTTCCCGCAGAAGATGAAGAAGATATTATAGAAGTACACCCCGCAAATGAGAAGGAACCGGACCTTTTCGCGAGCGCAGGAGGCTCGCAACCCGGTTTTTTCGGCTAAAATGGCTGATGGATGACGATCCATTCGGCGTAGGAATGAAATAATGGTAGAAGTCAATACACACAGGTCCGTAACCGTAAACGTCGGAAGCGAACGGCTGACGATAAAGACCGACCTTCCCGACGGGGATATCAAGGAAATCGTTGACTATATCGACGAACGGTATAGCAGTTACGAGCGTTACAACCTCGAAACCGGCAAGCGCATGGCACTGCTCGCTCTCGAAATGTGCGAGCAGCTGTTCGCGCACCGCAAGATGCTCCACGAGATAAAGGTCGAACGCGACGAACTGAACAACGCCATGAAGGAAATGTCCGCACTCCTCGAAGAAGGGCAGGAAGTCAGCAGTTATTAGTCTTTTTACAATTTCATGACAAACAAAATGCAAAATATGGCTATTAGCCTATTGCATCTGCCCCTAAATTAAGGTATATTAAAAACATAGGCATCGCACGGATTAACGCCCGATCTAACAAGATATAAACAGCTCGTGGCTCTTGTGGTCTAGTTTAGGCGCGCATCGACGTGAAAAACGAAGCACCAAGGCACTGCTATCTTTCAGAAATAGTAGTTTCGAGTGTTCCACCGTGGCGGATGCCTTTTTTTGTACCCAGAATCAGCATGAGCTGGGCCGGAACGTACACCCACCATACAAAGTTGTTCGCAATTTCCGCAACCGCCTGCAGGGCGCTGTGGTCTTCGCCCGTAATCAGCGCGAGGCCCACGAGGACATCCCCGAAGAAGAACGTGACCATGCCCCAGCGGATGAGCTGCGCGTTTACCGCCGGGAAGTAACCGTTGCGCGGGGCAAGGAAACCCACGATTAGCGACGTGATGACAAAGATGCCGTACACGACGACAATCACGAGCGTAATGTTGTCGAGCGTAGGCTCAACGATTTTGCCACCAAAAAGCGCTCCCGTAAAGGCCGCCACCGGAATCAGCAGGAACTTGTGTACCTTACCGGGCTTTGTATCTGTTTCCGACTTGCGCGTATGCCTGTGAATAAGCACCACCTGGAACATGATGAAGAACGCAATCCCGAGGATGTTACTGAGAGCGCGCTCGTCCGGTGCAAAGAACTTGACCATGCTGAAACTGAAATCGGCGAGAAGCGAGAAGATAAAGGCCATGCGGAGCGTCTTTGCATCGAGCTTGGAAAACGAGTCGCGCGAAACGAGGAACGCCATCACCGTAAGGAGGAACGACATCGAGAACTTGGTGAGCAGCTGGAGCGAGCCCGCATCGACAAGGCACTGGTTCACTGCGCCGCAACCGTAGAAGTCGAGCCAGTCCTTGCCCGTAGTGACGGCAAGCAGAATCGCAATCAGCCCAAATACAACCCTTTGCGCAGTGTTCTCCAAAAACATGCGCTAAAGTATAGTAATTAGTTTATTCCACGCGGACTTTGCGCACGGACTTGCCGGCACGGAGCAGGTACACGCCCGCATTCAGCGCGCGTACCCTTTCCTCGCGCATACTGCCAATGAAATGCCCCTGCACGTCAAAGACCTGCACCGTAGCGCCGGCACCGAGCAACGGGCATGCAGGCGCCCCGCCCGCAAGGCCGCGCAATCCGATTGCAGTCGTGGAATCGTGCGACGACGTGTCCGTAACGCTGGTGTCGTTCACGCTCGTATCGGGTTCCACGAAGGGGTGAGCCGGATCGTCCACCACCACCTTGAAGGTCACGGAGCCTTCGCAGCCCGATGCGTTCGTGTGCACCGCCTTGTAGTAGCCGCTCATGGTGCCGTCCATCTTGCTGATGTGGATTTCACGGTTCGTGGAGGTAAAGTTGTTCGGGCCACTCCACACCCAGCGTCCGCCTTCCCACGGGTGCGGGCCAATCGAGAGCGAGTCCCCCTTGGAAAGCGAGATTTCGGTCGCGGTGGACCAGCCCTCGTTATTGTTGATTTTCGAATACGGGATGATGGAATCCGGCTTGGAAGATGCCCCAAAGTTAGTTGAAATTTCTGCAACCAAAAAGAAAAAGGTGGTCTCCAACTTGTAAATTTGGTTCAGCAAAAAAACACCAAGCAAGAGGATAACCACCATGATGAAAAGTACAAAAAGAACCCCCAAACTGTCAATCGTCCGCCGCGAAGAAATCGACATTTCGACCAGTGTCGGGGTGGTTCTGGCCGACCTTGCCGAACAGGGGAAAAGCTGCCTTGACGCGCTGTCGAGGGAGATGGGCGCAAGGCTCGTGGAGGCGATACTCCTGGCCGAAAGGGAACAGCTCGGCGGTGCAGCATACCACCCCAGGAAGGGCTTCAAGAAGTGGTCCAGCCAGGGTGGTTCCGTGTACATCGCGGGTGGCAAGGCGAAGGTGCGCGTACCCAGGCTCAGGGACGAAAACGGCGAGGTCAAATCGCGTATCTACGCCCGTCTGAAAGACCCCGACGCGTTCTCCGAGCACCTGCTGCACGCATGCCTCTCAGGCCTGTCCGGGAGGCGTTACGAGGATGTGTTCTCGACTGCCGGGGAGGCGTTCGGCGTAAGCAAGTCGTCGGTGTCGCGCAAGGTCGTTGCCGCATGCACAAGGAAACTGAAGGAACTGAACGAGCGCAGGCTGGAGGACTTCGAGGCGGTTGCCGTCTTCATGGACGCAATGCATCGCTGCGGCGAGGTCGTGATGGCCGCCATAGGCGTTGACGCGGAAGGCTACAAGCGCGTGCTTGGCCTCTGGCAGGGCAGTTCGGAAAACACCGAAATGTGCCGTTCGTTCCTTTCCGACATGGAGAGCAGGGGCCTCGCCCTGCACCCCGACATCATCTTCGTGACCGACGGCGGGACGGGCCTCAACCGCGCCCTCAAGGACCGCTTCGGCAAGGACCTCAAGCACCAGCGCTGCGTGATCCACAAGAGGCGCAACGTCGAGTCCCATCTGCCCGAGATGTACCGGGCCGAGTTCGACAGGCGCTACAACAACGCCATCGGGATGGTGGGCTACGAGGACGCGAGAAGGGAACTTCTCAAGGTCCACGAGTGGCTCGAAGGCATAAACACGAGTGCCGCCAAATCGCTTTCCGAGGGCGGCGAGAGGCTGCTTACGGTCCACCGGCTGGGCATCCCCGCGCTCCTGCGCAAGTCGCTCATAACGACCAACATAATCGAGTCCACCTTCAACGGTCTCGACGCCATCGAGAAGAACGTGAAGCGCTACAGGGACATTGGAATGTTCAAACGCTGGATGGCCGCTGAGGTCCTCCACCGCGAAAAGAACTGGAGACGGTTGGACGGCTATGCGGAAATCCCCGAACTTGTCGAAAAACTTCGGGAAAAGAGCATGAAATTACTTGACAATGAAGCGCTAATAGCCTAGATTTACACCAGTTGGAGACCTGGATTTTCAACTAAAAAAGGGACAAATTCGCAGAAATAATACCTCATTTAATGCAAGAACAAAATTTATATCCACTGTTCAGATTACTGATGTCTCTAATAGACAATTTGGATTGCAAATTCAAACAAAAACAGCAATTTTCATTTGAAGACATCCCCGATTACACAAATATATTCATAGAATTTACAATAAAGCACAATGATGTATTTCAATCATTCGTTCGCAAATCACGTTTACACAGCTCACCATCTTTCATTTATCTATTTGGATGGAGCGTCGCAAAGGATCAAAAAATTTTAAAGGATTATCTTCCTTTTATATCTTTTCATTCATCGAATCAAAACGAGGCTTTTAGTCAAGGATACATCAAACACGCAAATGCAAACAACATCCATAATGATTCATGGACAATTATAAATCATTGGGTGTCTAACAGCACAAAAAGAAACAACCCCATAAACCTTCTTTCAGGCTTTGAAAGTTTATTCATAAACGGCCTTGCATTTGATTTTAAAGAGAAACATCTATTCCTAAATAAAATGAAGGAGTTACTAGATAACATCGAATTACTACAATATTCATGGAATAATCGAAATTACAGAGAAGTCTTCTCCATTGTATTTTATTTAGCATTAGCCAACAAGCAAAAGAAATTCCAATTTAGCGATGATGAAATGCAAAAACATTTCGCAGTTCTTTACGACAAACGCTATGAGGTATTATTTGGGCACTATATAATCGAAGTCATAACGCAAATGCTGAAAAAACCTGAAGATGTAAAACAAATCACTTTTAAGGACTCAAGCTACTCCGATTGCACTTTAAATTTCGGTTAAATTTTTCCATTACAAAAAATCGGGCAGCAGTGAACTGCCACCCGTTTTTTCTTTATTTTACCATTATTAGTTGCGTAAGATTCCCAACACGAATCAAATAGTTTCCCACACGAGACATTTCGATATTGTGATTAGCAGAACTCACACGCCCCTTCTTCAACAATTTTCCCTGCATATCAAAGATTGCATAAGCAGAGCCAACCGGTGCCGCGGAAATTAGAATGTTACGATTTAAGGCAACTACAGACACGCCCTGAGTAAAGTGCACATCTGCAATCCCAGTTATCACAGTGCTATCGAATACAGCCTGATATGTTGTTCTGCTCGTAACACTCGTAATTTCAGGAGTCCATCCTTTAAATTTATAACTAAAGTTAGACGAAGATTTCTTTGTTGGCTCACTTCCTTTGTATTTAGGCGTTTCACCATACATCAAAGAATCTCTTTGCAAAGTGTCCTTCCCATTCATAAAAAGAACAACGTAGTATCTTGCAACACTATCAAAAACAGTGGATTTGTAGTTTTTTTAATAGTGGGTTCATGAACGACCATATTCATTACCGGTTAAGTTAAAATATATCCTTTTTTCTTGTTAAGTGGTATACCCTTGTGGTCTAGGCAGCCTGTTTTGACAGCCTATATTCCACCGGTGTCATGTAACCGAGCGAACTATGGAGCCGTTTCCGGTTGTAGAACAGCTCGATGTACCTGAAAACGGCCTCCCGCACGTCTTCGATGTCCTTGAAGTCACGCCTGTAGGCCATCTCCTTCTTGAAGCTAGCGAAGAAGCTTTCCATGCAGGCGTTGTCGTAGGGGCAGCCCGGTGCGCTCATCGAGGGCGTTATCCCGTTCTCCGAGAGCATCGTGCGGTAACCCATGCTACTGTACTGCACGCCGCGGTCGGAATGGAAGATTAGTCCGTCGTGATGGCCGCGTTGCATGATGGCATTGGACAACGCGCGCTTGACAAGTTCCGTGTCGATGTTCTTGCTCACGGCATAACCCACCGCCTCCTTGTTGCATAGGTCAAGTACCACGGCAAGGTACACCCAGCCAAGCGTAGTCTTGACGTAGGTGATGTCGCCGGCCCAGACGGCGTTCAGACTGTCGGGATCGAACTTCCGCTGCACCAGGTTCTCGCTGTACATGGAGTCACATTTGCCCTTGCGGTAGGGTTTCCATTTCTTGAGCGTGACCGGATAGAGACCGTTCTCGCGCATGATGCGGCGCAGTTTCCACACCTTTACCTCGTCACCCTTGTCATGGAGTGCCGCCTGCATCTTCGGGCAACCGTACACGCGGTGGTTTTCTTCGAAGGTGTCGCGGACCTTCTGGACAAGCCGTTCTTCGCGGGCCTTCTTCTCGGCACGTTTTTCCTGCTGGCGCGACCACTGGTAGTAGGAACACTGCGGTATTCCTAGGGCTCTGCACATCTTCCTGACTGAGTATTTCTTGCGGTTCACGTGTATCGCCTCGCATTTCAGTCGTGTGGTCGCATAAAGATGTGCAGGGATTTTTTTAGGATCTCTACCGTCTCCTTCTCGTCCGCAAGCTCCTTTTCACGCTTCTTCAGGAGTTTTTCCAGTTCCCTGTTCTTGGCGGCGAGTTCCTCGACGGACACCTTGCGGATTCGCCGTTCCTCGCGGTAGCTCGGCAGGTTGTGTTCCTTGCGGTACTCGTTTACCCACCGACCGACTGTATTGGGCCCGATTCCGAGTTCCTTGGCTATTTGGTTTGCTGACTTTTCGCCTTTCAGGACCAGCTTGATGACCTGTTCCCTTGTCTCGGAGCTATAGTTGATTTTTGCCATTGTTTTACCTTTTGGGGGTTGCGCAATGAATATAGTAGCTTATGCTACCCTCTTATTAAACTCCTGCATGGTCCACAGCTTGGTATTGAGCATTCCCCTCCACGGCCGAAATTTCTGGAGACCACCCCGAAAACTCATACTTGTATTTTTGCGTATTCCCTTTATTCGGTTTTGTTCCTGTATATTCCGGAATATTCCCATATTTAACAGTCACTGTTTTCAAAACTGTTTCGCCATTCATAAATGATATAGTATAACTACGTATTGTGCTGTCAAATACTGCAACATACTGTGCATTTTCAGTTACGGGAACTATTTTGGGAGACCAGCCACTGAACGAATATGTATAACCAGCACTCATGGCTTTTTTAGGATTAGATGCCGTCTTCAAAACCGGCGTTTCACCATATTCAATTTCAGAAGATTGCAAAAGACTATCTTCGCTATAGAAACTAATGGTGTATTTGCGGATTGTGCTATCATAAACTGCTTTATAAGAAGCGTTGCCAGCAACCTTTACAATTTCAGGTGACCAGCCTTTGAAAGTATATACATATTGAGCAGATTCTTTCTTTGGCAATTCTCCATCAAATTGAGTGGATTTGTAGTTTTTTTAATAGTGGGTTCATGAACAACCATATTCATTACCGGTTAAGTTAAAATATATCCTTTTTTCTTGTTAAGTGGTATACCCTTGTGGTCTAGGCAGCCTGTTTTGACAGCCTATATTCCACCGGTGTCATGTAACCGAGCGAACTATGGAGCCGTTTCCGGTTGTAGAACAGCTCGATGTACCTGAAAACGGCCTCCCGCACGTCTTCGATGTCCTTGAAGTCTCGCCTGTAGGCCATCTCCTTCTTGAAGCTTGCGAAGAAGCTTTCCATGCAGGCGTTGTCGTAGGGGCAGCCCGGGGCGCTCATCGAGGGCGTTATCCCATTCTCCGAGAGCATCGTGCGGTAGCCCATGCTGCTGTACTGCACGCCACGGTCGGAATGGAAGATTAGTCCGTCGTGATGGCCGCGTTGCATGATGGCATTGGACAACGCGCGCTTGACAAGTTCCGTGTCGATGTTCTTGCTCACGGCATAACCCACCGCCTCCTTGTTGCATAGGTCAAGTACCACGGCAAGGTACACCCAGCCAAGCGTAGTCTTGACGTAGGTGATGTCGCCGGCCCAGACGGCGTTCAGACTGTCGGGATCGAACTTCCGCTGCACCAGGTTCTCGCTGTACATGGAGTCACATTTGCCCTTGCGGTAGGGTTTCCATTTCTTGAGCGTGACCGGATAGAGACCGTTCTCGCGCATGATGCGGCGCAGTTTCCACACCTTTACCTCGTCACCCTTGTCATGGAGTGCCGCCTGCATCTTCGGGCAACCGTACACGCGGTGGTTTTCTTCGAAGGTGTCGCGGACCTTCTGGACAAGCCGTTCTTCGCGGGCCTTCTTCTCGGCACGTTTTTCCTGCTGGCGCGACCACTGGTAGTAGGAACACTGCGGTATTCCTAGGGCTCTGCACATCTTCCTGACTGTGGATTTGTAGTTTTTTTAATAGTGGGTTCATGAACAACCATATTCATTACCGGTTAAGTTAAAATATATCCTTTTTTCTTGTTAAGTGGTATACCCTTGTGGTCTAGGCAGCCTGTTTTGACAGCCTATATTCCACCGGTGTCATGTAACCGAGCGAACTATGGAGCCGTTTCCGGTTGTAGAACAGCTCGATGTACCTGAAAACGGCCTCCCGCACGTCTTCGATGTCCTTGAAGTCTCGCCTGTAGGCCATCTCCTTCTTGAAGCTTGCGAAGAAGCTTTCCATGCAGGCGTTGTCGTAGGGGCAGCCCGGGGCGCTCATCGAGGGCGTTATCCCATTCTCCGAGAGCATCGTGCGGTAGCCCATGCTGCTGTACTGCACGCCACGGTCGGAATGGAAGATTAGTCCGTCGTGATGGCCGCGTTGCATGATGGCATTGGACAACGCGCGCTTGACAAGTTCCGTGTCGATGTTCTTGCTCACGGCATAACCCACCGCCTCCTTGTTGCATAGGTCAAGTACCACGGCAAGGTACACCCAGCCAAGCGTAGTCTTGACGTAGGTGATGTCGCCGGCCCAGACGGCGTTCAGACTGTCGGGATCGAACTTCCGCTGCACCAGGTTCTCGCTGTACATGGAGTCACATTTGCCCTTGCGGTAGGGTTTCCATTTCTTGAGCGTGACCGGATAGAGACCGTTCTCGCGCATGATGCGGCGCAGTTTCCACACCTTTACCTCGTCACCCTTGTCATGGAGTGCCGCCTGCATCTTCGGGCAACCGTACACGCGGTGGTTTTCTTCGAAGGTGTCGCGGACCTTCTGGACAAGCCGTTCTTCGCGGGCCTTCTTCTCGGCACGTTTTTCCTGCTGGCGCGACCACTGGTAGTAGGAACACTGCGGTATTCCTAGGGCTCTGCACATCTTCCTGACTGAGTATTTCTTGCGGTTCACGTGTATCGCCTCGCATTTCAGTCGTGTGGTCGCATAAAGATGTGCAGGGATTTTTTTAGGATCTCTACCGTCTCCTTCTCGTCCGCAAGCTCCTTTTCACGCTTCTTCAGGAGTTTTTCCAGTTCCCTGTTCTTGGCGGCGAGTTCCTCGACGGACACCTTGCGGATTCGCCGTTCCTCGCGGTAGCTCGGCAGGTTGTGTTCCTTGCGGTACTCGTTTACCCACCGACCGACTGTATTGGGCCCGATTCCGAGTTCCTTGGCTATTTGGTTTGCTGACTTTTCGCCTTTCAGGACCAGCTTGATGACCTGTTCCCTTGTCTCGGAGCTATAGTTGATTTTTGCCATTGTTTTACCTTTTGGGGGTTGCGCAATGAATATAGTAGCTTATGCTACCCTCTTATTAAACTCCTGCATGGTCCAGTCCGTGGGCATCAGCCAGATGGCCTACAACGAAGCTCTCGCCTACGCCAAGGACCGTAAGCAGTTCGGTCAGGCTATCGTGAACTTCCCGGCCGTGTACGAGATGATTTCCCACATCAAGGCTCGCCTCGACGCAGGCCGCGCCCTGTTGTACCTGACCGCCAGCTACGTGGACATCTACAAGGGTCTCGAAGACATCGAACGTGACCGCAAGCTCACCGACGAAGAAAAGGCTGAACTCAAGAAATACCAGAAGCTCGCTTCCGCATGCACTCCGCTTGCCAAGGGCATGAACTCCGAATACGCGAACATCAACAGCTACGACAGCATCCAGGTTCACGGCGGTTCGGGCTACATGCTCGAATACGCCTGCCAGCGCCTCTACCGCGACGCACGCATCACCTCCATTTACGAAGGCACGACGCAGTTGCAGACCGTTGCCGCCCTCCCGCACATCAACACCGGCACCTACAGCCAGATGCTCGAGGAACTGGAAGCGGGCGAAGTGGCCGCCGAATACGAGAGCCTCAAGGCCCGCGCTAAGGCCATGAACGCGAAGTTCAACGAAGCCATCGAAGTCGTGAAGGCCGCGAACAACAACGAGTTCACCGACCTCTGCAGCCGTCACTTGTACGAACTCGCAGCCAACTGCGTGATGAGCCAGCTCATGCTCCGCGACGCCACCAAGGCACCCGAACTGTTCGAAAAGAGCATGAAGGTGTACCTGAACCTCGCCGAAGCCGAAGTCGCCAAGCACTACAACTTCGTGAAGAGCTTGAGCGTGGAAGCGATGGAAAGCTATAGGAAGGCGTAATTAGTAAACAGTGGTTAGTGGCTAGTGGTTAGGAATAGCCACTGCCACGTCATTGCACTTCGTGCATGACTGCGTCGGTTATCCAATGCGAGTGCAAGCACTCGCGCTGTATAACCTAGCACGTCATTGCGAGGGGCGAAGCCCTGAAGCAATCCATAAAAATTGAAGGTCTCTGGATAATAAGTCCAGAGGCTTTTTTTGTTTAGGAAGCATTTCGAAAACATTTTTTTGCACAACCATGCTGTTGACAGACAAATTATTAAATTATATTTTTCTTACATAGCATAAAAAAACAGGCAGGATTACAAATGAGAAAAGCAATATTGGCAATCTGCACGCTACTAGCAATTTCATCTTTCGCGATTGCACAGACAAATTCTTCTACATCGACTAGTTCATCAGGAATGCAAAGCACAACTAGTTCATCGAGTTTTTCATGTCCATGTCATACAACACAAACATCGGCAGAAAATTCAATTAATCAGCTCCATAAGGAATGCAAAGAAAAAAACGGCGAAGACTCATTTTCAATGAAGAAAATGTCCGAAAATTGTTTTTGTATTGAAGGTGCTTGCGACATTCATTACAGCAGCGCCTCCATTGACACAATCAATTACAGTTCCAGCTCATCATCTATTGTCAACAGTTCCTCTAGCGAATATATCTATACGGGAGGAGTCTGCTACATAGACTCCGTATACTACGAGGGCGTCAAAAACGTACCAACGGTACACCGTGGTCTGTATTCCGTTCTACCCTATATGAAAAATGCGGATAACATCAAGGTGTCCAAATGTTCATGCAATCAAGACGGATCCTTTAAATGCAATTATTCAAATTTTGGTGTTCCTATTGGTTATAAACCTATAGATGTTCCTCTCTGTGGTTTACGCGATGCGTATTGGTGTCCTGGCATTAATAATGGTATGTGCGATTATAGCGGTTCTTCTATCGAAATATACTACTCCGACCAATATTGGAAAACGGATTATACCTGGGGTGTTAAAAATTTCAGCAACAATGGTGTTTTTGAAATAAATGACGGATCGCAACCGCTTTATGTTGTCACAACAGACAATGAAAGATATCTCTTTTTCTGGATGAATCGTCCTCTACCTCAAAATATCACCACTTACGATCTCGAAGATGCATTTTTGAAGGCGAATCCACGCTTCCCTTCTATTGGCAAAATGAACGAATATTGCCGTGGGGAATGGTTTCCACACGATGAAGACTGTTTTGGCTACGCAAGTGAAGTCGAAATTGCGTTACAGGATTCAATAGACAATTGCGTTCTTTCTATGGGAATTTCGAAATACGATACGACTCTTTCTGATCGTGGGTGGTGTGTGGTCGGAACATGCGAACCAGGCGAAGATCCCTATTATAGTTCGTCAAGTTACGCAAGTTCCTCATCTTCAGAGGAATCAAGTTCTTCAAGTGAATTTGGCCTGTGTCAGTCTCTCCCGTTCGGTTACATTCCCAGCGATCCCAAAAACACATGCTTTGAAAGCAACGGCAAATGCTATAGATGCAATGCCGCACGTCGTGCAGATGAATGCGACGAAGAGTGGATGTGGATATACCCTTATACTCCAGATAAATATTTCTTCACAGAAATTGATTGCATAAGCGGCGAAAGAAAAGACAACAATAGAATTGGGCAGTGCCCCGGCTTCCCGATGGAGACCACCCCTTATAATCCAGAACAAGCATGCATAGCACACAATGGGAAATGCTACAGATGTAAATCCGAGAACAGCTATGTCAATTGCTCCTACGACTGGCTTTGGACTGGCGAAAACTTCGGAACACACAATATTGGCTCGTGGTACGAAGAAGTGGATTGCGATGACCCGTTTGAAGAGAAAACTTCTGAGGTTTGTTATGAAATAGACCTTTCAGAAAACAGAACTGCACTTCTAAAAAGATCTGAATATGACTTTATGCCTTACAACAGTTCTGCCGATGTAGACTATGGCTACGAACAAATTTCTTCTTCAAATTCGCACTACGATGTTCTTGGACGAAATTTGAAATACAGCATTAATTTAAATTTAGATCACATTGTTTATAAAAAAATTTCTACAAAGATGCGTTACCAATCTATGCGGATGTTGGCTAAATCAACAGTTCTTAGTGGATATGTTGAAGGCAAACCAATAATGAACATATGTCTAAAAGAAAATAAGCAAGAAGGTGTAATAAAATCATTTATTATAAACGGTTCTCTGCGAATATCTGTAGGTAAACTTCACTATGAAGGTAATGACGCTAATTTGATAGCGCACGAAAAACGCCATAAAGAAATATGGTCCGACAGCAAATACAACAAATCATGGAATCAAACAATTTCAACAACAACATCTGAATCTGGACCATGCAGGAGTTTAATAAGAGGGTAGCATAAGCTACTATATTCATTGCGCAACCCCCAAAAGGTAAAACAATGGCAAAAATCAACTATAGCTCCGAGACAAGGGAACAGGTCATCAAGCTGGTCCTGAAAGGCGAAAAGTCAGCAAACCAAATAGCCAAGGAACTCGGAATCGGGCCCAATACAGTCGGTCGGTGGGTAAACGAGTACCGCAAGGAACACAACCTGCCGAGCTACCGCGAGGAACGGCGAATCCGCAAGGTGTCCGTCGAGGAACTCGCCGCCAAGAACAGGGAACTGGAAAAACTCCTGAAGAAGCGTGAAAAGGAGCTTGCGGACGAGAAGGAGACGGTAGAGATCCTAAAAAAATCCCTGCACATCTTTATGCGACCACACGACTGAAATGCGAGGCGATACACGTGAACCGCAAGAAATACTCAGTCAGGAAGATGTGCAGAGCCCTAGGAATACCGCAGTGTTCCTACTACCAGTGGTCGCGCCAGCAGGAAAAACGTGCCGAGAAGAAGGCCCGCGAAGAACGGCTTGTCCAGAAGGTCCGCGACACCTTCGAAGAAAACCACCGCGTGTACGGTTGCCCGAAGATGCAGGCGGCACTCCATGACAAGGGTGACGAGGTAAAGGTGTGGAAACTGCGCCGCATCATGCGCGAGAACGGTCTCTATCCGGTCACGCTCAAGAAATGGAAACCCTACCGCAAGGGCAAATGTGACTCCATGTACAGCGAGAACCTGGTGCAGCGGAAGTTCGATCCCGACAGTCTGAACGCCGTCTGGGCCGGCGACATCACCTACGTCAAGACTACGCTTGGCTGGGTGTACCTTGCCGTGGTACTTGACCTATGCAACAAGGAGGCGGTGGGTTATGCCGTGAGCAAGAACATCGACACGGAACTTGTCAAGCGCGCGTTGTCCAATGCCATCATGCAACGCGGCCATCACGACGGACTAATCTTCCATTCCGACCGCGGCGTGCAGTACAGTAGCATGGGTTACCGCACGATGCTCTCGGAGAACGGGATAACGCCCTCGATGAGCGCACCGGGCTGCCCCTACGACAACGCCTGCATGGAAAGCTTCTTCGCTAGCTTCAAGAAGGAGATGGCCTACAGGCGTGACTTCAAGGACATCGAAGACGTGCGGGAGGCCGTTTTCAGGTACATCGAGCTGTTCTACAACCGGAAACGGCTCCATAGTTCGCTCGGTTACATGACACCGGTGGAATATAGGCTGTCAAAACAGGCTGCCTAGACCACAAGGGTATACCACTTAACAAGAAAAAAGGATATATTTTAACTTAACCGGTAATGAATATGGTCGTTCATGAACCCACTATTAAAAAAACTACAAATCCAATCCGCATACAATACTTGCGTTAGTGCTTTTGATAGATTATGGGGGTTCGATGTTCGCGATTTGTTAGCCGAACTTTATCAAAGGCAAAACGATTGGGACGATGAGGATAAAAACAACACCTGCAACTCGCGCATAGACATAAACGCGGAGTTAGTAAAGAATTACGATAACTTAAAAAGTATTTGCAACAAATATCTAAACAATAAATAAAGATTCAACACTTATGTTTAGAGTAACATCCCTTGTCGTCATTGTTTTGCTTTCTTCTTTTTCTCTTGCAAAGTCATTAGAATTTTGTGCATATATTGCGAAAAATCCTGATGAATATAGCCTTCATCAAATTGTTCACGGAAATCAATATGATGAAATAATTGTTCAGAGTGATAGTCTAAAAAACAATAAATATTCTCGTTTCGAACATTTATTTAACGTTCCGCAAGATTTTTCAGACAGCTTTACGGGCGGTTGCGTTATACTTGATGGACCAAATATTGAAAATTTCAATTTTCATTTGAAAAATGCAAAGGAAAAGTTAAAAGGCTATTATGGGAAGACATTAAAGGGCAAAAGATTATTTTACAAGGAACCTTCCGCAGCTCCTGTTGAGAATAGTTTCAAATTTACCATTAAAGGAGAATGTAGGGACACTCTAACTATTGCAGAATACTGTTTTGACAACCAATCAAAAAGACTGTACAAAATAAAGGATTTGGACTATCTTCCTAAATATATTTTTTCTAGCGAAACAGAAACATTTTGTAAGTGTAAAAAATACAATGAAAAATTGACATCATTCATAGACCTTTACCCCAAAGGTCAAATAAAAATAGATTCCCTGTTGTATAAAGAATGCGATGAATACCTGCTATACGATTTTGCAAAAGCGCCACATTTTCCAATGATAATAGATTCAACCTACACATTAAAGGTGAGAACTCAAGCGGAAATACAAATTGATTCAGCATCAACAAAAAAAGACTTTTATTTTTACATTAAACTAATTGGAAATTGCCAATAAGAGTTTTTGGCAAATCCACCCATTTTGAAAAATTGGATTTTTCATCTATTCCCTTTGGCCCGATTATGCGACTTGCAAAGCATTTCGCAGTTGGAACGTTCGGTGGCACCGCCCTTACTCCAAGCAGTCACGTGGTCGGCATCCATTTCAGCAAGTTTCCAAATTTTATTCTTGTTCGCATTGTCGGATATGACATAGTAAGGGCAGTTGGAAAGTTCATTTTTTGGAGCTTCATTCATCTGCTTTTAGCAAGCAGCCTTTTTCCTTCGTTCAGCAAAAACTCGTATATTCAATAGTGGCGAGGAAGTTTCTCGCTTTTTTCATTCATGAATCAAGCATCAATTTACTTGAATAAAAGCCGGGCGTTGCGGGTGCGGCGCCTGAGCACCCGCAGTGGGGGTAGCGTAAGACCCGGCCGGGGCGGGTTTTGGTCGGGTTCCCGAAGGGAACGACTATAAGGGTGGGGCCGGGGCTGAAGCGAGGGGGATACTTCCCCCTTTATATAAAAGAATCTATATCGCCTGCGGTATCTCCGGCCAGATTCAGCACCTCGCCGGCATGCAGGATTCAGGAATCATCATCTCCGTGAACTCCGACCCCGACGCCCCGATCAACGCTATCGCTGACTACGTGATCAACGGCACCGTCGAAGAGGTCATCCCGAAGATGATCAAGTATTACAAGGCAAACAACAAGTAGGCGTTATGGCGAATTTTTACACAGACCATCCAGAGATTAAGTTCAACCTTGAAAGCTCTCCTTTGATGCAGCGCATTGTCGAGCTCAAGGAAAAGGGCTATGCCGACAAGGACGCTTTCGACTATGCGCCGGAAGATTTTGCCGACGCGATGGACAACTACAACCGCGTGCTCGAAGTCGCTGGCGACATCACCGCGAACACCGTCTTCCCGAACTCGGAAGAAGTGGACGCCGAAGGCCCGCACTGCGAAAACGGTCGCGTCCGCTACGCATCCAAGACCTACGAAAACCTCGAAGCCACCCGCAAGGCTGGCCTCAACGGTGTCACGATGCCGCGCCGCTTTGGCGGCCTGAACTTCCCGATTACTGCCTACACGGCCATCAACGAAATGATTGCCTCTGCAGACGCCGGTTTCGAGAACATCTGGTCCCTCCAGGACTGCATCGAGACCTTGTATGAATTCGGCGACGAGGACCAGCGTTCCCGCTTTATCCCGCGCGTGTGCGCCGGCGAGACGATGTCCATGGATCTGACCGAACCCGATGCCGGTTCCGACCTGCAGCGCGTGATGCTCAAGGCCACCTACAGTGAGGCCGACAAGTGCTGGTACCTGAACGGCGTGAAGCGCTTCATCACCAACGGCGACAGCGACATCCACCTGGTGCTCGCCCGCTCCGAAGAAGGCACCCATGACGGCCGCGGCCTTTCCATGTTCATCTACGACAAGCGCGACGGTGGCGTGAACGTGCGCCGCATCGAGAACAAGCTCGGCATCCACGGAAGCCCGACTTGCGAACTTGTCTACAAGAACGCGAAGGCTGAGCTCTGTGGCCGCCGCAAGTTCGGCCTCATCAAGTACGTGATGGCCCTCATGAACGGCGCCCGCCTCGGCATTGCCGCTCAATCCGTGGGCATCAGCCAGATGGCATACAACGAAGCTCTCGCCTACGCCAAGGACCGCAAGCAGTTCGGCCAGGCCATCGTGAACTTCCCCGCCGTCTATGAGATGATTTCCAACATCAAGGCTCGCCTTGACGCTGGCCGTGCACTCCTGTACCAGACAGCCCGCTACGTGGATATCTACAAGGGCCTCGAGGACATCGAGCGCACCCGCAAGCTCACCGACGAAGAAAAGGCAGAACTCAAGCTCTACCAGAAGCTCGCTTCTGCTTGCACGCCGCTTGCGAAGGGCATGAACTCCGAATACGCCAACCTGAACGCCTACGACAGCATCCAGGTGCACGGCGGTTCCGGCTACATGCTTGAATACGCTTGCCAGCGCCTCTACCGCGACGCACGCATCACCTCCATTTACGAAGGCACGACGCAGCTGCAGACCGTGGCCGCCCTCCCGCACATCAACACCGGAACCTACAGCCAGATGCTCGAAGAATTCGAAGCCCAGGATGTGCGCCCGGAATACGAAAGCCTCAAGGCCCGCGCTAAGGCCATGGACGTGAAGTACAACGAAGCCGTGGAATTCGTGAAGGCCGCGAACAACAACGAGTTCACCGACCTCTGCAGCCGCCACCTGTACGAAATGGCCGCCAACTGCGTGATGAGCCAGCTCATGCTCCGCGACGCCACCAAGGCACCGGAACTGTTCGAAAAGAGCATGAAGGTGTACCTGAACCTCGCCGAAGCCGAAGTCGCCAAGCACTACAACGTCGTGAAGAGCCTCAGCGTGGAATCGCTCGACAGCTACAAGCAGGCATAAGCCCGCAGGATGTCATTCTGGAGGCTCGCAGAGCCGATAGAATCCATAAAACTTAAAGACCTCGGCAGAATGCCGGGGTCTTTGTTTGTTTTCACAAAGTTTATGCCGCAAAAATAAAACTCATCAACAATACGGAACATACTGCAAATACTGAGACCGTAGCAAGCCCCAACACTTTCCATTTGAGAGAGTATTCTTCCCGATACACGCCAAGCCCGACATACGGGAGAAAGCTCAACAGGACCGGCAATATATAACGAAAATCAGCACTACAGGCGTAGGAATATTTATATCGCAAAAAAACTAAAGCCACAAAGAAAAGAATTCCTTGAATGAATAAAACCCAATGATAAATATTCATTCTGGTTTTCCACCAGCCTCGAATTGCGAAAACAATTAGTCCCAGCAACGACAAACTAATCAACGACGCCAATGTTCGGCCCACAGCCGTATCTACAAGTTTCCATTCGCCAAATAACGAGGATTTAAAAGCGTAATTAAAAAAATATTCTCGTCCTTGTCCATCGATCCATCCATTGGTATAAGGTTCCGTCAAGAATGATTTCATATCAAAATACAGGAAATTCTTCGCCTCATTTTCAACCTTTAGGCTTGAATGCAAACTATTTATGTTTGCAACCAGTTCACCATTGCTGAAAATCTTAATTACAACAAGGCTCACAAAAACAAGAGCCAGTAAAATCCACCCAGCAATTTCTGTTTTGGTCGGCCGATGCAATTGATTTGTTTTTACGAATCCGAAAACAGCAAATAGCATTACAAGTCCCAAGGTGACATAGCCCGTAGATTTTGTCCACACCGCAAGAGCCGCACACACAACAGCAGCAACAAGATGCTTTCCGTTTCCGTTCTTGATATAATTAAAACCCGCCACCACACATAAAACGTGCAAAGTATAAAAAAGTTGGTCATTTCCGATTCTAGGTGCAACTAAAAGCAACAAGGGCCATACGGTCCACAGAACAGAAGCAATTCCTAAAGGAACACCTGAAACAAATTCCTTCAACAAAAATAGGCCACAGACAAGCAAAATAATTGAAAGAACCAAACTGAATGCTTGTGCACCTGAACAAGAATTATAGTCAATCAATCCACTCACCATGAAAGACGGTATTACACTAGCATAATAAACAGGCGGATGGTAACAGCTCCAGCAATCTTTCGCAGAAGGAATAGAATGATTGTCTATTATATATTGTATATAAGCTAAGTGTCCCTCTACATCCATCGAAAATTGATTGTAAGGCATTGCATAGAACATTGCAAAACGCAGGAGAACACCTGCAAGAATACATGCTATCAGAAATGTATTTAGTTTCAGTCGTTTCGCAACCAATATCACAATTATCCCAACAAGCAGGGCTATCATAAATTTCAGCAGAAACAGCAAAATACTATCGACTTTAGGGAAAACATTTATCCCTGCGATTCCGCCTTTATTCATCAAGAGAATTTCATAACTGGTTCTATTCCCCACACGATGTGGAGAAGTAACCGAGTCTGGAATCCAAAATCCTTTATTAAAATTACATTTATCCGAATAGCCGCTCAATGAAAATGCAAAGCCGTTAACCGTCAATGATTCAGCGCAATCATCAGGAATGATGTTTAAATCATAGGGAATATTCAATGGATTAGAAATAGAAAAACGAACATTAAACCATTCACCGGCATCCATATTTTGTGAGATGGGTAATGTCGTTTGTTTTTCAGCATTTCCATGCCGCAGAACAACATTTTCCACCCGGATTTGACCATAGTGGAGAATGCTGAAGCATATTAAAATACCGATGATACAGTAGACTTCTATTGACTTAAAAATCTTTTTCATAGTTTTTTACCTTCGTGGTATTCCTCTTCGCTGTTCACGCTCCAAAGCGCCGTCTTGTCGCTGCTACCTTCGCGGATGCACTTCACGACTTCCATGGCAGCGAGCATGCTGTGGTCCATGTTGTTGTACTTGTGCATGCCATTGCGGCCCATGAGGAACAAATTGTCAATCGGATCAAGATAGCCACGGACTTTGTCAAATTCGCCGTAGGTGCCGAAGTAGGCGGGGTATGCCTTCTTGATGTGGAATACAACGGAATCGCGAACGGACGCAGGCCTTGCCACGTCAATCTTGTCGAGTTCCGCAATCGCGAACTTGATGAAGTCCGCATCGGGCATGTTCCACATGTCATCGCCTTCAGTCGCGAAATATTCAAGACCGATCCAAACCTTTTCGGGGTCGGCAACAAGATACGGGCTCCAGTTGTTGAATATCTGGATGCGACCGAGCTTCACGTCGGATTCCTGCACGTAAATCCAGTTGTCGGCAACGAACTTGAGCTTGCTTTCGGGCGTGCCCGGCTTTGCAGGATTCTTGATTTCAAGTTTGTCCAAAAGGATGCCCACGGTAATGAAGTCGCGATAGACGAGACCGTCAGAGACGCGGCGCACTTCGGCGGGCACGGGATTCTTTTCGTTATCCATCGCGGCGACGAGTTCCTTCACCGGCATCGTCGAGAGGAAGTAATCGCACGGGACCGTTTCCGTATAGCGCCCATAATCCACGACAACGCTTTCAACGCGAGAGCCGGTTCCGTCGCGGTTCACGCCCACCACGCGAGCGTTCATGACAATCTTGCCGCCCATTTCCTGTACCTTCTCGGCAACCGTTTCCCAAAGCTGACCCGGACCGAATTTCGGGTAAAGGAACTGTCCGATAAGGCTTGTTTCCGTATCCTTCTGGCGGATATCGGCACCTGAACCTTCGCCAGCGTTTGCAGAAGAAGCATTCTTCTTGCCCGCAAAAATCTGCTTGACGGCATGCACTACGGTCTTGGTAATCGAGAGGCCCTTGATGCGCTGGCCGCCCCAGTCGGGGCTAATCTTGCTGCACGGAACGCCCCACACCTTTTCGGTGTAATCGCGGAAGAACGTGCGGTAAAGTTCCACGCCAAAACGGTTGATCATGAAGTCTTCGAGACTGTTTTCTTTGCGGGCGGGCATCAACTGCACCTTGATGTAGCTAAGGCCGATTTTCATCATGCGCCAAAGCCCAAGGTTGCGAATCGTATCGCCGTTCAAACTGATGGGGTAATTGAACAACTTGCGCAAAAAGAGAATTCGCGAAAGGCGGCTGCGGCAAAGCATCACGTAGTCCGTCTTTTCCGGATCGGGGCCGCCTTCCGTCAGCGGAACAGTGCGGCCAATTGCGATGTCGTCCTTGCTCGCGACACCCTGGAGCGGCAAGATTCCCTGCCACCAATCCATTACCGTATCGCTCTTGCTAAAAAAGCGGTGGCCGCCAATATCCATGCGGTTGCCGTTGTAGCGTGCCGTACGCGAGATTCCGCCGATAACGTCTTCCGCTTCAAAAATCACAGGTTTAACATCTGTTGTTCGCAAAAGTTCAAGCGCCGCGATCAAGCCCGCAGGACCAGCACCAGCAATTACAGCAATCTGACTATTTTTTTTACATTTTTCATTCATTAAACAAAATCAGCTTGCGAGCACAAAAATTCCACATCAAAACAACTACAGAAGCTATCATTTTTGAATACAATTCATGCAAACTAAAGAAACCAACCATCAACAACATCAAAAGTTCATTAAGTCCCACACCCATTAACCCAACCAAAGCAAACACAGCAAATTCTGCCGATTTGCACTTTTCTAGTCGACGTTTACTACTACGGAAAACCCAACTTATGCTCAAAGCATAATTCAAGCACAGCCCGGCAACTAGCCCCATAAGATTTGCAAGCAAATATTGCCATCCAAGACCGTAAAGGCAAAGAGAAAACAAGCCAAAATCAATTACAAAGGCAAATCCGCCCACTAGTATATAACGTGCTAGTTGGGCTAGCACCGTACAAAATGAAGACATTACTCGGAATTTCTGTTAACTAACTACAAAAGCAATGACTCTCTAAACCACTCCCCATAGGGGTTCGCCTTCGGATTAGGGTTGTAGTTTCCATCTTCACATTTCCAGAATTCGCTTTCATAAGTTTTGTGTGTAACTTGCGGTTCCGTTGACATTATTTCATTTTTGCAATCTTCAATTAGGAAGAATACAGAAAAATAATCATCAGTAGAGACACATTCCCCACTAGGCTTCACTTTCGTGAATTCCAGTTCGCCATCGGCAACATGACTCAAAACACTTCCAGTAAGCAGACCGCCGCCATCCACAAACGTTATAAAGTATTGGCAACTTTCATTCTTTTCTTTTAGACGATTTTTCATTATTTTCGCCGTCATCGGGAAACATTGCGGTATGTCGTTTCCTTCAATTTTGACCAAAGGCGATTTTAGCTCCATCGTGTTTACTTTCAAGGTCAATTCTGCAAAATCTATGCAATTCATACCTGGCAATCCATTGTATGCAATTACATGTTCGTCAAAAGAAAGTTGATCAGCACTTGAAGCATACTGCAAGACATAATTTTCAAGTGTTTGCTCATCTTTAATTGTCACTGCCGTATCGCTAGGAGAAAGTGTTGACACAGATTCTCGCCCACCAGCACTGGAAGAGCTTGAACTTTCACTCACTTTTGACGAAGAAGACGGTGTTACCCCTCTACCCGTTGAATTTTGGGCATTCCTTGACATTTCAAAACACCGATTTGTTGCAATAGCGCTAAAATAAGTTATCAAGATGTTCGCAGAATCAGATTCTATTGCCTTTACTCGACAAGCGGCATCAAAAGTTCCTTCCTTACAGCCTTCACTTAGGGTAAAGAATTCGCTATTCGATTTATTATCACAATTAGTCTTGAACTCGGCAAAAGCAGAATCACAGGATTGTTCGAGTCCCTCCGCTTTCAAGGTTGTCACCGCGACAGAACCGGAAATTTGTATGGTCATTGCAATGGACGCACTATCCGCGGTGCACTCTGCACGAGCGCCCGAACCATCATCCAAAACGGCCAGCCTGCCTCCGTCTATTTTGGCATATGCAGCCTCGTTCAAATCCAAGCCATAATTATACCAATCGTTCACCTGTTTCTCTAAAAGGGCATTCTGATCTTCTATTGTACCGCCAGAAACCTTGTTCGATTCAGAACAAGATTCCAGCAGCAAAACAAGCGAACAAAGCAATAGTAATCCGGAATCAAATCTCATTGTCAAGAAGCCCTAAAAATCTTTCCTTATTCGTTCCAAGTTGTATCGCAAGCCATTCCGTTTTCCGTATCGCCTTGGCATTGTACAGTAGGCAGGGCTTCAGCTTCGGGAAGATTTGCAATAAACGTTTCGCACTCACCTTTGAAAGCATTAGCGATAGGCCTGAGTTCCGTCTGGCTAGAAACCTTGACTACACAGGACATTTCGAGGGTAGAGCCGCACCCGTCATTGTAAGCCCTGTAAACGCCACCTTTCTCGTTGCATTCGGCAACATAAGCTATGCTGTCGGCCACGCAAAGTTCCGTCTTTCCAGCAAAGGTTTTATGGTGCAAATCCTGCATATAAAGGGAGCCTTCGTTTTCCTTGAGGAGAATGGTCGCATCATCGTATTGATCGAGAATGGTGCTATAGCCTGGAATCTTCTCCTTTTTAGACTTGTAAAAAGATATTCCGTTTTCTTGGCTGTACAGATTGACCCAGCAACTGCCATTAGACTTTATCTGGTTGTACACAACTTCCTTTTCGGTCGTAAAAGTAAATAAGACCGGCGAGAGAGCGAGTGTCGGTTCATCAGTAGGCACAACCTCATCCAGAATGATATCGTCAGAAACAACTGCCTTACTGCGGCTTCCAAAGGAATCCAGCATGCTGTTCATGAACGCAATGTCTGCATCGGACAAGGTTTTCGCGACATTATTGGCAGAAACTTTCTCGCCATTTTCCTGCGTTGTATCGCAGGCCATTCCGTTTTCCGTATCGCCTTGGCATTGTACAGTAGGCAGAGGTTCCGCTTCGGGGAGATTTGCAACAAACGTTTCGCACTCACCCTTGAATGTATTGGCGATAGCCCTGAGTTCAGTCTGACCAGAAACCTTGGCTACACAGGACATTTCGAGGGCTGTGCCACAACCTTCATTGTAAATCCTATAAATGCCGCCTTTCTCGTTGCATTCGGCAACAAAAGCTATGCTGTCGGCCACACAAAGTTCCGTCTTTCCAGCAAAGGTTTTATAGTGCAAATCCTGCATGTAAAGCGCCCCTTCGTTTTCCTTGAGGAGAATGGTCGCATCATCGTATTGATCAAGAATGGTGCTATAGCCTGGAATCTTCTCCTTTTTAGACTTGTAAAAAGAAATACCTTTTTCTTCGTCATACAGATTTACCCAACAGCTTCCGTTGGACTTTATCTCGTTGTACACAACTTCTTTTTCGGTCGTAAAAGTAAACAAGACCGGAGAGAGTGTGAGAGTCGGTTCATCTGTCGGAGTCACATCGTTAGCACCATCAGAAGCGACAGCTTGGCTGTTACTCCCAAAGGAATTCAGCATGCCGTTCATGAACGCAATATCCGCATCGGATAAAGACTTTTCTGCAGTAACAGGCGCTTCTGTTGAAGGTTCTGTTCCAACGGTGGATACTGCTCCCTTATCTTCGGAGCAGGCTGCTAAAGCGATAATAGCAGCAGCGGAAATAATGATTCGTTTATTCATGGTTATGCTCCTTATTTTTAAGTGAGGTTTCATTGTTCTGAATTTTTTCTGTGAGCGGGAACATCTGCATATTCAATCGGTACACTCTGTTTCCGCCTTTTTTTGCTGTCGCAATTGATATGATTCTTTTACGGCAAGCGTCCAGTTCCTTTAAAATTTCGGCATAGTCTTCATCGTCGATACCCATGGTGATGCCCGTAAAATTCCGTTCATCTATGGGGTACTTTTCAACAGCCTCTCTTGCGAAATCAGCCATTTCCTTATGCATTTCACGAACGAGCACCGGCATGGCGGCAACTGACATCTGGAGCGACCGATCCACTTGCTCGTACACGTCATTAGCAACCTTCTTTAAGAACTTCGCTCGGGTCAAGAATGCCAACGCATCGCGGACCTCCTCGGCCGAGAAAGCCCCTCCACACGCCTTGGCCACTTCCAGAGGCTTCGCTCCGGGCATCATGGGAGCAAGTTCGCGCAGCACAGGATATTTCCACGATTCGTAAAATGAGACTGATTCTCCCTCTAAAACACGGACCTTGTGAGCACTGGCAATTTCCTTCATTTCTGTATAAGCAGCCTTCTTGTCTGCATCACTCTTTGCCTGCCCAAATTTCACAAGTTGTCTAAAATACTCTCTTTCAGCACCCACAAGATCCATCGCGTCAGCGGCATGTTCAATTCCATTCTTCGACAAGCCACTCTTGCCTTCACACACAATCTTCATATAATTGGGAGAAGTAAAGCCTCCCTTCTTTGTAAAATCACGCCAGGAGAAAGCGGATGTTCGCTTTTTCCACTGGTAGTAATCGTTCATAAACAAACGGTAGTCTTCGTATTCAATTACGGATCTCATTATACCCTAAATATATTTTCCAATCCGCTTGCCACGATCGGTTTTTCTATACAAAATTTTCGTTTTTTGCTCAATTTGTATAATTTTGCGTATAATAAAAGGATTTTAAAGTTTTACTATACAGTAAAATGCTTGTTTTGCCTTTTTTAGCAAGCGAAAAATCCCCTAAAAAAAAGAACCGCAGCTACAACACTGCGGCTTTCATTGCACAAAACGGAATATCAATCCTAGCAGCGGGGCAAGAAAAAGCCCTTTATGCAATTCATGTTGCGAAGGCAAACCTGAATGTGATTCTTCTTCCGAATCTCGGTGCCCTTGTAAGCGACATCGCCTTCGTAAAAGGCTCCACGGACAGAGTCGTATCTAAATGTACTGTCAAACTCCTCACAAGTTTCGTGAAGATGTTCTATGACCGCACAATCAAGTTTGTGCAAACCATTTTTATTGTCTAGCTTTTTAAGGTCGTCACTTAACGATTCAAAATTCAAACTTAATAGATCTATGAAATGAGAATCCGTCAAATCAAGACAGGTACCTAAAGTATAAACGACTCCGATTACAAAAGGATCCTTGAATGGTACGGGTTTGTGATTTTTCGCCCAATCCCACGCACGATCTTGGTTATTTTCCCAAACATAAAAACCTTTTCCCAACCATTCGTGATCGGCCTTGCTTGAAATAATGTCCTTAGGCTCATTGACGAGTTTCAAGCCACTTTCTTTTTCACAACCATGAAACCCGATGTAAAGATTCGGTCGTTCTAGATAAAGATCGTCCATACCTAAATTACTTTTGGACTGTCGCCGGTTCGCGATAAATCTTGCTCAGACGGCCAGATTTGGTAATAATACCAGCTCTCAGAAGACGCCTACGCGCGGCTTCCGGCGAATGATCTGCGGACTTAATTGCCCTGAGGGTTCTTTCTATGATATTTTCAGTCATAAGATACCTCCGTACTCTAAATATACATTCTTTTACTTGAAGAGGGTAGAGGGGGTTGTTGCATCAAGGCCTATTTCGATGTTATTTGAAGTTTTTAAGCAGTCAAGCCCGGGCGTTGCGGGTGCGGCGTCTGAGCACCCGCAGTGGGGGTAGCGTAAGACCTAGCCGGGGCGGGCTTAGGTTCGTATTCCCGAAGGGAATGACTATAAGGGCGGGGCCAGGGCTGGAGCGAGGGGGACTCTTCCCCCTTTATATTATGGCGAATTTTTATACAGATCATCCCGAGATTCCGGCAGCCGAGGAAAAATACTTCGTCAGAAAAATTTGAGCGAGACCGAGTGCAAGAAGGAACGAGACTTGGTGAATACTGGAGGTCTTTACCAAGTCGAGTGACGAACTTGCACGAAGTGTCGCAGCCAAATTTTTCAGAAGGATTTTTTCGAGGATGCCCCATTCAACCTCGAAAGCAATTCCCTGATGCCGCGCATTGTCGAGCTCAAGGAAAACGGCTTTGCTGACAAGGACAATTTCGACTATGCGCCGGAAGATTTTGCCGACGCTATGGACAACTACAACCGCGTGCTCGAAGTCGCTGGCGACATCACCGCAAACACGGTCTTCCCGAACTCCGAAGACGTGGATGCCGAAGGCCCGCACTGCGAAAACGGCCGCGTCCGCTACGCATCCAAGACCTACGAGAACCTCGAAGCCACCCGCAAGGCTGGCCTCAACGGTGTCACGATGCCGCGCCGCTTTGGCGGTCTCAACTTCCCGATTACCGCCTACACGGCCATCAACGAAATGATCGCCTCTGCAGACGCCGGTTTCGAGAACATCTGGTCCCTCCAGGACTGCATCGAAACGCTCTATGAATTCGGCGACGAAGACCAGCGTTCCCGTTTCATCCCGCGCATCTGCGCTGGCGAAACGATGTCCATGGACTTGACCGAACCGGATGCAGGTTCTGACTTGCAGCGCGTGATGCTCAAGGCCACCTACAGCGAAGCTGACAAGTGCTGGTACTTGAACGGCGTGAAGCGCTTCATCACGAACGGCGACTCCGACATCCACCTGGTGCTCGCCCGCTCCGAAGAAGGCACGCACGATGGTCGCGGCCTTTCGATGTTCATCTACGACAAGCGTGACGGTGGCGTTGACGTTCGCCGCATCGAAAACAAGCTCGGTATTCACGGAAGCCCGACTTGCGAACTTGTCTACAAGAACGCCAAGGCTGAACTCTGCGGCCGCCGCAAGTTCGGTCTCATCAAGTACGTGATGGCCCTCATGAACGGCGCCCGCCTCGGCATTGCAGCCCAGTCCGTGGGTATCAGCCAGATGGCTTACAACGAAGCTCTCGCCTACGCCAAGGACCGTAAGCAGTTCGGTCAGGCTATCGTGAACTTCCCGGCCGTCTACGAAATGATCTCGAACATCAAGGCTCGCCTCGATGCAGGCCGCGCCCTCTTGTACCAGACAGCTCGTTACGTCGATATCTACAAGTGCCTCGAAGACATCGAACGCACCCGCAAGCTCACCGATGACGAAAAGAAGGAACTCAAGCTTTACCAGAAGCTCGCTTCTGCTTGCACGCCGCTCGCCAAGGGCATGAACTCCGAATACGCAAACCAGAACAGCTACGACTGTATCCAGGTTCACGGCGGTTCGGGCTACATGCTTGAATACGCTTGCCAGCGCCTCTACCGCGATGCTCGTATCACCTCCATTTACGAAGGTACGACGCAGCTCCAGACGGTTGCAGCACTCCCGCACATCACCACCGGCAGCTACGGCCTCATGCTCGAAGAACTCGAAGCTATGGACGTTCGCCCGGAATACGAAAGCCTCAAGGCCCGCGCCAAGGCTATGGACGAAAAGTACAACGAAGCTATCGAATACGTGAAGTCCGTTGAAAACAACGAATTCACCGACCTCTGCAGCCGTCACTTGTACGAACTCGCCGCCAACTGCGTGATGACCCAGTTGCTCCTCCGCGATGCAACCAAGTCGCCTGAACTGTTCGACAAGAGCGTGAAGGTGTACCTGAACCTCGCCGAAGCCGAAGTCGCCAAGCACTACAACTTCGTGAAGAGCCTCCGCGTGGAATCGCTCGAAAGCTACAAGCAGGCGTAAGTCTCGCAGGATGTCATTCCCGCGAAGGCGGGAATCTCCCTTTAAAATTCAAAGACCTCGGCAGTTCATTCAATGCCGAGGTCTTTTTCAATGGTTAGAATAAATAAACTCCCCTAACAAAGCCAAGGGAGCAGGCGAAGTGTTTTGCGACTGGTGTTTATTCCGAATAAGTCCACTCAACAAGAGTCGTGTCCGCTCCGGCCTTGATAAGAATGTCCGTAAACTTCTTTTGAAGATCCGTTTGATTCCAATGACCAAAATTACAATAGTCCAATTCTACCATATCGCTTGATTTTTGATTTACGGAATAACCACGATCAATTAAATCTTGGAAATAAAACAATTGATCTTCTTCTGACAAAAATGTAAGAGCATTACTCATCTGACTGCATAATTCGTGTAAAATGGAATAATCCCCGTTCACGTTATACCGAACACTATCTATATCGGAAATTAAAGGGAGTAGTTCGTAATACCATTTTCTTGCGACTTGGCTACCAAATTTTCCATCCATTCCATTTGCAATGGTGCGATAAACCGTTTCTCCACTAATTGGATAACCATTGTTCATTGCATATCGGACAAGGTTTGTATCACCAGCCCACATAGCTTCCGTCGTAAATCCATTGCCAAGATTCCTGGCCACAGAATCCATACCATTATCTATTAGATAATAGATAATGGAATCCGCGTCAGTTGTCCAAATCAAATCTAGAATGACAATTTGGTCTGCATGGGCGTTTGTGTCATATAGGCTCATATCTAATGAAGCACAATTCTCTATACTTTTTTTTAATTCAGTTAAATTAGAATCTTGAATAGCCCTCCACAAAGAGGAATCTTTGACAAATTCATCACAATCCTCATTTAGTTGTAACGGATACTGCTTTTCGTTATTGGCACTCGAAGAGTCGTCAGAACACGCCATAAATAGCGCCATTATGCCAAATAAAAATAAGAACATCTTCATTCGCAACCTCCATTCTTTGTGAATTGAACATAATCGACCTTCGTATCCTGCGGAACAAAAAGTTCTTTTGAGCGTTCGCCATATTCTCGTTCAGGGAAACTGTCGAGATTTCGCTTAGAGAACAAGAGCTATACTCTCTAATATGTCCAATTTAAAATAACTTAAATGCAACCCAGACGCAACAGAAATTTACAAAGCAGCCTGTTTTTGTGCGAAAAAACGCCAAAAACGCCCCGTCTAGGCCCGCCAGACGATTATTCCAAGCTGGAAGAAGCTCTACATGTTGACTTTTCTAATAAAAATTGGTATATTATAACCGGGCTGGTCGAAAGACCCAGGTCCATCTTTGGCGAGGAAGTTCCTCGCCTTTTTTGTGGAGAGAGTCTTGAAGGAACTAAGTGTTTTCATCGATGAGTCGGGGGATTTTGGCGAATATAGCCCACATTCTCCGTATTACATAATAACAATGGTGTTCCATGACCAAGAAGTCGACATTCAAGAAAACGTTATTCGTCTTGATACCGAGCTGTCCTATCTTGGACTTGAGAATCTTTGCATCCACACCGGCCCAATTATCCGCAAGGAAGAAATTTATAAAGACATGGGAATAGCTGAGCGGAGGCGCATTTTCAACAAAATGATGGCGTTTATCCGTTCAGTAGGTATCCAGTACAAATGTTTTTCCATCGAAAAAAAGCACATCAAAGATTCTGTAGAAGCAACAGGCAAACTTTCGAAGCAAATATCCTCGTTCATTAGAAATCATTATGATGATTTTCTTGCTTTCAACGATGTCAAAATTTACTACGACAATGGACAAGTCGAAGTAAGCAAGCTTTTGTCGTCTGTATTCAACGCACTGCTGCCAAACCCAATTTTCCGAAAAGTGATGCCTACTGATTATAAATTGTTCCAGGTCGCAGACTTTATTTGCACGATGGAACTTTTGAACCTGAAACTTGAAAACAATCTTTTCTCAAAATCCGAAATGATTTTCTTCGGCAACAAGCGCGACTTGAAACAGAACTATTTAAAGGCTCTGAGAAAGAAAGAATGGAATTAATAGCCCGGGCGTTGCGGGGCAGCGTTTGCAGAAACCCATGTCGCTCGGTCATGCCCGTGCAAGCACGGTCGCGACACTCGCTTACAGGGTTTTGAGCACCCGCAGTGGGGGTGCGCGGATGGTTCGACAGGCTCACCAACCTTTTCCGCGATTCTCGGCCTGTCGAAACAGGAGCCAGGGGGATTCCTCCCCCCCTTCTTGTATATTAAAGAATCTTACCCTACAATCGCCAAAATTATACATTTTGTAGGGTAATGAGTGTCGTGAAAGGAATATTGAAAGAAGAACTCGATCAACAGGAAAGGCTTCAGGCGAAGTATTCCGCCATGCTCGAAGCTCTCCCCAAAGGGTCTCTGCGAAAAAAGAAAATCGGACAGAAGGTTTACTTCTACCTAGTTTCAAGAAAAGGCGACCAGGTAGTAACGGAATACCTATGCCAGGGCGACAGCCCCGAAGCCGAGTCGTTTGAAGAGCAAGACGCCAAGAGAAGGGATATCAAATCCAAGTTCAAAAGCGTAAAAGAAGACATTGCCGAAATAAAGAAGGCTATTGAAAAGTTCGCAAGAGCATCGACTTTACAAGCAAAACGGCATTCTCGGACCCATTTGTAAAGAAAGAGAGCTATTCCAACTTGGAATAGGGTTGGCAAATAGCACATAAATAAGGTATATTCCTATTTAGAAACATGGAGCGACCTATGGAAACCATCCTGAACCCGACTCAATTGCATCTTTTGAAGATGTTTTCCTTTGCCAAGGATTCTAAATCCTTGGAAGAGATTCGTGTTGCCCTGACGGATGTTTTCGCCAAGCGTGTCGAGAACGGCATGGATGCTCTGTGGGAGTCCGGCGAGTGGGACAACGAAAAAAATGAAGCCGTCCTGAACGAACACCTTCGGACGCCTTACAAGAACATATGAGAATTGTTCTTGATACGAATTGCCTTTAGCATCCCTTTCTAAACGGGGTGCTTATTTCAATGTCTGGCGCGGCTTACAGGAAGGCAAATACACTCTTTGTGTTTCAAACGAAATCCTTGACGAATATGAAGAGATTATTGGACAAAAGACAAATTCAATAATCGCCTCGAACGTCATTCAAACCCTATTGAACGCGCCTTCCGTTGAACTTATCGACACTTTCTTCAGGTTCGACCTTATAAAGGATGATCCAGATGACAACAAGTTTGTCGTGGATTTGTAGTTTTTTTAATAGTGGGTTCATGAACAACCATATTCATTACCGGTTAAGTTAAAATATATCCTTTTTTCTTGTTAAGTGGTATACCCTTGTGGTCTAGGCAGCCTGTTTTGACAGCCTATATTCCACCGGTGTCATGTAACCGAGCGAACTATGGAGCCGTTTCCGGTTGTAGAACAGCTCGATGTACCTGAAAACGGCCTCCCGCACGTCTTCGATGTCCTTGAAGTCTCGCCTGTAGGCCATCTCCTTCTTGAAGCTTGCGAAGAAGCTTTCCATGCAGGCGTTGTCGTAGGGGCAGCCCGGGGCGCTCATCGAGGGCGTTATCCCATTCTCCGAGAGCATCGTGCGGTAGCCCATGCTGCTGTACTGCACGCCACGGTCGGAATGGAAGATTAGTCCGTCGTGATGGCCGCGTTGCATGATGGCATTGGACAACGCGCGCTTGACAAGTTCCGTGTCGATGTTCTTGCTCACGGCATAACCCACCGCCTCCTTGTTGCATAGGTCAAGTACCACGGCAAGGTACACCCAGCCAAGCGTAGTCTTGACGTAGGTGATGTCGCCGGCCCAGACGGCGTTCAGACTGTCGGGATCGAACTTCCGCTGCACCAGGTTCTCGCTGTACATGGAGTCACATTTGCCCTTGCGGTAGGGTTTCCATTTCTTGAGCGTGACCGGATAGAGACCGTTCTCGCGCATGATGCGGCGCAGTTTCCACACCTTTACCTCGTCACCCTTGTCATGGAGTGCCGCCTGCATCTTCGGGCAACCGTACACGCGGTGGTTTTCTTCGAAGGTGTCGCGGACCTTCTGGACAAGCCGTTCTTCGCGGGCCTTCTTCTCGGCACGTTTTTCCTGCTGGCGCGACCACTGGTAGTAGGAACACTGCGGTATTCCTAGGGCTCTGCACATCTTCCTGACTGAGTATTTCTTGCGGTTCACGTGTATCGCCTCGCATTTCAGTCGTGTGGTCGCATAAAGATGTGCAGGGATTTTTTTAGGATCTCTACCGTCTCCTTCTCGTCCGCAAGCTCCTTTTCACGCTTCTTCAGGAGTTTTTCCAGTTCCCTGTTCTTGGCGGCGAGTTCCTCGACGGACACCTTGCGGATTCGCCGTTCCTCGCGGTAGCTCGGCAGGTTGTGTTCCTTGCGGTACTCGTTTACCCACCGACCGACTGTATTGGGCCCGATTCCGAGTTCCTTGGCTATTTGGTTTGCTGACTTTTCGCCTTTCAGGACCAGCTTGATGACCTGTTCCCTTGTCTCGGAGCTATAGTTGATTTTTGCCATTGTTTTACCTTTTGGGGGTTGCGCAATGAATATAGTAGCTTATGCTACCCTCTTATTAAACTCCTGCATGGTCCATCGACTGCGCCATTGCCGGGAATGCAACCTTCATCGTATCGAATGATTCGCATTTCAGCGTTCTTCGAGAAATAGATTTTCCGAAACTAATCTTGAAGAGTTTGCAAGAATTTTCCGTCATGCTGCAATAGCTTCAAGCCGGACGTTACGGCCTTTGTACACTTAGCACTTTAGTACTAAGTGTACATGGCCACCTTTAGGTGGTGCGGGATTCCTCCCCCTTCAAAACAAAATACAATCCAACCGTCAAGGAATACTTGACTGTTCAAACGGAAGGAAAAAAACTCCTATATTACCATCATCACGCAGGAGGCATTATGGACTTGCAACAGGCGATTCGCGAGAGGCATTCGGTGCGGAAGTACACGGACAGGCCTATCGAGCCCGAGAAGGCGGCCGAGATTCAGAAACTGATTGACGAATGCAACGCGGAAGGCGGCCTGCACATTCAGCTGGTGCAGAACGAGCCCCTGGCGTTTTCCACCGGGATTTTCAAGTACGGGCAATTCTCCGGCGTCAAAAACTACATTGCGCTGGTGGTCAAGAAGGACGGCAACCACGAAGAGGCCGTGGGCTATTATGGACAAAGGATTGTGCTGCTGATGCAGTCGCTGGGGCTGAACAGTTGCTGGGTGGGGCTCACATTCAAGAACATCAAGAGCGCCTACCAGATGAAGCCCGACGAAAAGTTGCGGATGGTCATCGCCTGCGGTTACGGCGAATCAAACGGCGCCGCTCGCAAGCTCAAGCCCATCTCCCGTTTTTACAAGGATGCGCGCAGCGAGAACGCCTCGCTCCCCGAATGGTTTGAAAAGGGAATGGAGGCGGCACTGCTTGCCCCCACCGCGATGAACCGGCAGAAGTTTTTCTTCACGCTGCTAGACGGCAACAAGGTGGCCGCCAAGGCGAGCTTCGACCTTATGGGCTACGCACCCCTGGACCTGGGGATTGTCAAGTGCAATTTCGAGATAGCCGCCGGGAAAGAAAACTTCGAGTGGGCGTAAATGCGGGGCGGTAAAAGGCCTACCCGTCCTTCGTCGTCCTTATGCATTCGTTCACGAGCTTCAGGATAATGTCGCCCGAATCGGGGTCCATCATCATGTCGAAGGTTGAACGGATGGTAAACTGGTAGACGTCTATGTCGTAGCTTATGTCGAGCGGGTGCACCATGCACTTGTTCAGGTAATCGAGAATCAGCCGTTCGCGGGTGTAGTCCATCGCGTTGCGCACATTGTCTTCGCTCTTCAGCATCAGGGAACTCAGGTAGCTGTAGTGCGTTTCGTAGGTATATGTTTCGGCCATTTCCTTGGGGATATACGACACGCCGTCCATCCGGAGCACCGGGGAGTTCTTCGTCAGGTTCCAGAACAGGAATCCCTTGTACCCCTTATCGTACGACTTCGTGTGCGTCGCCTCGCCCGACGCCATGAACTTCGCGAACTCGTCCTTACGGGTAAAGTAATTCTTCATCGCGATATCGTCTTCTGAGACAAACGCCGAGAATATGTGGCCATATGGCGTATCCTTGTAGACGCGGCCCACATGGTATATGCGCTTGATGTTCCCCTTGCCCGTTCTCGTGCGGTAAGAGATTTGCTTTGTCAGGCCGCTATCTTTCTGGAACTGTTCCTTAAGTTCCTCGCCAACTTTCGCATAATCCTCGGGCAGAATCGCGTTCCTGAAATTCGCCCCGACAAAATCACGGAACTGTTCCGCACTTTCGCATTCGAATATATCAAGCGCTCGGGCATTCACGTAAAGAATCTTGCCCGTCATGGCATTGATAAGAATGACACCTCCGGGAACGTATTCCATGTAGTTCAACGCCACCTGGTGCAACACTTCCGCATTCTTGATTGCGCCCGAAATCTTCGCCTTTATCATTCCCTTGTCTGTAATGGGCTTGAGGATAAACTGGTATGCGCCCAGGCGGATGCTTTCCTTCGCAAGTTCCAGGTTGTCCGTCATCACGACAAAAGGTATCTGCAAGTCGCGCCCACCCCCTTGGAATTCCTGGATAAGCTTGAACCCGTCCATCTTCGGGAGGCTCGCATCGAGCAATACAAGGGAAATGTTGTTCCTGTGTTCCAGCAACAGGTTGTGCGCCTGTTCCCCATCCTTGGCGAGCAACATGTTGTAATCCGCCCGCAAGACGCTCTCGAGGAATGCCCTGCTCTGCGGATTGCTATCGGCAAGCAGGACGGTCTTCATTCTCGCCGGGAGAATCGAGCGCTTCTGGCTAGACGACCCGTCGTAGGCGCTCACGTGCGTATTGCGCAGCATCAGGTTGTATATGTGGCAGCCGTTGATATCGGCAACCAGGCTCCCCCTCACGAATACATAGACCCCGTGAGTCGCATACGTCATTTCGCATGGCGACATGTAGGCCATTCTCTCCCCTTCGCGCAGCGTGTAGTACACCGGATTCTGGGGATTGTTCGAGGCGTCTTCCACGTCCTTCCTGCTCGTAAACCCGAGGCTCCGGAGCTGTTCCTCGTACTGCCTGTTCGCAAACAGGAACTTGAACACCCCGTTTTCGTAGGTCATTATCGACATGGGCGTTTCCACCAGATAGTCGAGGGCACCCAATTTCGAGAAGACTCCCCGCATTTCCCGATTCTCGGCCATTATCCCTGTAGATTCCATGTGCTTCATGGTATCGGCAAGGGGTTGCGGCTTGCCATAGTAGTAGCCCTGCGCCTTCTCGCAGCCTATTTCCTTCAGGAAATCCATCTGCTCCTGCGTTTCGACACCTTCCGCGAGCGTTTTCAGGCCCAGGCACTTCGCCATACGCACCATCGAACTGATAATGATGCGCGAAACATCGTTCAGGTTCGAGAGGAACGCCATGTCAATCTTGAGCTCGTCGAACTTGTAGTCCTTGAGGGTATTCAGCGAAGAATATCCGCTCCCGAAATCGTCCATCCAGACTTCGTAACCGGCAAGGCGGAACCGCTCTATTTCCCGCTGGATATACGTGTCCGACGCCATGATGCTCTCCGTAATCTCGACACGGATAAGTTCGTGGTCTATCCCATACTGTGCAAGCGCCCTTTCGACCACCTCAAAAATGTCGCAGCCGACAAAGTCCAGGCGGGAAAGGTTGAACGAGACGGGAACCACCGGGTGCCCGAGGTCGAGTTCCCTCCGCATCTCCTTGCAGACAAGTTCTACGACGTGGCTGTCGAGTTTGTGAATTTGTCTAGAATCCTCGAGTGCCCCGATAAAGACGCCCGGATTCAGGAATCCGTACTGCGGGTCTATCCAGCGGGCAAGCGCCTCCATGCCGCAGAAGGTTTCCGTAATCGTGCGGACTACAGGCTGGTAGTATATCTTGATGTAGCCGTTCGCAATAGCCTCGTCCACATGACTTACCACGTAGTTCTGCAGCAACAAATCCTTGTGCAGCCGCTCGTCGTAATAGCGGACAAAGCCATCGCCCTTGCCCTTCTGGATACTGCAGGCGAGTTTCGCCTTCTCGCTCGCTTCCAAGAATTCGCCGAACTCCTCTATTTCGCAGACGCCGACATAGAGGTCCATCGATATCTTCGACACGACTCCCCTGACACACCCCCGAATTTCATTCAGCTTGCCCTCGATGTTGCAGATATCCGTCACCACGGCGAAGTGGTCGTTCGCGATACGGCAAATCAGGTCGTTCCCAAACCGTTTCTTGAGGAATGACGCAAAGTATATCAGGAACTCGTCGCCCCTGTGGAAACCGTTCGCGCTATTGTAAAGCTTCATCCCTACAATATCAAAGAACACAAGGCCGGGAGTGCCGCCCGCCTCCCTGATATCATTGATGAAGTTCTCGCCGCACAGGCGGCCGTATTCCATGTTCGGGAGCCCCGTCAAGGGGTCGAAATAGCGGTCGGTACGTTCACTTATACGTAAAAAGACCGCGTTTTTCCCTTGCCAGAGAATCTGGGACTGACTCAGGATTACGTACTTCCCCGTACGCGGGCTATGGAAAATAGACTCGCTCCTTTCCAGAATCTCGTCAACAGAAATCCTGGCTAGTTCATCTTCCGTGAAAAAGTATTCCTCTAGCTTTATGCCCGGTTCAAAATCCTTTGCGGGTTTCCATTTTCGCGACACCGAGGCGCTTACCATATAGATTTCGTGCGTGTCCGCATCGAATATGGCAAACGGATCCACCTTGTCCGTGTTCAGGAACTCGACGATACCGCCTTCGAATTCCGGATTTCCAATTGAGCCCTGCATCGCCATAAACAAGCCACCTGATAAAGAACACCTTCTTGCTATTCTTATCATTAAACTAATCTATTATTTCGGATAAAGCAACCATTTTCTTACATTTTTATCACAAAGTAATCAAAAAAGGCGTTTTTTCATAAAAAAAGGGCCGTTCCCGGGGAGGAACGTCCAATTTTTCTGAAATTTCGCTAAAAGGCGCGGACAGCCACAAGTGCAGAGCCCCGCCCTGCACGGACAAAGTAAATGCCCGGATTCCCGTAACGGGAACGCAATTCCCGGGCTATATTCGCGGCATCCACGTTCTGCAGGGTCCCGAGGAAACGCCCCTGCATGTCGAACACCTGCACCGATTCTGCAGTCCATTCGCGCGAAGGCAGGTTACCCGCAAGCGACGTGGTTCCTTCTGCCGAGCTGGAGGTCAGCGCCACCGAGCTGGAAGTCGCCGGCGTTGAACTGGAGGTTGCCGGCGTCGAGCTAGATGTCGTCACCACCGAGCTCGAACTTTTTGCAGACGAACTTGAGGTCGCCGGCGTTGAACTTGAACTGCGCGCCAGGGAACTCGATGAAACCGCCCCATATTCATACGCCCCGAGATCAGGAGCCTTGCCCACAAACGGAATCCCCACGTCGGTCCCGCGGTCAATCATCTGGCTCCCGCTCTTCAGCTTCAGGAAATCGATATCGGGCAGGCTGCCATCGGGCTTGCGCGGGCCAAGCGCACCTGCCAGCGCCGAGATGTCTTTCCCGGTCGTCGTCAGGCTCGGGTCCGCAACGCTCACGAAGTCGGAATTTGCCGGAGTGATGTTCAGGTTCCAGGTATTGTATTCCCCGCTGGCGTAATCGCCGCCGATATAGGCGGTCTTGTTCGGGAAGGCGATGTTATTCTTCATCACGTGTGCATTTGCCCCGGTAAGCACCACGCCATCGGTCCTGTTGCCGGCGGCATCCCAGGAACTCGCCCACATATTGAACTGGTTCCCGCGATTGTTGTACGAGGTGTTGTTGTACCAGTAGTTCCCTACGCTGCTGTGGTTCGCATAGAAGCCCGACGAGTAGTTATTCCAGGCGACACAATTCTTGATGATATGCCGCCCGGTCCCCGCCTGGCTGCTGCCCGCCTTGAACCCGTTCCCGTTCGCATTCGCCGGGTGCTTTGTACCGTAATCGCTGTAACCGTGCCCCATTGCGAAACTGTTCTCGATGACTACCGGGAATTCCTGGCTAATAAAATCCCATCCGTCGTCACTGTTCCACCATGCACGGCAACCGTAAAATTTCGTGGTATCGCCCGATGTCTGGTAATGCACGCCAAAACCGTCGGCATTTTCCCCATCGCCCTGACGCCCGTTCGGGTCGTAGTTGTCGTGGCTGTCGCAGTTGAGGAAATAATGCCCGCCCCCGCTGCCGGTGCCGCGCTCGTTCACGAAAAAACCTGCGCCCTTGTTGTGGTGACTGTTAATTTGTTCCAAAAATATGTGCTTGCTGCGCGAAATGTAGACGCCCACGTTGGAATTGTATTTCATGGGGACGTTACGGACCTCGAAGCCCTTCAGGTGCAGGTAGCTCGCCTGGATTAGAATCGCCGACGTGTACATGGTGCTATCGACGGAACCCGTATGGCTGTAGGCCTGCCCTATCATCAGGTTCGTTCCGTCAAAAATCGGGAGTTCTCCAGGGTAGGCAAGGTAATGGATTCGCTTATTGTCACTTTCACCGCTCCTGTTCAGGAGTATCCCCGCCGACATGCCGTCGTTCCTTGCATACGTGGTATCCCTGAGGTAGTACGTCCCGCCGCGAACCCACACGGTATCACCGGGAGCCACAACGGCATTCGCCTTCTTGAGCGTGGCGAAGGGTTTCGCCTGCGAACCCGCATTGCTGTCGTTACCGTCGGTGGCCACGTAGTAGACAGCCCCGAACGCATTGGCCGCGGAAAGCACAAGCCCCGCGACAAACAGTTTCGTTTCCATAATCACCTCACACCTTAGATATTTTAAATATACTTTTATATGGCGTTTTCTGTAGCAGGGTCCGCACCATAGGGTTGTCCAAGGACAACGGGAATTAGGAAAAACTATATTTGCATTCGAAATGGATAGTTTTTTTGATTGCGATTTAAACAAGAAACAGAAATTCGACAGCGAACACTTGTGGCACCCTTACGCGGCCCTGAAAAATACACCGGCGCGTTTTTTGGCAAAATCAGCCCACGGCACGACAATTGAGACGGCAGACGGCCTGAAACTCATCGATGCAGTTTCTAGCTGGTGGTGCATGGCGCACGGGCACAACGCGCCCGAAATCGTGGAAGCGATACGCAGGCAGAGCGAAAGGATGTGCCACGTGATGTTCGGCGGGTTCACGCACGAGCCCGCAATTGAACTGGGCGAGAAACTGGTAAAGTTCCTGCCGAAAGGGCTCGACAAGATTTTCTTCGCGGATTCGGGAAGCATCGCCGTGGAATGCAGTGCCAAGATGGCACTGCAGTACCAGCATGCGCTGGGCCGCCCGGAACGCTGCAAGCTGGTGGCCCTCAAGGGCGGCTACCACGGCGATACCGCGGGCGCGATGGCACTCTCCGACCCCGACGGAATGCACGTGCTTTTCCGCGGGATTATGCCGCAGCACTTTTTTGCGGAACGCCCGAACTGCAGATTCGACGAGGCCTGGAATCCGGCGGATTTTGCATCGATGGAACGCGTCGTCGAACAGCACAAGGATGAAATCGCGGCCGTCATCTGCGAACCCGTTTTCCAGGGCGGGAACGGCATGTGGCTTTACAACGCGGGCTACCTGAAGGCACTCCGCGAGCTTTGCGACCGCTACGGCATTCTGCTGATTCTTGACGAAATCGCCTCGGGATTCTACCGCACCGGCCCGAGATTTGCGATGATGCATGCGGGGATAAAGCCGGACATTATGTGCATCGGCAAGGCGCTTACCGGCGGAAGCATCACGATGGCTGCCTGCATTGCATCCGGGAAGGTGGCGGACACCATCACGAACAGCAGGATTCCCGCATTCATGCACGGGCCTACCTACATGGCAAACCCGCTCGCTTGCGCCGCAGGGATTGCATCGCTCTCGCTTTTCGAAAACCGCGACTACGCAGGCAGTGTCGCCCGAATCGAGAAGCGGCTCCGTGCAAACCTGGAACCGCTCCGCAGTCTCGAGAACGCGGCCGACGTGCGCGTACTCGGAGCAATCGGCGTGCTGGAATTGAAGGCGAAACCCAGTGCCGACGATATACTGCGCGTGATTCGCGAAACGGGCGTGTGGCTACGGCCCTTCTGCAACTACGTCTACACCATGCCGCCATTCATTACGAGCGATACGGAAATCGACCGCATCTGCGAGGCGATTAAACTGATTGGCGAATGCAAGCCCGCGCCGGTTGTAGAAGGCGAAGACGAATTTCATGAATAAGGGTGCTGTTCTGCAATCCCGGAGCGAGATTTTTTATGGATTATTACAGTTTAAAAATGCGCGCATCGCAGCAGGTCGGTGAAGGCGAACAGAGGCACGAGCAGCATATTTCCGGCGCTGAACGCATCGTCGCACGCGAAAACGTAGAGGCGGTCTGCTCTGCGATGGTGCGCCGTGCCATGACACATTCCAAGGGCGACCCGGATTTCATCAACGTGAAAATCGAGAAGGTCCACGAATGCGATATCCAAATTTTGAAGGCCTTGCCGGTAACGCGAGTGGATGTGGATACGTGGCAGGAAGGCTTGGAGAAAGCATTTGGATTGGTTGGTGATGCCGCTGCAGGCATTCGCGAAAGGCTGCCGGAGCTGTTGCGCGAAACATTCCCGATGCGCGGGGCGATGCTCTACGATATCGCGACGGGAAAGCGTCTGGAACCAGACCACGAACGCGGCGTGCGTGCGACTTATATGGATGCACTGCATTCGAGCGAAGTGGATGGTTGCAAGAACCATTTTAACGAAGCCATCGTGCTCGCGACCAAGGTGGCGAACGCGCCCGGAATCGTGGCGGAAATCTGCATCAGCGACGACCCGGAATACGTGACGGGCTATGTGGCCAGCAAGGAACTCGGCTACGTGCGCATAATGAAAATGAAGGAAGCGGGCGACGAGAACGGAGGCCGTATTTTCCTGTTTGATTCCCGCAGGGCAAGCGCCGAAGAGTGTATTGATTATTTACAGAAGAAGAAAGTCTTGGTGGAAGTGTAATTACGCTTTTCCGACGCATTTCTTGAATGCATCTGCTGCAACGCGGCAAAGCGGGAGCAGGTATAGGAAGCATGCGCAGAGTATGGCGCTTGCGGGGGTTTGAGCTGTCGCAAGGACAATCGCCGTCGCCACCGACCATGGGACAAGTGCAATCACGACCACGGCAGAATCGTAAAGGTTCAACGCCTGGTTCTTGGCACCGAGACTTTCCGTCATTTGGTGTGTCAAGACGATGGTTAAAGTCTGGTTACAAACAACGCACGCAGTCAGGGAAGACGCCACAAGAGTCGCCACAAAGGGTGTTGTGCGGTGCGATAAGCGTTCAATCAAGTTCTTCATGGGGCTCAGCAGTCCCGTGCCCTTGAAAAGCCCGCCGTAGCAACCCGCGATGACTACAATCAGGAAAACGTTTAGCATCGAAAGCAGACCGCCGCCGTTAATCATCATCGAAAGCTCAGGAACTGTCGCCTTGTAGCCCCAAACCATCATCTTGAACAGGTTCACGACATTTTGACTTTCGGCAAGGAGCGCCACCACGAAGGCGATTGCCGAACTGCTCAACAGCACGATGCTCGTGCGGATTCTCGCTATCGACAGCACTAGGATAGCAATCGCGGGAAGCACACTCCAATGTGATAGCGTAAATTCCTTGGCAAAGTTTTCACGCACCTGCATTACGGAGTATGCTTCGGCATCGGGGCCACCTGCCGTAAAACCTGCGATGACATAGATGACGCAACTCAGCAATAGCGGGAGCCAAGTCGTCTTGAGCATCAAACGGATATTCTTGTAAATGTCGGAGCCGCTGATGTTTGCAGTTAGGAGCGCCATCGAAGAAATCGGCGAAAGCCTGTTGCCAAAATAAACGCCCGCCAAAATAGCGCCGCCCATCCATACGGGATCCATATCGAGGGTACGCCCCATGGTCGCACAGATGACGCCCATCGTGGCCGCTGTCCCGAGGGCAGTCCCCGTCAAGAGAGACATTGCCGCATTCAAGAGGAATGTTACCGCGATAAAGCTACTCGGCTGGATCAAGCCAAGCGATGCGCTCACAATATAGGGAATTGTCCCGGCAGCGCGCCATATCGAAGTGAGCAGGCCCAAGTACACGAATAACAGCAAGATTCCCTTGGCAGTTTTGACGCCGTTCCAGCACATGATTGCAAGGCTTTTCCACGAGCGTGGAGTTTTATCGCCGCCATAAACAAATCCGAGCTTTCCGTAAAGCAAGAAGAGGATAAGCCCGAAAACCAAAGCCCACAAAATCGGGAGGCCCGTCAGCAGTGCAGAGAAAAGGGCGATGCAGAACAGGGCGATGACGGAGATTTCAATCAAAAAGGGAACCTTGATCCGGTTAATTTTCTAATTTATGGGATGACAAAGATAATTTATTTTTTCTACGGAATTTTTCCGAGAGAACGACTAGGCTTTCAAATGTCCTCATTAGACTTGTTTACTGACGAATTTTTGCAGGCTGCCCGCGAAACGCATACTTACCGCACCCTGCGTCACATTACGACACCCGAAGCGGCCCATGTGAAGATTGATGGCACAGAGACGCTGTTGCTCGCCTCCAATTCGTACCTCGATTTAGCCAACATTGGCGAATTGAAGCAGGCGATGGCTCAAGCGGTTCTTGACTGGGGAACAGGTAGCGGAGGTGCACGACTCACTACCGGCAACAAGACTCCGCATCAGGAACTGGAAGAATTTATCGCAAAGTTCAAGGGCGAAGAATCCGCCATCACGTTCAACACGGGTTACATGGCGAACGTGGGGACAATTTCTGCACTCTGCGGCAAGAATGACTTTATCTTTAGCGATGAACTGAACCATGCGAGCATTATCGATGGTATTAGGCTGTCGCGAGCCAAATGCTTTGTCTATAAGCATAACGACATAGCAGATTTGGAACGGGTTATTAAAGAGGCCGCGGCGACACTAGATGCGCGGCCCTTCCGTGGGCTTATTGTGACCGACGCTGTTTTCAGCATGGATGGCGATCTTGCAAATTTGCCGGAACTCCTACGCATCGCGAAAGAAAATGATTGTCTCTTGATGATTGATGAAGCGCATGCCACGGGCGTGGTCGGCAAGACCGGCAGGGGGCTTGCCGAACACTACGGCTGCGCTCACGCCGACGTTACCGTCGGCACATTGAGCAAAGCCGTCGCCGCCGAGGGCGGCTTCGTGGCGGGAAGGCAACAACTGATTGATTTTCTCCGCAACAAGGCCCGCAGTTTCATCTTTACGACTGCGATGGCGCCCGCGGTTGCCGCCGCCGCATGCAACAACCTGCGATACATCGGCAGCCACCCGGAGCGCGTAAGGCAGCTTCAGGACAACGTAAAGTTCTTCTGCGAAGCCTTGCAACGCGAGGGCCTGGATGTGCAGCCCTCCCCTTCCGCAATCGTCCCGATAGTCGTTGGCGACGAGGCCCGCGCCCTCCAGGTTTCTGCCACGCTCCAGGAGCGCGGCATACTCATTCCGGCCATCCGCTACCCGACAGTCGCCCGCGGGCAGGCCCGCCTACGCGCAAGCCTGATGGCGACGCACACGCAAGAGGAACTCCAAACCGCCGCAACTGCAATTTCTCAAATCATAAAAAGCATTGATTAACATTATGGCCCTCAAAAACCTTTCGTCTTTCGTCTCTCGTCTTTCGTCTAAACCCAAGGGTTATTTCGTTACTGCAACCGGGACCGATGTCGGCAAGACATTCATTACCGCGCTTCTCGTGAAAAAATGGCGCGACTCCGGAATTGACGCGGGCTACTACAAGGCGGCCCTCAGCGGGGCGGAACTCCGCGACGGCAAATGGATTGCGGGCGACGCCGATTACGTGAAACGCATAGCAAATCTCCCTGACACGCAGGAGCAGCTCGTGAGCTATGTCTACAGGGAGGCGGTTTCCCCGCACCTAGCCGCCCGCAAGGAAGGCAACCCCGTGGAACTCGCGAAGGTTACCGCCGACTTCGAGGCAGCGCTTTCCCGTCACGAGTTCATCTTCGCGGAAGGCTCGGGCGGAATCATCTGCCCCATTCGCAAAGACGATAACCAGACTATTTTCCTCGAAGATATCATGAAGGCGCTCGGGCTCCCGCTGCTCATCGTGACAACGGCAGCCCTCGGCTCCATAAACGCCTGCGTACTGACGGTAGAATACGCCAGGTCGCGAGGCATTCCCGTACGCGGGATAATCGTGAACCGCTACGGCATGAGCGGGAACCTCGAAATGGAAGACGACAACATCGCCATGATGCACGACATGACCGGCCTCGAGATTCTCGCAAGAGTAAAGGAAGGCGATACGGACCTGGGTGTGCCACATTTCGTATAAAATAACATCACCAAAAACGACATCTCAGTAAAAAAAACTGGCCGCCCCGGAGTGGGACGACCTATTTCAAGTTTGAAGATTCTCGCCTACGCGAGGATGACGCCCTCTATGCGAGGACGAATTCCAAACTAGTTACCGCGTTCGAAGCGGATGAAGTTCACGACCTTCAGGCTGGAAAGACCGAGCTGCTTGGCGACGACTTCCTGGAGGTAGTCCTTGACGCTGAGCTTCTTCGGGTTCTTTTCGGACATGAAGAATTCCTGATCTTCGAGAACGATTTCCTTGAGGACCTTAGCCACGCGGCCATCGATCTGGCGCTGCATGAACTCAGGCTTGGTCTGCTTGCCGGAGGCTTCGATCTGGGCCTTGGCAATTTCCTTTTCCTTCTCGATCGTTTCGGCCGGGACGGAAGCATCGTTCAGGGCAACCGGAGCAAATGCGGCAGCCTGCATAGCGATGTCCTTGGCGGCAGCCTTGAGGGCGGCTTCGTCGGCAGAACCTTCGAAAGCGAGTTCGGTAATCACACCGATCTTGCCCTTCATGTGGCTGTAAACACCGAACACGGAATTCGGGACCTTCTTGAGTTCGCCGAACTTGCGGAAGTCGATGTTTTCCTGGATCTTCACGAGCACGTCCTGGAGGCGGTCGTTGATCTTGACGCCGTCGACGACAGCGTTCTTCAGGTCTTCCACGGAGGAGATGGCCTGAGTTTCAACAGCCTTCACGGCGAGGTTTGCGAGAGCGACGAAGTCTTCGTTGTTGGAAACCGGTTCGGTTTCGCAAGAGAGTTCGAACGCAGCAGCCTTGTCGGCAGTTTCCACGAGGTAGATGCGACCTTCCTTGGCAGCCTTGTCGGCGCGCTTTGCAGCAACGGCGGCACCCTGCTTGCGGAGGAGTTCGACGGCCTTGTCCATGTCACCGTCAGTTTCGGTGAGGGCCTTCTTGCACTGCATCATGCCCACGCCAGTCTTCTGGCGGAGTTCGTTAACGAGGGAAGCGGTAATCTGCATATTACTTGTCCTCGCCGTTGTCGAACTTCTTGGGTTCTTCCTTGTCGGCCTTCTTGTCGTTGGCGACGCGGGCCTTGACGTTGGCGGCGATGTAGTCCACAATGAGCTTGATGGACTTCACGGCGTCGTCGTTAGCCGGCACGGGGTAATCCACGAGGGTCGGATCGACGTTCGTGTCGCAGATGCCGATGATAGGAATGTGGAGGCGACGGGCTTCGGCCACGGCAATCTTTTCGTGGGCGAGGTCGGTCACGACCAGGAGACCCGGGAGGTTCACCATTTCACGGATGCCACCGAACACGGAAAGGAGCTTTTCGCGTTCGCGGTTCTTGTCGAGCACTTCCTTCTTGGAGAGGGCCTGGAACGTACCGTCGTTTTCCATGGCGTCGATCTTGTCAATCTTCTTGATGGACTTGCGGACCGTCTGGAAGTTGGTGAGCATACCGCCGAGCCAGCGGTTGGTAACGGAGAACTGGTTGCAAGCGGCAGCGGCGTCGAGCACGCACTGACGGGCAGTCGGCTTGGTGCCAACGAAGAGCACGGTCTTGCCAGATTCAGAAATCTTGGCGGCGGCCTTGGCGGCTTCTTCGAGGAGGTCGCGAGTCTTGGACAGGTTGAGAACGTAGATGCCGTTCTTTTCAGCCAAGATGTAGGGTTTCATTTTCGGGTTCCAGCGCTGAGTCTGGTGACCAAAGTGAGAGCCTGCAGCAAGCAGATCTTCAACAGAAGGCAGATTTGCCATAATGTATTCCTTTTCGGTTGTTACTACCCGGCATGCAAATAAGCCGCGAAGCGATGCCCTGACTTGGGGTGAACCTCAGGCCCAGGACCGCGCCACCGAAGCGACTCTCGCAAACCGGTGATTGGTTTTACCCGGGCGAAATTGCCCGAGCGGGTGCAAATATAGCTAAATGCGAGGGTCGCGGCAACGTCAGTCGAAGTTCAGACTGCGGCGGTACGGGGTAAAACCGGCGTCGGTAATGAATTTTTCGGCCGCCTCGATGGTGGTGAGGCCGTGATTTTGCAGTACGTTTTCCTCGATGACGATGCTGTTGATGTCGTCGGCGCCGGCATGGAGGCCGAGTTCCCCGAGGGAGAGGCCCATCCCGAGGAGCGAGACTTCGATATGCGGGATGTTGTCGAGGAATATGCGGCTGAGCGCGAGCAGCTTGAGGTACTCGTCGCCGCGCACGTGCCGGATGGGGAACTTGTCGGTCTGCGGCTGGAACGTCCATACCACGAAACTCTTGAATCCGTGGGCGGCGTCCGGCGCCCTGTCCTGCGTGCTCCGCACGTAGTTCAGGTGCTCGATGATTTCTTCTGCGGTCTCGACGCTCCCGACGACGATGTTCGCGCTCCCGGGGAGTCCCTTCCTGTGGCAGGCGGCGAGTGTGTCGCACCATTGCTGCGCGGTAAGTTTCCGCGGGCTCAGCATCTGGCGCATGCGGTCGCTGAGGATTTCGGCGCCTGCTCCCGGAACGGAACTCAGGCCCGCTTCCTTCAGCACGTCAAGCAGTTCGTCCAAAGTAATGTTGTTGGATTCCGCGATGCGCACGAGTTCGACCGGCGAAAAACCGCGCACTTTCACGCCCATCTCGCGGGTGAGCATCTGGAGCACATCGGTGTAGTAACTCAGGGGGATGTCGCGATTCACGCCCCCTTGCAAAAAGATCTGGTCGGCGCCCTTCGCCTTCGCTTCAAGAGTCTTCCGGCGGATTTCGTCCAAACTAAGCACGTACGCTTCGGGGCTATGCGCCGGCCTGCAAAAACTGCAGAAGCTGCAGGTCACCTCGCACACGTTCGTGTAGTTCACGATGCGGAACGCGGTATAGCCCACGCGGTTTCCGGGGTTCATGCGCCTGCGAATCGCGTCTCCCGCTTCCACCACTTCAGTCCACGAGGTGTTTTTCAAGATATCGAGCGCTTCCGCCGGAGTGATGCGAGTTCCGTCAACCGCTTTTTGCAAGTTTGTATTCATCGTGCAACCGCCCGCCCCGCCTGTCTGCTACTTCTCCGCGTCGTTGCTATCTAGCACCGGAATGTTCTTTTCTTCCTGGCACAGGTTCTCTTCGCGAATCTTGAAGGTAAAGTCGACCAGGTTGTTCTCGAACATCTTCTGGTAGGGCTTGCGGGCCTGCACGTTCTGGAGAGCGCAGGTGCAGTAGTTGATGCGCTGCACGAGTTTCAGGTCATCGGAAGGCGTGCCCTTCGCGAACACGCATTCGTGCATGATGGCGTATTCCATCGGGCGGTCGTAACGGCCCTTGCACTTGTTCTTGAGGTCGGGCTGCGCGGCCACCTTCTCGATTATCCCCTGCGAGGGCACGTCGTTTATGACCTTGCTCACGATAAAGCCCGCAATGAAGAACAGGAGGCATACGGCAGCGTTGATAAGGAATCGCTTGCCGCGGCTTATCTTGTTGTAGCTGCGTTCGACGGCTTCGAATGTCTGTGTGGCATGCAGCCTGACGTCTTCAAAATCGTTACTTGCCATCGTCTTCCTCCATCGTCCAGATTTCGGGGAATGTGCGGTAGTCGCCCGCGTAGTCGAGCCCGTAGCCCACGACAAACTTGTTTTCTATCTCGAAACCCACGAAGTCGGCGGTTATGTCCGCGGTACGGCGGGCGGGCTTGTCGAGCAGCACGCAGGTCTTGATTTCCTTCGCGCCCATGCCGGCAAGGGCCTGCTTGATTCCGAACATCGTGTTGCCGGTATCGAGAATGTCGTCTATCACGAGCACCTTCTTGCCGCGGATATCTATGTTCTCGAGCCCCGTGATTTTGAGGCTCCCGCTCGATTCGGTGCCGCTGCCATAACTAGATGCCCGTATGAAGGCGAGTTGCAGTTTCGGCGTCGCGATGCGCTTGCAGATATCGGCACTGAATATGAATCCGCCCGAAAGCACGGTAATTACGATATCGCACCCGAACGCGGCCACGTCCTTGCCGAGCGTGTCCAGCCGTTCGTTTATCTCCTGTGCGGAAACGAGCGGTTTGCTGGACTTCCTATACATTGTCCACCTCGAAGTTGAGCCAGCCGAACATGGGCTTGAGTGCAGCAAGTTTGCCCTTCGGGTCTTCCCTGAACTGCTTGTAAATCTTGAATACCTTGTTCTCAAGACTCGTCTTGTCGATTCCGAGCTTGAGCCAGTCAGCAACCGTGATAAGGTCGGTGATATACTTGACCGTAGATTCGTCGATCTTGGCGTAAACGTCGTCGATGAGGGCACTCAGCTTGCGGAAGAACATACGGCCCGTACCGCCGAAACTCGGGTTCGTGTCGAGCCTGTTCGCCTCGTCCATGAGCCCCTGGATTTCCTTCACGAGGTTAGAGTCCGGGCCTTCGAGCAGCTTGAGCGCCTCGTGGTGAATGCGGGCGTTGAGTTCGAGCGAGAGAATCTTTCGCATGGTGTCGGGCAGCGTATGATCGGGGTCGGCAAGGCTGTCGATGGAGATGCCGTGATTCAGCGCGAAACTCGAGAACGATTCCGTGAGGCTCGCAAGATGCTTCTGCGTGCTGCGCTTGTTGATGGTCTGCAGCGAGTCGCTCATGAGGTCGCGCATACGCACCACGTAGGCGGTCGGGAACAGGTTCCTGAGTTCGATGGTACCCATATTCGGGTTTTCCACAAACTTGAGGCCATTCTCCTCGATGCTCCCCATCGCCACCACGATGTTCACGCGCCCGAGGGCGTCGGTAATCACGAGGTTTGTCGTCTCGCGCTTTTCGCCGATAAACTTGTCTTCGTAAGTCACGCGCACGAGGGTCTGGCGCCTGCGGCTAGAAATCTTCTCGGCCTTCATGCGGGAGTTCGTGTTGTCGGAATCCTGTTCAAGTTCCAGGTGGAATATCGCGGCGCGTTCGGCCATTTCCTTGAGGATTACGGGGACCGCGTCTTCGGCGTAGCGCGTAAAGACCTCGGCTCCGTTCCACTTGTGTTCGTTACTCGTGGCGCGGGCAAGGATGCTCAGCACCTCGCTCTTGATGTTGTGCCCGAACGGCAGGAACGGTTCCAGCAGTTCCATGGCACGCAGGGCGTAGCGCATGTTCTGTACAGGTTCCAGGCCCTCGATATCGTTGAAGAACCAACCGCAACTCGTGAAGCTGAACAGGCAGAACTTCTGGATTTCCAAGAGGCGAATCGCCTTCGCGCACATGGCCTCGTTTTCGGGTTCCTTGACGGTATCCTTGAGGAACTGCTCCACGCGGGACTTGTCTTCGGGTGCGACGAGCGCCTGCACGTAGTTGTTGCGGGCATCCCACGGGCCGATTTTCGAAATCTTCTCGAATTCGCGGACAAAAACGTCGTCGGCAAGTTTTTTCAGGTGGTTGAACGCGTCACGCAGGGGTCCGCGCCATTTCTGGTTCCAGTCGGGCCCGCCGCCGGTCGAACAGCCGCAATCGCGGTACCAGCGGCCCACGCCGTGGGCGCAACTCCACGCACATCCTTCGCCGTAGAAGTTCTTGAGCATAACCTCGTGCTGCGGCGGGAACTTTTCGAGGAACCAGCCGTAGTTCACCGGTACCATCTTGTGTTCGGGAGCGTAGCGGTTGTAGAGCCAGGCGGCGCACATGTCGCCGAAGGGCTCGTGGTGACCGTAGCTTTCACCGTCGGTACCGATGCTCACGAGTTGCGCGTCTTCGCGGTTCTCGTCCCAGGCGTCGGCAATGCGCCTGCCGAACGTGCCTGCATCGCGCAGGAGGTGTTCGAACCCTACGGCAGAAGAAAGCCACGGGTTGTAGAAGAATACGTCCAGGTATCCGTCGCATACGAGATTGCCGTCCTTGTCCCGCGGGTACACGCGGTAGGGGCGCGTCGTATCGATGTCGGTGTTGCTGCACCCGGTCCATTCCTCGTCGCCGAACTTGCGGAAGCTATCGGCCTGCGTGGGCGAAAGGATGGTGAACTTGATGCCCGCCTTGATGAGTTCCACCACCGTCTCGAGGTTGATGGCGGTCTCGGCGAGCCACATGGCCTCGGGCATGCGGCCGAAATGGAACTTGAAATCCTCGATACCCCAGCGGATTTGCGTGCGCTTGTCCTGCTCGCTTGCAAGCGGCATGATAATGTGGTTGTACACCTGCGCAATTGCGTTGCCGTGCCCGAGCCTCTCGATGCTCTTCTTGTCGGCTTCCTGGATGCGGCGGTAGGTATCCGGCGTATTCGTGCGAATCCAGCCCATGAGGGTTGGGCCCATGTTGAAACTCATGTACTCGTAGTTGTTGACAATGTCTACGATATGCCCGTGCGGGCTCAAAATGCGGCTCGCGGAATTGGGACTGTAGCACTGGCTCGCTATTCTGTCGTTCCAGTCGTGGTTCGGGCGTGCGCTCGGCTGGTTCTCGATGACGCCCGTCCAAGGGTTTTCGCGGGGTGGCTGGTAAAAATGACCGTGAATAGTAAAGTAGAGGGGGTGCTTCTTGTCCATACCCCCAAAGATAGAAAACTTTACTTCACGCGGATTTTCTGGGCGTAATTTGCGCCGCCTATCCTAGCGCGAACGACGTAGTTGCCGCTTGCGATTCCCTGCAGGTCGAACTGCGTGGAGCCCGCGGGCACGTTGCCCTGGACAAGCGTCGCAACCTTGTGCCCGAGCATGTCGAACAGCGCGATGTTTGCCGTCGTATTGCCACTCACGTCTATCTCGAGCGTGTTGCCGCTCAAGCGGATATTTAGTTTATCCGAAACGCCCGCATATTTCGCGACAGGAATTGCGGTCGGGGCGACAATGGCACCCTCGCTACTGGTGTCAGCGACAACGTTGCTCCAGCCGGGCATGTCATCAAGCGCGATAATGCGTTCATCGTCGAGGTTCCTTTTCCACATGTCTGCAGGAGTCTTTTCGAGGAAGTTTCCGCTCCACGTCTGGCTCCAGGTCATCCAGTAACTCCAATAGGCCTTGTCCTCGGCGATGCTGTCGATATCCGGAATGGCGCCGTTTTCGCTCAGGGCGATGAGTTTTTTGGTGCCGACGTCGCTCACAATCTTGTTGAAGTAGTTGGCAGCGGAATTGTGGTTGAGGAGCGGGTCGTAGATATCGACCGCGACAATGTCCACGTACTCGTCACCAGGGTACCATTCCGCATTGAGCGCGCTGTAGTCGTAACCGAATTTCGGGTCGGTATTGATGTTCCATACCCAGATGAGGTTCGTGAGTTTATTTGTATTCACCATGCGGTCGAATACAAGCCGGTAAAGCTGCACGTAGCACTCGGGGCTAGCCGTGCCCCACCAGAACCAGCCACCGCTGGCCTCGTGCAGGGGGCGCCACACGACGGCGATTCCCTTTTCTTCGAGTTCCTTGAAGTAGCCCGAAACAATGTCCACGTCGGCGACGATATCCTTGTAGACCTGCGAAGTCTCGTCAATCTCCTTGCAGGTGGAATCCTTGAAGGCCTTCGTGTAGTTAAAACAGGTGTTGTTGTCGGCCGTCTTTGTGACGCCTTCGGTGCATCCCGCATTCCTGTAGCCTTCCTGCTGCGTGTAGAAAATCGTGTCTTCCCCGACTTTCCAGTGCCAGGTGTAGGTCGGGATGCCGCCCAGTTCCCACAGTTGCTCGGTCATGACCAGGTTGTTCTCGGTGTAGCCCCGGAACCAGCCTTCCTCGTGATGCCCGCCCGCGGCAAAGAGCATGTCGAACCCGCCCACGGCCGGGTAGTGCCCGCTGCGCTTGTAGAACTCGGCAATGTCGGTCTGGCCCTTCCACGAGACTTCCTCGTCGCTGAACTTGCAGGAATCCGCCGGAGTGCATTCGCCCGCCTTCAGGAGCTTCATGTTGCCGTAATCGTAGTTGAAGTTCTGGTCGCTAATCATCATGCCGCTCACGGTCTTCTTCATGAAGTTGTCGCGGAGGAATGTCTTGACCTTCTTGGCGCTCTCGCTCGCGTTAGGCGTTACGGGCAGTGCGCTGATGTTGAAAACGGGATCGGGATGGCGTTCCACGGTAATGTAGTCCACGCCGATGGCGCCGTTCCCTACGGTAATCGTGTTCTCGCCGGCACGCATCTTGGCGGATGCCGCCACCACGTAGCTGGAATCGCAGTTGCGCGGGGTGGTGAGCATCGAGCCCGCCTCGACTCCGTTCACGAGAATTTTGGAGGTCGTCCAGTCGTACTGCTTGATGAGCACCTTTGTCGTGATGTCGTACATCGCGGTTTCTTCGACCTTGACCGTGAAGGTGAACTCGGTACCGGAGGATTTCGTCACGAACTTCGCTCCGGTAGAATCCGCCGAGACGTCGCCAGCATTTACGCCTGGCTCTGCTTCGGCTTCGTAGACTGTGGGGGCGGCAAAAGCGGATACCGCCACGGAGAATGCGGCTATGGCCGCGAAAGACCTGAATTCCATAAACACTCCATACATTTTATGCTTTAAATATACCCTAAAAAAGGCGGAACTGAACATTTACAAGAAAAAAGAAAGAAAACCTGTTGTGTGGCGTACAATCTCAAAAACCCCCGCAGGCGTTAACCTGCAGGGGCGAGGAGTCAGAAATCCTTTACTTTACAAGCGCGGGTTGCGTCGCGGTAATGCCCGCGCCCTTCACGCGCACGATATACATTCCCTTGGGCATGTTCTCGAGGCTGAACGCGTAGTTGCCCTGCGCGAGCGCTCCGTGGAAGAGGGTGGCGATGCGCCTGCCGTTCATGCCGTAAACATCCACACTCACGTCACCTGCCTTCGCGGTGACAAGCGAAATCGTATTGCCCGCGATATTGAAGGTACCACCCGCAGCGAGCGAGGCTGCGCGGGGCTCAATCCCGACGGAGCTTTCGCCGAACACAATCTTGATTTCGGGAATCATCTCTTCAGTGTTCTCGAAACCGCGGCTGAAGGCATCGTACTTGTCTTCGTTGAAGTCCCAGAGAACCTGGTCGCCCGCCTTGAAGTTATCGTACAGGAGCGTTCCGGTGTAGCCCGGGGCGTAGTTCGCGATTACGACGCTCAATGTCTTGTTGCGGTCAGTAAAGCTGGAGATATCGAAGGAACATACCGTCGATTCGCCCGCGGGCACAACGCATGCGCCGGCATCGTCGTTCACCGGAGTCCAGGTCCAAGCATCCGTCAGCTTGAAAATCAGGTGCAGCTGGGCATCGCTCGCGCCCTTGTTCGTCACCTCGAACGTGAACGTGCTGGCCTTGCTCAGGTCCCATGTCTTCTGGTATTCAATCTGCGCATTGTCGCCACCGTAGGTCACCGACATCTTGCCGTCGCCGCCTTCCTGGCTGATTGCTGCATCCTTTATCTTGATGCTCGCCTCTTCCGTTGCGGCAAGCGCCTTCATTGCATCGAGTGCCGGGTCAATCGTGTAGGTGTAGCCGCCGAACTGCGATTCGGTCTTGTCGCCGATGTACTGCCAGGCGAGTGCGCCTGCGTAACCGCCGTCAAACGCCTTGCGGTAGCATTCCTCGGTCGAAATCTGGGTCTTTGCCGCCATGCTTGCGGTATAGGTATCGCCCTTCCAGCCGCTTGCGGGGAATTCGCCGATAATCATCGGCTTGCTATCGTAACCGTACTTGCTCGCCATCTGGGCTGCCGTATTCACGAAGGGCGAGACGTTGTCATTCTGGTAATACGGGTAGTAGTGCGTCTGGAAAAAGTCGAGCGTGCCGTTCGCCTTGCCGCCTGCCGCCACGAGGGCCGCATCGTTCCAGTGTTTTTGATACTGAATGTTCACGCTACCCGTAGAAACGAGCAGTTCCGGGTTTTCGGTATGGATGGCTGCCGCTACCTTGTTCGTAAACGCCTGAATTTTGGAAAGCGCCATCTTCTTGGAGGTCCAGCCGCTGCATTCGCTTGTCATGCCCTCGGGCTCGTTGAAAACTTCCCAGGTCATGAGCGCCTTGTGGTTGCCAATCGCCTTCACCACCGGGATAAGCGCGTTGTCGATAAACGCCTGCGTGCCCTCATCCTCGAACAGGTTCGTGTTCGCGGTGATGTCGAGCTTTTCGTCGTAAAGTCCCCACTGGTTGGGTTCCATCAGGTTGTGGCTGAAGAGGCACATCGAGACCATCACGCCGTATTCCTCGGCGATATCCAATGCCTTCTTCATGTTGTTGATGGTGTTTTCCTTGAGGCCCGAAACCAGGTGCGTCGTCTGGTCGATTTCGGGGCTCTGGCTCATGTTGTTAAAGAGCCACCAGCGGATAGCGTTACCGCCCGCGGCGCGCGTGCCTTCCACAGCCTTGCGCCAGGCGTTCTCGTTCAGCGGGGAAGCCCCCACGTCGGAATTGTAATCGCTCCAGGCGAGGTTCGTGCCCGAAAAGAAGATTTTCTTGCCGTTATAGAGCAGGTCGGTGCCGCTCACCGTGAGGCCCGGAGCCGCAAAGGCTGTTCCACAGAGCAAAAAGGCCCCGCAAAGAGCCGCAAAACTCAATTTTTTCATATAACTCCTCGAAACGCCCCTTCGGAGGCGTTTACCCGAAAACTATAAATCGCTGGTGCAAAAAGGACATTTTTCACCCCGGGGTGTTGACAAAAACCGCCGGATTTGTCCACACCGGGCAAGCGAGAAACGCCAAACCCGCGGTCCATAGACAAAAAAAAGCCCCGCAGGCGCAAAACCTGCTGGGACTTGGTTTCAGGAGTAATACTTACTTGACAAGCACCGGTTTGGTGGCGGCGATACCCGCGCCCTTCACGCGCACGATGTAGCTGCCCTTCGGCATGTTCTCGAGGCTGAACGCGTAGCTGCCCGCGGCGAGATTGCCCTTGTAGAGTGTCGCGACGCGCTTGCCGTTCAGGCCGAACACGTCGACCGACACCATGCCCGACTTCGCGGTAGAAAGCGAAATCGTGTTGCCCTGGATGCCGAACTTGGCGGCAGAGGCGGCCACGGTCTTGACAGCATCGGTTCCCGGCGGGATAACCGTCGCCGTGAGGTTGCTGCCCTGTTCCACCTTGATGGTCTGCTTCTTGTCGAAATTGTTGATGAGGATGGATCCGTCAACCGTCACGTCGTCGTAGTAAACGGTGCCGTTGAAACCGGCCGCGAACACTTCGAGGTAGACCTTCGAGATGTTGCCCATGAATGCCGTGTAGTCGGCACCTTCCAGCACAACCTGGTCCTTCGCGGTTGTAGTAAGGTCAATCTCGCAAAGGGTGGAATCCCCTGCGTTCACCCAGCAGCCCTCGGGCTGTGCCCATGCCCAGTCCGGGGCGCCCGTGAGGAATGCGACCGTGAACCAGATGCCCGACATGGAATTGGTGTTGTAGACCTTCATCGTGAGAGTCTTCGCGGTGGAGAGGTCCGGAATGTTCTTGTCGAGAATCACGATGTTGCCCTTGGCGGTGTCACTGCCGGCGGCAAGCTTGACCTGCAGCCAGCCGTTGGTGGCCATGTCGCCCGGGAGAACTTCCTCGATAACGCGTGCCGTGTCGAGATCGCCGAGCTTGTAGCCCGCCTCGCATGCGGCGACAGGCGTCGTAGAAATGGTGTACTTGTCCCAGCCCGGCATACTTTCAAGGTCGATGGTGCAGGGGCTTTCCATGTTTGCCTTCCATACCGCCTCTACGGTCTGGTCGAGGAACTTGCCGTCCCAGGTCTGGTACCAGGGCATCCACCATGACCAAACGGTGTTGCCAGCCTTCATGGCAGACATGTCGGGAATGGAACCGTTCTCGGACACGGCGAGAATCTTGTCGGTGCCGTAGTTCGTGGTGAGTTCCGTGTACGCCTTGGTGTACTTGGTGGTGTAGTCCCACGCTTCGTAGATGTCGAGGCTAATCACGTCGTACTTCGTTGCACCCGGGTTCCAGTCCTTGTCGCTCGTGTATTCGGGGTTCCAAACCCACACGAGGTTTTTAACGCCCTTCACGCCGACCATCTCGTCGTAGACGAGGTTGTAGAGCGCCTGGAACGCGGCACCGCCCTTGGTGCCCCACCAGAACCACTTGCCGCTCGCTTCGTGCAGCGGGCGGAAGATTGCGGCCACGCCGGCCTCCTGCAGGCCGAGGAACATGTCGGCGATTTCGTCGATGTCGCTCACGAGCTGCTTGTAAGTTTCACTTTCCTTGTTCCAGGTGCAGTTCGCCGTGCAGGCGGGGTCTGCGAAGCCCTTGGTAAAGTCGAATTCGGTGTATTCCTTGTCGTTGCCAGACTTGGTGTAGAACGCGTCAATCTGGTCGCTCGGATCCTTCCAGTGCCAGGTGAAAGCCGGAATGCCGCCCTGGCTCCACAGGTCCTTGGCCGCATCGAGGGCCATCTGCGTGTAGCTCTGGTACCAGGAATCGCTGGCCTTCACGCCGGTTGCAAACAGGAAGTCGAACCCCACGAGGGCCGGGAGCTTGCCCGTATGTTCCTGGAACGAAATCACGTCGGGGAGTTCCTTGACGGTAGCGGAACTCACGTCGCCCGTCATCACGCCCGAAACGGTCTTGACGCCGTAATTCATGGCGAGGAAGTTGTAGAGCTTCTGCGCGCCCTCGGTTGCACCTTCGGTAACGGGAGTAGCGCTGACAGCCGCGCTAGCGGATACCGCGGCGGCGAGACCAAACATCCATGCAAATTTTGTGATTTTCATACACATCCTTTTTTTGTTTCCCTTGAATATATATTAATAGGGGGTGTCCCGGCCCCCTTTTTTGGGGTCGCTGCAAAAAGATGTTGGGTAAATCACAACAACAAAAATGGCGAAATTTGCACAAAAACGGCAATTTGCTAGCTAAAAATAGCCCAGACCGAAAAACAGCAGGAACAAGGGGAGAATAAAAATCCACACCCCCTGGAAGTAGCCCTCCAGGTCGGAATCGCTCATGGTGGAATGGTCGATAAGCGAAATCACCAGGTACCAGAGCCCGACGCAGGCCAGGCCGGAAAACGCCCCGCTGAAGATAAGCCGGAGCAAGTAGTACCCGAGCGCAAATCCCACAACCGTAGGCGCCACCCCTATGAGCGCACGCTGCACCGCACGCATGAACCATGGACCACGCGAGCGGTAGCAAATATGCCCCAGTTGGCCGTGACCGCTTTCGAACATGCATATTTCAGTAACCTCGGCGCCCGTAATCACGCCGAAGCACAGGTGCGCCATCTCGTGCACGAAGGTTCCCGGGAACGTCACGAAGTTCACGAAAAAGTAGGCAAAGTCGCGGTTTACCTGCCCGATAAGTTCCACCTGCGCTCGTTCCAGGCCATACAGGAGCAGCCCCGCAATCACGGGCGCGACAATCACGACCACAGTCAATATGGCGCTGATGCCCGCCAGGGCGCCCACACCGTGCCCCCAGCCAAACCATGCTATGACCTGCGACATCGTGGGGAGAGTGAGCATCGGAGCCTCCTGGAAGAAGTTACACCATCTTATCGCACCGGAAGGGCGGACTGTCAAACCGTTCAAGGCAAAAAATAGCCATTTTCTTTACAAAAGCCTCCCCTACGGCGATAACGAACTACAAGGAGGCCGCATGTTCAACTTTCTCAAGAAAAAGCCCACAACCTGGATAGACCAGCCCGTCATCGACTACCTGATGAGCGTAAGCCCGGCGTATGCCATATATTACACGGTCAACATGGGCGGGAAGCCCCTGCAGCTCCAGTTCCGCAACAACGAGGGCAAGTTCCTCGCCGACGTACACGAGAGCAGGGTGCAGTCCATCTCCATCGCGTACCAGCACTTTTTCAACGAACACTCGCTCGGCGTGTACGGGCGGCTCTCCGTCGCGGACCTGCCGCGCGTCAAGGAATATGTAGAGAAGAGCACCGCCATATTCAAGACGAAGAGCCCGCTGAACATACGGAGCCTGGAGCACCTGCAGGCAGAGCTCAAGAAGCAGATTGAGGGTACGCTCGGGGTAAAGCACAGGCCGTTGTTCCCCGACAGCGAAGAGTCCGAACCGGACCGCAACATCAACCTGCACATAAACTCCATCGGCCCCGAGGCGCGCGAACGCCTGCTCCGTTTTTTGAGCAGGCTCGACAACGACTGCGTAGACGTGATGCTCCTCATGCATATCAACAGCGCCACCGAGGAGGAGATATGCTCCACCCAGACCGAGCTCGACATGCTCGATATGGAAGAGGAGGATATAGAAGAGGAAAAGTGGTAAGGTAAAAATTTACCGATTCTACTTTACATTCGCAAGGTTTCTTACGATATATATAGTGAACGCTTTTTAAGGAGGCCCTTATGGGACGCACAAAGACCTACACAACTAAAGACAACACAATCATTCTCCGCTACACAAAAGACAAGACCGTCATCTACAAGAACGGCAAATGCTACGCCACAAAAGGCTGCAATTAAAAGAATTTCCTTTGTTACCTCCGTTGTTGAACAAAGCCCGGTGACCTTTGGGTCATCGGGCTTTTTCGTGTCCCTTTACAAATTCGCCCTTTCCAGCGATAAATCAAGGAACACCTCATCTCCAAAGGAGTTTTCATGGTAAAAATCCTCGACGCCGACCTTATCAAGGGCCACTTCATCATCAACGACGACGACAAGCGGGCCCTGATCGATACGGGCTGCCCGTTCATTATCAACAACGGAAACAAGCAATCCAAGCCCATGGGGGAACTTTTCCTCAATGACGCACGCCGCAACGTGGACCCGACCATCGACGAGTTTCGCGGTCTGGAATACTTCGCCCAGCGCAAGGTGCTGTTCGACTACAGGAAGGCGGCAGTTGTCGTCGCGGACCAGGGCGACGAGGTCGACCCGGCGCATCCCGTTGCGGAATTCCCGATTACAGGCCTTCCCATCCGCATCATGTTCAGCGCCGTCATCGACGGGGTGAGTCGCAAGCTGATCTTCGATACGGGAGCCAGCATTGCGAACTACCTCACTGAATCCATCGCAAAGACCGGCACTTCCTGTGGCACAGTCGAGGATTTCCACCCTCAAAAGGGGAAGTACACCGTCAATCTGTTCTCGCTCCCAGTCGAAGTTGGCAGCGAGACGGTGGATATTCCCTTCGGAGTCCAACCCGCGGACATTGATCGCGACGTGCAGATGTCCGGCGCAGTCGGCGTCATCGGGATCGGACTCTACAAGAACTTCCAGGTGCTGGTCGACTGCCCCAACAGGCGGCTCGTGCTGGGACGGTACTAATAAGGAAAAGCCACCCTATTGCCTTGCCGCACAAAAGATTGTATATTCGTTTCAGTAGATTTCGACAATCCTCCTGACAGCGTTAAATTGATTAACTTTGTAGAGGAACTTTTCAACTGCGAGGCGAAAAACATGACGGACTTGAAGGCTGAACACGAAATCGGTTTTTCCGAAGGCAAGACTGAAGGCGCCGCAGAAGAACGCAAGAAGGCTAACAAAGAACGCCTCGAGATGGCCAGGGCCATGCTCGCAGAAGGCGACTCCATCGAAAAGGTCGCCCGCATCTTCAAGCTTTCCGAAAGCGAAGTTCTTGCTGTCCAGGCAAAGCCCGCGGCACAGGGCAAATAGCAGATTTGGCTTGCTTTATACAAAAGGGTTCCCCGCTAAGCAGGGAACCCTTTTGTATCAGGAGACGAATTTTCACTCTTAATTTCATTCCGCATCGTCCTGCATCTCGATGACCTCGATTTCGGTCGGGAGCGGATTGTTCTTGTCCTGCTTTGCGCCCAGGCTTTCCAGCTGGCGGCAGGTGGTAAGCACGCTCTGCCCCTTCTCGGCGAATTTCGACATTCCGTTCTGGTATGCCTTCTGGGCATTGTCCAGCGCCTTGCCCACATCGCCCATCTGCTTTACGAACATGCCCACGCGCTTGAGCATTTCGTTTGCAAGTTCAAAGACCTTCTGCTGGTTTTGCGCCTGCTGCACCTGGCGCCAAGTCATCTTGATAATGCGGAGGGCCGCATATAGGGTCTGCTCGTCGGCAATATACACGCCCTTTTCCATGGCTTCGCGCCAGAGCGAAGGCTTTTCGGCCAGCGCCCGCCAAAGCGCATCGGCGCGGGGCACGAACATAATCACAAAATCGATAGTTTCCCTGGGCGCCTTCACGTAATTTTCGTACTTCTTGCCGGATAGTTCCTTCACGTGCTGTTCCAGGCTCTGGATATGCTTTTTCAGCCAATCCTTGCGCACTTCAGGGTCTTCGGCACGGTTGTACTCAAAGAACGCGGCCATCGAGACCTTGGAATCAACAATCACGTCCTTTTTCGTATCCAGATGGACGATCACATCGGGGCGCATGCTGCGGCCGCTTTCTTCAGACACCAACAGATTGCCGTTCTGGTCGCGGAGCGGCGCCTGCGTTTCGAAATGGGTCCCTTCCTGGAGCCCTAACGAGGCCAGGAGTTCTTCCAAGACGCATTCGCCCCAGTCTCCCTGAATCTTGCTGTCGTGCTTGAAGGCGCGGATCAGGTCGTCGGCGGTCTGCTTGGTCTTGGCGTTCGAATCGATGGCCTGGCTCAGCGCATCCTTGAGCGAGGTATTCGTTTCCACCTGCTTGAGGGTGCTGTCCTTCATGGTCTGCTCCATCTTGGCGATGGTTTCCTTGAGCGGGTTCACCAATTGTTCCATCGTCGCATGGCCAGATTCCGCAATGTCCTTTTGCCGCTGCTTGAGCATTTCCTCGGTAGCGGATTTCGCCTCGGCCACAAGGCGCTTCGAGATATCGTCGAAGCGTTCCTTCTGTTCGTTGAAGGCATTCTGGTGAACGCGTTCCAATTCCTGCTTTTCGGTTTCAAGCCGCTTTTCGGCCGCCATTTTTTCGTCGGCAAGCCTCTTTTCGGCCCGCGACCGTTCTTCGGCGATTCTCTTTTCCGCCTCTTCTTTTTCGGCCGCAAGGCGCTTGGCGGAAGCGTCCTTTTCGTCGGCGATGCGCTTTTCTGCTTCGGCCTTTACCTCCGCGAGCTGATTTTCTGCGGTTTCGCGGGCGGCATGGAGCTTTTCCGTTTCCGCATTCAGCTGGCTCTGCAATACCGCCACTTGCGTTTCAAGTTCCGCACTGCTTTGCTTGCATTCCGCATCCCGCTGCGCGCCCTTGACACGCATTACGAGGATGCCGATTACGATTCCGAGGACCGCACTCAAAATCCCGACTGCTATTGTCATACCATTCTCCTTTTGCTAGTAAAATATTATCGCATCAAGATAGAATCTTGTAAAATCATATCTCAAACCAGGCCCCGTTGGGGACGTCCTTTTCCGAAGTTGAACATGCTACTGCCCTACAGTATTATTATCGCCCAAAGGGGAGGCAATGTAAAACGCCCTGGCAAAAAAACTGGCGCAAAAACTATTTGACATTGCTGCATTATGTAGCGATAATAGATAGGAGGTCCACACGAATGACATACCAGATAAAACTCGTCGATACGAACGGCAGGGCTTACGCGACGCAAGTAGGCCAAGCCGACACACGCAAGAGTCACAGCGACGAGGAAAAGGAGTTCGAAAGCAAGAAACTGGAAACTCTTCTGCAAGTACCCGAAACTGTACAATATCCCGATAGACTTCGTATTTTTCGGTGACTTCTTTGGTCCCGAGATGTGGTGGGAGAATCCATACCCCAGCCGCCCCCTAGGCGGGTTCGTCGCCGCATGGAAAACGGAAACCTGCCTGCTGACATGCCCGCATTGCCAGGGCAAGGCATTTCTCGTGCCGCGGCACCATCCCGAGCCCATCCTCTCATTCGGGAGCGATGATTCCACTCCCTATTATATATACTGCGAAAAATGCGGCGCAATTATCAATTGGTACGATTTCGATACCGAGATAAGCGAAAAACGCTCGAAGTTCGAGCGCATCATGAGCCAGTGGAACAAGCGGGCAGAACCTGCGGTACCTCCCCTGCAGTTCGAACACGCGGTACACTTGCTCACCCTGTACGAGGCTAGCGGGGAAGAATCCGATGAATTTGAGCACGCTGTTCACAAGACTCGCAAAAAGGCGCCAAACCCGGAAATGCCCGAGTATTGAGAGCGCCCTGAACGTGACGCTATTTGTCGCATAGGACTGCTATATTTATAATAGAACGAAACAGGAGGAACCCGATGAGCAATCTAGCGTCAGTAAACATATTTTTACAACCTCTTCGCAAGAAAATATGTTATATTACCGCTCACGTTATGAGTAGATTTTTTGATTTCTCTCGACCCCTCCCCTCAAAAAAAATTCCGGCAAACCTCAAATTGACAGATTCTGTCAATCGAAAATACTATATTTGTGGTATGCCGACCTCTAGCATCTCATCGAGCCTGCTTGCATAGCCCTCCGGGCTAACATCTTACATCACTTTTTGTTGTGAAGCCAACCCTTTGCTTTTAGTGAAGGGCAATGGCCGTCTCCACCCCCAACCCCTTTGCGGAACGCAAAGGGGGCGCCACGCCACCCTTAAAAGGAGTCGTTATGACAAACAAGACCCGCCCCGTGTTCCACGCCGAACGCGAAACCGAAGCCCTGATCACCATCGCCCAGGACTCGACCAAGCACGCAAACATCCGTCTCGGAGCAACAAGGATGCTCTGGGACATCTACGGGGACCACTTCCTCGGCCTCATGGCCGCAAAGTCCCGCGCACTGAACTCTGACTGGAGCCTCCAGGGGTTGAGCGACAAGGATCGCGGCACGCGCATCTCGGGGCAAGTGTTCACCGTGTTCTGGAATACGGTCCAGAAGTTCGACCTGGACATGGGCGTCAACTTCATGGCCCACCTTACCAACATGGGGAAGTTTGACCTCAAGACGGCAAAGCGCGACAACTCCAAGAACACCGAGCGCATGGTGTTCGTCGATTTCTCGTACGAAACGAGCTCCAACAAGAAGTCCAACGACCCGGAAAAGGACGAAGAGGGCATCATGTGCGCTATCATCAACGAGATTTCCTCGAAGAACACGTTCGAAAAGAGGGCATTCCACATCCTTGCCATCGAGGCGACCAAGAGGGCAATCAGCGGCAAGAAGCGCCTCCTCGAGTACCTTACTGTCGCATTCAAAGTCTGCCACGAATGCCCCAAAGGCTACACCGATGTCGAAGTCGCGGAACGCATGAAGATTACCAGGGCGCAGGTCGGCAACCTCCGCCGTCAAGTGCTCGAACTCCTCGAGAGCGCGGGCCTGGTTCCCAAGTACCGCAAGATTATCGCCGCGTAATTTTTTAAATTTGGGCGCATGGCAGAAAAGAAGAAGATTCTCGTGATGGTCGCAAGCCCGAAGAACGAACGCAGTGGGACGCTTATCCCCACGAAGGCGTTCGTGCAAGGACTCGAAGAGAACGGCGACTACGAAACCGAGTACCTCTTCATCGACCGCCTGAATATCAAGCCCTGCCGCGGGTGCCTCAGCTGCTGGGGCCGCCCCGACGGAAGCTGTTTCATCAAGGACGACGACATCCCGATGGTGCGCGAGAAGCTCATCAACTCCGATATCGTCATCTGGAGTTTCCCGCTATTCCTCTTCAGCATCCCGGGCCAGATGAAGGTCCTGATGGACCGCATCGTGGGCATGGTCCACCCCTACATGGGCCAGAAACTCAAGGATGGCGCGAACGCACTCAACTCGCACCTGCACGGGCTCCAGTTCCAGAAGGAAGGCCAGAAAATCATCCTGCTCTCAAGCTGCGCCTGGATGGATATCGACGTGGTGTACGAGCCCATCCGCAAGCAGTTCGACATCATCCTCGGGCACGAGGGATACACGCTCATCGCCTGCCCACAGATGCGCGCACTCGACCATCGCGGTGGCCCGCGCCGCCTCAACATGCTGCGCGAAAAGTACAGGAAGGGCGGCGAGGAACTCGCCAAGACGGGTTCGCTTTCTCAAGAAGCAATCGATTTAATGCAGAAGCCCATCTTCAGCGACGACGCTTACGTGACTCTCGTGACCGAGTTCGTCACGCACATGTTCGACCGGCCGGACAACTTCTAGCAATCTAGCAGACCAAACTGCCCTCACATCTCCATTTGGTCCGCTTTTTACGCACAAAGTAATCGTTTTTTCTCCCTTTTCCCAGAGCAAACGGTCAAAAAGAAACTCATTTAACGCAAATTTTGCGCAGAACAGTCCCAAAACACACCTTTGTTTACAGACAACCTAAATTTTAGCAGACCAAAACCTTAATTTTCACGCATTTAGTCTGCTTTTGGGGCAAAAAACGTCCTGCCGGAGTGCCGCGGCTTTTGAAAAACAGAAAACCCTTGGCGAGCGGCCTTGCAAAAAGAAAGGCCTCCGCAGCGCACCTGACAAATAGCAAAATGCCCCGCGGTTATGAGACTAGGGAGGGCACCCACCGGGCTAGCCCTCCCTAAGACCCTCCCGACACTCAATAACCCGCTTCGTCCAGACAGAGACCATCAGGTTTAGCGGGTTATTTTCGTGGGCACACCTGCGGTGTGCAAAAAAAGAAAAGCCCCGACGATGTCGGAGCTTTTCTTGTAAAGCGATTCGCAGATTAGCGCTTGCTGAACTGGAAGTGCTTACGGGCCTTCTTGCGGCCGAACTTCTTACGTTCAACGGCACGGGCGTCACGAGTCATGAGGCCTTCCTTCTTGAGTGCGGGCTTGACTTCGGCGTCGTTGGCCACGAGAGCGCGGGCAATGCCCAGGCGGACAGCACCCATCTGGCCAGCGATTCCACCGCCACGAGCGGTGACTTCGACGTCCCATTCTTCCGCGTTGCCGAGGATGGCGAACGGAAGGTTGGCGATCATGTTCTGCACTTCGGAATGGAAGTAATCCTTGAAATCACGACCATTGATAGTGCGCTTGCCGGTACCCGGCTTCAGGATCACAGCGGCGATGGCGTTCTTGCGGCGGCCCGTGCCACGGTAGATCTTCTTGTTCTTTGCGGTAGCGATAGAGGTATCCTCCGTTCTAAAGATTAGAAGTCAACGACTTCGGGGTTCTGCGCAGCGTGCGGATGTTCGGCGCCGGCATAGATTTTGAGTTTCTTAACCATCTTGTGGCCAAGAGCGCTGTGAGGGAGCATACCCCAGATAGCAGCGGTCAGCGGGGCGGTCGGGTCCTTCGCCATGAGGTCGGCAAAGTTGATCCAGCGTTCGCCGGCGATGTGACCGGTGTGACGGAAGTATTCCTTCTGCAGGTTCTTGTTACCGGTAACGGCAACCTTGGCGGCGTTGATGACAACGACGAAATCGCCAGTGTCGACGTTCGGGGAATAGATGGCCTTGTGCTTGCCCATGAGGAGACGAGCAACTTCGCTTGCAACGCGTCCCAGGGGTTTTTCCGCAGCGTCCACAAGCTTCCACTTGCGGGTGACGGACTTCGGGTTTACCGTAATGGTCTTCATGTAAATCCTCTAGTTAATGGAATTCCTGGGCAGGGGTGCCCCGGAAAAAGCGATACAAATATAGATGGTTTCGGCAAGGCCGACAAGGGTAAAAAATCATATTTTCAAGAAAAGTCCGAAAAATACAGGTTTTAGACTCTATCAATTGTATGAATTGATATAATTATGTAAATATTTTGGAAGAAATTTACCAATGGATACCCTTGCCTTGCCACGCAAGGCTGCGGTATGACATCTAGCAAATCCCTCGCCAATTCGTGACTCAGGACGACATTCGCGCAAGGTCGGGGATGACAGTCGGGGAATTATGCGCGGAGCTTGGAGGGGCGCTTCTTGCGGATGAACGCGAGGGCCTTGCTGCGGCGGCGGGCAGTTTCCTGCAGGTTCACGGACTCGTCGTACTCGTCCACAATCTCGCGCCCGAGAATTTCTTCCAGCACGTCCTCGAGGCTCACGATGCCCGCGATGGCACCGAACTCGTCCACCACGCCCACCATGTGCCCGCGCTGTTTCAAAAAACGGAGCAACAGCTTGTCGAGCATCACGCTGTCGGGTATCAGCTGGAGGGGGCGCATCATCTGCCGGAGCGTAACATCGCGCTCGCCTTCCGCAAGCCTGTTGTAGGCATCGCGCCTAAGCACAATCCCAATCCAGGCATCCTTGTTCTCGGCATACAGCGGGATGCGCGAGAAGGGCCAGTTCCCGAGTTCGTCGATGGTCTCGCCGATGGTCTTGTCGGCCGGGAGGCTGAACACCACCTGGCGGGGAGTCATCACCTTGCGTGCAGGCACCGACTTGAGCGCAAGAATGTTCTTGATGACGGAAGCCTGCTGGCGGTCGATAACTTCCTCGCGGAGGCCCAGACTCACGAGGCTGTTGATGTCCTCGATGCTCACGTCCTTCTTTTCTTCGTCCTCGTGCGTCCAGTGCTTGGTAAGCGTGAGGCACAGCCATATGAGCCCGGTCCAGCCGAGAATCTTGGTGATGTAGTAGAACGGCACCGACACGAGCGGGGCGAACGTCTTCGCCTGCTTTACGCCGAGCGTCTTGGGAGTGATTTCACCGAAGAGGAGAATGAGAATCGTGAGGACAATCGGGAGCGCCATCGCACCGGTAGAGGAGAGGCGCTTCACCGCGAGCGCCGTCGCAAGCGAAGCACCCACCGTGTTCGCGACAGTGTTCACGATAAGCACGGATGCAATGTAGCGATCGATATTTTCCTTAACGTGCGTGAGGTACTTGGCCGTAAACTTCTTGTTCTTCTGCAGGAACTCGACCGTCGCGGGCGGCACGCTATAGAAAGAAGCTTCCGTCACGGAACAGAACGCCGAGGCGGCAAGGCAACAGAGGACTGTAACGACAATGGCTATCATTCGGCACCTTCCCAGAGCAGCGGGTCGAGGGCCCAGAACTGCACGCGCTCGGCACCGAGCACAAAGTCGATAAGCGCACTTGCCGAGGGATCCCGAATGATGTTAGAGCCGCCGGTAAGAATCGGGACAAGTTCGATATCGTTGCCCTCGCCAATATTCGCACGCTTGCGGGCCTCCTTCAGGGCAGCATCCAGGCCGCCCAGGCCCTGCACCAGCCCGTACTTGTAGGCCTTCTCGCCAATAAACACGCGGCCGCCGCCATACGAGGAATCCACCTTCGCGCGGGCGATGCCTGTAGCACCCGAGACCACCTTCACAAAGCGTTCGTAGAACTCGTCCATGTATTGCTGGAGGGCCGCCTTCTCCGCGTCGGTCCACGGGCGCGTGAAGGTTTCCGCATCGGCATGCTCGTGCGTCTTTACCGTCTCCGCCTTCAGGCCCACCTTGCTCATGAGCCCCGAGGCATCTATCTTGCCGCCGTAAATGCCGATGCTCCCGACTATGGAATACGGCTCGGCGAAAATCGCGTCGGCGGCACAGGCAATGTAATACGCGCCCGAAGCCCCCATATCGCCAATGCTAGCAACCACGGGGATTCCACGCTTCTTGAGTTCCATGATGGCACCCCAAATCTTGTCCGACGCAATCGCGCTGCCACCCGGAGAGGAGATGCGTATCACGAGCGCCTCGGCACTGCCCGGCACGCGACGCAGAGCCTCGGCGACGCTCTGTTCCATACCCGCATCGATGGTACCGTCAATATTCAGGAGCGCAATGCGCGAACGCTGGCGCCATGTCTCGTCAAAAATCTTGCGCGAAGTCGGGTACCAGTCGCTGTAGCGCGCCTGCGGGGCGTCCACATCGAAGAACGACTTGAGCGCATAAGCCGGCACCTGGTCCAGGTACAAAAGCGTATCCACGAGCCCCGCCCGCACAGCCGCGGACGCAGAAACCACCGGGGTAGACGCCAGCGAATCGAGGGTGCGTTTGACCCCGAGGGACTGGCGCGTGTTCCGCACCGCAACCATAGAGGTGACGGACTGCCAGAGGTCGGTGTAGAGTTCCTTCCGGTTCTCGCGCGCCTCGGTAGACATCGAGTCTGCCACATAGGGTTCCACCGCCGACTTGTAGGCACCGTGCTTCAGGAATTCCACCTTCACGCCAATCTTGTCCAGCAGGCCCTTGTAAAAGAGGGAATTCCCGCCGAGCCCGCGCCAAGTCAGGTGAGCAGAAGGTTCCGCCACAACGCGGTCAACGGAAGCAGCCGCCAGAAGTACAGACAAACGAATATCATCCACGTAGGCGACCACCTTCGAGCCACGCGCCCGCAGGGCCATCACCATGCGGTTGATTTCACCCGAGACGCCAAGATTCCCGCGATAACCCGAAAAGTCGAGAATCACGAGGCCCGCAGACGGGTCGCGCATCAAGTGCTCGAACAGGTTGCGCACCTTCGAAAGCGCGATATCGCGTTCACCGATAAACGGCAGGCCCTCGCTCTTTTCCACCACGTCGGTATTGAGGGGAACGCGCACAATCTGCGCAAAGTGCGAAGCCTGCGGGTTACGCGACGAATGGTAGCCGATAGCGCCACCCTTCGGCAGGTAATCGTCGAACACCGTCAGGGCAAAGTCGTAGTTGCCACCAATGGACGTCGATACCGTGAGGCGCCATTCGTCGTCGCCGTAAAGGGGCATCTGGAAAGCAAAGCGGAACCCGTAGAGCCCAAGTTCCAGGAGGAGCCTGTGGTTCTCGAAATCCTCCCAGTCGTAGCTTACCGCAAGGTTGCGGCCAATGCGGAGGGTTGCACCGAAACTATGGATGCGGTCCTGCGACTCCGGCCCAAGGTAGAGCAGGTTCTCGCAGGTGTAGCCCAAAGAAAGCCAGTTGAAGGGGCGAACCAGAAAGCCCTGGTCCAGCGTCCATTCCGTACCCTCGAAATCCGCACTGCGGAGGGCCTGCACGCGCGTACCCCAGAAAAGCAGGCGGTCGAACATCGGGAACGAATACGTGGCACTCCAGCGGGCCTCATCGAAACCCTCGCCGTCGGTGCGGTAATCGAAACCGACGCCTAGCCTCTCCAGGTTCGCACCCGCACGCAAGGCGGACACGTTGTCATCGAACTGGTAGCCGAGCAGCACGCCCTTCGAATCGAACGCCGAAAGGGACGCCGGGTTGCCGAAAATCCCGTGGCCGCCATCCTGCGACACGAAGCCCGATTCGCCCGGAATGTAGGCGAAAGAGGCACAAACGGCCATAAACATTAATGCAAAAAACTTTCTCATTGCAAATATTTTAGCAATTTTTTCTAATTTATGTCAGAGTGTTTAGATTATTGAGGATTATCTAATGGCATCGTCTGCTAAAAAAGAAGAAACCGATCTTTTTGACCTTTTGAAGGACCTGGTCAAGAACTGGCACATCATGCTGCCATGTTTGATTCTTTCGGGATTTATTGGTATTATCCTTGCCATGTGGATTAGACCTATATATCAAGTTGACGCCCTGCTGCAAATTGAATCAAAAAGCAACAAAGGCATGACGGGAGCCATGATGGGTGGACTCGGAAGCCTTTTCGCAAGTTCTAGCCCCGCCGAAACAGAAATCGAGCTCATCAAAAGCAGACATATTATTGGTGATGCCGTAGACAAGATGCACCTGCAGTACATCGCCACCCCAACAAACAAATTAGACAGGCTCCTGCACAAAGAAGGGCGAATGGAGCTAAACCAACTGGAAATCCCTTGGGCACTTTTCCCAAGAGAAGAACGCAATAAGCCTTGGATTGCGGTCATCATGGACAGCCTCACCTTCAAGCTTTATGACCATAACAAGAAACTTATCGCAGACAACTGCCATGCCGGCATCACATACAAATTCCCTTATATGGGAGATTCCGTCACATTCAGCGTTCTTAAGATGAACGTGAAAAAAGGGCAAACATTCAATTTGACCAAAATAGACCGGCTAGACGCTATAAACGCGTTCCGCGACGTTTTTGACATCACCGAAAAAGGAAAAAAGACAGGTATTCTCGAATTCAGCTACCAGGACATCTATCCAGACCGTGCAACCGAAATTCTCAACGAAATTTCTACCGCTTATTTGCGTCAAAATGTAGAACGTAGCAACGAAGAAGCCCAAAAGACTCTCGAATTCCTAGAAAAGCAGCTTCCTGACGTCAAGATGCAAATGGATAGCGCCATGTTACGGTTCAACAACTACCGCAACCGCGTAGGTTCCGTAGACATCAACGCCGAAACAAGGCTTGTTCTTGAACGTAGGAATAAACTACAGCAGGATCTGCTGTCGCTGCAACAAAAGAAGCAAGATGCAATTCGTTTATTCCAGCCGGAACATCCCACCATCAAGACATACGAAGAACAGGAAGCCGCAATCAAGCGCGAATTAGCGCACAATACCAGCGAATCCAAGAGGCTCCCGGCTACACAGCAGGAAGTCTTAAAACTGAACAACGAAGTCGACCTGACCAAAATCATGTATACCACAATGTTGAATAACATTCAACAACTAAAACTAGTTTCTGCCGGCGAAGTCGGTACAGTCCGTATCATTGACTATGCAGAACAGGTCACTAGGCCCGCTAAGCCCAAAAAGAAAATCATCGTCTGCATTGCGCTAATTCTCGGATTACTGTTCGGATTCGCCCTCATAAGTCTCAAGAAGAAAATGAGTAGTGGCGTACGTGACGCAAACTTCATCGAAAAAGAAACTGGTTTCAGCGTCTTCGCCAAAATTCCCAAAGGCAATCCCAATGGGACCAAGGGTACAAGGCCCCTTGCCGTTGTTGAACCTGACGATGTCGCCGTAGAATCCCTTCGAGCCTTACGTAGTTCACTCGAATTCAGCATGGACGAAGGGTGCCGTCCCATCATTGGCGTAAGCGGGCTTATTCCCGGTGTAGGCAAGAGCTTCATCTCCGTCAACTTGGCAGCCTTGTTCGCCGGACTCGGCAAGAAGGTGCTCCTTATCGACGCCGACCTCCGCAAGGGCCGCCTGCACAAGGAATTCGGCATCAAGCGCGGCGACGGCCTCTCGCAACTGCTTATGCGCAACGCCGAATTGAAGGACGTCATTCACACTACCGAGGTGGAAAATCTTTTTGTCATGCCTTGCGGCAACGTTCCGAGCAATCCATCCGAACTACTCGGTTCCAAGCACTATGCCGAACTCATAAACGGCTTGGAAAAGGAATACGACCTGATTATAATCGACACGCCACCGATTATGCTTGTCACGGACGCAGCACTTGCATGCCGCATCGCTTCGCAGATTGTCATGGTCATCGAGTACAACAAGCACAGCATCGACGCCATCAAGGACGGCATGGCCCAGTTGCTCAAGGGCAACACTGATGCGCATGCAAGCATTGTCGTCAACAAGTACGAACACAGCCACTCCGATGGCTATGGCTACAAGTACGGGAAGTACTAGTTTCTCAATTTCAGTTTTACATAGAACCCAAGCGTGTGACCTGTTTCCATCCCGAACAGGTTACCGCGGTTCATTTCGTAAAAGAGCGTGAGCCCTAGAGAATTGCCCACAAGCGAAAAATAGCGAGCGGCATCAACGCGCATGCGGAATCCGCAGTAAAGGTCGTCCATCTTGCGGTACGGCTTGTCAAGATTGCCATTTTCGGATTCCTGGATTCGCCAACGATACAAAAAGACATAGTCAAATTTCCAGCCGGAACCAATCTCATGGTTCCACAGCAGTTCCCAGGACGCGCTCCCCTTCAGGCCAATTTCATCTCCCGGGAGGAACCCGCCCTTTTCAAGAAAGGTGAGATATTCCACCGCAGCGCCAAGCGTCATGTTCCGAGAAAATTCGTAGAGGCCAAAAGGCGATATTCCCAGCCGATGAAATCGGTTTACCCGGGAGCCATCGCGTGGAGGCAACCTCCAACTGACATCGACACCAGCAAACGGGAACGGCATCATTTTTGCCCCGAGGTAGGATTCATTCAGGCCATTCACCTGCAGGTCCATTGTCTCGTGAATCTGGTCGTGCAACATCGTATTCCACTCGTAACTCACTAGGCGATATGCGAAATCTCCATAAACGCTAAAGCACCTGCAGGGAGCATACTCCCCTGTCAGATTCAGGTCAACGCCATAAACATCGTCGCGCAGTTCCCCGAGCGCGCCAAGCAGGGCACTACTTTCGGGCGCACGTACCGGCAAAACCGTTTCGCGGGCAACTGCAGTAACCTGCAAAGACAGAACAAGAATGGAGCAAACAAGCCGTAGGTTCAATAGCAAACGCATCAAAGAGAAATGTAGCAAAGTTGAAAATACTTTTATCTATATTTCAATCATGCTTCGGATATTGGCATACATTATCATCTGCCTGCCACTCTGGTCTTGTGTCTGGAACGGGACAGAAAGCGACCCAGACTTTCTGCCCCTGGACGATTCTGAGTATCCATACGCCGAACTCCCCCGCCTTGTCATTGAAACAGATGATTTTTCGCAAATTAGAGACAGGGAAACCAAAATACCCGCAAAGTTCCAGATTTATGGGAAAAGCAGCCCCGAAAGCAACGTATTGGACCTAACCGTCAAGGGCCGCGGGCATTCCAGTTTCACCATGGCCAAATACAGCATCAAGCTAAAATTCAACGAAGCGCAAAGCCTTTTCGGCATGCCAGCAGACAAGGAATGGGACCTTGTATCCAATCAGCGCGACAAGAGCATGTTGCGCAACTACATTACCTACCAGCTAGCCCGTATACTCCAGGACGAATATTCTCCGCAATGCAGATTCGTCGAACTCTACCTGAACCGGGAATACATGGGCGTGTATCTGCTGGTTGAACACGTTAAGGTCGCACCGCACAGGGTCAACCTCGTCAAAAACGATTCCAGTTTTCTTTTTGAGAGAACGGGAGAATCCGACGATGATGACATTATTTTCAACAGCACGCTCAATTGTATTTTCAATATCAAGTATCCGAAAGCCCCTAAGGACGAAAGTGTAGAACTTCTAAAAGCGCACGTCAACATTTTTGAAACCGAGCTTTCTAGCGGCAATATAGCACTATCCGACTGGATAGACATCAAAGACTTTGTACGCTACTACTGGATCCAGGAATTTTCAAAGAACATTGACGGAGACTTCAGACGAAGTATTTTTATTACTTGGCAGGTTAACGAGCCATTCAAAATGGGTCCTGTCTGGGATTTCGACGTCGCCTACGGCATCGGCAACACGACTACAACAAGTCCGGATGACTGGCACGCCCGCCTACAAGGGTGGTTTCATTACCTCGTCAAGAACAATACGTTCAAAAGCCAAGTCGATCAATTCTGGAAAGACAACAGGAGTTTTTTCGTAGACCTGACAGATTCCATCACGTCTATATCGATTCTTTTGAATGAAGCCTCCAAAAACGAATTCAATCGCTGGCCTGTTCTAGAAAATGATAAAGTTTGGCCATTCGTAGACTCCTATAGTAGCTATAAGGCTGCCGTTGACAGCCTGAAGTCCTGGACCACTAAACGAATTCAATGGATTGACGAGCACCTTTAGGCTAGGGCGGCTTGCAAAAATCGGGAAAAAATGTATATTTAAGCCATATTTCGCCGGTTCAAAGCTGGTAGGATATTGTGTTAATTTTGCCCCAAACGCCCTGGTTCAGCATGAACAGGACGTACATTCGGAAAGTTCATGTCGGTTACAAGAAAAAAAATAAGACTCTTGAATGTTCGCATAGACGATTATACCGTTCAGGAGCTACTCGAAAAGCTAAATAAAGGCGTTCTGGTAACCCCTAACGTTGATGACATAATGCTGCACCAACGCGACAAGGAATTTCACGAAATGGCGAACCAAGCGGAATTTTCCGTTTGCGATAGCAGGGTCGCCATGATTGCGGCAAAGCTTCGTGGATTCCCCATAAAAGAGACAATCCCCGGCTCAAGTTTTTTTCCGAAATACTGCGACTATCACGCAAAAGACGAGAACGTCAAGATATTCCTACTTGGGGCAAGAGAAGGGGTTGGGCTCAAGGCTATGGAGCGGATTAACACCCGCATCGGACGAGAAATCGTCGTCGGGGCATATTCCCCTCCATTCGGTTTTGAAAAAGACGAAGCGGAATGCGAAAGAATCGTAGAGATTCTAAAAGAAACTCCCGCAAACGTCGTCCTTGTCGGCCTAGGGAACCCCAAACAGACAAAATGGATTTTCAAATATAAGGACCGCCTGCCCAACATAGACCTCTTTATGGCCCTGGGCGCAACAATCGACTTTGAGGCCGGAATCATAAAGCGCGCTCCTACCGTTTTCCAGAAACTTGCTCTGGAATGGCTCTTTAGGCTTGTCCATGAACCCAAACGTCTTTGGCGCAGGTATTTCGTCAAGGACATGCCGTTCTTTGTATTACTGTTCAAGCAAATGCTGGGGCTATACAAGGACCCGTGGGCAACAAAAGACAACTAATTTGGCTTAACCTGCTCTACGAACCTATACTGGTTCCCTTCTCTCTTTAGGGAATCTACCAGCACCCCGTCTATTCCGCAGTTCCTAGCAAATTCCATATCGCTGTCGCTATCCCCAACCATCAGGCATCTTGACGGGCAAACATCGGGATAGTCCCTCAAGATGTCATCAAACATACCCCGTCCAGGCTTTCTTCTGATATCTTCTTGTGTCAGTGCTGAGCAATAGTAGATTTTATCGATGCGTCCGCCCGCCCGTTCTATTTCAACGCGCATTTTTTCGTGAATGTCAGCCAAATCAGCATCAGAGTATTTACCCTTACCAATCCCTCTCTGATTAGTGACAATGAATATGTATTTAAAATGCTTTGCAAACTTCGCCAAAGCCTCTAGTACGCCAGGAATAAACTCAAAGTCAGCCCATTTGCGAACATAATCACCAATGATGTGGACATTAATCGTTCCATCACGATCCAGCAACAATGTATCGTACCGGCCGACATCTATATCTATCAATTTCATAAATACTAAAACAATGCCCGAAATTCGACATTCGCCTTGCGGTAATCTTCCGGTATGCCTATATCAATAAAATACTTATCTTGGACTATGCCGCCGACATTGCCAAGCAGGCATTGCTTTTCAAGGACAGCCGTTTCAAAAGAAAACTTGACAGGCAAGCCATCAAAAACATTAGACCGGGTAGACACCAAGTAAACGCCACCGTTGATGAGGCCCTTAACGCAATGTTTCTTTTCATTGAACGCGACTATGGATGCAGAGCAGTCGTCAAAATCAACGGAACCGTAGCGGTCAAAATCTACCATTGGCTTAAGAGCAATCACGATATCCTTTGGGCATTTAAAAAATTGTTTTGACAGTTCATTCAAATCCACGTCAAAAAAAGTATCGCCATTCAAAATAAAAACTGAATCGGAGCTAGCCCTATCCAAGGCAAGCCTTATGCCACCGCCTGTACCCAAAGGTTCCTCTTCCACGGCATAATCAAATTCAAAGGGGAATTCGCCCCTATTTTCTTCCACCCACTTAAAAATGACTTCCCGCAGGTAGCCGACACTCAAAATGACCCTTGAAACATCAAAACGAGTCAAATACTTCAGCAAATACCAAAGGAAAGGACGTCCCGCAACAGGAGCCATGCACTTAGGCACTTCACTCACAACACTGCGAAGTCTCGTGCCAAGACCGCCCGCCAGAATAACAACTTCCATTTCAATCCTTATTCAAAAAAGCGCTCTTCCAACATCAGGCACAAGCAATGGTATATCGGCAAGTGAAGTTCCTGGATTTTGAACGTTTCTGTCTGCGGGGCACGAACGCAAACATCTGCCATAGCAGCCAACTTGCTATCTCTTTCGCCGGTAAGCCCTATTACCTTGAGCCCCTTTGCTTTTGCAACCGTCGCAGCATAAAGGATGTTCTTGCTGTTTCCCGAGGTGGAAATCCCCAAAAAGACATCACCAGCAGTTCCATACCCATTAACCTGTTGTGCAAAACAGAGGAGCGGATCGCAGTCGTTCATATACGCAGTCGTTAACGCAAGATGACCGTCTAGTGCAATCGCTGGAAGTGCTCCCTGTAAAGTAGACCCAAGTGCAGGCCCCAGTTCCGCGTTGGCAGCGACAAATTTTTTTACCAGCTCTTCCGAGAGGGGGCGTTTTTTCATGAACCCTTTCATCAGTTCGCCAACAATATGCTCCGAATCTGCGGCCGAGCCGCCATTACCCGCAATCAGCAGCTTTCCATGGTTCGCATAAGACTCTTCAAGAAGAACATACGCATCGGCAATACTTTCCTTGCAAACATCCAGCTCGGGGTAACGAGAAATCAAGGTGTCTAGATGGCGTACAATACAACTATTCAACACCGTGCTCCTTAATGCTTTGTGAGTTCTTCATTTTCCGAGTTGTAGATTTTCCAACCATGAGCACCACCGTCGGTAAAATCGAACGGCACCACGAAGCCATCCAGTTTTTCAAGCGCCTCAACGACCTCTTTTTTGCGAGTCGGCTCAACAAAGAGCATAATGAACCCGCCGCCACCAGCACCGCTAACCTTTCCGGACTTGGCGCCAGAAGCCAAAGCCACGTCAAAAACCTGTTCAATCATGGAATTGGTAATGGCATTCGCCATTTGCTTCTTGTCTTCCCAGTTCTTGCCGAGAACCTTGCAAAAAACATCCATGTCGCCTTTTAATATGGCGAACTTCATATCAATGGCACCCTGCTTAATCCGGTGCATGGCTTCAATAGATTTCGAATTCCCGGTTTCCGTATTTCTTTTCTGTTCGTCGATAATCTGTGCCGAAGAGCGGCTACGGCCCGTAAAGTAAAGCACCATCGACGCTTCCAGTTCGTCAACAATCCAGCGTTTCACCTTGAGCGGATTAACAATAACCACATCTCCGGGCAAAAATTCCATATAATTGAAACCGCCAAAGGCCGCCGCATACTGATCCTGCTTGCCTCCGCTAAGGTTCAAGTCTTTGCGTTCGATTTCGTAGGCAAGCCGGGCCATTTCGTAATTGCCCAACGGAAGATCATGCCATTCCACAAAGGCCTTCAGAATGCTTACCACCATCGTAGATGACGTACCAAGGCCAGAACCGGCCGGGGCATCGTTATACGTGGTAATCTTAAACGATTTCAGCGGAATCTTAAAGTCTTTAACAACGCGATTGTATGTTCCCTTAATCAACGAAGCCTTACCATCAATAGGAAGGGTTTCTGTAACAGGGAACTTTTCAAAATAGTCACAATCGTAACTCTGGATGGTTATCATTCCATCATCGGTTTCTTCAATCGTCGTATAAGCGTATAAATTAATTGTCGCATTAAGAACCAAGCCTCCAAAAATGTCGCTATATGGAGAGACATCGCTACCACCACCCGCCAACCCCAACCGAAGCGGAGCTTTGCTACGAATAATCATCTATAATTCCTTTTTTGGCATTTCTCTTACATGCCTAATTATACAATATTTTAACGTAGTCCTCCACCATTCTTTCTTCGCTATAGGATTTTTGCACGAAAGTTCGGTTTTCTTTAAGAATTTCCATTGTATTTTCCACAGACCGGTCTTTAGACTGCCTTATTCTCTGGGCAAGTTCCACCGGATTTTCCGGAGAAAACAGCAATTCCTCCCTCAAAACACAGTCTGCATTCATCGGAATATTAGAAGCCAAGACAGAAACCCCCTGCATATAGGCCTCCAAGAGAACATTTGGTGTTCCCTCTTCCAACGAAGCAAGAATCAACAAGTGCGATTCTCTGTAGTACTTTTTCAAGTTCGATGTAAAGCCAATAAATTCAACATTCTTTTCTAGTCCACAACCAGAAACGATTTTTTGCAGTTCTTCGTAATAACGCTGATCCTCGACGGCACCCGCAAAAACGACATGTAAATCCAGTTCATTCCGCAACTGACCGACAGCTTCTAGAACGACCTTCTGATTCTTTATCCTCGATATTCGCGCGGGAACAATTATCCGATACAGCCCCCCACTATAAGTACTTGGCAAGAATTCCTGACGTTCTACACCATTGTTTATTACCGGAACCGGCAGTCGCAGTCTTTGCGACATTATTTGGGAAGCGGCCTTTGAATTACAAACAAGTTTACTGCAGCGTTTCAACAAAAAACGGCGCCAAAAGAAACTAGTTACCGCATCACCGGGATTTCTCTCATTGTAAATAACATCACACTTATAGAGTTTAAAGAAAAAAAGCAGCATCAATCCCGTAAGGTTCGTCACCATGACCTGTTCAACGTGTTTTTCGCGTATTTCTCGCCTCAACAGGCAAAACATCCTCAGCATAGACGCTATTTTCATGGTATACTTGACAAGTACTCCCTTGTCTTTTGTTACCGCAACAGAGCTGTTTAAAAACAGGAACGAAATTTCGGGATGCGCTCGGACAAATGCTTCTTCATCCTTCTCCATTTCCTTAAGGGACGACTCAACCAAAACGGATATCGGGTAGCCTTTTTTATACAAGCCCTCGATTAAAAAACGAATCTGCTTTTCGGAACCCCCGCAAAACAAAACCGGCATTATAAACAATGTTCGTTTAAATGATTTCATGACAATCACCTACCTCATTTCACGAACAATCCCATATATTTTTGCGCACAGGCCTTCATAGAAAACTTACCCCTAAACAAGGCCGAAATAGATTCCCTTGACGGCGGTTCCATTTGCAAGTAACGAACCACCGCCTTCTCAAATTCATCAATCGAGAAATCCTTCGACAAAAGGCCCCATTCGTCAGAGCAAATGTCATCTACACACCCCCCTGCAGGAGTGCAAACCGGATAACAACCCGCAAAGCCAGCTTCTAGAAGGGAAATCGGCGCCCCTTCCCATTTAGACGACAAACTAAACGCATCGCTATTGTACAAGTAATCCGGCACGTTATTCTTATGCCCCAATAAATGTATCCGATCCGTACGAACAAGGGACTTGATTTTGTCAAAATCCTCCGGATAATCTACGTAAGACCCGATAATCAACAAAATTATATCAAAGCCCTTATCCGCCAGACGATTGAAAGTCTCAATCAAAAGCGGATGATTTTTCTGAGGGCTAAACCGGGCTACGTTTATAAAAACCTTTGTCTCTGCCGTCTTTTTATAGGACAGCACTTCCATACAGACGTCATTATACTTTTCTGTTTTACGGATGTCACGGCACCCATTATCTATCATAACAGAAGTATTAAAACCCATATAATCCGAAAAACTTCGATAGCAAATAGGAGATATGGTAACCGCCTGCATGCCGTGCCGATACATAAATGCCTTCAGTTTCTTTTCAAAGCCCGGCTTAATATTTTTTTCGGCAACATTGTGCAAGGTATTGACAAACTTTATACGGCGCAAAAGCAAGCAAGGCAGCACGCACATGTAAAAAGCGCTAAGATGGCAATGAACCACATCCGGTTTCCACTTTAAAATAAAGAGAAAAACCCTAAACACATTAATAATCTGATTGACGAAACCCAAGCGACCGTTTAGATTCCGATAGATTACGGAAGCATCTATTTCAGGCTTATAAAAATCGCCTTTATTAATATCCTCGCGTATATATGTACAAAGGCAGACTTCATTGCCTTCAATCTTTGCAAGTTCATTGGAAAGGTCCACAATAAACCGTTCGCCACCTCCAGGAATCAACCATCGATTTAATTCCAAGATTCTCATGCATCCTCCCCAAAAGAAAGGATATACAAACAAAGCTTTTCTAAATCACTCGTTTGCTTTTGCCTTACTTCTAATTCTCGTTCTCGCCCATCGGCAATCATCTTTTTCCGGACGTCCTGATTTTCCAGGTAGAGGATACGCATCTTTATTTCGTTTATCAAAAACGGATTGAAATAAATCGCAGCACCACCGCAAACTTCCGTAATAGATGCCGTCGCCGAAGCCAATACAGGGCACCCCTCATGCATAGCTTCTAGCGGAGGATAACCAAAACCTTCGTTCAAGGAAGGGTATACAAGAGCATAGGCATTCCTGTAAAGCTGTTTTAAAGTTCCCTCGTCAACATAACCCACACACGAGAAGCGCTCCCTGTTCTTTATCGATATTTCAAGATCGTCTAATGTAGGGAGCCCAGTAACAACAACTTTTCCTTCAAAATCAGGGCGTTCCGACATCAGTTCGTCGAACGCCATCATCGCCCGAGCTCCATTCTTCAGCCACCGATTGCCGCTAACAATTAAATAGTATTTGCCATACGGGTTATCGCAATCGTCTGAACGTTCGTCCTTGATTGTTGACGGAGAATAGAAAACTTGAATATCATCCGATTGTAACGACGGGACAAACGACAGCATCGCATACTTGGAATGCTCAGAAACCGTAACAATATGGAAATTTTTCTGGTTGAAAATATCTCGCTGCTCCCGTAGAACAGAATTAAACTTTTTAGTCTGTATCAATCTCTGGCGGAGGCCACTAAGTCCAAGCTTCAACAAGAGCGTTCCAATCAATTTTCTTTTGTGCTTGTAAAACTTTTCAAATGAATCGCCCACCATTTCCAGAGGGCGCATATCGTGAATCGTCAGCACGACTTCAATTTCAGGATCCGTTTTATATATCGGGTCGTACAAGGGGCTATAAAGTACACCACCACATTCTTTTGCGGCCTGAACAACCGTCTTACTGGACGCCTTTATGAGAGGTATATCGTTTTTTGCACAAACATCAAGAACTTTTTCTTCAATAAAAAGAGAATCGTCAAAGAATCCGCTGATTTTTTGGGGAGCAATTTCGGCCAGTTTATAAAACACTTCAAGGCCGTACTTTCCTCCACCATGATACTTGCTCCCGTTAACCGGTTGCGTCTTTGTCAAATCAAACAGAATCTTTTTCATATCTGTGACTAATCTACAAATTTAGGCCATCCTACACCAGCTAAGATTCATGAAAACAGGTAATGTTCTCAACCAGTATATTCTGAATAGGCAATAAATTTGACATCTTTCATTGTAAAATTCATACAAGCCCAAGCCAATCCAACGCCAAAACCGCTCGCCAAACAATTGTACTCGCCATGCTGCAGCGCTTGCGAACATTTCGTAACCATGGTTAACGGGATTGATGCGCTATTCGTATTCCCATAATCCTGCAGACAGTATGGAACCTTTTCTACGGGCATTTTGAATTTCTTTCGGATTCTTTCGTCAATATAGCGATTTGCCTGATGCAGGAACAGGTAGTCTATTTGATTTATATCAATATTAAAATGCTCAATCAGTTCCTGCAGTGAACGCGGCGGGACTTTTATCGCAAACGCAAAGACATCCATCCCGTTCACGACCATATCTGTGCCTTTGCGAATTATACCAGGTTTTACTTCCTTTTCTACAATGGAATCGGGAGTAATCGGATTTCTCGTTCCGCCAAATTCAGTCCATACCGCCTTATAGCCACTGCCATCGACTCCGAACGAGAACTGAAACGGCTTATCCCAGGACGAATCGAATTCAAGAGCCGTAACCGTGGCAGCATCTCCAAATAGCGGTTTTACCGACTTGTCTTTGGGGCTACGGTTTAGAGAGTTCGTTTCCGCACAAACAAGAAGCCCGCGTTTCATATCCCCATGCGACAAAAGGGAAGCCAAATTGCTCATGCCGTAAACCCAGCCCGAACAACCCAAGGGTAAATCAATGCAATAGCAATCTTGACGGAATCCTAGACGGTCCTGAAGAATAGCGGAAGTAATCGGAGCGATATAATCACGGGAAACGCAAACATAAACAAGGGCATCAACAGACGAAGCTTCCCAATCGAGGCCTTTCAACAAGTCCTGAACGGCCTGGACTGTTAAGTCACTGGCGGTCGTTCCGGGCTCTACGATGTGCTTACGTTCAATGCCCGTAGATTCAATAACGTCGCGGGCCTCTTTCTCACTCGAGAAAATCGGCAACGTCAGATTCTCTTCCACTTTCGACGGAACGCAAGCGGAAACACCCACAATTTTGACATTATTTATCGTTAAAAAAGACATACTATTTCAAATTTACCCGTTGTTTTTTGCCAGACGCAGTCTTTGGAATGGAATCAATCCACTCGTATTTAGCAGGACGCTTGTAGAATTCTAGTCTAGATGCCAATCCTTCCGCTATTTCATCAAAAGACATCGTCGTACTGTCTTTAAGAATATAGCACTTTACCAGTTCCCCCATGATGCCAGATTCGTCTTTCATGGGTACGCAGACGCAATCGCCTACACCTAAAGAACAGATCGCGTCCTCGACCTCCATCGGAGAGACCTTCTTGCCGCCGACATTTATAAGTTCTTTTTCGCGACCAAGCAAGTAGATGTATCCTTCGTCATTTCGGAAGCCACAATCGCCCGTGCGCATGTAATTGCCCCAAAACGCTTCCTTATTGTCATCGTCATTCAGGTATCGCTTAAGGACCATGTTGCCCTTTACGCAAATTTCGCCTTTTTGCCCTACGGGAACGGCGTTGCCATCGGAATCAAGAATCTGGACATCAACATTCGACGTCACAGGTTTCCCTATGGAATCCAGATGTTTCTCGTCGTGGAATTCCAGAAACACGCTACGCGAGGCTTCCGTCAAACCATAGTGCATACAAATTCGCGTATTCGGGAAAAGCTGGAGAAGTTCCTGCTTGGTCGCCATGGGCATTGCGGCCGATCCGATTTCGATATAGCGGATCTGGGAGGCATATTGGGCGATTCTTGTACCTGAAATTTTGCGGATATAGGCCCACGCCGCGGGGACAACGCCAAATCCAGTTACATGGTACTGCTCTATTGTCTTTAGGACCAGACGGACATTAGCAAAGCTCCCGAGAATCACCAGAGTCGCGCCCTTGATTAAATTACAGCGGATTCGTCCAAGCCCGAAGGAATGGCATATCGGCAGCCCAAGCAATTCAACATCACGTCCCTCGTTCTTAATAAACTGGTTGATATTGCTTGCAGAGGCATACACATTGTTGTAGGAAAGGCATACGCCCTTAGGATTTCCGGTCGTTCCGGTAGTAAACAGGATCTCCCCGACGCTGTCGGCATTCAACGAGGCTTCTTCAACACCATCGCAAAACGGCTTTGCGGAATCAATATCCAATTCAGCAAACAAGAAAGAGCGGAATTTTTCGGACTTGTACCCAAGACAAAGAACAGGCGAAATCGTATTTTCTATATAAGCCAGCCGTTCTTCATTTGATTCAGCATCAACAATGACATTTATTGCGCCAATCAACTGGGTCGCCAAATAGAGGTATATGAACTCGACATCCTTTTGGGCGGAAAGGATAATCTTATCCCCTACCGAGACCCCAAGGGATTTTAACACTGTTGCAGAAGATCGGACCTTTCCGGCAACCTCCGCGTAAGAGACTTCCTTGCCAGAGACGACAACGGCCGTTTTGCCGGCCAGTCGTTCAGCATTAGCAAAGAGGGTCTTACAAAGGGGGCTATGCTCGTACATTCTCTATTGGGCCTTCAGCTTCGAGATTTCATCAGCAAATGTAGAGACTGAAATCAGATCAAACAGGTCATCTTCCGGGAACATGACATCGAACTTTTCTTCAAGTGCCGCAAGGATAGAGACGTTGTGGATAGAATCCCATTGTTCAATCTGATCCATTTCGGCATCGCAATCCAGCGATTCGACAGGAATTTCCAATATTTCCGCAATGATTGCTCTTACTTGTTCTTTGAGATCCATGGTATTACCTAATTGAAATGCCTCCATCAAGAATCATCGACTGGCCCGTAACCCAGGACGATGCGTCAGAAAGTAAATAAATTGCTGCGTATGCGATATCCTCGGGTCTTCCATATCGCCCTAGAGGATATCTTTTTTTGTCCTCTTCCAATTGCTCTTCCGATACGGTTCCCCTATGAATGAGAGGAGTGTCGACCATGCCTGGACAAATACTGTTTACTCTAACTTTGCGAGATGCGAATTCTTTTGCGGCAAATTTCATTACCGTATTCAAGGCGGCTTTTGAAGCGCCGTAAATGCCATTTCCACCACTGAAAATCTGCGTTCCACCTAAGGATGCGAGAAGAACAGCGGATGATTCTTTGTTCAATTTTTTCTTTTTAAACAACAACCGGAGCAATTCTACAGGGGCGAAGAAATTAACATTGAAGATGTCGTCGAACTTGTCTCGGCTAGCGAATTGAATGGGCAATGTCAAACCCTTCCCAGCACATAGCACGACGCCATCAATCTGGGGAAGATTTTCTAAAAGGGCGCTCATTTGCGCCTCATTTGTCAGATCTGCAATAATCAGCTTATGTTCGCGGGAATCCTTTCCTTCCAAAGAATTAAAAGTTTCCTGCAAACGCAGTTCGTCTCTTGCCGTGATGACAAGCGTCGCACCTAATTTAGACGCTTCGATGGCAGTACACTTTCCTATGCCAGAAGAAGCTCCTGTTACAAAGATGGTTTTCCCTTCAAGGCTGTATGGGTTATACTTTTCCATGGTTATAGCTCCACAAGGTTGGATATTACGGGATTATCCATCGTAAAGTGGATGGTTCCCCAGGAAAGACCAACGCCAAAACCACAACCTATGATGTTTGTTCGGCGATTCCGAACATTTTCGGCAATTTGAGTCACGATTGTAATGGGAATGGACGCCGACGAAGTATTGCCGAAATGCGTCATGGAATAGGGAACTTTTTCAGCGGGCAATTTTAGCTTATTCCGAATGGTTTCATTCATCTTTTTGTTTGCTTGATGGAATACAAAATAATCGACGTCATTTAGATCAAAATTGTTTTCAGCTGCAAGTTTCTTGATGCTTTTAGGAGCCGTTGTAATCCCGAACGAGAATACGTCCATTCCTTTCATGACTGTTTGGAATAAGTGCCTTTTGCGACCGTCACTACACATTTGCGGCACGAGTGCCTCTGCAGTTACTTGGTTCCTTGTACCTCCGACAGGCTTGATTATGGCGTCATAGCCACTGCCGTCGGTTCCGAAATGGAACTGCATGTCATCACAATTTTCAGAATAGTGGATTTGTAGTTTTTTTAATAGTGGGTTCATGAACAACCATATTCATTACCGGTTAAGTTAAAATATATCCTTTTTTCTTGTTAAGTGGTATACCCTTGTGGTCTAGGCAGCCTGTTTTGACAGCCTATATTCCACCGGTGTCATGTAACCGAGCGAACTATGGAGCCGTTTCCGGTTGTAGAACAGCTCGATGTACCTGAAAACGGCCTCCCGCACGTCTTCGATGTCCTTGAAGTCTCGCCTGTAGGCCATCTCCTTCTTGAAGCTTGCGAAGAAGCTTTCCATGCAGGCGTTGTCGTAGGGGCAGCCCGGGGCGCTCATCGAGGGCGTTATCCCATTCTCCGAGAGCATCGTGCGGTAGCCCATGCTGCTGTACTGCACGCCACGGTCGGAATGGAAGATTAGTCCGTCGTGATGGCCGCGTTGCATGATGGCATTGGACAACGCGCGCTTGACAAGTTCCGTGTCGATGTTCTTGCTCACGGCATAACCCACCGCCTCCTTGTTGCATAGGTCAAGTACCACGGCAAGGTACACCCAGCCAAGCGTAGTCTTGACGTAGGTGATGTCGCCGGCCCAGACGGCGTTCAGACTGTCGGGATCGAACTTCCGCTGCACCAGGTTCTCGCTGTACATGGAGTCACATTTGCCCTTGCGGTAGGGTTTCCATTTCTTGAGCGTGACCGGATAGAGACCGTTCTCGCGCATGATGCGGCGCAGTTTCCACACCTTTACCTCGTCACCCTTGTCATGGAGTGCCGCCTGCATCTTCGGGCAACCGTACACGCGGTGGTTTTCTTCGAAGGTGTCGCGGACCTTCTGGACAAGCCGTTCTTCGCGGGCCTTCTTCTCGGCACGTTTTTCCTGCTGGCGCGACCACTGGTAGTAGGAACACTGCGGTATTCCTAGGGCTCTGCACATCTTCCTGACTGAGTATTTCTTGCGGTTCACGTGTATCGCCTCGCATTTCAGTCGTGTGGTCGCATAAAGATGTGCAGGGATTTTTTTAGGATCTCTACCGTCTCCTTCTCGTCCGCAAGCTCCTTTTCACGCTTCTTCAGGAGTTTTTCCAGTTCCCTGTTCTTGGCGGCGAGTTCCTCGACGGACACCTTGCGGATTCGCCGTTCCTCGCGGTAGCTCGGCAGGTTGTGTTCCTTGCGGTACTCGTTTACCCACCGACCGACTGTATTGGGCCCGATTCCGAGTTCCTTGGCTATTTGGTTTGCTGACTTTTCGCCTTTCAGGACCAGCTTGATGACCTGTTCCCTTGTCTCGGAGCTATAGTTGATTTTTGCCATTGTTTTACCTTTTGGGGGTTGCGCAATGAATATAGTAGCTTATGCTACCCTCTTATTAAACTCCTGCATGGTCCATAGCTCAATGCCGTGGCTGTTCCCGCAAAGCCAAATAATTGGTCGGGTTCTTCATAACATTGTTTGCGCGCATCACCTGCAAGTAGTAGACCTTTCTTTATGGCCCCGCTGCTCATCAAACTCGAGATGACGCTCATGCCGTAGACCCAACCAGAACATCCTAGACTTATGTCAAGAGCGTAGCAGTCTTTAGAAAGTCCCAACTTGTCTTGCAAAATACAGGATGTTGCAGGGAGAATGTAGTCCGGTGTCTGAGATACAAAAATCAATATGTCAATATCTTTTTTGTCCCAACCAAGATCATTTATCAATTGATTTGTCGCTGCCAAACAAAGATCGGACGTGGTGAAATCGTTAGAGTAACGTTTCTCTACCACTCCCGTGGTTGCGACAAAATCCTCGGCGCCGTATTTGTCTGTCGTGGAAATTGCTGGAGAGATGTTCTTCGGGACCCCCGCAGATATCCCTTCCAATTTAATGTTCTTGATGGTCAAAAAAGACATTTCTTCACTACGCCTTCCTACTAGAAACGATTTTAAATAAGTCTTCGATGGTTGTCGCGCCTTCGATGTCCGCCCCCTTGAGCGTAACGTCGTATTCGTCATCAACCATTGCTATGATGTTGAGCGCAATCAAAGAAGACCATTCGTCTAAGTCGCGGAACTTGGTGTCGGCCTTGAATTCAGCTGAGTCAGTATCATCAAACTGTTCTGCAAAGTGTTCGACAAATTCATTAATATTCATGTTTATCTCCTATTTTATGTTAAAAAGAAAGTTTTGTCGCAGGAATTCCAAACACATGTAGTCCGTCTTTTATATTACGCGTAACAAGGCTATTTGACCCCACATCAACATTATTCCCTATTTTTTTGTGTCGTATCAATGTCGAACGAACATGCATAATTGATTCAGAGCCAAGCTCAGAGTAGCCTCCCATAAAACAATACGACTCAATTGTGGCGAAGTCTCCTATTTTAGCATCATGTCCAATATCGCTAAAAACGTGCACTACAACATGTTTACCAACAACAACATTGTCTGAAATCAACGAATTTGAGGCAATGAAAGAACCTTCTCCAACAGTCGCCGTCGGATTAACATAGGCAGTACATCCTATAATAGAAATAAAACTTCCACCTTTCTTTTCAATAATCCCTACATAATGTTTGCGCCATTGCGAATCACCCATTGCAACAAAGAATACATCATCCGGCTGAATCACATAATCCTCTGGCGAGGAGATTATAGGCGGATAAACTCCTTTCAACCCCTCAAATGCATCCGATTTACTGTCAAGGAACCCCTTAACGTCAAATTCGCCATCAATATAGGGTTTGGTGCGGCATACGGCAGCATAGACCTCTCGGCCCCATCCTCGTGCTCCAACAATCAACAAATGCTTCATATTATATTCTCTCCAGCTTAAGGCATACGACACAATCTACGGATTATCAATCGACAACACCATATCAATCACACGATTGACCTCTTCTTCCGTAAGCCCCGCATGCATCGGCAAGCAGATGACTTCGTCTGCCATACGATTCGCAACGGGAAGATTCTCCCTCGAGGCAGACGACAAACCTCGATAAATGGCGAAATTCGATATCAGCGGATAGAAATAGCGACGGCCGAGTACGTTGTGTTCCTTCATCTTCGCATAAAGAGCGTCACGGCTGATGCCGTACTCCTTCTCGTTCACGAATATCGGGAAATACGAGTAGTTGTAGGTCACGTCGTCGCGTTCCTTGAACATCGAGATACCGGGAACATCCGCCAGTGCGGCGCGGTACTTTTGCGCAACCTTCTTGCGGGCGGCTATGGCATCGTCAATGTGCTTGAGATTGCAGAGACCGTATGCCGAACGAATTTCATCCATCTTGCTGTTGATGCCCGGGGCGACCACGGTAGTCTCGCCCGCAAAGCCGAAATTCTTCAGGTAATCTATGCGCTTCTTGGTACGGGCATCGTGGCAGATAAGTGCACCACCTTCAACGGTATTGTATGTCTTGGTCGCATGGAAACTGAGTGTATTCATGTCGCCCGCATCCAGGATGGTCCGGCCATTCACCTTCACGTTGAAGGCATGGGCGGCATCGTAAATAACGGCCAAACCGTAGCGGTCGGCTATTTCCTGAATAGCCTCAATATCACACGGATTGCCATACACATGCACCGGCATAATCGCCGTCGTCTTCGGCGTAATCGCCTCCTCAATCTTCTGCGGGTCGAGGTTGCCCGTCGCGGGGTCCACATCGACAAATACCGGGGTGAGGCCGTTCCACCAGATGGAGTGCGTCGTAGCAACAAAACTATATGGGGTTGTAATAACTTCACCCGTAATGCGCATCGCCTGTAAAGCCGTAATCAGCGGAAGAGTTCCGTTAGTAAACAGGCTGAGGAACTCCACCCCCAAATAATCCGCAAGAGCCTTTTCTAGTTCCTGGTGATAATGGCCATTATTAGTAAGCCACTTGCGATCCCAGATGTCCTTGAGTATCGGAACAAATTCCTCCAAGGACGGGAGCAAGGGAGAGGTTACTGTAATCTGATTATTTGCCATAAAACGCCTTTTTTCAAAATATAAAAAAAAGTTTTTTTTTTGACTTTTCCGGATCAAGTTTGAGGTTTATTTTTCGCGACTTTCCGAATCATATTGAAAATGTAGCCGAAAGACTCTATTTTGAAAACCGCAGAAATGGCGACATAAACAACCACCCCCACAATCACCTGCAATATAAGGGTAAGCACATCATTTAAGCCAACAAACGACACACTATAAGCAATCGCCCCCATCACGCAAGACAGAAGTATTTGCGGGAGCATATCCTTCAACTGAGCCAGGTAATCATAACCGAGTAATTTTTTATTCGGCCAACTATTGATAACCTGGCACAAAATACCCGTAACAAGCAAGCTATAGGCCATCGCCATGACGCTGATATACATCGTAGTAAGTATGGCAACTAGACCAACAATTTTTTTTACAATTTCCAATTTAAGAAACAAATCACTGCGGCCAAGAGCCTTTATCGCATTCAAGTTGGACGTATGCACCGGCCAAAACGCAAAAGAAAAACACGCAATTCGCAAAAAAGGCACACAAGGCAACCATTTATCCGTCAGCACCAACCGCACAAGAGGCTCAGCACATACGGCAAGCCCCATCATCATAGGCATCATTATGTAAGTACTAATGCTAATCGCCCGGCGTGTCATGGCGCGGACACGTTCCTTATCATCCTGTTCCGCAGACATCGCAGGGAGCAAGACACTATCGATAGAGGAATTTATATTTGAAACAATAATATACGGGAGATGGTTCCCCTGGTTATAGAAAGCAAGATCCTTTGCCGTATATATCCTACCAATAATCAACTGGCGCAGCTGATTGTAGCCCGTATCAAGCAAGGCTGAAACAAGCAATTTCCATCCATAGTTAAACAAGCCTTTTAGGCGCTGAAACGAAAACAGGAACTTAGGCCGCCACCGAACAATCAGCCAAAGAATCAGCGTTCCCAGCGTCACATTGGTAAGCTGCTGCCCCACCAAGGACCACACGCCAAAGCCCTTATAGGCCATTGCAATGCCCACGACAGCCGAGCCCAAAGTCCCCCCAATAGTCGCAAAAAAGAACTTCTTGAAAATCAAGTTTCTGGAGACATAGGCCTGTTGAACGTTTCGAATACCAGAAACAATCAAAGTCAAGCCAAGAACCCGAACAACAGGAGTCAACTCTGGAATATGATAAAAATCAGCAATAAGGGGCGCCGCAACATACAGAAGCATGTACAAGGCAACACAAACAAGAATGTTAAAATAGAATACAGACGAGAAATCAGTATCATCAGCATTCTTCTTTTGAATCAGAGCCGACCCAAGACCGCTATCTACAAAAACCTGTAAAATGGAAATAAAAACCATTATCAGAGCAATTTCACCATAGACTGAGGGGTCCAGTAGCCTGGCCAAGACAATAGAGACAAAGAACGCTACTATTTGCGCGCCACAGCGTTCAAAAAAACGCCAAAAAAAATTACTCGTGACAGTTCTCGCCGAGGGCATAGAAAAAAACTAGAAATATTTTACGAAGTCCGTCGCCATCATCGCCTTAGGGAGGCTCGTATAACCGCTAACAAGCAGAATATAACGGATGTCACAATTTTTGCACAAATCTTATATGAGATATTTTTTCATGTATTGAACGGCTTCGGCGCAAAAGAAACGAAATGCTATAAATTGTTTTAAACATGACGCAAAACGCAAAGAAATAGCCCAAGGAATAGTGTTTTTTCATATATAAGAAAAGGCTCTTAAGTATCATCTCCATTTTTTTTATCGATCCACTTTTTGAACTCTGCCCAAAAAGGTGAACTATACGGGGAGATTTTATAACAACGCTTTTATAGCCTGACTCAAAATACCGATGTTGAAGATCCATGTCTTCCGAATACATAAAATAATCTGGGTCAAAAAGCCCAAGCCTATCCGAGATTTCTTTCTTCACGAATAGTGCCGCACCCGTCGCAAACGGGACATCAAAGGCCTCCTGCGACGTTTCATATTTTGGATTATCGTACTTCGGAAATTTTCCCAACATCAAAAAAAGGCGAAAACGTTCCAACGGCCAGCATCGTTCCACAATGGAGTTCATCATAGTATGGAAAGAGCCAAACGAGTGAATCCGTTCATGATTTTTATTCACCAAAAGGCAGCCACAACATGCCACCCGAGGATCAGATTTCTCCATAAAATCGTAGAACAATTTCACAGCGTTGTTTTCCAGCAAGGTATCCGAGTTCAACAAGAACAAGTACTTGCCTCGAGCACACTCAGCGCCTTTATTATTCGCCTTCCCAAAGCCCAGATTCTCTTGGGAATAAATGTATTTTACACGTCCGTCTTTTTCAAAGAACTCTTTACTACCATCACTTGACGCATTATCAACAAGGATTACCTCAAAATCGACATCTGAAGTTTCTTGATAAATGCTATCAATACATTCCGCCGTCATCTGCCGCGTGTTATATGTAACAATGATGATAGAGACGTCCATTATTACTCCTTGCCGCACGGCCCCTTTCCACAAAGTTTTCTCATAAAATATTTAAGAAGGTTTTTGCAGAATCTTCTCCAGAACACCCAAACATTCATTTTAGCGTAAGAATATTTCCTATAGACTGCACGGTTTTCGGCATAGAACTCCCGTCCAGTCCCTTCAAAAACAAAATCCGTTTTTTCAGAGATCTTTTGTGTCAAATGCCGTTGAGCGATATCGTCCATTCCTGCACAATGTTCGCCAGATCCATCCCAGCCGATATTTCTAACAAGTGAAACCTCCGAAGGCATAACAACATCCATATTTTCTAAATATGCATATATACTCCATGGGACATCAAACCACGACTTTATAGGCTTAAAATAGAAATCCCAGTAGTTCAAGGCTCGTCGACGTCCCATGTTTTTTTTCACGTTAAAAAATTTTTTCAGCGTAAAATTGTTTGCAAAATAATCGTAAGGAGGCAAGTTCCTTACCCGATCTCGCCAAATTCCATAGCCCCATGCAGAAAATTCGATATTCTGCCTAAGAAAGGAGTTCTTTCCCACCTTGACCGGGTAGAAATGTCTATACCCATTTATTGCAAAAACCGACTTATCGTCCCTAAATTTTTCCAAGCCCCTATTCATGAAAACCAAAAAATTCGGACTGAATACATTATCATCTTCAGACATAATAAAACGATCGTACTGAGTCAACACTTGTTTTTGCAGTGTAGCCACATTTCCTTTGGCACCGAAGCCATAATTCCGTTCACGGGCAACAACATTCAGCGACTTAAACTTCAGTTCACAAGTGTCCAAGTACGTCTTTATTTTATTGTAGCCTTCCCAATGAGACTCCTTTGCCGGGTAGTCTAAACCAATGTACACATCGGTTCTGTCGGCCCAAGTACAACGGGATAAAGATTCTATGCACTGCGCAAAATGATCATACCGACACAAGGTAGGGATAATCACCGGAGCACACACCAAACCGTCTTTTTCTTCTTGATCATTACAAGCCATAAAACGCCCTAAAACAAAAAATTCCGATTACAGCGATTAAAAAAATATAACAAATCTTTCCACTCACACAGTCAAGGATTATTTAATGGCCTCCAGCATTGGCTTATCGAGCCGACCATTAATCCAAATCCCAAACCCCGCCCCATTCAAGCCCCACAAGGTGTAAGAAATACCGTTCTCTTTAAATACCCCCGTTACATCCTTAAACCATTGCAGTCTGTCTTCTGGATTGTTAAATCGTCTACAGCCAAATTCTCCAATATTTAGCGGTATATTATTCTTTTTTGAAAACTTTATCGCAGCACTAAAATCTTCATATATTCGTTTCTTGTCGTAATACTCGCGATACGATTCATACTCCTTTCTAGCCGTTTTCGGCAACTTGTCATAATCATCATCGTCAATCGTTTTTCCAGGATAATGAACTTTCCCGTTGAAGCTTTTTGCGTAAGCATCATTGGGGTGGAAATGAGTAAAAAGGAAGGGATAATAATAATGCAACGAAAGAACAAGCCGTTCATCTTGAGGCAACTTCAGGTATTTCAGCGTCCACAATTGGTTACCCCTATTCGTGCCAATAAACAAGAAACGTTTTTTCTCTGTCTTACGAATGAACTGCACCCATTTTGCAAGTACATTATTCCACAAGTGATGTTTGTCTTTTGCCGCAGCAGGTTCATTCAAGCATTCATACGCCAAAAAATCTACCGGATAATTACGAAAGAGCGCCTGCATTTTCGTCCATACAGCCAAAAAATCATCAATAGGCACAGGCTCTTCAAAAAGAGCATTACCCGCCTTTGTAAAAGAATGGAGGCGTGCAGCATGAAGATCTACAATTACTTTTAAGCCAATCTTTTGGCAATAGTCAATCCTGTTTTTTAAAAGATCAAAAATATTCTGGCGTACATTTAATGCTTCGTCAAAAAGGACTTCCTCACTTACGGGTATCCGAACATGGTCAAAGCCATATTTCCTTAAGCTATCAATATTCGCCAAAGTTACCGAAGATTCTTTATTTTCAAAATCATCGGCCTTTTCCAACCACTCACTTAGATTAATTCCCTTATGGATGTCAAAGAGTTCTTTTGTGCCTTGCGCCAAAGCGCAATTTAATGCAACTAGAACCCCCAAAAGAGCCGTCTTAATCCTGATCATCTGATTCTTCCGCATCCGTTTCTTTTTCTATTTCAGGATTTTTCTTAGCCGAATACAGAAGAGGCAGCATTAAAAAGATTAACCAAGTATTTTGAATTCCCGTTACAAGAATTGATGCGAAATAACTAGCAAAATACCCCTTCATGAAAATGCTTTCTTTTTTTGTAGATGCATTCCGTATAATCCAAATCGCATACATTGCAAAGCTTATAATAAAGCATAAAAAGCCTAGCCATCCCTGTTCTAGAGTCTTTCTAAAGGCAACACTTTCAAAGCCACGCATGCGTTCAAATAGCGGGTGATCAGCAAGAACGGAAGTTGTGTTATAACCCAATCCACCTATAGGGAACATCGCCATTATAGTAACAACCTCGTCCAGTTGCTCCAAGCGCATATCGGCGTTACTCCCATTAATCCCTACAGAACGGGAATAGGAGTCATCCCAAAAGAAAACCGCCGATTTTACATAGGTAAGGACAGGGTATTTTGAATCCTTAAACGGAAGAGCCAGCACACCCATTAAAAAAACAAGTAGAACAACAAATATTTTCAGCCTTGTGATACCGCTCCTCGAAAAAAAGAAAAAGACCGCAACAACCCCTGTGGCAATAAGCGCCGTTCGGCTTCCGCACAAGAAAATACTCATCACAGCCAAGGCCGTAAAAGCACAGCTAAGCCAAACGGGCTTCTTTTCGGTTTGAGAAAGAATCGCATAAAAGGCCAAAAGGAGTCCCCACAACTGCCCCCACGCAAGTGGGTGAGTGAGCGTCCCGGAAGACCGCCCCTTTAGAACACCTCTGCTCTCCGTGAAGAAGTTGTCATAGCCATTATCTTCGGCATATGTCGAAATAATCGTCATAATATACGGGTTGTTATTTATCATGTAGGCATATATACCATACAACCCCGCAGCAACAGCGACAGCAATCAAGAGGTTGAAAAAGAATTTTTTATCGGCATCCCGGAGTGCATAGTACCCAATAATGAGGTACGAGCATTCCTGGAATGCTGTTTTTATAAGGCTCTTGAATTGATCTTCTTGCGGGAGGATTTCGGCAGAAAAAAGAATCAGAATTGCGGAAGAAAGATTATAGAAAAGCAAAAAAAGGAGCAATCCTCTTGGAAAGCCTCCTTCAAATTCAGAGTTTTCTTTTCTATAAAGGGTCCAGAAAAAAGAAGCCCACAAGCAAAGAATCAATGTGTCATAGACAGCAAGGCTCATTCCAAATGCTTGGAATCGAACCACTTCAGGGATCAATATCCTCGCACATAGAGCTACACAAAAACCCTTTTTCAGGTCTTTAATAACATACAAGCCTAAAAAAGCTATAGCAGCATTTACAAGCCATGTAAACATACTGTCTAATGCGTATCAGCTACTCCGCTTTGCCTTTACCGATGCTAGACACCTCGAAGCCAATCTTACGAAGGGCAGCGGCATCCAGGATGTTACGTCCATCAAAGACAAATGCGGGCTTAGCCATGCCCTTGTAGATGCGCTTCCAGTCAAGTTCGGCAAAGCACTTCCACTCGGTGCAGACCACCACGGCATGTGCGCCCTCGGCGGCCTTGTACGGGTCTTCCTCGAACGTCACCTGGTCGATTACGTCCTTCAGGTCGCGTTTGGCATCGGGGATAGCCTTCGGGTCGGTCACGACCGGCTGTGCATGTTCGGCAAGCAGGTCGCGCACCACGAGGTTCGCGGGGCTTTCGCGGGTATCGCCGGTGTTCGCCTTGAAGGCAAACCCGAACACGGCAATCTTCTTGCTTGCAATCGTGTTGAACATGGTCTCGAGCATGCGGTCCACCACGCGGTGGGTCTGCCACTCGTTGATCTTCACGACGCTTTCCCAGTAGGCGGCGACTTCGGGGAGGCCGTAGTAACCGCACAGGTACACGAGGTTCAAAATATCCTTCTTGAAGCAGGAGCCACCGAAACCGATGGAGGCCTTCAGGAACTTGGGCCCGATACGGCGGTCCTTGCCCATCACGTAGGCGACTTCGTCCACGTCGGCGCCGGTCTTTTCGCAAAGGGCGCTGATGGAGTTGATGGAGCTGATGCGCTGCGCGAGGAACGCGTTCGCGGTAAGCTTCGTGAGTTCGGAACTCCAGAGGTTCGTCGTGAGGATGCGGTCACGCGGCACCCAGTGGGCATATACGTCCACGAGCTTCTGGCAGGCGGCGAGGCCCGATTCCGTCTGATGGCTACCGATGAGCACGCGGTCCGGTTCGAACAGGTCGTTGATGGCGGTACCTTCGGCGAGGAATTCGGGGTTGCTGAGCACCTCGAAGTGCAGGCCCTTGTCGTTAGAATTCAGGATGCGCTCCATCGCGGCGGCCGTACGCACCGGGAGGGTCGACTTCTCGACGATAATCTTGCCTTCGTCGGCAATTTCCAGAATGTTACGCGCGGTCTTTTCCCAGTACTGCAGGTCGGATGCCTTACCGGCACCGTGACCGAAGGTCTTGGTCGGGGTGTTCACGGAAACGAAGATGATGTTCGCTTCTTTAATCGCAGCCGGGATGTCCGTGCTGAAGAAGAGGTTACGGCCACGGGCGCGCTTCACCACGTCGTCGAGGCCGGGTTCAAAAATCGGGAGATTGTCGCTGTTCCAGGCGTCGATTCGGGCCTGGTTGATATCGACTACGGTAACCTTCACGTCGGGGCACTTGTCGGCAATAACAGTCATAGTGGGGCCGCCAACATAGCCCGCGCCAATGCAAAGAATCTTGGTATTGTAGTTCATGATTTTACAAATTTAGCAATTCAAAAATGACGGGAAAACACCCTTTTCAAAAGATGTACAAATTGGCCCGAAAGAAGCATAAAAACACTGCACTTAAGTGCAGTAAATGTTATCCAAATCACACCATTTTGAACAAGGTGTTTTCAGGCCAAATCTGCCTACTTGAAATTCGCTGTCAGGGCATCGATTTCACCAGGCATAATCGTGCGGGTCACATCCGTCACGCCGTCGCTCCAGCCGGTAAATACACCGCCGTTCATGCCTTCCGCAGAAACAATCACTGGGGTTCCCTTGAAGAGGGTCACCTTTACCGCGGGCCTGTCGAGCGGGAGCCCCTCGACAAGCACGCGACCGCTCCCGCTTGCCGCAAACGTCACGGGAACGAACTCACCCAGGGCAAAAAATTCCTGCATGTCAAAGAGGATTTCAGACTCGCGGCTCTCCGCGAAATACTTCATATCGTCAAGAACCTGATCCATCCACTTCGCGCTATGCCCCCAGCGTTTCTGGTCACGCGCCACTTCGGCAGAAATCTCGCCCATCATGGCTTCGATGCGAGCAAGCACACGCGTCTTTTCGAAGTTCGTGGCCAGGAGCGTCGACATGCGGTTCACAAACTTGTTCGTGAACGACTTGTTTTCCAGCAACTTGCGGAACAGGAACGTAGACTTGGGTCCGTTCGGCCAGTCCGGGCCATCCTCGGCAGCGGCAAACTCGAATATGTTGTTCGTATATTCGCTCATGTCGTTACCGAAACCGAAATCCATGTCGTACAGGAACCATCTCCAGGGCGTCGCCGGGTTGCGCACTCGCCACTTTTTCAGGTTGTTCGAGGGCCAGTCGCGGTTGTTCGCGTAAATTTCCGTCTGCTGGTAATTGATAAAGTTGTCCACGTCGATTTTTGTCGCCACATACCGGTAGTTTTCATCGCTATCGAGCGGGTGCGATTCCAGCCAGTCCAGAAGTTCCACGTAATCCGAAGATTCCCCGCTGCTCGCCGAATTGTCCGCCTTCAGCAAGTCAATTTCGTCCGGGTCATAGCCGTAGTGGGTCTCGAAGTAGTAGCGGTTCGAACGTTCGCGGATGTTCTGTATTCCATAGTATTCGCCGTTATAAAAGACGATTGCGGGCCTGCTGCGCTGGTAATCCACGCCGAGGCCTTCGGAGAGTGAACTCGCGAGGTCGTCGTGAATGTAGTCCTGCCCGAAATTCCCCACGCGAAGGATAAATCCCTTAAACTTGTCCAGTTCCGGGAATGCGGGGAACAGCGGGTATTTCAGGCGATTGTCGCCATACTTTTCACGGAACACGATGGCGACAGACTTCTTGTCGTTCGCCCTGCTGTAGTTCCCGAAAATCTGGAAGCCGGCGTCCTTCGCGAACGCAGGCGTGCCTACTCCCGGCTCAAACAGCTCGACAGTCACGGGGAGTTCGCGGTCGGACCAGTAGTTCGCACCGTAATGCGGAATCTTTTCCTGTGCATCGGGGCCATCCATGTACAGGCCCGTATCCGGGTCAAAGAGCGAGAGCGGGTTTGCGGTAATGAACACGCTTGCAATAGTCGGCTGTTCCTCGAACACGTAGGTGCGGGTTTCCACATCGCCCGGGTACATTCCCGGCACGAAGGAGGCACAGCGCAAAACCGTAGTCGCAGAAACTGTCAGCGACTGAGCCGCGGGCGCATTCCCGTCGGGCAGCGCACCGCCCTGCACGCAACGCACATGCGCGTCCGCATCGAAAGCGACAGTGAAGGGTTCCTTGTAGAATCCCGAGGGAGGCAGTTTGTCCGTAATTGCGGGTGAGCGTTCGGAATACACGACCGACATGAAGGCGCCGCCGTAAGGGCTCGGGTCCGCAAACCCGTAAGTCGCCGCACCCTCGGGCGACACACCGAAGGACCACGTCTTGCCCACAGGCATTGCGGGGTACGCGATGGAATCCACAATCGCGCCATCCTCATTCATCAGGTAGAGGCTTCCCCCCTTGTGGTGCAGCTTGAAATTCGCGTGAGGTTCATGCCCGCGATTGCGCGCGATAAACGAGGTCACCTTCATATCCACCGCCTTCATCTCGTTCGACTCGGGGCTGAATCGCGTACCATAGATATTCTGCAAATCCGGAAGTTTCATTCCCTGCGGAAGCCCGATGGCATACGTGGTATTTGAATCGCCCGTACCCTCGATAACAGCTTCCCACCCGAGCCAGTCGTCCACATCGGGTTGCGCCAGGCGGAAAGCAAGCTTACGGCCCGCAGTCACGTACCCCGTCAGGAGAATCTCGTTCGCCGCGGAAATATCGACCACGTCGTCCTTCGAAGAGGAACCCGTCCCCACGAACACGGCAATCGATGTCCAGCCAAGTTCCTCGTTCTCGCCAAACTGCATACGGCTACCGAAAGCACGACTGCCGTTCTCGGTAAAGCACACCTTCGATTTTCCCGGAAGATTGTCCGCACGGCTCTCGCCCGCCACGGGTTCGCTCTGCGCGTCGGTCCATTTCCAGCAGCCGGGCCCAATCAGGTTCGTCGAGTCGTGAGGAGCCTCGTAGTCGGGAAGGTCCTTGCCCGAAAGGTACAGCACCATGAATCCCTGCGCCGGCACGGGCACATTCCCGAACGCCCACTTCCTGGGTTGCGAGAGGTCATCGGTCAAGTAGAGTCCAGACAAGTTCACAGGTGTTTCCGCCGGGTTAAAAAACTCGACCCATCCCGCATCGCCACCCTCGTGGTCCTTGAACGAGATATTCACCGGGTCGATTTCCGTCACGACCACCGGGGAACCGCCTACATACGGGACAGCAGATTTACCCGACGCGGAACTGGCGGGCACTTCAACCTGCGCACCCGAACCGCTGTCATCGGAACACGACAGCACCAGCGCGGAAACGACAGCCAGGCCAAGGAACCTGCCCGCGAACCGGAGGACTAATGACAAACGGTCACACACCATATCCCGAATATATATAAAACGAAAATATAAAGAAACGGATTGCCGGCTAGCAGTTACCGGAAACAGCCTTCGCACACAAAAGTGTGATTTGCATTACGGATTGGCAGAAGGCAGACCGGACTTGCGACGGGGCCTACGGACCACAAAAAGGGCGGCACCGGTAAGCACGAGCGACACCGAGACAATCTTCCCGACAGGGAAGGCCTCGGAAAACACCAGAGCACCCGCAAGCGTAGGGACGGCAGCCCCCACGGCAGCACTGAACGGGACAATGAACAGCGCACGACCGCGCGAAAAGGAAATCTGCGAATAGAGGAACGCTATGCCGTATGTCGCGATGTAACCCAGCGTGCGGAAATCGAGCAGCAGGCCCGCTACCGAGGAAATCTCGATATGGTCAAGGTCGAAGTCCATCGCGAGGCTCTTGTAGAACGCCGCAGAAAGGCCGAAGCCGACACCCATGATGAAAGAATCCACCATCTCGCGGTCCTTTACAAACAAGTGAGCAAAGAGCGTTACCGCGCACAGGCCGCCCGCATAGGCCCAGAGCATACCGATATTCTGCACGGCAGTCGATTCACCCAGACTTTCAACCGAATAGAGGAGGCCCGCCACCACAAAGCAGATGGCGACGACGATACGCTTCGTGAGCGCCTCCTTCAATATGCAAAAGCCCATGAGCGCCGTAAGGACCGGATTCAGCACCATCATCGGCTGCACCTGCGAGAGGTCGTAGCGGGCCATCGCGATGTAGTACCCGAGAGTCGCAAGGCCCGAACAGCAGATGCCCAGCCACCAGAACTTGTTCGTAACGACTCCCTTGAAAAACTCCCAGGGGCGCGACGTTCCGCCGGTGCGCTTGCCGACAGTCGACACCCCGGACTTTTCCAGAATGTTCCCGCAAGCGAACAGGAATGCAGGACCTATGGTTAGCAACAAGAAAAGCATGGCACTAGATTCCGAATTCCGAGGTGTCGTAAATTTCCTGGTATATCCAGTAGTTGCCCATCACGCGTTTCACGTAGTCGCGGGTTTCCCAGTAGCTGATTTCCTCGGCGCGGATGTCCCAGTTCTTGCCTTCCCCGGCAGCCTGCCAGCGTTTCGTGGGCTTCGGGCCCGCATTGTAGTTTCCGAGCACGTACATGTAGTCGTCCTTGTACTGCGCCTTCAAATCCACGAGGTAACGGATGCCGAGGCGGATATTCATGTACGGATTATACAACTGCGACGGGTCGAAAGAATCCATGTATTCCTGCTTCGCGAGCATCTTGCCTGTCGCGGGCATAATCTGCAGCAGACCGCACGCGCCCGCAGGCGATGTAATCTGGTAGTCGAATATGGATTCCTGGCGCATCACGCTATAAACGAAAAACGGGTCGATGCGCGTTCCGGAATGGAACTTCACCTGGTCCTTGTAGGGCAGCGGGAAAAGATAATGCAGTACTTCTATCGGGGCATCAGCAAGCACGCGACGGTCGATATTCGCCTGGAACTGGCGCGCGAGCCTGTAACCCGCGGCAACCTCCCCCATGTCGTAGAACAGCTTGCCATATTCGTACAGGAAGTCGAGCCTCTTCGCATTCTTCTTGCGGGCCTCGTCATACAGGGCAAAGGCCTCGTCGCTAAACCCGTACTGGAACAGCGTCTTGATGCGGTTGTAGCGTTCCGGAGTGTAGGTCGGGTCCTTCGCTCCCTTCTGCAGGTTCTTCACCCAGGCAAGCGTCGCCTCGGGAGTCATGGGCACGCCGCGTGCGTACGGCACCTCGAACTTTTCGAGCAGTTCATATTCCACGAGCTTCATGCGGCTACGGTGCGCGTAGTAGCCCAGCGGGAAATCGCGGATGCAGTCGAGGAAAGCCTCGCGCGCAAGGGAATCCTTGTTCTGCCTCATGTACGATTCGGCAAGGAAGTACCTTGCCCCGCTACCGCTCCACAGGAATGGTTCCTTCGCGGCATCGATAAGCGCCTTTTCGGCTTCGGCCCAGCGTTCCTGCTTGAAGTAGATGAACCCGATGCGGAACTTTGCCCACTGGCGTTTCTGGTTGTTTCCGAACCGCCTGTCGGCAAGTTTCTCGAAGGTCACCACCGCACTGTCGTAATTTTCTTTCTGCTCGTACTCGAATCCCTTCACCCACAGGCTGTTCGCATTTTCCTTGCTGTACTTGTTCGCGCTCTGCAGCATGGAATCGAGCCTGCGGATTTCTTTCGTGTTCTTCGGGGCAAAACTTCTGAGAAGGCGGAGCGCCGCCTGGATCCACACGGGGCGCGCTTCCACGGAATCCACCAGGAACTTGTACTGCGCAATCGCCTCGTCATTGCGGCCCACCGCCTTGAGCGCCTCGCCGCGCTTGCTCCACAGCACGATACGCGTGTTCAGGTCGAGCGTGCTCCTGGAAAGTTTCTGCTGCAGCGAATCTCCGGACGGCGCCGCCGCCGATTCCGGGTGTTCCGCCACCAAGCCCTCATCAAGAATCCGTATGGAATCGAGAAGCCCGAGGCATGCCCCCGCTTCTTCCTTCGCGCAGGCCATCTTCGCGTAAGCGACCTTCTCCGCGAGCGATTCCGGGAAGGCCTGAACCTTGCGGAGCCGCCTGATTGCCGCAAATGCGGAATCCCTGTACGGGGTCGATGTCGCAAGCAGTTGCATGTAGTAACGTTTCGCCTGCTTCTCCTGCTTGTCCTGTTCCAGGTAAGACGCGTAACGGTACTTGAGGGCGGCGGCATCGTCGCCCTTCGGGAACTTCTCGAGGAAAGCCTTCAGGGAATCCGCCTGCATTTTTTCCGAAAGCGTTGAGTCGGCAAGCGCCGCCTCCACGCGGAGCCTTGCCGCCGTGCGCGCGAAAGACTCGTTCTTCGAGAGTTTCGCCCCCAGGTTCAGGGCGGCACGCATCCCAGCAAAATCGCCCTGCCGAGATTTCGCCTTCGCCATGCGCAAGACTACTTCCGCTTCCAGTTTCGGGTCGCGCCCCCTCAGGGAATCGTAGGTCGTGTACGCGCTATCCCACTTTTCGGTGTAGTAATAATACGCGGCGCGGGCATAGTCGCGCACATTGCGGGCAAGCGAAGTATCTTCCATGCTACGCTTCGCGCGGTCGGCACGGATTACGCGATTATGGAAATCATCCGAAGGAATCTGCTCGAGTGCGGCATACGGGTCCAGCGGGATATCGTTCTCGGCTGCGGCGGCTTCGCCCACATTCGCGCTGTCCGCCTTGCCGTCGCCTTTTTCACCCGAAGCTTCGCACGCGACAATCAGCAAGAGAACAGGAAAGAACCGGCGAAAGAACACCGAACCACTAAGTATCACCATGCACCTCGTTTCCAACTTGGCCAATAAAGCTCGATATCCCGAGGTCGGTAATGGTCTGCGCGTACTTCCTGTACATGTAGCCGTTCACGCTGTTCGTGTCGTCCATCTGCAGCACGGCAAGCGCACTCTCGCGGACATCCTCGAAGTTTATCGAGCGTATAATCTTCTTTGTCGCCATCACGCTCCAGGGCGTCATGGAAAGTTCATCGACCCCAAGGCCGACAAGCAGCAGAACACTCATCGGGTCAGAACCCATTTCGCCACAGACCGCCACCGGGATGCCTTCCCTGTGGGCGGCGTTCACAGTCTGGTATATCATGTTCAGCACCGCGGGGTGGTGCGGCTGGAACATGTCGGTAATGAGTTCGTTCGTGCGGTCCACCGCAAGCGTAAACTGGATAAGGTCGTTTGTACCGATGCTGAAAAAGTCGGCCTCCTTCGCCAGCAGGTCTACAAGTACCACCGCGGCAGGCACTTCAATCATGATGCCCACCTTCACCGTAGCGCTCTTGATTCCTTCTGCCTCCAGTTCCTCGGAACAGCGACGGATGCACGCCTTCGCACGGCGCAGTTCCTCGAGCCCCGAAATCATCGGGAGCAATATGCGCAAGTTACCCTTGGTATTCGCCTTGAGGAGCGCCTTCAGCTGCGTGCAGAAAATATCCTCGCGGTCGAGGCACACGCGGATGGAGCGCCAGCCCATGAAGGGGTTCGCCTCGTTGGTCGCGGTAATGCCCGAGACTAGTTTATCGCCACCCGCGTCGAGCGTACGGATGGTCACCGGGCAAGGTGCCATCGTGTCGAGGATCTGCCTGTAGGCTTCGGTCTGTTCTTCCTCGGTCGGGGCGCTGTACTGCAAGAACAAGAACTCGGAACGGTATAGCCCGACGCCCGTCGCGCCGTAATCCATCACCTTCTCCGCTTCAGTAGGCAGTTCTATGTTTGCATGTAAAGTAATGTACTTGCCGTCGCGGGTCATCGGCTCAAGCCTGCGCATGGTAAACAGTTCCCTGCGCTGGCGTTCGAACACCTCCACACGTTCACGGAACCTGCGGATGTCGTCCTCGTTCGGGTTGACAATGACAAGGCCTCCCGAGCCGTCCACGATAATCGTGTCGTCGGGCTTTACCGCCGTGACAACATTGCGCAGGCCCGACACAGCCGGTATCTGCAGGGAGCGCGCAAGAATCGCCACGTGGCTCGTACGGCCACCGGTATCCATCAAAAGCGCGCGGGCCTGGCCCGGCTTGAGCGCCATCAGGAAGCTCGGCAGAATCTCGTGCGCGACAATCACCGCGCCGTCCTCGCCAGACACTTCCTCCAAGGCCGGTTCGGCCTCGTCCATCGTCGACATGAGCCTGTTGTACAGGTCGCGCAGGTCGGCCGCCTTGTCGCGCATCGCGGGCGAATCGATTTTCTCGAACTTGTCGATGTAGTCCCCGAGCACCACGTGCACCGCCCAGCGGGCATTCTTGCGGCCCTCGCGAATCATCTTCAGGACAGCGTTCATGAGGCCCGGGTCCTGCAATATCATCAGGTGCGTCGAGAATATGAGGCTATCGTGCACGCCCGTGCGCGTCTCGGAGATTTCTTTGATTTGCGAAATCTCCTTGGAGGTGCGGGTCACCGCCCTGCGGAACAACTGTTCTTCCGCCTGCACGCGCGACTCGGGAATGTCCTCCTCGACGACGGTAATCTCGCGGCTCGCCACCTGGAACGCACGGCCCATGACGAGGCCGGGGGATGCGGGAATACCCACAAGGACCTGACGTGCAGGCCTTGTCCCGAAAGACTTCTCCGTGCCGGTATCAGCCGGGTTCTTCGTTGAAATTGTCATGGAAAAGCGTTTCCAACCTTTGCACGACTTCCTGCTCGTCCTCGCCGTCCACCTCGAAGCGGACTTCGGAGCCCATCGGAATAGCGAGCATCATCACGTTCAAGATGCTCTTGGCGTTCGCCCTAGAGCCCTCGAACATAATGAACACGTCGCTCTTCGCGGGGCCGGTAATGTCGACAATCATGCCGGCGGGCCTCGCGTGTATCCCGAGCTTATTCGTGACTGTAAGAACCTTCTCTATCATCGTTTCCTCAGAAAATATCCACGTTCACGTCCAGACCGTCATGCAGGATCACGCGGAACAGGCTGTCTGCCGAATGGACCGTCTTAACCAGGTCGTCGTGCAGTTTCCTATCAGAAAGGAGTATGCCCACAGTATTGTCCTTGGACTGCACCTTCGCGATCAGGTCGTCGAGATGCTTGGTTACGCCTTCCAGCTGGCCAACCAGCGCATCGGCATGGCCTATAGTCTTATCGGCGTTGGCAAAGAGATTGTCAATAGGCGGCTTCACGCCGTCAACAAGCGCGTCTACCTTGCCCATGACCTCGTTCAGGCTGGCGAGGCTCTTCTTCAACTGCGGGTCGGTCGTGTTGACCATGGTCATCAGGCGGTCTTCCAGGTTTTCGGCCTTCGTGAGGAGCGTCCTGAAACGTTCCTGGAAATCGGGATTCGCAATCGTGCCGTTGAGGGCCGACTTCACGGATTCAAGAAGCACCTTCGTGCTGTCGCAAACCTCGCCCGCAAGGCCGAGCGCTTCGGCAATACCGGCGTCGAACTGGCCGTTGATGGTATCGCCCGGGGCAAAATAGGCTTCCTCGTCGCCGAGAATCATGCCAATCTGGCGTTCGCCCATGATACCGATGTTCTGCACGCGGATTTCGGAATCCTTCGGAATCTTCACGTCGGTACGGAGGCGTATACGCACCACCACGCGGTGGCCGGCAAGGCTAATGTCCTCTACCTTGCCCATCTTGACGCCGTTCACCTTCACGGGGTCATCGAGCACGAGCGTGCTCACCTGCGTAAAGCGGAGATAGAATGTATTGAAAGTTTCGCGAGGATCCTTTTCGTTCAAGAAGAACATTCCGAACACAAGAATCACGATAGCCAAGAGGACAACGAGGCCAACGGAGAAGTATAGAGCGGAATTCTTTTTCATTTGTCTTCCAATTTAGCATATTCGGTGCCCGTTTCAACAAGAATTCGCCGAAAATGGGGAAAAAAGCCCCTTTTTTATATCTTGTTGGGCCATATCTCCTACAGCACCCGAGGACCGTGGTTCATCCAGGCCGTGCAGCACACCATGTCTGCCGTGGCGCCCACCATCGTGGGTTTTGCGCTGGGGTTTGTACTGCTGCACTTGACAATCAAAAAAGATAGATCGATATATTGGTAAGAACCTTTTAAAAGGTGGACCATGCAGGAGTTTAATAAGAGGGTAGCATAAGCTACTATATTCATTGCGCAACCCCCAAAAGGTAAAACAATGGCAAAAATCAACTATAGCTCCGAGACAAGGGAACAGGTCATCAAGCTGGTCCTGAAAGGCGAAAAGTCAGCAAACCAAATAGCCAAGGAACTCGGAATCGGGCCCAATACAGTCGGTCGGTGGGTAAACGAGTACCGCAAGGAACACAACCTGCCGAGCTACCGCGAGGAACGGCGAATCCGCAAGGTGTCCGTCGAGGAACTCGCCGCCAAGAACAGGGAACTGGAAAAACTCCTGAAGAAGCGTGAAAAGGAGCTTGCGGACGAGAAGGAGACGGTAGAGATCCTAAAAAAATCCCTGCACATCTTTATGCGACCACACGACTGAAATGCGAGGCGATACACGTGAACCGCAAGAAATACTCAGTCAGGAAGATGTGCAGAGCCCTAGGAATACCGCAGTGTTCCTACTACCAGTGGTCGCGCCAGCAGGAAAAACGTGCCGAGAAGAAGGCCCGCGAAGAACGGCTTGTCCAGAAGGTCCGCGACACCTTCGAAGAAAACCACCGCGTGTACGGTTGCCCGAAGATGCAGGCGGCACTCCATGACAAGGGTGACGAGGTAAAGGTGTGGAAACTGCGCCGCATCATGCGCGAGAACGGTCTCTATCCGGTCACGCTCAAGAAATGGAAACCCTACCGCAAGGGCAAATGTGACTCCATGTACAGCGAGAACCTGGTGCAGCGGAAGTTCGATCCCGACAGTCTGAACGCCGTCTGGGCCGGCGACATCACCTACGTCAAGACTACGCTTGGCTGGGTGTACCTTGCCGTGGTACTTGACCTATGCAACAAGGAGGCGGTGGGTTATGCCGTGAGCAAGAACATCGACACGGAACTTGTCAAGCGCGCGTTGTCCAATGCCATCATGCAACGCGGCCATCACGACGGACTAATCTTCCATTCCGACCGTGGCGTGCAGTACAGCAGCATGGGCTACCGCACGATGCTCTCGGAGAATGGGATAACGCCCTCGATGAGCGCCCCGGGCTGCCCCTACGACAACGCCTGCATGGAAAGCTTCTTCGCAAGCTTCAAGAAGGAGATGGCCTACAGGCGAGACTTCAAGGACATCGAAGACGTGCGGGAGGCCGTTTTCAGGTACATCGAGCTGTTCTACAACCGGAAACGGCTCCATAGTTCGCTCGGTTACATGACACCGGTGGAATATAGGCTGTCAAAACAGGCTGCCTAGACCACAAGGGTATACCACTTAACAAGAAAAAAGGATATATTTTAACTTAACCGGTAATGAATATGGTTGTTCATGAACCCACTATTAAAAAAACTACAAATCCAGTGTCTAACGTGCGAAATATGTGCGAAATGTTCCGCGGAGCCCATTTTAACGGAGACATTAGCCAATGGAATGTCTCGAATGTGATAGAAATGAGCGGGATGTTTTGCGGCGATTATGACGATTTTTCCCCAAACCCATTTAATGGCGACATCAGTAGATGGAATGTGTCAAAGGTGACCTATATGGCAGAAATGTTTATGCTTGCAGCGTTCAATGGAGACATCAGCCGATGGGACGTATCGAATGTAACTGATATGGACAGGATGTTTGTTGATTCTCTGTTTAACGGCAACATCAGCCATTGGAATGTTTCTAATGTAACAGATATGGCCCTAATGTTTTATTATTCCCAATTCAACGGAGATATTAGCCAATGGAATGTGTCAAATGTGGAATATATGGATAGTATGTTCAGCGGCTCCCAATTTAATGGCGACATAAGCCAATGGGATGTGTCAAATGTGACAGATATGGATTGTATGTTCCGAAACTCCGCTCTAGAAAAAAACGGAAATCTCCCTGACTGGTTCAAAAATTCCCGTTGGAACAACGAAAATAAAACCTAGTGATTTTTTCTCTAAAACTCAGCGCGAGAATCTTGCTTTCGGTTTGCGACCACTGAAAAGTTACCTAACTAGCGGCTGAACCTTTTCTTCGGAGCCTTGTCCGCATACCATTCGTAGAAGTCAATCTGCTTCTTGTAGCGGGAATCCATGCAGTGCTTGATGTACACATCGTCAGTTTCCAACTCCCAGGTAAACACCTTGGTCGTGTCGTAGTACATCCACGCCCTGTCGTCGAAATCGAGATACTTCTCCTGTACCACATCTATGCGGCCGCCGCCGACCATAGTGACTAAAATATCGGGACACGACCTGCGGTCATAAACAAGCAATTCGCCGCTATACATCATGTTATTGTCGTATCCACACACCGTTTCGCACTCCTTCCCATCGTAATAGATGTCTACAGTTGCGAGATGACGAATGACAATGTCAGGGCATATCTCATCTTCGGCGGGGAGTTCAACATCGTCCATGTAGAGGCACATCCTCTTTCCGTTAATTGTATGTTTCATGGCCTTGTTTCCGTTAACAAAGAACGCGGTACTTTCCGGCCCCGGGCGGAATGTAAACGGCCCCCAATTGGAACGAAAACCGCTCACACCGAGCGATGCCAATATGGCAACAAAGAATATAACCTTACATAGAAGATTATTCATACTAGCATTCTCCTTTAGGAAGTTCCTTGCTTTTTTCAAATGCTTCGGGATGCGTCGTGTAAATGCTCAAAAATCCCGAACGAGCCACGATAATACTGTCGCTGAGGGTAATACCCAACACGCGACCGGCATTTGCGAGCCTGTTGGTGAACTTGAGATCTTCCGGGGACGGTTGCAACGAGTTGCCCGGATGGTTGTGGAACACGATTACCTTGCTTGCACGGTCTGCAAGAGCGACGCTATACACGTCCTTCGGGTCAACAATTGTTCGATTGGTTGAGCCGACAGAAATATCGTGCTTACCAATCACCTCATAGGAACCGGTCATTGTGATCACGAACAAGTGCTCCTTGAGCATGAACCTGAGTTCAGGAACCATAGCCGCAGCAACAGCCGGTGAACTAATCCTCATCGACTTAGCAGACATCATGTAGGAGCCGGAGAGCAACGCGGACGATCTCACCTTGGCGGCAGTGCGCAAAGGCACGCGCATTTCCTGGGAGATCTCCTCCACGCTGGGCACATACACTTTCCCCGCAAGGAACTCTACCGCCCTTGTGGCCATCTTGGCAGAGCCCATAATGGGCTTCAACAGTTCGATCTTTTCTTTTTCTGTCATGCCAGTCTCCTTTTATTTAGTGTGTCCTGCCCGTTTCCCTGAATTCCTTCAGGCGCAAATCATGAATCAAGGATTCAATGTCACAGGGAGCGCAATCACCCCTAAAGCACACACCCGGGCGAGGATCGCGAAAATTCCCTGCGGCAACGCGCTTCTCGTTCTCAGACTCGGCAAGAGTCCACCTTGCGACAAAATCCTTTGCAAACGTCCCGATGTCTTCGGCGAGCTTGGTCTGCAAAAACCAGAAAAAACTCCCGAAACGGCGGTCACCAATTCCATGAATCTCCTTCTTGCACGAAGGGCAAAAAGCCGTCGCGTAACAACCGCCCGAAAGCGGCGACCCGACAAAATGGCGAACGACTGCGACGGCGCCGCATTCGCATTCGACGCGGAACTGGCTTTCTTCCCAAGCCAGGAGCAGCGTCCCCAACTTAAGACTAATGGAGACAGTGGTTCCCGCAAAGTTCAGGCGCCTTACCGTAGGCAAGCTACCAACCCAGCAGCCGCCACCACCGATCAGGTAATGCGCGTCGATGTTGGCATAGCGCGGGTTCGCCAAGATTTCGTCCTTGTGGCGCAAGACCAGGTCCAGGTTGTCGTAGAACAGTTTGTACTTGCGCTCCTGCTGCCCTTTCATGAAGTCCGCCTGGGCATCGCGGGCGGCCTTTTCCTGCTCCTGTTCTCCGCTGACAAGCGGAATACCCGCCTTCAGGCGCCTGTATAATTCAGCAAAGGATTCATGATGGGTTTCGGACATACGCGCCTCCTTGTGGTTAGTCCTTCTACTATATCTATCGATTATTTATGCATAGATGTAAATACATGCATAAAGTTTTTTTAAAACCCGTCCAGCTTGTGTAAAGTTTCATTTACAAACGAGGTTGCCGAACAGTCACGAAAAAAAAATCCCAGACCCCTTTTACATCGGCTTCGAATTTTTCGATACTATTTTGACGGCACATGTCGTGCCGGCAAAGGAAAGGAGGTTGTATGTCCGTAGAAAACATCCGCAAGCTCTACAAGGAAATGTCGGCCGATCGTGGCTATTTCAACCAGATGATGGTTCACGTCCAGGACCACGCCCAGAATGCACAACAGGCGTTCAATGACCTTGCGAAGGGCAATTCCGACCTCGGCGCAGGGGTAATCCTGCCCATTCTCCGTTGCATTACAAGCCATGTCATAACGGCTGCGACCAATCCCGACCATTCGGGCGCAGAGCGTTGGGCCGAAGTAGCAGACTATCTCGCACCGATGATAGCGATGCACTACGACATGTACACCAGGGAATGCCTGGAAAACATCGACACTATCTTGAACGACGTCCCTTCGGAAGGAGCATAAAGATGAGCATTTTTAAGCACCAGTGGATTAGCCAGGGGGTCATCGATTACCTGATGAGCCTCCCCCTGATGTACCGTATTTTCTACAGGGTACAGGCAAACAAGGATTACGTCGCGTCGTTCCTGTTCCGCGACAACGACGGCAAACTGATTGCGGATCTGTTCGCGCAGAACGTAGTGGGCATCGACATCCACTACCAGGACGCGTTAGACAACCAAAGGATTTATGTTGATGGCACCATCGGCGACGACTCGCTGGATTATGTCAAAAAGAAAGTTGCGGAATTCATGGAGCAATTCCCTGCAACGCAGAGTAACCTGCGATTGAGCACGCTTTTGGACATGCAGTACAAACTGCGCGAAAAGATCGAAGACGCGATATTGGTGCAGGCCCCCAAGAAAGGAGAAGACCCCAATATCGACTTCTGCTTCAATAACCTGTCGCCTGCAGGTAAGCGCCGCGTCGTAGAGTTTCTGATGCGGCTCGACGAGAAATGCATTCCGGTTACCCTTCGCATGCACACCACGCTCACCACCGACGAGCAGATCGGCGCGACTCTCGACGAAGTCGCCATGTACGAGATGGAGCGTGAAGAGCTGGAAAACCAAAACTCAGACGAAGAAGGAGCTCTATGAATCAAGTAAGTTATCTCAACAAGTTCTACCTGGAAGCAACTCCGTCCTGGCTCCTTGACATCCGCAAGGATTCCGAGATTCCATGGAAGGAATTCTTCGCGGAGCGGACCGTCTTTTACCCGGGTTCCGCATTTGACCCCTATACGGTCAATATCTTCACACGCAGCCACAGCGCGCACTGTTTCGTCAACGTCGACTACCATTTTTCGAGGGAAAAACTCGAGGACGAGCTGAAAAAACCGATGTTCCCGGGGTATTCCATCATTTACGAACGTAACCTGAGCGAAAACGTGTTCCTGGCAATGTTCCACCAGCCATATTCGTACATTACCGACTTCGGTCTGGAAAATTTCAGGTCCCATAGTGGCGAGAGAGAAGATGATTTCTGCTACAATACCTGGGAAATCGATAATTTCGACCAGATAAAGCACTTCGTCAAGTTCCTCGTATTTGAAAAAAATCCGGACAACATCACTTCTAGCGCCCAACGTTTCGCGTTGCTGTATATCGGCGGCGACGCCTTCCCCGTATTCAACGCGCTCTACGCGAACAAGAACGCCAACTTGTTCGCCATACTGATCGAGGACTACGGATGGGGCTGCCAGTACGCCTATTTCAGGAAGAACGAACTGCTCCACAGGATTGCCAAAAGAACAGGCGCACTCCCCCAGCTGATTCTGACTTCGCGATGCGGGGGTTCCGAGATGTGGGACGGCTACGAGCACATTATTGAGGATATCGATTCCGAAGAAGATGACGATTTCGGACACGGCCACAGGCAGATATACAAGATTAAAACAAATGAAACGACCCCCAAGACAATCCTGGACAATGTCCGTCGTAATAACAACCGCGACGAAGGTGCTTACTCTCAGCACTGTGAGACTTACCGCCAGTATACCCGGCGGACAAAGGCTGGGCTCCCGCGATTCAGCGAGCAGGAAGACATTCTCAAAAAGGAAAAAGCCGAGATCAACGCCGTCATGTCTAGGCACGCGAAAAGGCAGCGCAAGTTGTTCTGGGAAAACTTCGCTCTCATCATGAGGAACCGTGACAAAATTCTGAAATACCCCATCTTGTCAAACATCCCGATGGACTCGCTACAACCCTCCTACCTTCCGAAAGGCTTGACGCTTGGGGCGCTCGTATTCGCCTGGGGAGCATCGTATTTGAAGGGCACTTGCCCTCGGTGCCAGGCAACCGCTTACTACATGCCCTACACAGATATGGACTATCACCTGTTCCCGCATTGCAGCTGTGGCTGGTTCGGATGCGAGGGCGAGCACGAAGATCATTGCTATGAAGACACCACCGCATTCGTACGGTGCAGTTCCTGCGGTGAAGAAAGCGAAATCGGCGGCGATGTCAACAAGACTCCCAGGAACTTGTACGCAACTTTCTACTGGCTCATGGATTGCTGGAAGCATTGCCATAACCAATTCGTATCTAAAATGTCTTTTGAGCACGCCGTACATCTGTTAAAACTGAGCGAAATCTACGCAGAAGATCCCGAAGATTTCCTCACCGGCACGAAGGCACTAAAAAGTGAATCGAACCCGAAAAAGTTCTCCAACGTAGCTGCGACTACCGAAGAACTGATAAGCCTCGTAAAGGGAGGCAAGCCCTATCAGCTCGAAGAGGCGTCTAAAGAAGAACTACTGAACATTCTGCATAACTACGAAAGACTTTTGGACAAGCATCCGGACACCTATCTACTTGGCCTCAACTATGACGACATCAACGATGGTTTCAACGACGAATTCGAACGCGGCACAGCAGAGGATCTGTCCGAAGAACACCTAAAAGAAAACATCGAATTGTACGAAGAACAACTGAAAAGAGAGTTGCAAACCATAGAGGAAGAAACCATGTCTATACAAGAAAAAGACCCGAACAAGAAACCCGCTATAAAGAAAGATTTCCACCTTCCCAAGAAGGGCGACCCTGATTACGACGCTTTCATGAGGGAACGCTTCAAGGCCGCGGCATCAAACATGCTGCGAGGCGAAGAGGACGACCCGTAAAAAAGACTAACTTATAGGGATTTCTTACCCGTCCACGTGCGTAATCGGGCTATTGTTCTCGATACCGTTCACGTGACGGTCGAGCCAGTCGTAAAGGAGCGCGTCACGTTCCTCCTTCGGGAGCAGGAACTTCTCGCGGCCTTCCTTCTGCATGTACACGTCGAGGTAGGTCATGAGCACGCCACCCGCGACCGAGACGTTCATCGATTCGGTAATGCCGTACTGCGGCAGCTTGAACTCGTAATCGGCATGCGCGAGCGTATCGGGGTGGTTCCCGTGGAACTCGCTCCCGAGGTAGAATGCCGTAGGCTGGCTCAAATCCAGGTCAAGCACGGAATTCGTGGTGTTGGTGCTCGCGACCGCAATCTTGTAGCCCTTCGCGCGCAGCTTCTCCATGCAGAGCATGCGTTTCTTGTACAGGTACAGGCTCATCCATTTGTAGCTGCCCTTGAGGATAGACTTGTTCACGCTGTAGGCGTTGTCCTCCTCGATAATGTGCACGTCCTGCAGGCCGAACACTTCCGCGGTACGGATAACGGCAGAAATGTTATGCGGGTCGAACAGGTCTTCCAGCACCATGCAAAAATGCCTCGTGCGGCGGTCCACCACGGAGGTCAGCAGTTCCTTGCGGCGGTCAGTCACGCGCGCCAGGAGGGATTCCAGACTTTCTTTCTCTTTTTCGCTCATTTTGCCTGAGTCCTTGTATCTTCAAATATTATGGGAACGCTCTCGCGTTTCTGCTTCTCGCGTTCACGCTTCAGCCTCTCGAAGTCGCCCAGTTTCCACGGGGCTCCGTTCACCACGTTCTCGAAATCTATCACGTACTGCACGTTATCGAACGACTTGAGCTTCGCACTGTTCAGCATGGGTTCCTTGTCACCCCCGAAGTAGCGACCCGAAGCCTTCTTGATATCCTTCACGATGTGGTCTATCTTGTCGTTCACCACGCTCTTGAACACCTGCATCTGCATGATGGAATTCAGCACGGAGTTGCCCGGGAAAACGATGGCCGTCAGCTTGTACCTGATTTCGTTTTTCGAAATCTCGTCCATGTCGAGATACGCAATTGCGGTTCCATGCAGCGACCACCGAAGCACCTTCGCGTGCCCGTACCCGAAAAAGAGGTTGCGCATGCCGAGCTTCTGCCCCGCGCTATCTTGCAGGGCCCAGTAGAACTCGCCCGAAAGGCTGCGGCCGTTGCTCCCGTTAAAATACCTGCGGTTCTTGCTCGTATATTCGAGAGTGTAGTTCGTGCCCAGGTATGCATTGATGAGGTCTGCCGTAAAGGGCATGTTATCGAACAGGTAACTGATGACGTTCTGGCCCAGCGGGAGCGTGCCCTTGTTCTCGTAGATGGCGCGGTACCTGCGGCCAAGCCTCGCATAGACTTCGGGGACCATCGGTGCACCCGGAGTGGGGGCAAACCCTCGCTTCGTTACCTCGTGGTACGGCGCGCAGAATTCCTCGTTGTACTTGAGATGCGGCCAGGGGTGCTTATCGCCGGCGGAACAACCGGGATAGTCGATGTTGAGGCAAGTCTTGAGACCGGAGCAGAGCGAGCGCAAGTCGTCCTCGTTACCGAGCTGTTTCAGGAGCCTGTTGCGGACAACCGAATCCGCCCCGAGCATGTTGTCGGAACCCGCAGCATGGGAGCATACGCCCGCAAGCATCACGAGCAGTGCCGCGACAGCCAGACGGGAAAGATATTCCGAAACGCCCCTGAACATAGACTACCTGATATCGAGACTATCGAGCGGGACAACCGTAAAGGGCTTCAGGGCCTCAAGCTTTGCGACCGGACCTACGACCGAGATAGTCATCTTTTCCTTCGCATAATACTTCTTGATCATCGCCTTCACCTGGTCGGCGGTCACGGCATTGATTTCCTTCACGTAGTCGAGGTAATGGTCCGGACTCTTGCCCAGCAGTTCATCGCCCGCAAAAATTGCCGCCGTCGATGACGGGGAATCGAACAGGCCGGGAAGGCTTTCCACGAGAGTCTTCTTCGCCATCGCGAGTTCCTCTTCCGTGGGGCCATCCTTCGCAAGTTTCTCGATTTCCTCGAACACGAGCTTCAGCGCGAACGCGGCGGATTCCACCTTCGTCTGCAGGCTGATCGAAATCATCGCCGTATCGCGGTAGTCGTTGCCCGCACGGCTGCTGATGTGGTAGGCAAGCCCCTCGTCGCTACGCACGCGCGTCATGAGGCGCGAGGCAAAACTGCCGCCACCGAGAATGAAGTTCGCGACAGCCGTCGGGTAGTAATCTGCATGCGGACGCTTCACGAAGGGCTGGTTCATCGAGATATTCGCCTGCGTGATATCCTTGTCCACCACGTAGGTGCCAGGCTTGTTCAGGAACACGAGCGGCTGCGGGGCGCTATAGGGAGAAGGCTTCGCCTTCGCATCGGCCGACTTGCGAAGCGTCGCGAAGAATTCCTTGAGCATGGCAACCGCGGAGTCGCGTTTCACGTCACCCGACAGCGCGAACACGATGTGCTTGGACGCGAAGGTAGATACCGAAAGGCGCTTCATGTCATTGACGGAAACCTTCTTGTATTCTTCGAGAGTGGGGTCCCACAGCCTCGGGTTCGGGGCATAGTTGACCTTGGTCCTCAAGGCCGAAAGCACCTTCGCGGGAGTGTCGTAACGCTGTTCGTGGGAGGTCACGTAGTTCGTCTTCACGATTTCAAGCTGCTTCGCGTCGAATGCGGGAGAAGAAATCACCTTCCCCGCCATATCCAGCATGGAAGCGAAGTCCTTCGAAAGGCAATCTATCGAGAAACTGGAAATCCAGGTACCAGAGCTTGTAGAAAGGCCCGCACTGATAAACTCGAGCGTATCGTCGAGGGCGTGCGCCGATAAGTGCGTACTGCCACCACGGCGGAACATGGCGCCTACCATCCCGGAGGCGGCAGCATCCTTGATGGTCGAAGCGACTTCCGGATTATCGAAATACACGGAAAGGTTCACGAGCGGGAGGCTCGAATCGGGAACGATGTAACCGGAAATGCCTTCGGCAATTTCTACGCGGTAGTCCTTCGGGTAGGGCGCCACGTACTTGTATTCCGGGTAGACAATATCCTTGTAGGATGCCGGCAACACAGGACCCTTCGCGGTATCCGCAGGTGCGGCGGCCGCTTGCACGGGTGCTGATTCCACGGCCGGGGCGGGCGCGGGCTGCGCCACGGGTTCGGCGGACGGTTCCGGTGCCGAGGAGCACGCCACAATGCAGGCGACCCCACTCACCAGGCCAAACAATGAACTATAAACTTTTCGCATTGTCTATAATATAGATTTTAATGCCTGCGGGAGTGGCATCTTCCAAGTTGGAGTAATGTTTTTCGCGCCAAGGCGCCTTTTTTTGAAAAAAGGGGTTATATTACTTATTGAGCCCCTCCGGTGGATATCAACTCGGTGTCGCAAACGCGAGCCGCCCGTCTCCAAGAGAGACAAATCCACCCGAAGGGCTTTTCTCTATTCTCCTTAAAACCAAAAGGTCTGCGCGTCGCCGCAGACCTTTTTGGTTTTAAGATATATAAGAAACCGTTCGCGCTTCACCCGGGGATTAAATTACTCCGGTATGCGCTCACTTTCGCCCCCACGGCCCGTTGATACGGGCCGCTTTGGGCTCACGAACCAAGGGACGGCACGTGGTGTGCCGCCCCTTTGGTTTTAAGTTTTACAAAAGACCGCGCGAGTCTCGTCCGAAGCCAACATAAATAAGAGAGAGTGTGTCGCCACAGGCCCTTAGCTGAAACGGCCGGCGAGTTGCTTGCGGCGGCGGCCGCGCTCCGACACGACAGCCTCTATCAGGAACAGGAGGGCGGCAAGCCCGAGGAAAATCTGGTAGCGGTCCTGGTAGTTCTCCATGCGGTCGGACGCCTGTTCCTTCTTCTCCATGCTCGCAATCTCGGTCAATACCTTCTGCAGTTGGAACTCGCCCGGGCTTGCGTAGAAATACAGCGCACCGGTCACGCTCGCAATCTCCTGCAGCGTCCCTTCCTCGAGGCGCGTAGTCACGATATTCCCCTGCACGTCCTTCTTGTAGGCGACATCGCCGTTCCTGGACTTCACCGGTATGGGCACGCCCTCGCGGCTGCCGATACCGATGGTATAAATCTTGATTCCCATCTCCGCCGCTTCCTTCGCGGCATTCACGGCGGCATCCTCGAGTTCCTCGCCATCGCTCATCAATATCATCACGGAGTACTTTCCCGCCCCACCAGAATTCCTGAACAGGCTCATCCCCTTGCGGATGGCGTTTTCCAAGTTCGTGCCCGGCATGAGCCAGCCCGGATTCAGTTCACGGAGCATCATCTGCACCGTTCCGTAGTCCAGCGTAAGCGGCACCATCACCTGCGCCTCGCCGCTGAACGCGACCAAACCCACGCGGTCACCCGAAAGGCTTTCCAGGAACGACGAAATCTCGTGACGGCTACGCACCAGGCGGTTCGGCTTCACATCTTCGGCAAGCATCGAGAGCGAAATATCCTGCAGCAGCACAAGGTCCAGGCCCCGGCGCTCGATATGCTCCATCTTGCGGCCCCACTGCGGGCGGGCAAGCGCCACGAACAGGAAGGCAAGCGCCAGCAGGAGCAGGAACACCTTCACGAGCCTGCGCCACGGCGATACGCTCGTCGAGAGTTTCGGGAGCATCGAGAGCGAGACGAACCTTGCGGCAAGTTTCTTGCGACGGCGGTAGGCATAGTAGAACAGCAGCGCAAATAGCGGGAGCGTAAACAGGCACCACAAGAAGTTCGGTTCAGCAAAACGCATCAAATCCTCCGGAATCGGAAAACTGCGGGCACGCGTCCCGCGACACCCTGAATATACAAAAAACAGCCTTTTTTGCCCCGTTTTTTGCATTATTTTGCCCAATAATCACAAAAAAATGTTTTTTTCGAATAAATTGTTATTATTGTTAAGCAAAAGATATATTTTACTTATCAGGTAGTGATTATGGGTATAGACGCTTTTAGAATCGAAATCGACGTTATCAGCGTTATCGTGTACCTGATGATATGGTACGGCAACAGGGAACGTGCTGTCCTGGAGAAATCGGCGCGCGCATTCCAGTGCCTTGTAGAAACATCCATCCTATTCAGCGTGATGAACTCGCTCGGGCTGTTCATCCCCGAATCAAACATCCCCATTATCAGGCTTATCAATAGTTTCAAGATCATCGCCTGTATCTGCATGGGCTGCTGCTGGTTCCTTTCCGTTTTCTACTCGACATCGGCAAATACCTACACGTTGCGCAAGTGGCTCATCCCCATCATAGGCCCGAGCGTCATCGTCAGCGCAATCGCCCTCGTCGACGCGCTGATGCACCTGACGGATGGACCAACCGACATGAATCCCACCCTATGGGCCTTGCTGAACATGCTATCCATCCTCTACATTGCAGCGGCATCCGGACTCTGCTTAAAAAAGGCAAGCAAATGCACCAACAAGCTCCATAGGCGGTGTTTCTACATAATCGCAATCGTCATGCTCATCCCGCTACTCACCCTGATCCTGCAGGCAAAATTCTACGAGCTCCCCATAACCTCGACGGTATTTGTCCTCGTCACCCTGTTTATCCACATGTACCGCACCCGACAGCATATTACCGTAGACCTGACAACAGGGCTCAACAACACAAACAAGCTGTCATCGTACCTGGAATCCATCACGCAGAGCCAGGACCCGGCCAAGAGGCTATTCCTTCTCAAGATAGAGATAGACAATTTCAAGGCAAGGAAAAAGAAGCACGGCAAGAGGGCCTGCGTGGTCGCCCTCCAGAAAATGGCAACATTCATACGCGAACAGAGCGTGCAGCGCGGCACGTTTATCGCCCGCTACGGCAAGGCGACCTTTGCGGTCATTGCCGAATGTAGCGACTATGCAGAAATCGAGGCTTTCGCAAACAAGCTGATTACGGCAAGCGCAACGAGCCAGGATCTCCTACAGGGCCCGTGGCCCATCACGTTCAGTATACACTGGTCCGAGTACGGCACGTCCGAGACGCGCACCATCGACAAGTTCCTCGAGAAAGCCGAAAGCAACTGCATCAAGCCCGCGACACCGCTGTAACTACGGGATGCGCACGAAGCGCGTATTCGCGAGGAGCAATTCCAGTAGAATCAGCAATGCACCCGCCAGGAGCCACGGGTAGAACTTCTCGGCATACCGCGCGTAGGCGACCGTCTCTATCTCGGTCTTCTCGAGCTGGTCAATTTCCGAGTAGATTTCCTCGAGCTGTTCCTTGTTCTCGGCGCGGTAGAACTTGCCACCCGTCTTTGCGGCGACTTCCTTGAGGGTAGATTCGTCGACCTCTTCTTCCGGCGTAATGTCGCGCTCGCCCCACGAGATTTCGCCCGTCCAGGGGTTCTGCTGGAAGGCGAGAATCTTGCCCTTCCTCTTGCCTACGCCCACGGTATACACCTTCACGCCAAGCGACTGCGCCACATCCGCGGCACGGACCGGTGAAATCACGCTCGCATTGTCGCGCCCGTCGGTCAGGAGCACCACCACCTTGGATTTAGCCTCGGACTTCTGCAGGCGTGCAAGCGCGTTCATCAGGCCATCGCCAATCGCCGTGCGACCCGCGATGATGGAATCCTTCGCAAGTTCGTCCGTCGCCTTCAAGATTTCGAGCAGGCTCCCGTAATCAAGCGTGAGCGGGCACTGCGTCACGGCACGGCTACCGAAGGCAGAAAGCCCAATACGGTCGCTGTGGCGCTTCTGGATAAAGTCCGCAATCACCCCCTGCGCGTAACCCATACGGCTATACTTCCAGTATTCACCGGAATTGAGGATGCGTTCGGCGTTCATCACCCCGAGTTTCGCCTGCTCCGCGCGGGTCAGCATGTCGAGCGTGCCCATGGAACCCGAAACGTCGAGTGCCAGCATGATATCCACGCCGTCGGTATTCGTGTATTCCACCTCCATCGCGTTCTGCGGGCGGGCAAGCGCCACCACGAAGCAGCAGAGGGCCGCAAGGCGCAACGCGGGCACAATGTGGCGCAGGCGCACACGACGGCTCGGGACCGCACGCCTCGCTATGGAAAGTGCCGGGAACTTGATGGTACTCTTGCGTTTGTGCTGGCGATATACGTACAGTGCTATAAGTACAGGAACCAAAACGAGCAGCCAGAAGGCTTCGGGATTCTGAAAATGAAGTGCGCCAATATCCATTCTAAACTCCTAAAAATACCTGGGGCAACAACCCCGCACGAAGAATATACAAAAGCCGAGAGTCGTGGGCAAGTACACTTGCACATGACCGAGGCGCACAATATGGCTCTGCACATGCAGAGCCCATATACAAAAAAAGAGCCCGCCGCAACCACGGCTTTACAATCGCAAAACGTGAGCCAGAGGCGACTCGTCTTAACGAGTCGTCGAGGCGAGAGCGAGTGACAAACCGGAGGTTTCTTTACAAGAAATGAGGAGCGAGCGGTCGCAAAAAGAACCGCAGCCTTGCGGGCCACGGTTCTCTTAAAAGAGTCTGCTAGTGAATTACTTCACGGTCACGGAGTGGATCTTGCCGTCGACGCGCACGAGGAACGTGCCCCTGTTGGCGACAGAGATGCCCTGCGTTGCACCGGAAATCTTGCCGGCCTTCACGACCTTGCCCTGCATGTTGAACACGGCGTAGTCGGAACCGACCTTGGCGCCAAGCACCTGGATCTGGGAACCAGAAGCGATGACCTTCGCGCTCGGGGCGAGAGAACGGAACACGAATGCATCCGTACCCGGGTTGGTGCCGCACTGGGCGGCAGGAACCGTAATACCGGTAATCTTCACGGGGTCAATCACCTGCTTATTGGCATCGAGGAATTCAATCGCCTTGATGGAGACAGAACCGAAACCACCCTTGGCGTCCTTGACTTCCCACTTGAGGCCCTTGACCACCTTGATGATATCTTCACCCGAGGGAGCGGTGGAAACATTGACCCAGTCAAGAATATCGATAGACTGGCTGTTGGTACCCTTGAAACCGAACTGGTCCGGAGTAAGGTCGTAAGTCACGGCCGTGTAATCGTCCGTAGGATCCACATAAATGCCAGGTTCAGCCCCCGCTTCGGCAGTTGCCTCGTTGAGGATTGCCATACGGATGGGGCCCTTGGTCTTGGCGGTCACACGGACATACTTGACATTCAAAGCATAGAGGTCAACGCCCTTCTTGTCGTTGGAGAGGAACGACATGGCGATACCGGCGCTCGGGTACTTGAGTTCGCACTGAGCCGGAGTATTCTTGCACACATCAGCCTTGGCTTGAGTCCATTGCGGTTCAGGGCCGATTTCCATGGTGGCCTCTGCAGTAATTTCGCAGCCGGTCTTGTAGAGCGGAGAAGTACCCGAATCCGGAGACATCACGGTACCGATACCGAGCTTGTCGTGGTATGCACCCCAGTTCCAGAATCCGGAAACACCGACCGTAGAATCCCTGGAAGCCTGCTGCACGCCTTCGGCAGTAGAAACACCGCTGGCGAGGCTCGGGTCCGGAGTGAACTGGGTAAAGCCCGTCATGTCGTAGAAGTTGGGCATGTTACCCGTGATGAGGAGGAGGTAGAGGATGTTGAGAGTGGAGGGGTAGTACTTTTCACCCGCATTGCTGCCTTCACCACAGCCACTAGCCGTTTTGCAGCTCTTCAAGTTGGAAAGAGTCTTGTAGACCGATTCCATGAAGTCCTTGGAGGCAGCGTCGTCAAAGGAAGACGCAGCCATGCCCATACCGCCCGAGAAGGTAGAAGAGACGAAGTTGCGCTTTTCGGAGGTCACTGCCTGACCGCTGGGGAAGTAACCGGAGTTGATGCCGCTCGCCGTACGGGCGGTGGGAATCATCCAGTCGTTAATCTTCTTGTTGAAGGCCTGTGCCTTGGTATCACCGTACCAGTAGTAAGCCCAAGCCATGCGCCACGGAGTACGGGCTGCGTCGTCAAAGAAGCCCGGATCTTCGTCCTGCGCAACGGCAGCCTTGGAATTCTTGACCGGCTTGTGGCTATTCCAGTCGCACCAGTCGGACACGAGGCCGGAGGTGCTGTTCTGGCAAGCGTTCAGGTCGGTATAAGCCTGGGAAATCACGTTGTTCCAGGAACCGCCAGCAACCTTCTGGAAAAGGGCGAAGTTAGCAGTCGTGGCATAGCTGGGGTTGAAGTAGTCGCCCCACTGGTTACCAGGCATAATCTTGTTGCCACTGATATCGTTGGAAGCAATCCAGCTGATCAACGTCTTGGCATCGTTCAGGTAGGAACCGCCCCACTGCTTGGAAGCCATCACTAGAGCGAGGGCCGCATCGAAGTCTGCGTCAGAAGCAGAACCCGAACCGACATCACAACCAATGCGCCAGTTCATGCCGGCGCCATTGCCGCCATTGTTCTTCCAGGTAGCATAGAGCTTGTCGAACATGCTCTGTTCGTCCATGTACACGGTAATCAACATACCGTAGGCGATAGCTTCAGAAACCGTAGAGCAGGTACCTTCGGGAGCAAGCACCCAGGCTTCGTTACCCTTATCCTGGTACCAGGCCTGCTTCCACAGATTGAAGTGGTCCTTGATGACCTGGGTATCCGCGAACGGGATCGTGTAGCCGTGAGGGCTCTTCATGTTCTGCGGGAACGGGAAGGAGCCCGCCATGGCAGAAGTCGCGGCCAGGGCGGCCACGCACACTGTTGCTTTAAAGAAGTTTTTCATCAACATCCTCTTTTTTTGTTGTTATTCCCACCCATCTAAAATATAATTTGATTGAACAAAAACCGCCACCCCAATCATGTAATAAATAACTTGCACTGGGCGACAAAAAGTTCCGATTTTTCGCAAAAATCGGCAAACACAGTAAAGATTTTTAAACCTTCGCAGAGAGGTGTGAGCGGGAGCACACCGGGGCAGAACTATTTCGCCTGCTCAAGGCGCTTCTTGCGCTTCTTGTTCCAGACCTTGAACTCCATGTAGAGCGTGCTCACCGTGTAGACGAACAGCATAAAGAGGAGCGTATTCTTGGGTGTGTTCAGGTTGCAGATTCCCCACGCGATGGAGATGAGTGGCAGGTGGATTAGGTAAGGGTAGAAACTCGCGCGGCCCACCTTGCGCACGATGCCGATACAGAAGAACCGCGCCATGAATCCCTTGCCCGAAAGGAGCGAGAGCACGAACAGCCCGTAGATGAACACGGCGACGCTATGGTGGATAAAGTAGTTCACGCCGGGATTGAACGAGGGCGACATGAGGAACAGGCTCCCGTAAAGGGCGGCAAGGAGCAATGCCTGAACGATTCCGCTCACGTAGCCCCTCTTGAGGAACTCGAAGAAGCCTTCCTTGTACAGGCGAAAGATGACCATGCCGAAGATGTACTCGAACACGCGCACGGGGGCGAACATGTGGAAGAAGCGATACTTTTCGCCGTAGCCGTCGAACCAGAGGTTGCCCGAAAGCCCGAAGAACACCGCCCACGCGATACCCGGGATGAACACCGCAAAGAAGAGAATCCAGAGGGTGCGGCGATTCTGCCTAAAGAGCCAGCGGCTGAACCACGGCGTGATGGCATAGCACATGAAGAAACTCGTGAGCGACCAGCTGGGCTCATTGAGTTTCATGCCCAGGTCGGGAACGATGGACCACGTGAGCGAAAGATGCAGGAGCAGGCTACGCCAGGGGTGGAACATTTTCGCGAGCCCCGCCGAGGCGCAATCGACGATTTCGCCTGGGCCGGGCAAGTGCGTGTAGCCGCTGAACTTGAACAGCAACCCCACGAACATGAGGAGGGTCATGAAGAAGTGGAGCCGGTATAGCTTCGCTATGCGGGCGAACATGAACGGGATTACCGGTATGCGGCGTTCCGGGTCGCTGAACTTGCTTGCAAAGAGGAACCCCGCGAACACGTAGAATATGCCGGCCGCAAATGCGGGCGCGGTAAAGACGGGCATGAGCCAGGTGTTGCTTGCCATGTAGGCAAGCGCATTCGAGCTGCCCAAGTGGAGCATCACGATGTTTATGCTCGCGAGGAGGCGCAGGCCGTCAATCGCCGGAAAGTAATCCGGCTTTTTCGCACCTGTGTTCGGGGAATTCTCTGCCATCGTGCGCTAAATTTAGAAAAAACACCGGTGCGCGCGTCGGGAGGGTCTTAGGGAGGGTGAGCCGTGCGATACCCTCCCTAGTCTCATAAGCACACCGAAGGTGTGCCCGTGCGCTTAATCGCCACCACCCTAAAATAACAACCCCGCTCTAGGCGATTATGCGCGCGTCGGGAGGGTCTTAGGGAGGGGGAGTAGCACGGACCCTCCCTAGTCTCTTACTTCACCATAATTTTCTGCACGGCGATCTCGCGCCCGACAACCGCGCGCAATACGTAGAGCCCGCGCACCGGCCTCTTGAGGCTTACCTCGTTACGCCCGTTTTCGGCCTTGAAACTTGCGGTATTCACGACGTGGCCCTTCGTATCCACAAGGTCCACGCGCGCATTCGCACCCGCAAGGCCCTCGCCCACATCGAAGCCCACCTGCAGTGCAGAGCCCAGATCATGAGCGCGCAAGCCCTGCAAAGTGCTCGCGACAACCTTCCTTGCAGACTTCGCCACACGGATGTTTGCGGACTTCGCCGTCGTGGAGAGCATCACCTGCAGTTTTTCGCCATCGTGCATTTCGGTAGTCTCGCCATCGACCGTCACGAACACGCGAAGCCCGCTCGCAAGAATTCCGTCGATACCCGCAAACTTCAGGCAACCTGCACGCGAGCTTGTCGCCGAAAGTTCCACGTTCCATTCGTATGCGTCTTCGCCCAAGGCCTTCACGCTCTTTGCCAGGCGCCTGCCCGCATCCACGATGCTGAGGTTCACGCGGTTGCCCATGCCGGCAGGCGGTTCTTCGGAATCCCACGCGGCCTTGCCCGCGCCGAGCATGTTCCAGCTGTCCATCTTGCCGCTTGCGTCGGAGAGTTCCACCTGCAACGCCCAGCCGTCGGCGCCGGCCGCCTTCGCAAGCACGCCCTTCTTGTTGAGCGACTTCACATGAACTATTTCGCCATCTTCGTTCACGAAATCGACAAAGGCCGGCGTTGCCGGAAGACTCCAATCCATCTCCGGACCGCGATTGAGTTTTACCCACACAGCCTCGTAAGGCTCAAGTTCCTTCACAACTTCAGGCGGGTCGTACTGACCGGTTTGCTTGTTCCAGCGCCAGAATTCCAGCTCAGGCTTTTCTTCCCGATTTTCCTGGCCAGCAACGCCAATCTTCATCTTCCAGCCGTAAGGGTTAGAGACCAGGTTCCAGCCGCTGTTTACGCTATCGAGCGACCACACGGCCTCGCCGGTAAAGGCCTCATCCTTGAGCACAAGCGGGCGACCTTCAAGCGAATTGTACCAGTAGCCCCTTCCCTGTTCCGGGGAATCCTTCTCCGAGAATTCCTTGTACTGCCAGTATTCGCCAAAAATGGTAAACTCGTCCCACCAGTAGAACACCTCATTGTCATTCCACTCGTATTTCTCGAAATCGACATTCGAAAGCGCAACCATCTGCCAGCAGTCACCGCAATCGTTCTTGATTACGTCATCCACCTCGAAAGTCCACTCGCGCACGTCCGGATTATCGCCCTTCCCGTTGTATATCTTTGCGACTACATGGTACATGCCCGCGGCAAGCGGGTACTTTTCCCACGTGAACACCTCGGGCCAATCGCCATTCGGGAATTCCATCAGGGTATCCAGCAGCGGTTCGTCGCTCAAGTTCTCAAGCATCACGCTCACGAAGGGCGCTCCCTCCTCGTTCACGAAATCGTCCGTCTTTACGGCTAGCTGGATAGCGTTACCCGACCAGAACAGCGCCGGGTAGACAACCTCGACTTCTTCCTGTTTCTCGCCATCGTCATCCACGCCGTTTACATCCTCGAAGCCCTTGGGGAATATGGCAAGTGCGATAGCCACGCTCCCGTTCGAAGAGCCCGCGTCCATCAGTTTTTGCAGCGAATCCATCTTTGCAGAATAGTACTGGATGTTATCATAATTGCCCGCCTGTATCTCGGCTTGCATTTGGGCGCTAACCTTCTGTATTTCACTCAGCACATCACTATTTGCGCCATAACCTTTTTCAAGCCTCTGGTAAAGCGCATCAATATTTTCGTACAAGTTGAAGTAGCCATCGCCATCCACGGGAATGTCCATACCCGCAAAAGCAATCTTCTTCAGTTCAGTTTCGTTGGTTGTAAACGTCATCTCGGCGCGGACCTTCCAGCCCTTGAAGTTGCTGCCGTCCGTCGTCACGGGGTTGCGCGAGAAAATCTGCATCACCTTGCCCGCCTGGAGCGAAATGGGCTGACTTCCGCCGGAGTAACTCGTCATGTCAATTTGTGAGCCCTTATTCTCGACAGTCTCGCCATCGTAACTAATGAGTTCTACGATGGTCTGGTCGTAATCGATTCCCTTCCCGAAGAACACATAGGCAAACTCTTCGTTCGTTTCTTCCGGTGCTTCGCCAACCACAAGGTCAAAGGAGTAGTCGCCGTCGTACGCCTCGTCCGCAGAGAACTTCTTGTACGGACCGTTGTCGTTCGAACTTTCCCAATGAACAGGGTCGCGGTCAGCATTCGGCTGTTCAAGGCTTGCGGCAAATTCGAGCCATGCCGTATTCGTGATTGCTCCAGATTCATCCGTCACGAACTCGAACTCGTTAGTACCCCTCCGGTAATTATCAAACTGCCCGAGCATGCGCTCTTCGCTTTCGGTAAGGCATCCCGACTCGATGCAGTCAAGCATGAACACAATCCTGTGCACGTTCAAATCAACCACCTCGTCGGAGCGGTTCCAGTCAACATCGAAATAGAGAGTCTGGTGCGTGTCGTCATATTTCCACGGGACGTCCCCGCTCGTCAGGACTCCACCGATATTGTCCAGGATATCGATGAACTTCGCCGACTTCATGTATGTAGTATCCAGCACACCATTCGGCAAGTTTCCCAGTTCCGGGTCATCAAACGTATAGGATTCCTCGACAAAATTTTCCGTCGCGCTAATACGCCCCATCGCATTGCGGTAATTGCCCAGAGCAACAGGGTCATCGCGCCTCACATTTTCATATTCGTCGCCCACGAGTTCCTCGGAATAGAAAGGCATGGTGCCGGCCTTGTTGAACTCATCCGTAATGGTGGTGTTCTCTATCCCGTAACTGTTCAAATAGTCCCCCACGACCATGCCGGCAAAATAGCGGGTCACGTCCTGCTCGTCCGCAGAATAATGGAAATTGGCCCTGGCGGACACTACACTCGGGTCCTCGACGAACCTGATGTACCCAGCACCAAAGCCCTGTACGCAATTGCCAGAGTTGCAGATGATATCGGCCAAAGCGGTGTACGTCCTTTCCACATAGAACCAATCGCACTCATCCACCATGCCGACGAGACCGCCCACGTAGTTTATACCTTCACCATCCGCAAAGTCTCTAACCTCCATTTTTTCAAGGCCGACCTGATGCAACTTGACATGGGTAGTGACATGCCCGACGATTCCACCCACGTAAGCATCCCTATCAGGGAGCGAACTGTCGAGATAAGAGGTTCCCACCAAGGGACTGTACGTAATATGGACATCATCGAGCTTTGCCGATACGACTTCCAACTTTTCGACATAACCCACCAGACTGCCGATGCTCGCGTTTGGGGTACTAAAGGATTCGTCATCGTTCAACTTGGGTATCGCGTTGAGCACAATGGAATATCCGTAAAATTCGTTTACCGACAGGTCCCTAATAGATGCGGCAAGGACCCCGGCCATCGGAGCGTTCACGACCGCATTACCTATACGGACCCTATTGACAGAAGCGTCATATTCGTTCCACCCTAATAGGCCCGCACTGGTTAGGGATTCCAGGCGAAGATTTTCAAAATTCACGTTCGATACGGATGTAAGAAGATTCCCGCCAAAGGTAGCTTCGGAGGCTCCGCCAATGTAACACACCCCGCGTACCGTAAATGCGGAATCGCCAGCACTCATCAGAGAAACCTTGCCACTGCTGCCGAATAGGAACGGATAGAACGCGGTGGCACCGGACACGCACACTTCACCGTTGTCGTCGTAGCCGCCAAACTCCAGATCCGACGTGAGGATAATCTCGCCAGGAGGAAAATCTACGGAGAACAGTTCCTGCAATGCGGAATAGGCAGAAACTGTAGCAGCGGAATACCACCATTCAAAGCACTGTTCATCGCTATCGGGAGCGTAACCGGCACCCTGTTGCGAAAGCTGGACCAGGTACTCGTCTTCGGCGACAGGGACCTTCTTGACGCAATAGACCCTGGACGCTCCTTCCTGCTCGTCCGAAAGGCCCGCAGCCCAGGGGGTTGCTACGAGAATAGAAAATGCCAAAGCGACAGCTGTCTTAAAGAGGGTAGATTTCCCGGCCATCTGGAAACTCCTGTTTTTACTGTATGCAAGTAAATGTATAATAAATGGAACGGGCTCGCAAACAAAAAAGAAAGGCCGGGAGCAAATCCCGGCACAGATTACAGGCAAGACGGCCTAGCGTATCACGGTGGACATGTTTATGGACTGCGTGGAGCCCTTGAACTGCCAGGAGACCTGCACGTTCACCTGCTTGGCGTAGACGTGTCTTATTGTATCGACGCCAGTATAGTACGACACATTTTTCGCGGTATAATCCTCAACCGGCGACACAGTCACAGTCGGGGTATAAGCGATAGTGGAGTGGCCGCCACCGACCTTTTCACCACGGTCCCAAGAACGCGAAATATCGTCCCACTCCCATACATAGTTACCTTCCTTGATATGTTCGTCTCCAGAAGCAACGCTCGTCGGGTCGGGAATGGACGCGATGCCGATACGGTTCAGGGAATCGATGACCTGCTGCGCGACCTCGATGGCGCCGTCACGCCCACGGATACGGAGCAAAGCCTCGCGGTTGCCCGTCTGCATGTGGAGAATCGCCATATACAAAAGGCCGAGAACTACCGCGGAGATAAGCACCTCCGTGATACCGAAACCTTTCTTGCTCTTTATTAACTTATCCATAACACACCTACGGTTCAAACCAGCTCGCACCAGAATCGTAACTCAACTCATAATACATAGAGAACTTCGTCGGGGACTTGATGGAGGCCGCAAACCGGTCTGTACTTCCATATCGGATCAAAATACAACCACTGGAAATAGGTGACACACCTATTTTAGGAGTAAGCAATATTGACTTCTTGGCATTTAGCGTCGTTTCGCCCCCAAGCGTCGGACAGTCAGTACCACCAGCCTGTCCAGGAACAAACGCGCTTATCGACTCGAGCGTCATCTCATCAAGAATTTGTGAATCATGCGCAGAGCAGTTTCCATCATCGCCAACTGTAGTACATTTATAAAGTCTCAGTGACTTGTTGTTATTTTCCACTTCCACGGTCAGTTTCTCGTTCAACCGCGTAGCCTCGTTCGCCGCCCGCTGCATGAAGGCGGTCACGTTGATACCGGCGTCCTTGATTCGGCTGTTCGCAACCGCACTGCGCAGGCTAGCCACCCCGATACCGGAAAGAATGCCCATGATGGCGACCACCACGAGGACCTCGACCAGGGTAAAACCAAGCTTTCTAGAACAGTTGACCATATTTCCTAGACTCCGGCAAAACTACAATCCATTGACGCTCAACAAGTTAGCAATTTCACGAATTTTCAGGGTACAAAAATCCGGAGCCCGGCGCCAAAACGGGACCGGGCTCTTTCTAATATATATAAAATTTCGGCAAAAGGGTAAAATTTTATTTACCCGTAAGAAAAAAGTGATTATTTCTTCTTTTTCTTGCCCTTTTTCTTCAGTTCGCCGAAGGTAGACTTGCCGTTGTAGCAGGTCACGGCGCCCTTCGCGCACTTGGACGGGTAGTCGGACTGCTCGTTCTGGAACACTTCCTTCGCAATCTCCTTGGCGGCCTCGTTCGTGCCATCAAGGTAGGTAATCGTGTACTGGATGTCGGTATTGCGGGTCCAGACGAAAACCTCGGCATTGAGCTGGAAATCGTGGTTGCTGCCCGAAATCTTGAACCCGTAGGGAATTTCCTCGATGGAGAACAGCGAGAGCGTAGGCGGTTCGAATTCTAGGTCGTCCCAGTCGGCATCGAGACCTTCGTTGCGGGCCTTGAACCAGCCGGCAGGGTCGCCCTCCATGGCATCTTCCATAGCCATATTGATGGAGGAGGCGTAGCTATCGCGGAGCGAGGCGAGCTGTTCCTTGAATTCCTTCTCGTTGTCGTCTGCAGAGAAGGCGTTTATGGCAAGAGCCATGACAGCGGAAATAAGCACTAAGTGTTTCATGTTTCTTAATCTAGCAAATTTTTCCCGGATTGGTTCTTTTTTGTAAGATTCTGCCGAAAAATGCCTTGACAAAAGGACAACAAACGGAAAAATGGCGAAATTTCCTATATTTGGCAGGCACACCTGCCCGGGTGGTGGAATGGTAGACACTGGGGACTTAAAATCCCTTGGGGGCAACCTCGTGCGGGTTCAAGTCCCGCCCCGGGCATTAACCTTGGGAATGACCATGATCGAATTTTACCCGAACAGCATCTACTACCCCCGCGAAGCCGTGGAAGAAAAGCTCGCGAAGGGTGAACTCGAACGCACCGAGAAGCACCTCATGGGCTGGACGGAACGCCACCGCGGCGAAATCTGGGATTGCGCCCGCGACGATTCGGAAAACCCGAGCGACGAAGTGCTACTCGACAACCTCCGCGCCCTGCTGCTGTGCAAGGGAAGCCTCCAGCCTGCCGCCGAGATGGGCGACATGATCCGCGAAATCACGAAGGAAGTTTGGTACCGTAACGAAGACGCACCCGAGGCTCCCGACCAGGTTGCCGCGGAATGGCGCGCGAAGTACCTGACCAAGTGGCGCGAGGCCCGCATGTTCGAGGCGTTCATCCTCATCGAGAAGCGCACTGAACAGCTCCTCAAGATTTTGAAAGGCTAAAATTCCCGCCGACGCCGATAGGGTCTTAGGGAGGGCTTGCCGTGCGTACGCCCGCCCTTATGCACACCGAAGGTGTGCCCGTGCACTTAATCGCCACTATCCTAAATAACAAACCTCCTCTAGGCGATTATGTGCGCGTCGGGAGGGTCTTAGGGAGGGCTAGCCATGCGTACGCCCGCCCTAATCTCATAGTTAGTCAATAAACTGTGCGGAAACGGATGGGGAGCCAGATTTCGGTCGTGCCGTACTCGCTTTTCCTATACCGCCAGTAATACTCGATATGCCTCTGCAGGGTGTCCTTGAGGCTCTCGTCTTCGGCATTCGTGTACTCAATCTCGTTGCACGTGATGCGCCCGAGCGAATCGATGGTCATGCGGATGCCCACGATGACATCTTCCGCATCGCGATGCTTCTTGAAGTACGGGCGTGCAAGCCAGTGGAGTCCCGCCGCACGGCCCGAAAAATACGTTGCCACTTTTTTGATGTCGCGATCCGCGCTGTTCTCGAGCACGAGAATGCTTTCGCTGTCGGGCATCACGACGCGCCCGGTAAACGCCTTCGGTTCCTCGGGTGCAGGCTGTTCTTCGACGGGCGGTTCCGGAACGGCTACCGTAAACAACTCCCTGAAACCGGAATAGAAGAGGAATATCGCCAGGACGGCAACTACGACAAACGAAAAAAAGTAAGGGAGCAACTTCTGCATACGGCCTACTCGATGGCCTTTACGCAAAGCTGGATAGTTTTCTTGTTATTGAAATAGTTCCACGTGGGTTCGAACACGATGGAAACCTTGCGCGAACCGCCCAGGAGAGGCTTGCACTTGCGAAGCCCGAACGCGATAGCCGAGAACGAGGGGCTACCCGCCTGCGAGATTTCCATCTGGAGGTGTCCGCCGCGGAGTTCCTTCACCCGATGGACGGTCACGCCCTCGGCACGGAACACGGGATACGGGAAGTTCCCCCCGAACGGTTCCATCTTGTCAAAATAGTCAAGCACCGTTTTCTCGATGCGGTGGCGCGTGCCTTCCACAATCAGTTCGCCGAGCGCCACGTCGATATCGTAGGCATGCGGCTCGTTGGTATCGAACGCCTCGCCGGTATAGCCCTGCTCTTCGGCAGAAGCGGCCAGGCGTTCGCGCAGTTCGGGAATCTTGTCGGCTGGGAGCGAGAAGCCCGCGGCGTTCGCGTGCCCGCCCCAGCGCTCAAACAGGTCGCGGCATTCAAAGAGCGCCTTGTGCCAGTTGAAACCGGGGACCGCGCGCGCACTCGCGTGCGCCATGCCCTCGTCAATCGAGAGCACCGCGGTCGGGCGGCAGAATTCCTGCGCCAGCTTTGCAGATACAATCCCGATAACACCCACGTGCCAGCCGGCGCCATCCACCACGAGCACCTTTGGAATCTTGTCGCCGTAGATTTCCTTCACGCGGGTAAGCGCCATGTCGGTAATTTCCGCTTCCTTCGCCTTACGCTGCGCGTTCCATTCCTTCAGTTCCGCCATCAGGTCCGGAGCGTTCGCCACATCGGTACACATGAGCAACTTGAGCGCGGGGTCCGGCTTTTCCATACGGCCGGGTGCGTTCAGGAGCGGCGCAATCTTGTACATCACGTCGATGCCGCCGACCGCGCTCCCCGGTTTCATGAGCGAGGAATACAGAGCCTGCACTCCGGGCAACTGGCTGTTCTGGAGCCTTGCAAGTCCGGTCTTGGTAAAGAAGCGATTTTCGGGAGTCATCTGCACGAGGTCGGCAAGCGTCCCGAGGGCAACAAGTTCGAGCAGGTTCCTGGGAGATTCCATCCCGAGCCGTTCGAACAGCGCGCATATAAACTTGTACGAAACCCCCACCCCGCAGAGTTCGGGATTCGGGTACATGTCCCCCTGCTGGTGCGGGTCGAGCAGCACGTCGCACGGAGGGAGCGCGTCCCCCGAGGGCTGATGGTGGTCAATGACCATCACCGACATCCCGAGTTCCTTCGCGCGGGCGATTTCCACATTCGCTGTAATGCCCGTATCCACGGTCACCAGGTTGCGTGCACCCGCATTGTACATTTCTTCCACGGCGGCAATGGAAAGCCCGTAGCCGTCGCCGAACCTGTTCGGGAGTCTCCACTCCGACTCAATCCCTATCTGCGCGAAGCACCTCGAAAGGAGCGTCACCGAGGTCATGCCGTCCAGGTCGTAGTCCCCGAAAATAAACACCTTCCCTTTCTTCTCGCGCACCGCAAGAATCCAGCGCACGGCATCTTCCATGCCCTTCATGAGCCAGGGGGAAAGTTCTGCACCGCAGCCGTCGTCCAGAATCCGGTTTGCCGCAGATGCGGTACGGATCCCTCTGGATACGAGAAGCCTCGCTACCAGATGCGGGATTTCCAGTTCCCGCGCAAGCGTCGAAGCTACGGTGTCGTTCATTACTTGTAACCCTCGAAAAGCTTTATGGCGAGCGACTGCAGGCACATCATCGCAGTACTGCGGCGGCTCGCTATCCTTTCCATAGTTTCTTGCACAGTGGCAAGCGCCATCTCGAGTGCATCCGCATCTACCCGCGGGAACGCATCCATGTCCATACCCGCCATGGTATCGGGCAGGCGCACCGCCGCACCGGACTGCTTGCGCAGGATGTCGGCGATAAGGAACGAGAGCACTTCCAAAAAGCCGTTCGCCTCAGAGACTTCGGTCAGGTCGTTTTCCGCAAGCTCCTCGAAAAGCGCGCTATAGTCGTTCTTGAGGCTCTTCACGATAAAGTCCGACGCCAGGCCGCAAAGCGCTTTCGCATTTTCCAGATAAAAGAACGCCTTGCCGGGAGACCCGAGCGAAAGCCCTATCACATCACGGGACACCTGATCCTCGTCGGCATCGTCGCCCAGCATGCGGAGAGTTTCCTCCTTCACCTCGGCGTCGGTAAGCGACGACAGGTGAATCGCAAGGCAACGGGAACGTATAGTCGGGAGCAGCCTTTCGCGCGAGGCCACGGTCAACACGAAGTACGTATCGGGCGGGACCTCCTCGAGCGTCTTGAGGAAGGCATTCGAGGCGGCATCGTTCATGCGGTCCGCCTCAGCGACAATCACCACGCGGGTACGGTCGCCCTTCATCACGAACGTCGACTTCATGGCGCGGATGAGATTTACCGAAATCTCGGCACCCGCATCGAAGATATCGGTGCGGTACGGGTTAGCAACAATCTGCTCGATATAGCCCTGCTTGATATCCTGGAGCGTCTTCGCGCGGCTCCCCGCCTTCACGTCTTCGGCGGACTTGGCCTGCGCCTCGGCGGCCGTAAGCGGGAACACCCAGTTGTCGGCGGCTCCCGGGTCGGCGGCCATCTTGCAGCCGAAGCACTGCCCGCACGGGCGCTCGAACATGTCGGTGCACTGGAGCGCCTTCGAGATTTCCATGGCAAGCGCCTTCTTGCCGATTCCCGGAGTACCATCAATGACGACCGCCTGAGGGAAGCGGTTCTCGCACAGCGCCGCCATCAGGCGGATGCGCTGGCGTTCCTGCGACGCGGGACCATTTAAGCGATACTTTATCATTTCGTCTTCAACCACTGTAGCGGATCCACCGTCTGGGTGCCTTCGCTAACTTGAAAGTACAATTTAATTCCATTTAGACTCGCGATATCGCCCGCCTCGCCAATTTCTTCGCAATTACGCACCTCTTTTCCCTCCTGCACGCGAATGGAGCGCAGGTGGCCGTACACGGAATACGTACCCCCCTCGTGCTCGATAATCACGGAAGGGCCTCGCCCGTCAATTTCTGCGACCATCACGACAGTCCCTGCCGCAGCGGCACGTATGGCGGCCCCGCGCTTGCCGCGAATCTCTACGCCCAGGTTGCGCGTGGCGATATGCAATACCGGATGTTCCTGCAGGCCATAGTTGCTTATGATTTCGCCTTCCAGCGGCATGCACTTCGGCCCCTTGACCGAGCCCGCGATAGTCTTCTTGGGCTTTTCCACGACCTTCTTTTCTTTCTGCTTTTTCTGCTTCGCCTTCCGGGCGGCCTCGGCCTTCTTCGCTTCCTCGATTTCCTTCTTGCGCTTCGCTTCCAACTTCGCGATAAGGGCCTGCATCACCTTCTGGTTGCGTTCGAATTCCTGCAGCGCGCGCTGTTGCATCGCCTTGTCGTGCTTGAGGTTCAGGAGCATGCGCTCCTGGTTGCCCATCTGGCTTACAAGCCCCTTCTCTTCCCGCGCCTTCTTTTCGCGCAAGCCGTTCAGTTCCACCAGGTGCTCTTCCGACTCGCGCTTTTTCTCGTCGCGTTCCGTAACCATCGCCGTCAGGATTTCCACCTGCATTCGGTCCTCGTTCAGCACGTGGTGCACCCAGTACGCCTGCCGCCTCGGGTCACCTTCGCGGGAAAGCAGCCGGTACAGGACCTCCGCCTCGCTGTAGCGGCCGTTTACATACAACTTGCGCACGCGCACCTTCATGGCTTCCTTACGCACGTGGATTTTCTGGTCAAGGGAATCTATATCCCGCTTGAGCTGTTCCACCGCCTGCTGCACGAGTTTCTCGTTTTTCGAAAGTTCGGTGATGTAGACGCGCGTCTGGTTCAGGTTCTGGTCCAAAAGCGAAATCGTATTCAGCACGCCCTTCTCTTCTGTTTCCAGGAGCACGAGTTCCTCGCGTTTTTTCGCAAGGTCGGACTCAAGCTTTTTGAGGGCGTTGCGCTGCTCCTTGATCTGGGCGTCCGTCTTTTTCGGGGCAGCACCCGCAAGGCCTACAAGCAAGCAGAGAAAAACGACCAGCAGACGCATGGCTTATTCCCGTTCGCTCCGTTTCGCAAGCAGGAATTCCTGGACGGTGCGGTAACTGAAGTATGCGGAAACGAGCGTGACCAGGCAAACCACAAGTCCAAGGAGCGCCCAGAGCCCGCCAATGTTTTCGCCAACAAGGGGAATCGCCCTACCGATAGATTCAACAATCACAAGAAGGATCAATACGGCAAAGCCGCTACCGACAAGCCCCTGCATCATGCCCTCGAGCACGAACGGGAACTCGATAAAGAACGGGCTTCCGCCGGCGTACTTCATGTTCTCGACCAGGAGCTTGCGCGACAGGAGCGAGAGCCGCACCGAGTTGCAGATAATAAGCGAGAGCGTCACCAGCAAAAGGAGGCTCAGACAAACAGGCCAGAACACCATACGGAACTTCCATTCCGAAACGCGGGTCGCCCAGTCCACCGGGGCCTGCACCTCCTCGAAGTATTCCAGGCGCGAGAGGGCTGCAATGAATTCCGTAAGGTCTGCCGGATTCTGGTTTCCCGGCACAAGAGACACGCGGAAAAACGGCGGTATGGGGTTCTCGTCCACAAGGTCGAGCATCTCGCCCGAAAAATGCCTGCGGAAATCGGCCAGCGCGGAATCGGCGCTCACGTACTCGACGCGTTCCACGCCCCTGAAATGTTCAAGTCTCTGCCTTACCGCCTGTACGGAATCCTCGCTCACCGTTTCGGGCAGGAAAGCCTCGACCGTATAGAGAGAACTTTCGGCAGAAAGCACGCGAAAAACGCCCCCAAGCACCGTGAGCGATGCCGCGAGAAGGAGCGAGCACAGGAAAATCGTGAGAAGCGACGGCAATATGACCGTGCGATGCTGCTTCCATCCACGAAAAGATTCCGATATTAGGTACCCGAGTTGTCCGAACACGCGTTGAATATAACTAAATTTTCAATGCTTCACGGGGCATCTATGAAACATATCGCATTAAAGATTACAGCGTTCATCTTCGGGATTGCACTATGGCTTTACGTCGTGTCGCTCAACACGTTCAAGGTTGAGCTGGATATCCCCGTGCGCCTCGTGAAACTCCCGGAAATGCTCGCCATCGCCTCGAAACCGCCGCACACCATGCGCATCACCCTGGAAGGCGCGCCGTTCGACCTCATGCGTCTGCGTTCCAAGGTCATGCAGGGCGATACGACCGCAGCGGCCATCATCGTGGACCTCCAGGATGCAGAACTCGGCGCCACCCGCAAGCCTATCGGCGAAAAGAACTTCTCGGCACCAAACTTTTCAAACATCAAGTTCATTGAACCCGACAACCAGCTCCTGTTCATAGACCTAGACCTCGACACGCGAATCGAACGCAACGTGCCCGTGCGCTCCATGGTCACCTTCGATGCGGCAACGGGCTACCTGCTTACCGACGAGCCCAAGCTGGAACCGGACTTCATCACGGTTTCCGGCGCAAGGAACGTCATCACGCGCATCATCGAAATCCCGACAGACTCCGTATCGTTCAGCGGGCTCGTTCATGACACGACGTACTCTATCCCGCTCGATTTCAAGCAGTTCCCCGCACACGTATCTCCGGGCGACTCGCTCACGAGCATTTCGGTCAACATCCAGAAAATCGGCAAGAAGTTCTATCGCGATATCCCGGTGCAGCTTATCGGCATGTTCGACCGTGAAACGTACAGGCTTAACCCGCCCAATGTTTCCGTCGAAATAACCGGCGGCGAAGGCACGCTCGATTCCATCAGCAACACGAGCATCGAACTGTTCGTGGAATTCAACCGCTTCCAGATCGAAGATGTCGACAGCCTCACGCCCACCGTAAAGCTCACGCTCCCCTCGGGCGTGAACCGCGAGATGTCCATCAAGGCCATACAGCTCTCGCCCGACAAGGTGTCGCTGCAAGATATCAAGAAACTCGCCGCACCCGCCGATTCGCTGGACGAGGATGCCGAGGAGAAACTTGAATGATTTGGCTCGGAATTGAATCCAGTTGTGACGAGACCGCCTGCGCAGTACTGCAGGACGACCCCCTCAAGGTAATTTCCAACCCGCTCTACAGCCAGATAGACGAGCACGCCCTGTACGGCGGTGTCGTTCCCGAAATCGCAGCACGCGCCCACCTGCAGAAGATTGCCCCCATCGCGGAGGCCGCCGTCAAGGAAGCGGGCATCGCTCTCAAGGATATCGACGCGATTGCCTACACCACAGGCCCCGGGCTCATGGGCCCGCTACTTGTAGGAGCGAGTTTCGCAAGGGGCCTCGCCCGCGACCTAAACATCCCGGCATACGGCATCAACCACCTCGAGGGCCATCTCGCAGCCGCATGGCTCAGCAACCCGGATATCGAGCCGCCGTTCCTCACGCTCACCGTATCGGGCGGGCACACGGAACTCGTGATGGAAGAACCCGGATTCAAGTACACGAGCATCGGACGCACCCGCGACGACGCCGCAGGCGAAGCGTTCGACAAGTGCGGCAAACTGCTCGGCCTCAAGTACCCCGCAGGGGCAACCATCAGCAGGCTCGGCCAAAACGGCAACCGCAAGTTCGTCGAATTCCCGAGGGCGCTCCACTCGCACGACAACTGCGAATTTTCGTTCAGCGGGCTCAAGACCGCAGTGCTGCGCTACACCGAGACGCACGACCCGGAATATATCCAGAAAAACCTGGGCAACATCTGCGCCTCGCTGGAAGATGCAATCGTCGGGAGCCTTGTGGAAAAAACAATCAACGCGCTCAAGAAGACCCGCATGAAGACGCTCGTCGTCGGTGGCGGGGTAAGCGCGAACGCATGGCTGCGCAACCGCCTGCAGGACTACTGCGGCAGACACGGAATCCGGTTCTGCATCCCTGACAGGAGCCTCAGCACCGACAACGGGGCGATGATTGCCGCAGCAGCCATCAGGCGCAACAGGCAAGGGCTTCTCAAGTCCATCGACGTGGTAAAGCCCTGGATGCCGCTCGCACTCTAGCCCCCTAGTGCCGGCGGAAAATGCGATTTTTATCACAGGCACGCAGAAATAACTTTTCTTTTATCCTAAATGATGTTATATTGTGGATATGATTTTCGGGAAAGTACATAAGACGTTCGCATTTGCCGGTGCCACCCTGTGTGCACTCGCACTTGGCGCATTTGCCGAAGAGCCTCCCCAGGATCTTTCGAAAGGTGTGAGCGACGCACAGATTTTCCGTCCCGAAAAGCGCGAAACAAAGGTCGAACTCGTCGATTCCAGCAAGGCAAATTCCATACACCTGAACGTCGACATCTTCGGTAGCCTGGACGTGCAGTCGTACTACATCCTGTGGGACCGCATGGAAATCTCCGATGACCTGAAGAAGATGATGACGACCCGCGATTTTGCCCGCGACGAGTTCTTTATGCAGAACATCGACCGCGAGCAGTTCGAACAGGAACGCATGCTGCAGCTCTTCGAAGACCGCAAGCGCGAGTTCTTCACCATCTTCCCCGAAGAAGCCCTCAAGGAACTGCAGGAGCAGAAGGAAGACGAAGAATAGGCCCGATTCGTCATCCTCGGCTTGTCCGGGGACCTTCACTTGAATATGTTTTCTCGCGAACGTAATTTTAATGAGTGGCACCTGTGCGGATTTGGCGACGCACCCGCATTCCTTTTCGATACCCTGGAAAGCACGCATAGCCTGATGAAGGCACGCGCCTCCGCGGGTGACATCGTACCCGGCACGCTCATTGTCGCCGACACGCAGACCGCCGGCCGCGGGCGTCACGAGCGCACATGGGCCTCCCCCGCCGGCAAGAACCTTTACTTCAATATCCTCATCCCGCTGGAAGGGATTCCGCTTGCATCGGCCCCGCAAATCACGCAGGTTGCATCGCTCACATTCGCCGAAGTATTCCGCGACCTGCAAGAAGTTTCCAACGCGCAGGAACTGGGCAACAGGGACATCGGGAAAGTTACCGTCAAGTGGCCGAACGACATCCTGTGCGGCAAGCACAAGTTCTGCGGGATACTCGCTGAATTAGTTTATATAAAACCCGCAGCGTCGGGTTCCGCGCCGCAACCCGCCATCAGCATGGGGGTAGGCATCAACGTGAACAGCGACCCCGCAGACTACGCGCACCTCGGGCGCGCCGTCACCACCCTCAGGGATATCTGCGGGCAAAGCGTCAACCGCGAAAAACTGCTGCAGTCGCTTATCGCAAGCCTGGAACGCGCCATCGGGCAGTTCCGCGCCTTCGGGATATCTCCGTGGGTCGCCGCCTGGCGCAAGATGGACCAGTTTATAGGCGCCCGCGGGACTGTCGTCGTGAACAACCGTTGCACCGATGAAAACCGCGACAGCGGCACAGGCGCCATAAAGAAAACAGGCCGCATCATCGACATGAACGCCGATGGCAGCCTGCTGTTCGAATGCGATGACGGAACAATTGAAACCGTTTATTCCGCAGACCTGGAAATCTAGCCTACAGTTTCCGCTTAAAGTACATACTCCCGATGAGCGAAACGGCAAGCACCACGATCATCGCTGTTAGCCCCATCTCGGCAAGCGGGGTCTTGTCGCCCGCAACGCCCGACTCTATAAGAATCACGAACACGACGGCAATCACCGCGCCCACGGTTCCCATCTGCTGGAACATCTTGATCTTGTCTTCGGTCGTGAACTTTCCGTCGGTTTTCTTAATAAAGGGCATTGACGTCGCCTCCCATGCAAATCCACACGATGAGCCCCGCCATCACGAGCACGCTTATCGCGACATTCGCCAGGAAAAAATCGCGGTTCATGGCATCCAGGTCATCGGATTTTCTGAACAAATGAATATACAGGACGGCGGCAGCCATAAGCCCCGTCACCACCCACCAGGGAATTCCCATGTTCCACACGAGCCCGAACGCGACACAGAGCGCGAGCATGGCAATGTGGCTCCAGAAGGCAATCTGCAGGGAGCGCTTGCGGCCAAAACGCGCGGGCACGGAATGCAGTCCCATCTGGCGATCAATCTCTTCGTCCTGCGTGGCATAGATGATGTCGAAACCGCCCATCCAGAGCATGAGAATCACGAGCAAAAATATCGGGAACACCGCAAACTCGCCCCGAATGGCAATCCAGGCGCCGAGCGGGCTCATCCCTATCGCAAAGCCCAGGAACCAGTGGCATAGCCAGCTGAAACGCTTCCAGTAGGAATAGGAAAGCAACAAAAGCCATACGGGCAAGGCGAGCATGCCCGCGAGAGGCTGCAACAGGTACGCGAACGCAACGAACAGCACGCCGTTTATGGCAAGGAACGCAATTACCGATTTTTTCGAAAGGCGGCCCGCAGGCAGGTGGCGCTTCGCCGTGCGCGGGTTCTTCGCGTCGATATCGGCATCGGCAATGCGGTTGAAACTCATCGCGCTGTTGCGGGCGGTCACCATGCAACCGACAATCAGGAGCACGATGCGCGCAGTCTCGGCAGCGGTCATGTCGCGGAACCCGTTCGCCGCCACCCACATGGAGCCGAGCGCGAAGGGCATCGCGAAAAGCGAGTGGCTAAAGCGCACCATGTGCCCGAATTCAAGAATCTTCTTTAGCATATAGGACCCCCGAGCGCATTTTGCGACCCGCCATCCGTGGGCATTTCCTGACCGGCGGAACCTTCCCATGCCTTCACGATTCCGGAGCATTCTTCCACCGACGCCGCACCCAGATGCTTCAGGATTTTCGCAACGACGGTATCTACCAGTTCCTCGATACTTGCGGGCCTGCTATAGAACTGCGGCGAGGCGGGCACAACAATCGCACCCGCACGGGTCACGCGTTCCATGTTCTCGATGTGGATGAGGTTGTAGGGCATCTCGCGCGGGACAATCACCAGCGGGCGACGCTCCTTGAGGCAAACATCCGCACTGCGTACCAGCAGGTTGTCGGATGTCCCTGCAGCGATGCGTCCGAGCGTGCCCATGGAGCAGGGCACCACAGCCATGCCCGCATAGTCGGCAGACCCGCTCGCGCATTCCGCGAAGAAATCTTCCACGTCATAGCGCTTGTCCGCAAAACCGTAGAGAGATTCCTGCCCCTCAAACTTGACAACATCGCGGCCGGGTGCCGTCACCACAAGCGAAACCTCATGCCCGAGGCGCTTCAGGTGCATCGCCGTGCGGGTAGCATATATCGCCCCGCTGGCCCCCGTCACTCCGAGGATATAGCGGCTCACGCATCACCTCCCGCCGGCATAGACTTCCGGCGCAGAAGCACGCGGTACGCCACCCCGAAAAAACAGGGTTTCACATGCACAAGTTCAAACCCGTTCCTTTCGGCGAGCGCGACAAAGTCCGCCACCGGCAAAAAACGGATAATCGAATTCACTAGATATTCATACGCATCGCGCTTGCTGAAAAACGCTCCCAGCACGGGAATAAACAGCGGGGCAAGCACCTTGTAGAAAAACTTGTTGAACACATTCCGCGGAGAGAAAAATTCTAGCACCTGCAGGTAACCGCCTTCACTAAGCACGCGCGCGGATTCCTTCAGGCCACCCTCGGCATCGGGCAGGTTGCGCATCCCGAACCCGTTCAGAATCACGTCGAACGCACCATCCGCAAACGGCATCTTCATCGCATCGAGCTGCACGGGAACAGCCGCCGTCTTCTTGCCTGCGGCACCCTTCAACATCCCGTAAGAAAAATCGCCCAGAATGGCCACGTCCAGCACGCCGTTGAACTTCTCGTACGTAACCGCAAAATCGCCCGTACCGCCACACAGGTCCAGCAAGCGTTTTCCGGGGCGCATCCTCCGAATCTCGCGGCAACACGCCCGGCGCCACAAGATATCCTGGCCACAACTCAAGAAGTGGTTCAAGAAATCGTAGCGGTTCGCGATACCGTCGAACATCTTTCGCACGGGACTTTTCATACGCACAAATCTAGAAATATCCCGCGGGCATTCCCGTACCCGTGACAAACATTCGCACGATAAACAAAAAACGCGGACTTAAAAGCCCGCGCAAAATTTCGACCCGTCAGTTCGCTTACTTGAAGTTTGCCGTAATCGTCTGGCCTTCCGTGATGTTCACGAGATGCGGGTTGTCGGTAGAACCGTCAGACCATCCAGTAAACACGGCTCCATTCGAAGGCACAGCTGTCACCTCCATCTGGTTTCCGCTGAAGAACTTGCCCGTGTACTTGGTAGAAGTTGCGGTGCTGCCCGGGAGCTTCATGCCTTCCATCAGCACGGAGCCGTTCCCGTTCGACGAAATCGTCATATTGACCATTTCGCCCAGGCCGAACTCGTCCTTGTACTGCTGCAGCATATCGCTGTCGCGCTGGCGGGCCCATTCCGTTATGCTCGAATTCGATACGGTGAACGAACCGTAGCCACGTTCCTTCTGGCCGTTTGCTTCCAAATCCCTTTCCGCTTCAGTTTCATCAATCGAGCCCGCCATCTTCGCACGGACCTTCTCGATGACATCGGCGTTCAGGTAATTCTGCAACATGACGGCAGCATGATTGAGGAACAGGCGCTTGAAGTCGGGATTCTTGATGAGGCGTACGTAGAACACGTGGAAGCAGTGTCTCTTGTCGCCCGTGAAGGCCTTGTCGTTGCTCGTATAGCACTTGCCACTGCTACGGCCACCCTGCTTGACCCAGTCAAACATGTTCGTACTCTGACCAAAGCCCTGCACGTTCCAATCCCAGTTGAATCCGTGGTCAAGGTCGTAAACCATGAACTTCCACATGTTATCCGGGCTGCGCCAGGCACGCACGTTGTTGTTCGGCCAGTCACCGTTATGGATATACATCTCGGCAGCCATGTAATCTGCAAAGTTGCCGACATCCATCATCGTCTTGAGCTGTGCATAGGATGCATTGTTGTCGCCACTGAAATCGTTGTCCGCGGCAAGTTCAAGCATGGAGATGTACTCGTCGGGCGTACCATTGCTTGCCGTAACCGTCTCGGTAAGGTGCTTGACCATCGTCACGGTAGAAGCCTCGATGCCGTAGTTCGATTCGACATAGTTCTTGTTGAAACGTTCGCGCATGTCGTGGATGCCGAAGTACTTGCCGTTGTAGAACACCACCACCTGGCGGCTGCGCTGGTAATCGACACCGCTGCCTTCAAGGATAGCACCACCCAGGGCATCGGCAAAGTAGTCGCTCACGAAGCGGTTACCATTGTTGCGGAGGTTGAATCCCTTGTACTTGTCGTTTTCGCTCTTGCGGGTATCAAACAGGGAGTAATGCAGCCAGCCATCCTGATATTCTTCCCTCATCACGATAGCGACGGACTTCTTGCGTTCCAGACGGCTGTAGTTACCCATCATGGAAATTCCCGCTTCGATATCCCATGCAGACTTGTCCGAGGAACTGCCATTGGGGAAGTATTCCACGTGCACAGGGAATTCGACATCCTCGTACAGGCCGGAGGGAGCCGCTTCCGGACTACTAGCATTCGTGCTTCCGGGGCTCGGCTGAATGTAATGCTTGTTGAAGAAATCCGGATTCACGCTCACCGCCACCACAGGCATGTTCACGTGTTCGCCCACAAAGAACGTCTTCGTAACCACCTGCGTACTGAGCGAGCCATCCTTGAAGACGGCGCAACGGAGCGTCGTGTTCTTGTCGAACGTCTTTGCAGAATTGAATTCCTGGGAGTTCGCCCCCGGAGCGGAGCCGTCCTCGGTGCAGCGCAACTTCACGCCACTCGGCAGGGAAGGCGGATTGATTGTTACCGGATCATTGTAGAAACCGCCCTTGATCTGGCTCAGGTCGAGTTCCGGAGCAAGCGCGTCATAAGCGGTCGAGCCGGTATTGGGCTTTTCGGGAGTCGGCTTGTCGAAATACTTCCAGATGCCACCGTCGGTAATACCCCAGCTCAGGTCACCCTTCGTGATTTCGGGGAACGCAACGGAATCGCGGATGCCGTAGGCGGCATCGATCAGGTAAACCGTTCCGCCGGCCTTGTCCATCTTCCAGCTGGTGTGGGTACGGGCGTGCATGTCGCCGTTATCTGCGCCCTTGACTTCGGTAATATTCTTCTTGTCGCAGAACACGATGCGGAAGGACTTCGCAGCGATAAGCTCGTCGCCGAACACCCACTTGCGGGGCTTCTCAAGGCTTTCGACAAGCGCATAGCCCTTCAAGTTCGCAGCGACATCGCCCGCGTTGTAGATTTCCACCCATGCGGGGTCCTCGCCGGATTCATCCAGCCACGAAAGGTTCAGCGGAGAAATTTCAGTAATGCGGAGTGCAGAGTTGCCCACCCAGTGGGGCGTCGTATCCTTGGGCACAACGACATGAATCGTGTCAAAGATTGTATCACCATTAACAATCTTGCGAACGGTGTCGATTTCAATCGCAGACGAGGAACCAGGATTATCCGAACCCGGCTGGCTATCGCTAGAAGAGGGATCGTCACCCGATAACGGAGGAACAACCGGGCTGTCGCTACCTTCATCGGAGGAACAGGCATAGAGCCCAAGGCAAAGTGTCCCGACTGCAAGGAGGGTCCTAATCTGGAATTTGTTTCGCATATTCAAGCCTATAAAATGTTAAGCCCCACGGAGCAAAGCGCCGCGCACAACCAATCGAACATCCTACCCTAAATTTAGAAGAATATTCTAGAAAATCAAAATTTTTTCGGTAATATTCTATTTACCCTTGACAAATATCACGTTTTCTTCTATCTTTGGCTTACCAAATGGTTCTGTAGCTCAGTTGGTAGAGCAGTGGACTGAAAATCCGCGTGTCGTTGGTTCAACTCCAATCGGAACCACGAAGGCCCCCGACCCAAAGTCGGGGGTTTTCTTTTTTGCAAAAAACACCGAAAAACAAAAAAACGGAACCCCTTCATCCCGGGTCCCGTAAATTTTTTGCAATATAAACGGTCTTAAACAGCCGCAGCCTCGAACTTCGCGCGCGCCTGCCTGAAGCACTCGAAAACATCGTCCCAGTGCTCCACAAGCACGTCGATGAGTTCCGGCTGGAACTGCGCTCCGCGCTGCTTGATGAATTCTTCCTTGACCTTCTCTTCGGGCCACGCGGGCTTGTAGCAGCGCGGGCTCGAGAGGGCATCCAGAACGTCGGCCACGGCGCAGATACGGCCAGCCAGCGGGATTTCCTCGCCCTTGAGTCCACGCGGGTAGCCCTTGCCGTCCCAGCGCTCGTGATGCGAGCCCGCAAGCGTCGCGGCAAAGCGCAACAGGTCGCGCTTCGACTTCATGAGGGTTTCCTCGCCCTTGATGGCGTGGGACTTCATCACCTCGTATTCCTCGTCGGTGAACCTGCCCGGCTTGTTCAGGATGGCATCGGGAATGGCGACCTTCCCCAGGTCGTGCATCGGGGCGGCAAGGCGAATGCGCTGCGCCTCCTCTTCGCTGAGCCCGTAATACTGCGCCAGCTTGTAAGAAATTTCGGCCACGCGCTGGATATGGTCACCCGTCTCGCGGCTCCTGGATTCGGAAACGTCGCCCAGGATGTGAATCAGTTCTTCCTGCGTCGCCTCGAGTTCATCCTTGGAGTCTTCGACCTCCGAGGTCAGTCGGGCGGATTCCACAGTCTTTGCAGAATACACGGCGGTAAGCGAGAGGCGCTCCAGGTCCTGGTTCGAAAACACCTTCTCCTCGCCCTGCTTGTTTATCGCCTGGAAAACCCCCATCACCTTTCCCTGCGAATCGAACAGGGGCACGGTCATCACGGACGTCGTACGGTAGTGGGTTTTCTCGTCGCTGCGATGGTCGAACCTCGGGTCAAGGTAGGCATCGGGAATCAGCAACGGCTGGCCGTTCTTCACAGACCAGCCCACAAAACCAGCCGCAATCGGAATGCGAAGCTCGCTCACCCCATGAGCGACCTTCGTCCACAGTTCCCCGTGCTCCTCGTCGGTAAGCCACAGGGAGCAGCGGTCCGCCTGGACAAGGGAACGACCCATGTCGGCCATAAGCACGAGCAGGTTGTCCATCTTCCTTTCCGCGGCGATTTTCGGCATGTAGGAGAACAGGAGGTCAAGGACCCGCTTGTTCTCCACCACAGTATTTTCTGCAATTGTCTCCATATTGAAAAATTTAATTAATATTCATTCCAGCCAAAGACAATCGCCCAAATTCCATTGACGAAATGGCGTGAGTTTTTTATTGTTGGCGTTGAATCCGGAGGAATAGGCTAATTGGTAAGTCAGCGGTCTTGAAAACCGCCGCCGTAAGGCTTGGGGGTTCGAGTCCCTCTTCCTCCGCTACCTCGGCACCTTCGGTGCCAGTTATTAGTCAATAGTTACTAGTTATTTGAATTGCGGGTTTCGAGAAGCATATCGAAGCCCGCTTTTTTTATTTGGAACTCGGAACTAGTAACTCAATTGCCATCCCATTCCATCCGGCAGTCCGCCACGAAGTCCATCGTCGCGGATATGGGCTCGTCATAAAGGAGCGTGCATACCTTCGTATCGAGCACCGTCCCGCGGCGCAGGGCATGCACGCACGCCCCCGTAGTCGCCCCGGTCGTGTACACGTCGTCCACCACAAAGATAGTCCCCCGCGAAGGCATATTCCTCGGCAGTTTCGGCTCGAACGCGCCCGCCACGTTATAGCCGCGCTCCTCGCGCGAAAGCTTGGTCTGCGACACCCTGAAGTTCGTACGTGAAAGCCAGTTGCAAACACGGCCCCCGGTACAGGTGGCGAGCGCCGATGCAATCTTCTGCGCCTGGTTGTATCCGCGTTCCCTGAACCTCGAACTGTGCAGGGGGACAGGCACAAAGTAGAACGGCCTTGCAAGCAACGCCATGCTCTGCGCGATTTCGCCCCCCTTCACCGCGGTAGATCGCCTTACCAGGTACGACGCCATTCCCGGAATCCCCCTGTATTTGAGCGCATGCACGAGCCTGCGCGTAAGCGGGCGCACGGGGAACATGCACATGGCATCGGGCGAAGGGAACGAATATGCCAGCGCCTCGCGGGCAAGTTCTTCCCTGCAGGCAGAACACAGCCAGGGGTCCAGCTGTTCCGATGCCCGGCCGCAGCCCAGGCACTCCATACCAAAAAGAAAGTTTGTACAACGACGGATAATTTCCATAATGAAACCGCCCTCCTATACCTATAAACGGCTTCAAACGGAAAATGAGCCAAAATGCCTGTTTTTTTTACTGACGCCAGCCCTGGAATCGCATGCAGAGGATTCCGCCCACAAGCACCATGCAGGTAAGGGCGAACGACCCGCCGTACGAAAGGAACGGGAGCGGAAGCCCCGTCACGGGCATGAGCCCGATAGTCATCGCGATGTTCACTATCATGTGGAACAGGAATATGGTACAGGCCCCCATGGTAATGAGCGTAATGAAGGGGTCCGCGAACAGCTTGCACGTGGAACTCGCCCGCCACAGGAACAGCGTGTAGAGCGAGAGTATGAACAGGCAGCCCGCAAAGCCGAACTGTTCCCCGAGCACGCTGAAAATGAAGTCGGTGTGTTCTTCGGGCAAGAACGCGAGGTTTGTCTGCGTGCCCTGACCAAAGCCCTTGCCCGTAAGGCCGCCCGAGCCAATCGCGGTAAGCGACTGCAGCACCTGGTAACCGTCACCCTTCGGGTCGCTCGTCGGGTCGAGGAACGTATGCACGCGCTTCTGCTGGTGAGGTTCCAGCATATTCCACGCCATCGAACTCGCGTAACCCGCAAGGATGTTCGCCGCAAGGAAAAGCACCGTCAGCACCTTCGGGAGCCTGCGGCGTACCAGCGCGAACACCACCGCGCAAATCAGGAGGCCCCACAGCACCTGGAATACGATGTCCTGGGAATGCGAGAACAGCACCGAAAGCACCGGGCTTGCAAGCAGGAACATGTCGGTAAGCGTAAGGCCCGCAAAGAAGAACGCCACGTACGTGACCGCGATGAACACGAGGGCCGTACTCAGGTCTGGCTGTTTCAGCACGAGCGCGAAAGGCACAATGAACAACAGGGCAGGAACCACAAAGGTCTTTACCTTGTAGAGGCTCACCGGGTGGCGGGAAAGCCAGTACGATATCGTGAGCAGGTAGGCAATCTTCGCGAATTCGGAAGGCTGCAGCTTGAAGAACCCGAGGTCAATCCAGCGCCCGGCGCCCTTTACCACGTCACCCGCCACGAACAGCACCACAAAGAGAAACACCAGGGACAAAATATACAGGGGAACCGTCGCCCTTTTCAGCCAGTCAATCTTCAGGAACACGATACCCGCGGCCAAGACGCATCCGCCAGCAAAGTAGAGAATCTGCTTGAACCAGAGAGTTTCGTAAAAAGGCAGGTTGTCGCTCGCCGTCGCCGAATACACCAGGCAGACGCCACACGTCATGAGGGCAAGCGTTATACCGAGGAACAGCCAGTCCACTCTCCTGGTATTGTCGAGGAAATGGTTCAGTTTCATTTCTTCGCCTCCTCTTCAAGCCCGAAATACGCCATCATCACCTTGCGCGCAATCGGGGCCGCCTTCGCGCCGCCACCGCCTGCCGCCTCGAGAATCACAGCGACCGCGATTTGCGGGTCATAGAGCGGGGCCACAGCCGCATACCAGGCGTGAGTCTTCTCGCCCTTCTTCCATTCGCCGGAACCCGTCTTCGCGCCCACCCGGATACCCGGGAGCGCGCCGCGCTTGCCCGTGCCGCCCGGATGGTTCACCACGGAATCCATCGCCGCAAGGAGAATCCTGTGCGTTTCCGGCTTCATCTTCCCGGGCCGCACTATCTCGGGTTCGAATTCCTTCACCACGTTGCCCTTGTAGTCACGCAGTTCCTTCATGAGGTGCGGGCGGTAAACACCCTTGTTCGTCGCAAGCGAGCCGATGAACGTCGCCTGCTGCAGCGGGGTAACCAATTGCCCCTGCCCAATCGAGAGGTTCAGGATAAGTCCGCGCGCCCATCGCCAACCGAGCCTCTTGTTCCTTTCGTTAAACGACACCGAATCCGGGAGCCAGCCGCTCTTCTCGCCCGGAATGTCAATGCCGAGCGGTTGCTCGCCGTAGCCGAAGCGGCGCCCGAACTCGTTGATGCGGGCCATGTCGATATCGAGACCCGCCTGGTAGAAGAACACGTCACACGAAAGCCTCAATGCATGCACCACGTTCAGGTTGCCGTGCACGCCCCAGCACTTCTGGTAACGCGAACCGAACTGGTAGCCGCCCGTACAGGGCTTCGGGTAATACTTCGTTTCCGAAAGTATTCCGCTCTCGAGACCCGCGCCGGCGGTCACAAGCTTGAACACCGATGCAGGGGGGTACGTTCCCGAAATCGCACGGTTCGTGAGCGGGCGCATGGAATCGAGCGCCACTTGTGCCCAGCCCTTGTTGCGTTCGCGCTTCTTCAACGAGAAAATGTTCGGGTCGAGGCGCGGCGAACTCACCATGGCGAGAATCTCGCCATTGCGCGGGTCAATCGCCACGAGCGCGCCCTTCACGCTGTCGGCAATCGCCTCTTCCGCCACCTTCTGCAACTTGAGGTCAATCGTAGAAACCAGGTGCAGTCCCGGGACAGGCGGTTCACTCTCCACACCGCGCACCAGGCCCACCTCGCGGCCCATCGCGTTCACTTCCACAAGCTTCAGGCCGTTCTTGCCTCGGAACTCGCTATCGTAATGCTGCTCTAGACCCTTCTGGCCGATACGATCGCCCTGCGAGTAATCCGCAAACTCGGGCAACTTCAGCTGTTCTTCCGAAATCTCGCTCGTGTAACCGAGCACGTGCGAAGCAAGCGTCCCGTAAGGGTACTCGCGTCTCGATTCGATGAGGGTCGTAACGCCCGGGAGTTCGCTCGAGTGTTCCTCGATTATCGCCACCTGCTCGGGCGATGCGTCCTCGAGAATGCGAATCGGGCGGTTCTTAATCCAGTGCGCCCTCTGGAATGCCGTATCGAGCGAAAGCGAGTCGAACATGCGCTCGCCGTTCTTGTCCACAATCTGCAAGAGGCGGTTGAAAATAATCGCGCGGGCAGAATCCCTGCGCGGCAAGTGCATCGCCTGCAAGGCAATCTGGTAAGAGGGGCGGTTTCGCACCAGCACTTCGCCATTGCGGTCGTAAATGAACCCGCGTTCCGCCACAAGCACAACACGGCGCAGGCGGTTGTTCTCGGAGCGCTGGAAGTTCTCGTCGTAATCGAGATACTGCAAGCTAAAGAGTCGAACCAGGAGAACGGTAAAAAGAATCACCACGCCGGCCATGAACACCAGCACATTCCAGTTCCTGGTCTGGACGCTGTCGTTATCCGACATGCTAAGCATGGCGTTTCTTCTTTCCGACAGACAAGTGGAACACAACGGCCCCGATAACCATCGTATAGGCGCATTCCGGCAATGTCTTCGAGAAGAACAGGTTCGTGACCACGTCCTTCTCTAGTCCGGTCAAGAAGAAATAGAGCATGTCGCAAAGGAGGAACCCGAAACCGAGCACGCCCACCTTCGCGGGCAGGTTCAGCGTAAGGAACCGCTCTTCAAGCTGGCCCACAAAGAACCCGAGCACCGTCATCGAAATCGTATTTGCGCCGAGCCATTCCACCGGGGCGTAAACGTCCTGCGTAAAGCCCGCAAGGAATCCCCACAGCGCACCGGCCGCAGGCCCGTGCTTTATCGCAATCGACACAATCAAAATAAGCACGAAGTCGGGCCCTGCTCCAAAAATGGAGAGCCAATCCGCAACCGTCGTCTGCAACGCGAAGCAGATTACAAACAAAATAAGAACACGAATCCATTTCCAGCTATTGTTCATCGAGCAACTCCTGGATAATCCATTCCGGTTCCTTTTCCATCACGAACACTTCCTCGAGCGCCGAGAATTCCTGGAACGGCACCACGTCCATCTGGCGCATCACATCGAGGTCAGACTTGCGCACCGCCTTCACCGTACCCACGGGAATCCCCTTCGGGAATATCCCGCCAAGTCCCGAAGTAATGAGCGTATCGCCCACTTCCACGCCCGCATGCGAAGGAATCAGCGCCGTAAGCAGGTGGCCGTCAACCGATTCAAGGAACCCCACCACGCGCGATTTCTTCTCGAGTACAGACAACTTAAGGTTCGGGTCCACCAGCAACTGCACACGCGAATGCGTGCTTGTCGCCTTCGTAATCTTGCCCACGAGCCCGTTCATCGAGAACACGGGCATATCTTCCTTCACGCCCTGTACCGTACCGCGATTAATCACGAGCGTCGTAAGGAACCTGCCAGGGTTATGCCCCACCACGCGCGCTGTCACAATCGGGTAATCCCACTTGTCATCGAACCGGACCAACGTGTGCAGTCTTGTCAGTTCCTGCAAGCCCTCGCTCGCGTAGTACGTTTCCTGACGCAGGCGTGCATTTTCCTCTTTCAGGCGCTCGTTCTCTTCAACTACCGAATGGTATGCGCCCACCGAAGATACGACCATCTGTGCCGGATAGAACACCGTACCGAGCGCCGTAGAGATTATGTTCTCGCGCACCGTCTGCGGAGCCTGCCGCATCAAGAGGCCAACAAGCAAGAAAAAGGCAAAAGCGACAACGCCATGCCTTTGAGTAAACAGTTCAACTATAAAGCGGAACGCCCTAAGCATCGAACAGTAGAATCCCCGTTAATTGGAAGATGCTACCAACACGGGGCGATACTTGTCGAGGTCCTCGAGAATGCGAGCGGCACCCTTGCAAACGCAGGTGAGCGCTTCGTCAATCACATTCACCGAGAGTCCCGTTTCCTTGCGGATACGTTCATCGAAACCGCGGAGCAGAGAGCCACCGCCAGTCATGATGATACCCTTGTCGTAAATGTCGGCAGAAAGTTCGGCGAGCGTAATGCTCAGAGCCTGCTTCACAGCCTCGATAATCGCAGTCACGGGTTCGTTCAAGGCCTCGCGGATTTCCGTGCTCGAAATCGTCATCGTGCGCGGCATGCCGGCAATAAAGTCGTGACCCTTGACCTCCATGGTCAGTTCTTCCTCGAGCGGGCTTGCAGAACCAATCTGGATCTTGATCTGTTCGGCAGTGCTTTCGCCCACGTGGAGGTTATACATCGTGCGGAGGTAACGAACAATGGCTTCATCCATCTCGTCGCCGCCCACGCGCACAGACGCGCTACAGACGGTGTGGTTCAAGGCAATCACCGCGATATCGGAAGTACCGCCACCGATATCCACAATCATGTTACCCACAGGGTCTTCCACAGGGATGCCCATACCGACAGCGGCAGCCATCGGTTCGTGAACCAGGTGGACTTCCTTCGCACCAGCCTGCTTGGCGGCATCGATAACGGCGCGGGTTTCCACTTCGGTAATGCCGCTCGGCACACCCACAACAACGCGGGGTCTGACAATCCATAGCGGGTACTTCTGCACGCGCTTAATGAAGGTCTGGAGGAGTGTTTCGACCAGTTCAAAATCCGCAATCACGCCATCGCGCATGGGGCGCACGGCACGCGTCTCGCCCGGGGTCCTGCCGAGCATCTTTTTCGCTTCGAAACCAATCGCCGACACGCGATTGTTCTTGCTGTCCACGGCAATCACCGTAGGTTCGTTAATGACAATGCCCTGGCCTGCCACGTGAACGAGAGTGTTCGCCGTACCCAAGTCGATACCGATATCACAGGAGAAGAGTCCGAACAAAATATGGTCCTTTGAAAAGGTGAATCCTTACAAGCGAAAATATAAAACTTTTATTTCTGCTTTTCCTTGCGATCCAAGGAATCCTGCCCGAATTTGAGCGCCTTGTAATAGCGGTCCCACTGGCGCGCATGGGCGTCGTAGCGGTACTTGCGCTTCTCGTGCATGTTGATGTCCTGATAAATGAAGAAGTCCACCTCGGCATACGCCGAATAGATGGCGGCAGTGTCGCCCGCAAACAGCCTGAAGTCCTTCACGCGGTAGTAGGGCGTATCGAGGATTCCGCTACGGTCACCCGATGCATGGATGGTCTGAGCCACAATAAACTTGAGGTCTTCCTGGACATACGCGTTTAATTTATTCTCAATACGTTCCGTCCTTTCAGAACAACCTAACAAGACAATCGCCGTAAGCAAAATAAGCAAGTATTTCATGGTTGGAAAAATAGTTATCATCGCAACAAAAAAAAAGAAATGCCCTCCGGTTGGAGAGCATTCCTCAATAGCCAGTCCTTGCCTACTAGAAGGAGTAGGTAGCAGAGATTCTCGAGAAGATGCGGCCTTCGCCCTGGAACGGGTTGCGGAACAGCAGGTCTTCGGCGACAGTCACGTCGATCTTCAGCTTTTCTTCGATGTTGATACCGAAGCCGAAGCCCACGTGGTCGTCGGCAGTGCCGTTAGCAAGCGGGTTCGTGCTGAAGAAGTTGCCGCTGTCGGTGCAGATGCCCGAACGGCCCTTGTTCTTTTCGTTCTGGTCGCAGTCGGTGTAGAGGATGGACTTCTGACCGCCGACGCGGATTACGAACCAGTCCCACCAGATGTTGCGTTCGATACCGAAGCTGATCATGCCGCCGATGTCGCGACGTTCATCCCAAGCCGGATCGTCGTTGTCGTAGGAATTGTAGACCCTCTCGCCAGTGGTGTAGTCAATGCTCCAGTCATGAGCCTCGAGCTTGTCCCAGATGAAGTCGAGACCCAACCAGAAGAAGCCGCGGTCGAGAGCGACGTTGATGCCGAGGCCGACCTGGGCACGCTTGTTGTCGATGCCCGGAGCTTCGATGAACTTAGCGGAAACCGCGGGTACCAGTTCGCCGTCGATTGCCTCGAGGGTGAAGAAGGCGCGGGACTTAGCAAGGAAGCTGAAGTCGCCATCATCGAAGAAGTTCTTGTGGTCAGGGCCGAACTGGATGCGAGCGAGAGCGAACGTGAACTCGAAGTCGATGTTCGCACCGAACTGCATGTTCAAGCCTGCATCAGCCTGCACGATGGAAGCGTATGCATTGTCATCGACCTGGTAGATGCCACTCGGGGTCTCGTAGCCACCGTCCTGGTGTGCAATGTAGATGTGCAAGCCGAGAGCGTCGCCGTTAGAGAGCGTGAACCCGAGGAAGCCGTCGAAGTTCGTAACGGTTTCGGGAACGTTAGAGATGTCGCGGCCATTTTCAGCAATCACGCGGTTCGGCAGGTAGCGTGCGAGTTCCTCGTTGATGCGGCCGAAGAGACCACCAATGGAAAGACGCGGATCCGGATTGTTCTCGTCACCGAGGGAGAGCGAGAAGATACCGCCGAAGTTCGGGTGCATCGGGTCCTGGTTCTTACCCGTATCGACATCCTGCGTGTAAGGTCCGAACTCACCGATCAAGTAGTTCGGGTAGAGATTGATGTTTGCAGGGTTGTCGAAAATACTCACATCATCCATGATGTAGGTCGTGTTCTTGCCCATGGATTCGACGCGAGCGAAGGTAGCGAATGCAGAACCTACCCCGAGGATTCCAAAAGCAGCGCCAACGGCAATTGCTGATCTCAACTTCATTTGAGGACTCCTATTAAAAATTCTGATATAAAGTTAGATTAAATTAAAGAAAAACGCAATAGAAAAATAAAAAAAGACCACGCTTTTTGAGCGTGGCCTTTTTTCAACAGGTTTTCCGTTATTCGGAGAAGGTGAACGGAATCGTAACGGTGGTGTTACCGGACTTAACCTTGCTGAACGTCCAGTTGGAGACGGCGCCCTTGATCTGAGCATCGAATTCGCCGTAACCAGTGGTGGAAGACGCAATGGAAATGCTGATAACTTCGCCACCCGGAGCGATCGTGAACTTCAGGGTAACCTTACCCTGGAATCCCGGTTTCTTCTTCAGGAACTTGTTGTAGATGTGGCGCAGACCCGGGGTACGCTGACGGACGACCTTCATGATGTCCGCTGCGGAACGAGAGCCACCACCTGCACCCATGTCAATGTCACGGGCAGACGGGGTCTTGATGTTACCCTTGGCCTTGGTAGCAATACCGCCACCGCCACCGCCGAAGAGGCCTGCGAGGCCGTCGCCGATACCACCGGCACCGCCTTCAGCGTAGCCTTCGTTGAAGCCACCGTCAGCCTTACCGCGACGGCCACCGAGAACGGTCTTACCCGTCGTCTGGAGGCCAGCCACGTCCTTAAGAACCTTATCGATGTCCTTGGTGAACTTCTGGTTCTTCATAAGGTCGTAGGCAGCAGCACTAGCAGTCTTGGTCTGAGCAGTGAGGAGCTTGAGCACGCCGCGAGTCTGCGGAGCGTTCGGCTGGCCCTTACCACGGGGCTTGCCACCACCACCCGCCTTCTTGCGGGGCTTCTTGGGCTCTTCCTTCTTCTTCTCTTCCTTCTTTTCTTCCTTCTTCTCGTCCATAGACATCTGGGCGGTCAGGTCGGGGCCTTCAGAAGAGTCGAAGATAACTTCATCGACGACCACTTCGTACATGGAGGCCCAGAAAGAAAGGGCAAGAGCGACAAGCACAGACGCACCAGCGATGGTGGCCATCTTCTTGTCGGATTCAGGCATAAGAGCCGCAACTAACGGATCTACAGGAGTATTTTTCTTAGCCATAGATTATTCCTCCCCTCCGTTCTTTTCGAGAACGGCAAAGGAAACGTTCGTATAGCCGCTCATCTTCTCGTAGCCAGTTTCGCCTTCGGAAGAAGTGCAGGACGGCACGCCAGCGATACCGCAGGTAGCCATCACCTTATACATGGCGTCGTAGGGGATGCTCTTGTCAATCTGGACAACAACGCTACCGGCTTCGTCGGCAGGCTGGCCCTGACGCAAGTGCTGGTCCACTTCGGCCTTACGTTTCCCGTAAAGGGTAGTAAGAACAGGCTGAACACAGAGATCTTCCTGAGCAAGCACGTCCGGAGTCGGCACGACTTTCTCATTGTCGACCACCACGTACTCCTTATCGATCACGACCGTCAGAGAGACTTCTGTCGGCTGGACCTTGGACGTGGAGACCGGAAGGATCAGGTTTTCGGCCTGGGTCAAAAGCTGACCTTCAGCGTCCATGTTCTTGATCATGAACACCAGGATGATGGTCATCATGTCCATCATCGAGGTAATCGAGAACGGGACGTCGTCAGCGTATTTACGAGTTCTTCTAGCCATGATTAACCTCCCAACTTTGCAAGGTTGATCTTGCTGAAGCCCGCTTCCTTAGAACGGTCCATGAGCTGGATGATCTTGTCGAACTGCGTATCGTCGTTAGCCACGATGATGATGTTGTCGACGTCTTCCAGGTCGATGAACTGCGTATGGATTGCGATCAGATCCTTTGCGATGAGATCGTATGCGGAAAGCGGATGAATGAGGTTCTTCGCCGCAACGTCCGGTTTGAGCGTGCGAGCAGAGTTCGGGGTAAGGGTTGCGAGAGCCGTACCTGCAGCGGGCTTCTTGAGAGCCGGCGGCGGAGTCAGGCCCATAGCGCCTTCACCCGGGAGAGCGAGGAAGTTGTTGTTGCCGTCAACATAAGCACTGTCGGCAACAGGTTCTTCGGGAGTACCCCCGTTGGTGTAGAGCGCCCAGATCACGCGACCCGGATCCTCTTCAGATTCTTTCTGGATAGCCCAGAGTTCGATAGCTTCGATTTCGTAGAGATACTTCTCTTTATCCATCTCGCTACCGTCCTTGCACTTCGGACCATGTCCGGCTTCAACTGCGGCCTTGACATCTTCGACGGCATGGGTAATCAGCTTAGCATCGGACTTGCAGCGGAACGTCCACATTTCCTTGAAATAGACGTTCGGCTGGAAACCACCACGAGCACCAATCACGAGATATTCGTTGGTAATCGCGAGGCTCAAGTTCAATGCCTGCTCATCCGGCGGAGGTGTTTCATCGTTCGGGTTGATCATACTGCGCTCGGGCAGGTTCACCTGAACAATTGCCAGCTTGGAGAAAGCAGCCATGGAGAGAAGCATAGGAATCAGAATCGTGAACAAGCCCATCGCCGGCAACAGGTCCGGTTCTTCAGGCTTTGCTGGTTTCTTGATTTCTTTTGCCATTTTTTAAAACTCCGTTAAAAGACTTAACTCTCAAAGAAAATTAGACGAGAGAGTTGATAATCTTGAGGCCCTTTTCTTCCATTTCCTGGATGAGGCGTTCGGAGTTCATGTTGAGGAAGCCCACAATGACCAGGAGAGGCACTGCGGAGAGAAGTCCTTCAAGCGTCGTACCCATAGCGATAGCGATACCGTCGGAAAGAGCCTTGGCACGTTCAGAAGCGGGTTTGTTAGCCACAGCGTCGAAGGTGTAGATCAGACCGTAAATCGTACCCATAAGTCCGAGCAACGTAGAGATGGAAGCCATCACAGAAATAAGGGAGATGTAACGAGTAAGACGCGGAGCTTCAGTCAGGAACACTGCATCGCAAGCAGCCTGCATGCCTTCGCGGCCACCGGCGCGGTTGGCAACGATAGCAGACATGATACGGGCAACCGGGAGGTTGGTAGCGTTGGCGAGGCTCAGAGCCTGGTCATACTGCTGAGAGCTGATGAGCTTACCGAAATCAGCGAGGAACTTGGCACGGCCCTTGGAGCTCTTCACCAGGATGTAGATGATACGTTCGATGGAGATGCCGAGACCGATGATGAACACGGCCAGGATGATCCACATGAACTGCCAACCATCGGATTCAGGGCTGAAGGATTGAAGCATTTTAGACATTTTAGATTACTCCTTTCGAGTGTTGTTTTTGTGTTTGTTTTTGAAATCTTTGTTCATATTTATTTTTTTTTGGGCGTTTTTGGAGGGTCAACGGAGTAAAACTTTATTTACCGCGTCAGAAACCCGCCTAAAGCCCTAAAAATACGGGGAACCTATGAACAAGGTCCCCGTAAAATAGTTTTTACCGCTACTTCTTCTTGCCCTTCTTCTTACCAGCCTTCTTCTTGGCAGGTGCCGGAGCAGGGGCAGCCTCTTCAGCAGCAGCAGGTTCGTCCATGGACGGTTCCGGCTCGGCAGACGGGGCCGGAGCACCCATCAGCTGCTTCTTGAGTTCCTCAAGTTCGGCCTTCAACTTTTCGTTTTCAGCCTTGGCATCCTTGATGATTTCGCGGAAGGTATTGATCCTTTCTTCCGGAGTCATGACTTCGGACTTCGAGATCTGTTCGATACGGGCCTTCGTCTTGAAGTAGCTCGGGTCAGAGAACAGAGTCGACGGGTCAAACTTTTCGATCTTCGTGGCGAGAACTTCGTTCGCTTCGTCGAGAGACTTCAACGTTTCGAACAACTTCGCGGTCCACTGGTTGTCGATACCATAGTGGGCAGAAGCCTTGATACCGGTAGCGCACTGCGGAACGGCGAGTTCCTTTGCGGCGTTCGACTTGTTCTGGAGCTCTTCACGGTAGGCCTCGAGGTCTTCGTGAGCGGCTTCGATAGCGTCGGCCTTCACCATCTCTTCGTAGATGTATTCCTGAACGATGGCGGCAGAGTCCGGAAGCGGTGCGTTAGCGAATGCATCGGCAACCTCGACGAACACGGCGCAGCCCTGGTAGAACATCTCGATATAGCCTTCTTCAGCCTCGATCACGTCCTTGTTGTAGAAACCCTGGTCGCGGGCAAGGTCGATGTTCTTCTGGAAGATCGGGCGAGCCTGTTCGTAGTAGCTCGGCAGCTGCTGCACGATGGTAATACGTTCGGCAAACTTCTCTTCTTCCTTCTTCGCGTTCATTTCCTGTTCGCGGATCTTGGCGGCCATGGTCACGAAGAGCATACCCATCTTGTTCGTGGCGCGGAAGGTCCACTTTTCAGAAGCGTAGGCAGCAGACTTGGAGTAGTGACCCATAGCCTTCTGGAGCATTTCCACCAAGGTCTTGATGGTCTTGGCCTTGTCCTTTTCCTTACCCTTCAGCACAATCGGGTCCATCTTGTGGAACTCGTGTTCACCCATGTAGAAGGCGGCTTCGGCCGGGATACCCGGGTCGGCGTTCTTGATCTGCAAACCGTACTTGTCGTAAGCTTCGAGAGTCTTGCGGTAGTCTTCGATAGCCTTGTCTTCTTCCTTCAGTTCCATGTAGGCACGGGCTGCACCGATGTAGGCGGCAATCAGCTTTTCCTTGTCTTCCTGGTACATCTTGAGGAAGTTGTGGTATTCGGAGGCGGCAAGGTCCCACTTCTTGGCGTTAGCGTAAGCCATCGGGATGGAGAACGCGGCGTCAAGAGCGTAGGTGCTCTTCGGGTAGTCGCGAACGAGGTCCTTGGAGCAGCGGATGGCTTCGTCGGTCATCTTCGCTTCGTCGTAGCTCAAGCAGGCGCTGTACAGGAAGCTCGGGGTCTTCTCGTTCTTCGGGTAGCGCTTGTAGGCAAGTTCGTAGGTAACAGCAGCGTTCTTCTTATCCGGGATGGAGTCATACACGGCGGCAGCAAAGCCGATTGCCTGGAACGCCATGGAATCCTGCGGGAAGTTGTTCGTGATGAAGAGGAACGTGGTCGCAGCCATCTGCGGCTTGTTGTCCTTCTTGTATGCGGATGCGGCACGGAGCACGCCCTTGATAGTGAGCGGAGAACTTGCGTACTGCTTCGGGAGAATCATGAAGGTTTCGGCAGCCTTGTTGTACTGGTTCGCGTTTTCGAACGCGGCAGCGGCTTCGAAGATAGCCTTGTCGGCAATCTCGACCTTCGGGTAACGCTTCACGAGAGCCAGGTAAGCATTGGCACCCTTCTCGTACTGGCCTTCCTTGACAGCCTTTTCAGCCATCTGGTAGAGCACAAATGCGATAGCCTTTTCGGTTTCCTTAGCCATCGAGTCGTTCTTGGTGGCCTTCACCTGCGTGTACTGCTTCAACAGCCATTCGAATTCGGTGAGAGCCTCATCGAGCTGGTTGGATTCAAGCAAGGACTTGGCAAGCATCTGGCTGATGAGCAAGATGTACTGGTGGTTCGGGTACTTCTGGCGGAGTTCGCGAAGAACCGTAACCGCAGTCTTAAACTTCTTGGCATTGTAATGGACAAGGGCTGCGTTGTAGGAAAGTTCGGCAGCTTCCTTGTTCTGGCCAAACTTCTGCATGTACTTGTCCACCTGGGCGAAGTAAGCCTTCGTTTCGGGGAGGTCGTAAGCCTTGACCGTATCGCCGTTAGCCTTGCTCTTGAGAGCGGCTTCGCGGGCCTGGTCCATCATGAGCACGGCGTTGTACGCGGCTTCTTCCTTCTTCAGGAGGGCAGCGGAACCGAGGGCACGACGGCCATAACGGGTAGTGTCGGTATCGACAATCCAGTTGAACATCTTGGCGGCGTTCGCATGCTGGCCCATTTCCTGGTAAGCAGCAGCGAGGTCGATATGCACGGTGTATTCATCCCAAGTCGGCTCGTTCTTGTAGCGGGTCAGGAATGCCTCGTAAGCCTTGATAGCTTCGGCATAGCGACGCTTACCGCCTTCGATATCACCTTCCTTGGTGATCTTGGCAGCCTGCTGGTGATGGTAGTGCGGAATTTCGAGCATAGCGCCACGGATAGCCTTGTCAGCGTTCGCGACGGATTCCTTATACTTGGCGTTCTTCTTGCGCCAGGAGGAGTTCTTGTCGTAGCGCTTCACCACGACATAGCGGTATTCCTGAGCCTGGTCAAACTTCTGCTGGACGAGCAAGATCTCGATCATGGCAATATCGGCGAGCGGAGCGTCGATGTAGTCCGGGTTGATCTGCATCAAGCGCTTGAAGGACTGGACAGCTTCTTCGTTACGGTCGTGGTCCTTGTTCTTCATACCAATGCGGTAGTACACGGAATCCTTGAACGGCACCTTCTTGTCCTTGAGGAAGGCTTCAGCTTCGGCGACACCACCACCTTCAAGGTCAGAGAAGGAGGCAGCCATGAAGTCCATAGCTTCAGCGCGCAAGTCGTTAGGATATTTACCCTTGTCGGCACCGATGATATATTCGTAGTACTTGTAAGCAGCCGTTTCGTATTCGGCGATGTTGTAGTAGGATTCAGCCAAGTGGTACATGGCGAGAGCCGCTTCCTTACCGGTGAGGTTCTCGAAGCCGGTCACCTTCTTGTAGGCGGCGATAGCGTCACGGAACTTGCGGTTCATGAAGTGGTATTCGGCAATACGGAGCCATGCCTTCGGCACGAGACCGTCGTTCGGGAAGTTCTTGACGAGACGATCGCGGAGCTTGAACGCCTTTTCGTCTTCGCCGCTAGCTTCCTGCACGGCAGCGGCCTGGTAGAGCACCACCGGAATCTTCGGAGCCTTCGGGTACTTGTCGATGTACTCGAGGAAGTAGCCGAGGGACTTCTGGTGGTCGGCCTTCGGGTACTGGCCGATGTTCGCACACTTGGCCGGCTTGTTATCGCGGTCGGCACACCAGGCGACATCTTCTTCGTACTGGCCCTGGATATCCAGGAACTGCTTTTCTTCGAGCATGAACTGGTAGTGACCCAGCTGCTGGAGAGCACCGGCACAGCGGTCGGACTTCTTGCCCTTACAGGTTTCGCCCTTGGCGAGCTTTTCCCACTGCTCGATGGCCTTCACCATGCCCTGTTCGTCGAGGCCGCCGGAACGGCATGCCTGTTCGGCCTGGTTCTTGATTACCTTATAGGAACTGGCGCACTGCTCATAACCAGATTTGCCCTTCCCGATGGACTTGCACTTGGCAAGCATTTTCTTTGCTTCGTTGGTCTTTTCCTTACAAGGATCCGATGCGGCGAAAGAAGTTCCGATAAAGGAGCAAACAATCGCAGCGACAAGAATGATTTTTTTCATCGTTCTCTATCCACCTATATAATCATAAAAAAGGGAAGGCCCCGGATTACTCCAGGTCCTCCAATTCTTCGAGTTCCTGAGCCGCTTCGGAAGAAGTCGAGCCCTGGCCCATCTTGGTCTTCACAGTAGCGAGAGTGAAGCCCGCATCTTCGAGGATGCGCTTGCGGTTGGATTCAAAGCGGTCACTCTGGATGGCCCTCTGGGTGAACGCGGCGTAGTCTTCGATAGCCTGGTTGGCCTTGTCGAAGGTCGGGCGCAGAGCCTCACGCTTGCTTTCCACACGCGGGGTGGGCAGCTGGCGAGCGAGGTCAAGTGCCTGGACCTGCACGGAGTCGAATTCGCTCTGCATAGCGTCGTATGCCTGGCGGGCGCTATCGCGGGCAGCCACGGACACAGCCGGCTTCTCGGTCTTGGCTTCAGCCTGTTCGAGAGACTTGGCAGCATTCTGGTAGTCCTTCTTCATGAAGTAGCAGTAACCCTGGACGAGGTAGGCTTCGGACACGAGGAAGGATTCCGGAAGGTTAGAAATGATCCACTGGGCAGGCTTCATGGCTTCGTCCGGCTTGTTTACCTTGAGGAAGGACCATGCAATGCCGAGCATAGCTTCGTCGTACACCGGAGAACCGGCCTGCACCTGGCCATACATCTGGGCGGCGGCGGCAATGTCAGCCTTCTCGCCGGAGAAGTAGAGGTGGCCGAGCTTCACGCGGGCAGCGTCCTGGAGGTCCTGTTCGGACTGGTTGGAGTACTGCTGCTCGGTAATGTCGCGGAAGCAGTTTTCAGCTTCTTCGAACTTGCCGAGGCGGCTGTAGGCGATACCCATGGTGTAACGGGCATAGAAGTAGTTCGCGTTACCCGGAAGGATGGCGGCGAGCAGGTCGACAGATTCCTGGTAGAGGCCCTGTTCGAACTTGATCTGGCCGGCAACGTAGTCGGCGTCGGCCTTCACGTCGCTTTCACCGAACTTCTGGGCAATGTTCTGGTACTTGCTCATGGCTTCGGTGTACTTGCCTTCCTTATAGTCGATGTTCATCAACTGGAAGTGGTACTTGGCCTTCTGGTCGCTCTGCGGATAGCGCTTGATAGCGTCTTCGTACACGGACTTTGCAGCCTTGTGCATGCGGAGGTTTTCGAAAGACTTTGCCTTGTAGAACGCAGCCTGGTCAACGAGGTGGAATGCGGGGTACTTGGTCTGGACCTTACCGAAGGCGTAAGCAGCTTCGAGGAACTGACGGTTCAAGTACAGGCGCATTGCGGCACGGTAGTCGTTTTCAGGTTCGATCTTCAAGCGACGGTAACGTTCCTCACCGATTTTCTCTTCGCGGGTGTCACCGAAGCGAGAAGTAATCTTCACGGCCCAGATGAAACCACGGTTCTTCTTGGCGTAGAGGTCGTCATGAGACATTTCCAAATCCAACTGGAGGTAACGGAAGATGCTCACGTCCTTCACGTTCACCGTAGCACCAGCAACGAAGTAACCTTCCTTGGTGAAACGGCCACGCACGCCCAAGTGCGGGGAGAGGTAGTAGGTCAAGGTGAAGCTGGTCTCGAGGTTGAAGCCTTCGCCGCCTTCCTCGTCATCGTGCATGATGTCAATGAAGGATGCTTCGATCTTCGCTTCGAGGCTCCTGTTAAGACCGCGGTAGAACAAGGAGAAGTTCAGGTTCGCGGGAATCTTGTAGGCTTCACTTTCGGTGAAGAGCACCACTGCCGGAGCGTCGTCGCTCGTGGCGATGGCCGGCTGCAGCACGTTCTGCAAGGCGACACCCACGAGGAGGTAGCCGAGCTTGGAAGAAGCGAGCGGGTTCCAACTGATACCGATGTCAGAACCGAAGGTCACCTGCTTCACGTCGTCGAACTGGTTGATGTAGAGCACCGAGATGTCCACACCGAGAGAGATCAACTGGAAGAGGTTGTAGGCATAGCCGAACATGAACGCGTATTCACCGTAGGACTTGCCACCGTCGATAGAAGCGCCGTTCTCGAAGAACGAGAAGCCGAGCGTGTGCTTGTAGTCCATCGGGAAAGTCAAGCTCACGTATTCCTGGCTTGCTTCGCCGCTGATGGAGCTGAAGAACGCAGCGCTGAATTCCAACTGTTCCGTTTCAGCAATGCTGGCCGGGTTCACGTACATGGCGGTGTTGCCGCCGAATTCTGCGAACCAGTCGTTCTGCTGATACTTGTGCGGAGAGTAGGTAGCGTCAGCAAACAGGGAGCTGGCCGCCACTGTAAGTCCGAGGACCGATGTCTTGATGAAACTAGTATGCATCATCACCTACTCCTTTACTTGATATCCGTGCGAATGAACTCGATACGACGGTTCTGCGCACGCCCTTCGGGGGTTTTGTTAGAGGCAACCGGCTGAGAGTCGCCCTTACCGCTTGTAACAATGCGGGATTCGTTAATGCCATTTTCGACAAGGAAGTTCTTCACTGCAGCGGCGCGGTCGGCGGAGAGCTGCTTGTTCTTTTCCTTGGAACCAACGTTGTCCGTATGACCCACAATTTCGAACGTCGCTTCCTGGAAGGTTTCCATGATGTCGACAACCTTCATGAGGGACACGTGAGAGTCCTGAGTGATGGTCGCCTTGCCGGATTCGAAGTTCACGCCTTCAAGCACGAACACCTTCTTCGGCGGCTGCGGGACTTCGTCCGGGCATCCGTCGTCGTCCTTGTAACCGTTCTGGGTTTCAGCCTGTTCGGGGCAGCGGTCAACACCCTGGCACACATGAGCAAAGTTTGCGAGCAAGCCCTTGGCTTCGACCCACGGGTCGCAGAGACCGTCGCGGTCGTTGTCGGCATCCGGGCAGCCATCGTCATCCTGGTAACCGTCGAAGTCTTCGGCTTCTTCGGGGCAGTTGTCGATGCCGGTGCAAACAGAAGCATACTTGTCGGAAACGCCTTCTTCGGAAACCCACGGATCGCAGAGGCCATCGGCATCGGTATCCGGGTTGCGGGTTTCTTCGGCCTGTTCTTCTTCCTTCACAACCTCGACAGTCGTAAGACCGATGTCGAGCTTGCCCTTACCGCGCTTGAGCATCGGCGAGGTGGACTGGCAGTAGAAGTTCGGCTTCGAGAGGGAGTGGTTCATGAACTTCGGATCGAGGGAAACGTTGGTGCGGTTCACCTTGATGAAGTGGTTGAACGGGTAGTAGTTCTTGTAGATGTTGTTGTACTCCACCTTCGTCTGGCCGGCGGCCGGGTCGGCGAACACACCGTAGTAGTGGTTCTCCATGAAGATGTTGTTACGGGCGACCACGTTGGTCGGTCCCTTCAGGGCAAGGCCCGAATAGCCGTTACGGAGCACGACGTTGTGCTCGATGAAGGCATCGAGGGACTTTGCACCCCAAGCGAGGATGCCGGACCAGCGGTTGCCGTACACCACGTTGTTGCGGAGATGCGGCAGCGAGATGAACGCACCGATACCCGTAGCGTGGTTATCCATCACGTAGCAGTGGTGAATGTAGGGGGCAGCGTTTTCACAGAGGATGCCTTCGAGACCGTTCCTCACAGTGAAGTGCGACATTTCTGCGCCCGAAGTACCCATGACGGTCGGACCATTGCGGCCGCCATCGATGATTGTTGTCAGCGGATCTTCGCCTTTCAGGATCACGCCCATCACGAGAGTGATGTTTTCGTTGTAGGTGCCGCGCGCTACCTTGATGGTATCGCCAGCATCGGCATTACCGAGAGCGTCACCGATTTTCTGGAATTCGCCAGGCACGTTGATGATTCTTGCCATGGCGGTTCCGGAAAGAAGCAAAGCCCCGGCCGTAATTAAGACCAGTTTCTTTAGGGTCATACTGCTACGTTTCTCCAATCATAGAACACATAAAATCGTTTGTTTTTTGGTTTGCCGAATCGACAAATTCAAAACCCGAATGGGAATATACCTTCATAACGGGCTCTAGTCAAACGCTTTTTGAGAAATAACCCAAAAAAACGCTTAAAAAAAGCAAAAAGTGCCCGTTAGGCAGGCCTTGAACGTCAATTCTCAGGGGAAAGGTTGGACTTTTCCTCCTCCTTCTTCGCCCCCTGGATGGACACGCGAATCTCCTGGCAGGTCTTCTTGATATCCTGCAGAACCTTGCGCGCACGCGTTCCAGCGGAATTGTTGCCGCGTTCGAACTTTTCGTACTCACGTTTGAAGTTTTCAACTTCGAGATCGAGGTCGTTGACTAAACTCATAAGCGAACTCCCAAAAAAAGTGCTTTTTGGAAAATAAATAAAGTTTTTCGCAAAAATTCGCAGTTTTGTAAAAACAATTTTACGTTTACGGATTATTACACGATTTTTGTTGTTATCAACAGGTTATCAACAATCTGCGATACCCCAAAGGGACTCGAGCGCGCGCCGACCCGCCTCGCCCACGCTCTCGGAAAAGTCGTTCACGAACATTTTTATGTGCGATTCGATGACTTTTTCATCGGAAATTTGCGCTTTTTCACGAATAAACGGGGTCACAAGTTCCGACCTTTTCCGAGCCATCGAGAGGCTATCGCGAATCTCCTTCTCGATATTCCTGACAAGTTCGTACGAAAGCGAGCGGCGCGCGACTGCAATCCCGAGCGGAATCGGCGAGCCCGTTTCCTGTTCCCAGTAGGCGCCGAGGTCCTGCAACATGTGAAGCCCGTCACGTTTCCAGGTGAAGCGATGTTCATGAATGGTTACACCCTGAACCGCAGACTTGTTGAGCAGCGAGGAGTAGACCTCGTTGAAAAGCGCATAGCGCACCTGCGGCGCACACGCACCCGGGCGGCCGGACTTTACGCCGAACTCGTGGGCAAACCAGAACCGGAAAAGGAGCGCGGCCGTCGTGTTCGCTCCAGGGAGTACAGTTTCTTTTGCAGGGTCGAAGGCGCCGGACACAGAAGAAAGCAGGAGCGGGCCGCAGCCATACCCGATGGCGCCGCCGCACCCTAGGCATACGTAGTTGTCACGAATTTTCGGGTAAACCTGCGCGCTCACTTTGGCCACGTCGAGTTTGCCCGCGATAATCATCTCGTTCAATGTCTGCACGTCGGCAAAATGCACGTCCCATTCAAAAGGGGAATTCTCGAGACCGGCGACAAGCGCCTCGTAGATGTAGGTGTCGTTAGGACAGGTGGAAATGCCGAGAGAAAGACGCATGGATAATTGATGATGGATGATTGATGATGGATGATGGATAATTGATGATGTGGGGGGCGGGATGTTTATTGCAGGGCGAAGAATGTTTATCGCGGGACGAAAGATGTTTATCGCTGGCCGATGAATGTTTATCGCGGGTTAAAGGTTGTCTAGGACCTGTTCCTTGAGGGCCATGAGGGCTTCGGGAATCTTCCAGGTAGAGATGTCGCGGTCGGTCGCGATGTTGCTTACCGCACGGAACTGGTAGGCAGGAACGCCAAAGCGCCTGCACACGGCAAAGCATGCCGCGCCTTCCATACTCTCGACATCGGCCTTGAAGAGCCCGCCACGACGGAGCGCCAGGTACTTGGTACCGGTACAGCAGTTCACCGAGACGCCGGCAACGGAACGTATAGACGCAAGCGCAATCGTGAGGAATCGCGGCGACTCGCCCGCATATACGCCGTCTTCACCAGAAGCATCCTTCCAGGCGACAAAATGGCCTTCACGTGTCTGGATTCCCATATCGCCGACAACGTCGGTATCGACACGCACCACGTCGCAAATTTCTATCCCGCGATTGGGATATGCCCCGCAGATGCCCACCTGGATTACGCGCTCGTAGCGGTTCTTCGCCAGGAGGTACGCGAGGTTCGCCGAAAAGTCGAGCATTCCCACCCCGCACACGGCGACATCGAAACGGTTGTCTATGGATTGCGGCGTAGTGGACGCCACCACAGCGGATATCTGCGGGAAAATCGTGTTGAATTCCTGCTTCGAGGCAAATACGACAAGCGTCCCGTTCATGCCGGCCTGCCTATTCCTGCTGTTCGAGGCTTTCGCGGATAGTTTCTTCCAGCTCGGCAACGCGCTCAAGCGAAAGCATCCAGGGCTTGTCGACTTCACAGCGGGCCACAGCGACGGCGGTCGACTTCACGAGGCATTCCTCGAATTCGAGGCCCATGCTATCGGCATAAAGCCAGCCGGCAAAGAACGAATCGCCCGCACCCACGCTGTTCTGCACCTCGACTGCGGGAGGCGTGACTATCGCGCTCTGAAACTTCTTTTCGACCAGGCGGAACGCGCGTACCGGCGATTCCTCGTCGGTTACCACGAGGTTCTTGATGGGAAGGCGCTCGAGCACTGCGGTCGCGGTCATTTTCCAGAACTGCGGGCTCGACTTCACCTGCGGAATTTCCATGCGGTCGAGCAACTTGCTGTACTCGTGCATGTTGATCTTCAGCAGTTCCACGCCCTTCTCGAGCCAGGAGTCGATATTCTCGATGGCATCGACAAACACGCGCTTGCCCGTAAAGTCGAGATCGTTGATGCACTCAACGTTAAAGTTCCCGGGGAAAGACCCGCAGAGGGCAACGCACTGCGCCGTGTTCCAGTATTCCCCAAGAGTCTGCGCGAAATCCTTGTTCTCGATATCGGTAAGTACCGGAGAAGGCTCGATAAGTTCCGTCGCTTCGCCCCCGCAGGCGATAGTCGTGCAGGTGCGTGTCGGTTCCTTAATCCATATCGGGGCCTGGCTTATGCCGCAACCGGAAATCTCGTCGAAAATGCGGGACCCGTGGTCGGACCCGAGGAAGTGCATCAGGAGGGGCTTTCCGCCCAGGTTCTGCAACACGCGGCTGCAGTTGATTCCCTTGCCCGAAGCGTATTCTTCAACGTTCGTTATGCGGTGCACCTCGCCCGGAGTGAATTTGTCCAAAAAGAACAAACGCTGCCAGGCGGGATTGAGACCGAGTATGAGGATTTCTTGCGGCATGGTACTAGAAATTCACCTTGTAGAACTTGCGCTTGCCCACCTGGACAACCAGCTGGTCACCGCCCTTGATTTCAAACGAGGCCTGCGGGTCAGCGAGCTTTTCGCCCGCAATCTTGACGCCGCCGTTCTGGATCATGCGGCGGGCTTCGCCCTTAGATGCAAAGGCCTTGATTTCCACAAGCAGATCCAGGGCACCGTAGGTGCCGGCCGCCACGCTGCATTCGGCAGCATCGCTCGGGATGGCGTTTCCGCTGTGGATTTCGCGTTCCTTCGCGGCGGCGGCCTCGGCGGCTTCTGCGCCGTAGTACTGCGTCACGATATCGATGGCGAGGCGGTGCTTCGCATCGTTGGGGTTCATCTTGCCCGCGGCGATATCGGCCATCATCTGCTTGATTTCTGCAAGCGGGATGTTGGTGAGGAGTTCGAACCAGTTCTCGACGATGCTGTCGGCGAGGCTGTAAATCTTGTGGTACATCACGTCGGCGGGCTCGTTCAGGCCCACGTAGTTGCCGATGGACTTACTCATCTTGACCTTGCCGTCGGTACCGAGAAGGATAGGCATGAAGAGGCCAATCTGCGGTTCCATACCTTCGAAAATCTGCAAGTCACGACCGCGAAGCACGTTGAACTTCTGGTCGGTGCCGCCCAATTCCACGTCGCTCTTGATGGCCACGGAATCGTAGCCCTGCATCATCGGGTACATGAACTCGTGCAGGCTAATCGGCGTATTGGCCGTGTAGCGGTTGTGGAAATCCTCGCGTTCGAGCATCTGGGCCACGGTGAACTGGCCCATGAGTTCGGTCACCTTGCTGAACGGGAGCTTGGAGAACCATTCGCCGTTGTAGTGGATTTCCACCTGGTCGCGGCGGACGACCTTGAAGAACTGTTCCTGGTATTCCTTCGCGTTCTCGAGCACCTGCTCGTGGCTGAGGCGCGGGCGTGCCTTGTTGCGACCGCTCGGGTCACCAATCTGGGCAGTGTAGTCACCCACGATGAGCACGACGGTATGGCCCAGGTCCTGGAACTGGCGGAGCTTGCGCATCACGACCGTGTGGCCGAAGTGAACGTCCGGGGCAGTCGGATCAACACCCATCTTGATACGGAGCGGGACTCCGGTATCGTAGGACTTCTGGAGTTTCTTTTCGAGTTCTTCTTGCGGCACGACATCGATAACGCCGCGCATCAAAATATCAAGCTGTTCCTTAACGGGACGGAATTGCATAATTTTCTCAGTGGTTAGTGTTTGGTGGTTAGTGGTTAGGGAAATTACAAGTCTAAACCACTAATCACTGAAAGCCCATGTAGAAGGAATGGATAATCATACGGGATAAATATAGAATTAGTCGGCTATCGAGAGTTGACTGCAGTCAGTTTATTTACCGAAACTGGCGAGGTCTATGCCAAGTTGGTTGATTTTATACGTTAAAATACGCGGAGTCGTGGAAAGACTGCGCGCAGCAGCGGCGACTTTTCCCTTGCTACTCTTGAGGGCATCGCAGATGATATCCTTCTCGTAAGCTTCCACCATGAGTTTCAGGTTTCCGTTCACGGGAGTGCCGCTGGTTTCGGCGGTCTGCAGCGTGGTCGGGAAATGGTGCGGGTAGATGACGTCTTCGTCAGCAACGAGGACGGCGCGCTCGATTCCATTTTCAAGTTCGCGCACGTTTCCGGGCCACGGGTAACTCATGAGCATGTTGATGGTGGTGCGGGCAAGGCGGCGCACGTTCTTGCCTACGATGCGACAGTAATGCTCCACAAAGTGGTCCGCCAGGAGCACGATGTCTGTCTTGCGGTTCCTGAGCGGCGGCACGTAAATCGGGAAAATGTGCAGCTGGTAATAGAGGTCTTCACGGAAGGTTCCTTCTTCGACCATCTGCTGCAGGTTCTTGGTGGTGGCCGCAATCACGCGCACGTTCACCTTCTTGGGAATGCGGGCGCCAATGCGTTCCACCTCGCCATTCTGCAACAGGCGCAATAGCTTTACCTGAAGGTTTGGCGAAAGCTCGCCCACTTCGTCCAGGAACAGCGTGCCACCTTCGGCCTGTTCTACGCGGCCGGGCGTCTCGGCGAACACACCCACGAGGGCACCGCGCACGCTGCCGAAAAGTTCGCGGTCAAGTACCGATTCCGGCATGGAGGCGCAATGGACGCGGACAAACGGGCCCATGTTGCGGTCGGAACGGTAATGGATAGCTTCGGCTACAAGCCCCTTGCCCGTGCCGACCTCACCCACGATGAGCGCGGGTAGGGGGCTCTTTGAAACCTGGTCAATCTGCGCGTACACTCGCTGCATCTCGCTGGAACGCCCGATAATGTTGTCGGGCTGGAAACGGTCCTTGAGTTCCAATGTCAAGCGTTCGTTTTCGGCCTTCAGAAGTTCATTTTCTTCGCGGGCTTCGCGACGGAGCTTCACTGCCGCAGCAAGCATCTGCGCGATGATTTCCAGCAGGCGAAGTTTTTCGGGAAGTTCATCTTCTACCGGATTCTGGACGTCGGCACTGAAGGCGCCAATCACCTGATGCTCCATGATGACAGGCACGCAGAGGAACGCCTTGTCCTCCGTCTTGCCGCGCCCCGTACGGTCGAGGAAGTCCGGGTCTTTTGCGACCGAGGGAATGATAATCGGCTTGCCCGTTTCCACGACGCGACCGGTAATGCCCTCGCCCACCTTGTAGCGGCCCTTGCGCGCCTGGCAGCTGCTCAAGCCTTCCGCAATTTCGATGGATATTTCGCCGGTGTGGCGGTTGTAAAGCGTAAGCGTCGCATGCTCCACGCCCATCGTCGATTCCACCACTTCCAGAATCGGGTGCGCGACGCTCTCGAAATCGAGCGTCTGGTTCAGAATGGAACTGATCTTGTAGAGCAGTTCCAGTTCCTGAATTTTGGATTGCGACGTGGGCATATATGAAATTTACTTAATCCGGTCGCCGCAGAATTCCTGGCGACCACAATTTTTGCAGTGCGAGCCCATCCAGAGCGTGTCGAACTGTTCGATAGCGGGCTGTACAAGCTCGGGGTCGTTGGTGAGAATACCCGCCTCAAAGTTGCGGCGCAAGCTGCTCTTCATGCCGATGCCCGCACCCGTCAAGTTCGCGGAACCGATGTAGGCGGTTTCCAAGTCAAAAATCATCATCTTGAAATGCACCCGCGGGCACATGACGCGCTCAAGGTCGGTCGCCAAAATCTTAAAGCGGTCGAAGTCCTCGCGGAAGTTCGGGCCAGGTTCCTTCGCGTGAATAAGCCGCACGCCAACGCCACGCTTCAGGAGTGCGGCCAGTTGCCCGAGCAAGGGCATCGATTCGCCATCCTGCTTCACGTAGACATCCTTGATGTCGGCAGTGCCAATCCACAACGTCTCGCGGACCTTCGCAATCCGTGCGATGACCTCGGAGTAATGCTCCTCGTTCTGGATGTACTTGGTGAATGTGGACACGGGAGTAAAGATAACCTTCCTCTTGTTTTTTGTCACGCGTTTTTATATATTACAATTCAGTAATAGCAGTCAATCCCGCTGACAGCGCATTCGTTCCGGGCGGGTAGTTCAACTCTCTGCTTGACGCCGTCCTCTTTGCAGGCGCGACACGCCCCGTTCTGGAATTTACTGCTGCAGAATTCGGGGCAACCAGGGCATTGACGGCTGATTTAGGGGCAAAATTGGACGTTTTGCCACCGTCGGAAACAGATTTGGCAAACACTGTTTGCCAAATTGGGCAAACACCGTTTGCCCAATCTGAAAAACTTGAAATTCCGTCTGAAAAACTCTTTAATCATCTCTCGTATTCGCACTTCTTGCTCATTATGGGTGTCGAAAATCCGTTGGGCAGGGTCTTTTACGAACTGGAATCTATCAAAGGCGTTTGGTCTTTCCGCGAACTCAAACGCCAAATTGACTCGAACTACTTCGAACGCACGGCCCTGAGCAAGGATCCCGCAAAAATGAGTGCAATCGTCCAGTCCCGCATTGCGCAATCAGGCCATCCGCTGAAACTCCAAGATGTCGTGAAGAGCCCGTACGTCTATGAATTCATCGGGCTCAAGAACGAAATCAGCGGGAAGAAGGGATAAAAGAATTAACAAAAAATCCCCGCTTGCGCGGGGATGAAAAATTGCCGGTCAGGCCGGGCATAACAATGAGGGACTAGATCCTGCTCCTTCGAACCTAACGCGACTATGGGGCTAAAGCCCCAAGTCTTGTATATCGACTTCGAGGCTACGCCTCTCCTCCACAAAGAGGATAACTCAACTTTAGAACTAAAGTTCTTAGTTTCGTATAGCTCAGGATGACACTTCCTTCTATTTCAACGCTTCCTGAACCAAGGCGGATGCGCGCTTGGCGTCGAAGCGGCCCTTGACCTTCGGGGAGAGTTCCTTCATGATCTTGCCCATGTCCTTCGGGCTTGCGGCGCCGGTCGCGGCCTTGATTTCGGCGATGAGGGCCTTGACTTCGTCCTCGGTCATTTCGGCGGGCATGTACTTGCGGTAGAGCGCAATGCAGGATTCCTCGGCCGGAATCTTGTCCATGAAACCGCCCTTCTTGAGGATGTCGATGGCTTCCTGCTTCTGCTTCACGCTACGGGCGAGCACGTCCACGCACATCGCGTCGGTGATAGTCTCCTCGATCTGGGCCGGAGTGGCGCCAGCCTTCATGGCCTCGTTCTTGATGTCGGAATGGAGGGTGCGGAGCGTTCCGAGAGTCTCGGCGTCGTGCGCCTTCATGGCTGTCTTGATATCGTCTTTGATTTTTGCAAGAAGTTCGCTTGCCATAGTGAATCCTTTGCGGTCTCACCGCTTTTGTTATAAAACACGCAACGAGCCACCGATCATGGATCGGCGACTCACCTTTACGCAATATACTAATTGTTATTAGTAGAGACGCTTGCGGTTCTGGTCAGCAATCTCTTTGAGACGCTTGCGACGGGCCGCAGTTTCGATGCGCTTCTTTTCTTCGGAGGGCTTTTCGAAGCGCTGGCGCTTCTTGACATCGGAAATGATGCCGTTCTTTTCGCAAGACTTGGTGAAACGCTTGAGAGCGCGTTCGAAAGGTTCGTTGGACTTAACAATAACGCCGATCACGATTATCCTTTGGTTAAAAATTCAGTTTGAGAGCCCAAATATATTTAACTCTGCCGATTTCGTCAAGGGTGGGGGCACATCAGGCGTTTTTTGGACAAAAAATGGGCATTTTTTTAATTATAACTTGCGGAACATCAAAGACTTATATATATTTTTAGTGTTGCCTAACAGGCATGCCATTCATTTTCCGGAGTATTTAATGAAAAAGACATGGTCGTCTAGCTTATGCGTCGTATCCCTCGCAGGCGCCCTCCTTTGCGGATGTGGCGAAAAAGAGGAAATAGTCCCCGACATGCAGAAAAAGGAACCGGCACCCGCAGTCACCAAGACCGAAGCGGCTCCGGCACCCGCCGATGAACCGGAACTCGTGCCGATCCAGTCCCTTTCCCAGGGCAACGCCCAGAAGGACGAGAAGGCCGAACCCGCCAAGGAAGCCCCGGCAGTTACCGGCAACATCCAGCCCCAGGAAGACGGCCAGTTTGTTATCCAGGTGAGCATCCAGCCCTCTAAGAAGGGTGCCGACGCCATCGTGAAGAAACTTGCAGAACAGAAAATCGAGGCCTACGTCGCCGAGGTGGAAAACCCGGGCGAACTCGAGGGTACCTACTACCGCGTGCGTATCGGCTACTTCGCGACCTTCGCGAATGCCCAGGAATACGGCAAGCAGGTGCTTAGCGCACTGAACTTCCAGTGGTGGGTTGACAACAGCAGAAACGACGAGGTCGGCAACCCGGCCGGAGATTCCGACAACGGAGGCGAATCCAGTTCGTACTACGCTCCTCCGCAGGACAACCAGCCCGAACCGGCCCCGGCCCCTGAACCCGAACCGGCACCCGCGCCTGCTCCTGCTCCGGAACCTGAACCCGCGCCTGCACCGGCACCTGCGCCCGCACCCGAGCCTGAACCGGCACCCGCTCCCGCACCGGAACCCGCACCTGCGCCTGCTCCCGCACCCGAACCGGCACCTGCTCCGGCGCCCGCTCCTGCACCTGCGGCACCCCCTGCCCCGCCTGCAGAAGACTTCGTGGACGACTGGGAATAAGCGGTTCGAAAAACCATTCAAAAAAAGAACTCCAATCGGAGTTCTTTTTTTCTTTTGAGATAAACAGTTTCACCACCCAAATAAACGTTCTTATTCCAGAATCCACAGTCTTAAATTTGAAATAAACGATGCAGTTTAATATATGGAAGGCGTCGGCCACAACCGATCAAGGCGAGTGCCGCGGCCATACTTGTATGGCCATGGCTGAGCCGTAAGGTTGGCGCTTGCGCCAGGATGGGGAGGGTGCAGGGAGGGGCCCGTGCGGCCTTCGCAGTAGTGTGCAAGCGAGCGTCGCAGCGGCAATTTATTGCCGCTATGACCGAGCGCAGCCATGGACGCCATAGGCGTCCACTCCGAGCTGGGGCCCCTCCCGCATGAATTTCATACCCTAAAAAATCATTGCAAAGCAAATTCTATTTTCTAAATTTGCAAACATGCCTACAAAGAAACCCAAAGTTTTCGTTGTCCATTTAGGATGCGCCAAGAACCAGGTCGACGCGGAAAACCTCGTCGGCGAGATGCTGCACGCGGGCTTTGCCACCTGCGACAGCGCTGCCAAGGCGGACTACATCCTGGTGAACACGTGCGGGTTCATCGAGGCTGCGAAGGAAGAATCCATCAACGCGATTCTCGCACAAATTAACGGAAAGAAGCCCAAGCAGAAACTGATTGTATCGGGCTGCCTCTCGGGCCGTTACGGCGAGGAACTCGTGAAGGAACTGCCCGAGGTGGACTACTGGGTAGGCACGTACAAGCCGGGCGAACTCCTGAAGAAGATGGGAATTGTCGCCCCGCAAAGTTGCGATGCAGAGAACCTCCCGCGCATGAACCTCGGCGGGTTCAAGCACCACGCCTATTTGAAAATTGCGGAAGGCTGCAACAGGCGGTGCGCCTACTGCGCCATCCCGCTCATCCGCGGCAAGCAGGTGTCGCGCAGCATCGAAGACATTGTCGAAGAAGCCAAGGAACTTGTAAAACAGGGCGTGCAGGAGATTACCCTCATCGCGCAAGACACGACATACTTCGGGCGCGAGAAGGGCAAGAAGGGCGGCACCTTGGCCGGCCTGCTCCGCGCGATTCTCGACAACACGAACATCCCGTGGATTCGCACGCTGTACTGGTACCCGATGTTCGTGGACGACGAACTTTTAGACCTGATGGCAAACGAACCGCGCCTCGTGAAGTACGTGGACATGCCTATCCAGCACGCCAGCGACAACGTGCTCAAGAACATGAAGAGGAACTACCGCAAAAAGGAACTCGTCGATATTTTGCACAAGATTCGCGAGCGCATTCCGGGAGTCACGCTCCGCACGACCGTACTTGTCGGGTTCCCCGGCGAGACGCACGAGGACTTTGAAGAGCTGATGGAACTGCTGGAAGACATCCAGTTCGACCACCTGGGCGGATTCGTGTTCAGCCCCGAAGAAGGCACGCCCGTGATGGAGATGAACCTGCCCGCGGTAGACGAGAGCGAGGCGCGCGCAAGGCTCGATGCCGTGACCGACCTACAGGAAGAAATCGACGCGGAACACGCCGAATCAATGATCGGGAAAAAGGTTCGCATCATCATTGACCAGGTGGCGGAAGAAAGCGAATACCATTTTTACGGGCGCACCGAAGGCAACTCGATGGAGAACGACGATATCGTGAAGGTGCTGGAAGGCGACGCCGACGTGGGCGAATTCCACGACGCGCTGGTGGTAGACGCAGAACCGCACGAGCTGATTGTCAAGATAGTCGATTAGTCCATACAGTGAGATGGCGGAGCAGGTCCGCCATGACGACGCGCTTTTACTATATTTGCAGGCACAAAACCGGATGAAGCGACGCGCAAGCGGCGCATCATTGGCCGGGCCCGTGTATCACAATGGATAGTGTCCCTCCCTCCGAAGGAGGTTATTCCGGTTCGATTCCGGACATGGGTATTAGAGCGCTCTGCACGGGGCGCTTTTTTTATTTGCAATTCGTTTGTCGTTTATAGTTTATAGCAAAAGCATGATGCCGTCGACACCGAGCACCGTAACGCAGGCGACAACGGCAACCCCCACGAGGCCGCGCCCGAGGAGCGACGCGATGACCGCGGCAACGAGCGCGCACGCTCCCGAAAGCACGCTGTTCGTGGAATAGAAGATGGCAGGCACCGTCATCGCGGCGAGAACCGTGTAGGGAACGTACGCGAGGAAGGAACGCCAGAAGCGGCTCTTGATCTTGCCCTTCAAAAGGACGAAAGGCACCGCACGCAGCAGGTAGGTGACACCCGCCATCACGAGCAGGAAGAAGCAGTAATCCCTCAGGTTCATGTGCCCTCCTTACTTTGTCTGCATTCCCCCGCGGGTTGCGCGCCGGAAGGTTGCATGCCGGCAGGTTGCCCGCCGGCCTGGCCATCGGGCGTATCATCTTCATCGTCCTTTACCGGGAAGATGGCTGCACCGAGGAGCGAGGCGACCAGCGCACAGATGATAATCGCAAACCCGACAGTCACGCCACTGAGCGCAGGCACGTACCTGAACGCGCAACTGCAGGCAATTGCAATCAGGACGGCGATAAGCGTGGGGCGATGCGCCTTCATCTGCGGGACTACGATGGCGACAAACATGCCGTACAGCGCCACCCCGAGGGCGTTCGTCACTACCGCAGGGAGGATTTCACCGCAAACCGCCCCGCAGAGCGTACCCGAGGACCACCCGATGTAGGGGAGCACCATTAGACCTGCGAAGTACCGTGCGGTCACTGGTTCCGCCTGGCTTACCGCAAGCGCGTAGATTTCGTCCGTAATGCCCGTTGCAAGCAGCAGGCGCTTGAACGTCCCGAAATTCGGCGCAACCTTCTGCGAGAGGGAAATCGCCATCAGGCTGTAACGCAGGTTTATAAAGAAAGTCGCAATCGCCATCTCGATAAAAGTGCCCGCGGCATCGGCCATAATCTGGAGACCCGCAAACTGGCCCGCCGAGGTGAGGTTCGTCATCGAGATGAACGTGACCAGCGGCCAGGAAAGCAGCTTGGAGCCTGCGATGCCGAACGAGAACGACACCGCGAAGTACCCGAGGCCTATCGGAAGGCCGTCCTGGACGCCTTTAGAAAACTTCATGGCGACAAATATAGAAAAATTCTATAGGAAATCTATGCAAATATGCAAATTTACGCATTTTATAAGAAGGTGTAAAAACAAGGGAAGGCTTTGCCTTCCCTACTACGCGGATTATTCGCGCGGTCACCTATCGGTGCAAGATTACTCTTGATTACTTCACCACAATGCGGCGAACCAGCGTGTTGGAGCCCGCACGGAGGCGAACCACCACGTTACCCTGGTGCAGGCTTTCGAGATTCACGGAGCCCTTCACATGAGCAATCGCCATGAGCGGGCGGCCCTGCATGTCGAAGACTTCTACCGACATGTCGTTTGTGCCCGAGACATGGAGCGTACGGCCCGCGACAACCATCGAAAGCGGGCTTGATACGCGCGACATCGCGAGCGTCGGAGACTCGCTGGAAGAACTTTCCGACTCAGCACTCGAGGAAGACTCGGGTTCGACACTGGAGGACGAAGCCTCGCCAGAAGAAGACACCGGCACTTCACTGGAGGAAGAAGGCGCGGAGCTTGAGCTGCTCGCCACGGAGGAACTGCTTTCAGGAGCGGTCACGACAAACGTAATCTCATACTTCTGCCCGTTAACCGTCACGGTTTCTACAGCCTTACCTACCGGGAAGCCCTCATGCACAGAACCTTCGACAGTCACCACATCACCAGACTTCTTGAAATCAAAGAACCAAATATTCCATGTATCGCGATTGAATGTCTGCACGTTGCTGAACGTGATAGTTTCGAATGCTTCGCCGCGAGCAACCGTCTGCTCCAGGCTTCCCGAAACAACAACCTGCGTGCTTTCGCTGCTGCTAGAAGGCGGTTCACTACTGCTCGATTCCGGCAGAGCACTTGAAGAAGATTCTACAATCACAACTTCACTACTAGAAGACGATTCACCTGAAGAAGACTCCACGATAATAACTTGGCTAGAGGACGATTCCACGATAATAATTTCGCTCGAAGAGGATTCTTCCATACTAGAAGACGACAAAATATCACTACTCGAAGCGGGAACGACAGAGGAAGAGGACGATTCCGGCATGCTAGAAGAAGATTCCTCGCTGGACGAAGACTCCAGTACACTGCTAGACGAAGCAACGCTACTCGAGGAATGACGTACCGTAATCTTGCCCGTTGCAGAAGTATTGTTGTCTATACCAGTCACCGCAATCGTGTAGTCATACACGTAGTCAGTCAGGCTATCGGCAACAATACCCGAAATCGTATAAGTCTTCGCATTGTCGTCCTTCGTTCCATTCAGGCCTGCAGGTATTCCAGACAAGGTAATCTGCCTCATATTCTCGTACCTGTAGACAATCGGCTCGATGGCGTTGCCCGCAGTTACCGTCTGTTCCGCATTCCCGCTAACAAGTTCAATCGTCGTCACAACCGGCTTGCGCTTGACATTGATTACCGAACTCACGGTGAAGTTTGTGTCCGGTCCAAGCACGCCCAACTGAATTCCATATTCACCCGGAGCGGTATTTTCCGGAATGCGGCCAGAAATTGTGTATGTCTTCGCGGACTCATCCTTTACCGCATCCAAGCCCGAAATGACGTTCGCTCGAATAGACGAGATTTTTTCGTACCGGTAAACAATCGGAGATATCTCGTCGCCAGCAGTCACCGTCTGCGTAGGATTCCCGCTGATGAGTTCGAACACCGTCGTCACCGGCTTGTGCTTCACGGTAATCTTGCCTGTGGCAGTTGTATTCGAATCAACTCCCGTTACGGCAATCGTGTATGCATATTCGTTATCCGTCAAACTATCGGCTACAGTTCCCGATATCATGAAGGTCGTGTTGCTCTTGTTTATCGCGCCCATCAATCCGGCAGGAAGGCCGCTCACACTCACCTTCGTCACATTCTTGATGCTATAGACAATGGACTTGATGGCATTCCCCGCAGTCACTGTCTGGTCAGCATTTCCGCTCGTAAGTTGGAACACAGTCTGGACCTTGGAAGAACTCGAAGATTGCGATGAACTCGAAACCATGCTCGAAGAAGACGCAACACTCGAACTGCTCTTCACGGAGGAACTGCTCGATGCCGGAGACGGCACGGGCTTGAACGCCAAACCGGAGCAGCGCACATCATCGATATAGAGGTAGTTGTACGCAGGCTGAGTTCCCTTGATTTCCCAAGTGAACTTGGCGACACGCTTCTTGGAAAGCGTCACAGGCTTAGCCCAAGCCTCCTGCGACAGCATGTTCCAGGGAACCGTTACCGACGTCCAAGAAGACGATGCGGCCTTTGTTATCTGGTGGTAGCCGTAATCCGTAACGCTGGTATCTTCGGCCTTGAAGTTGTGCGCAGCACCCTTGTACTTGTAACTGATTTCATTACAGGCAGAAAGGTCGTAGGCAGTCTGCGCCTCGTTCAACGCAACGCCGAGAGCCACATACGGATCGTACGGATTTGCACCCTGAGAAAGTTTCACGCCAGTCACGCCAGCCACATACTTGGAGGAATTGCCCGCCGTGGAGCCCGAAACGACAACATTGTAGCCATCGTTCCTGCCTGGGCCATTGGAAATCGTAGATGCACCCTTGTCGCCCTTGTCGGTATAGGCGTACCATTCGCCGCCAGTATAGGCGAAGCCGTCACCGTCTTCCAAGTCGTCGATGTAGTCGGTGTAGCCAGCAGGCAGCGAGCTAGAAGAACTAGCAATGGAACTGCTGGAGGTCGGAGACGTAGAACAGGCGGTATAGGACTTGGGGAGGAAAGCAAAAACAGAATCGTTCACCCACTGGCCACTTTCAGAATAGTTCCACGCTCCAGAAGTAGTAAAATACGACGCAGTCTCATTCTTTGCAGACACAGCCCAATTCGCTCCGGAAAGATTATTATTCTTCATCCATTTATACCATTTTTCACTACTGGAAGCATTAAAGCCACCATTACCGCTGGGCGCGGAATTTCCCCATTCGGACACAAAAACAGAAAGTCCTCCGTTCATGGCAGCAACAGCATTTGCGCCCTGATTATCAATAGAATGGGCGTACTGGTCGTCCCCCGCATAATAATGGAACGTGTAGGCGACATTGCTATCGCTCAACGGAGCCGCAAGGGCAGCATTCGTATACTGGTCAAAATACGGAGTCCCCACCAAGACCAGGTTGTCCGAATATTTGCGGATTGTCTGGAGAATGGTCCTTGCATAGGGCGCAATACCATTCGTCCAATAGGTTCTGGCACCATTCAAATCTTGCCAGGTATCGTCCTTGCAATTTCCGAATTTCGGTTCATTGTAGATTTCAAAAATCACATTGTCATGCTTTCCCCATGTCTTTGCCATGTATTCAAAGAACTCCGCAGCACCACTCGTATTCGTTTCCGCGCAGTGACTGTGATAGTCAATAATTACATAGATGTCGTTATCGATGGCAGCCTGGACTACCTCATTCATCATGTTCTGATAATACTCTTTTTTATTGAAATAATAACCAGCATTGGCAGAGAACGCTTCGTCGACTCCCATCGGAGCACGAATCAACTGAATCCTGTGTTTTTCCACTAAGCCGTCCACATATTGGGCCTTCCAATAATCAGCCCCTTCGCTACCGGCAGCAATACTCCAGAAGAGGCTCATGCCCTGTACCGCGACCTCGTTACCGCTGGTAACGCCCTTGCAGGAACCGTAAATCCGGCCCGGGCCATTGCCAACCTTGCCTGCCTGGAGCTGGCCATACTGGCTCACAGGCCCGATACGGCCAAACGCACTCGCCGCCAAAAGGGCAGCCATCAAAAGCGCAATCTTCTTCATACACATCCTTCTGCAGGCGCTATCCAAAACTGGTTCAAGAGCCATTCCCGCAATAAGTGTAAATCTATATTTTTCGGGACAATATTTCACGTGACAAAAACCGCGGAAAAGGCTTTGCCGGTTACATGGGTAAACGTTTCCGATTTTTTCCGAAAAAAAACGGTCCGAAAGAGCCTGAATTGTATATAATTAGTATATGCGCAAGGCGTTGCTTTCCATAATGGCCTCCCTATTCTGCTGGGCATGCTCCAACAGCGGCTCCGACAGGGAAATTTCCTCGCCGTGGGATGAGGAAACAACTGCACAGGATTCTACAGCAAGCGACACCGCCAACGCCATTGACGACACCCTCGACAAATCCATTGATTCTCTCTCGATCCTGATGGCATACGAAAGGCTTGCCCCGACCAAGAACGACCGGACTTACTACCCCGATGCAGGAATCCCGAGGATGCTTATCGCAACACTCTCGCCGGAGAGGCCCGATGACGACACAACCGACGTCCCTGCCTACGCCGTAATTACCGAGGGGGGCGCCGCCATTACAGACACCATGCCGCTCATGATCCGCATAAGGGGCAACACCTCGCTTGCCATGCCCAAGCGCAGTTTCAAGGTCACGTTCACAGACAAAGTAACACTCCTGGACATGCCCGAAAACAGGGACTGGGCACTCCTCGCGAACTACGGCGACAAGACCCTCGTCAAGAACTATACCGCATTCAAGCTTTCGGAGTGGCTGGGGATGGCCTACAGCCCGCGTTCCCGTTTCGTGGAACTTTTCTTGAACGGCAACTACCGCGGCGTGTACCAGCTATGCGAAACCATCAAGGTGGGCAAGAACCGCGTGAACATACCCGACAACCAGGATTCGTACCTAGTCGAAGTGGACCGCAAGTACCGAGACGACGAATCCGTAGTCATCAACGAGCGCGAAATGGCGTTCCGGATACACGCCCCGAAGGACCCGACCGAAGAAACGATGGACCGGCTCAGGCTCCACCTCGACAGCCTGGAAGGCTACCTCGAGTATATCCACCAGGACTACTCGCTCGCGCTCGACAGCGTGCCAGACAACTGGTTCGATGTCGACGCCTTCATCAAGCACTACTGGGTACAGGAATTCACGAAGAACCCCGACGCCATCCCGCTCACAAGCGTGTTTTTCACATGGGTCGCGGGGAGCGTCATCCGCATGGGGCCGGTATGGGATTTCGACGCGGCGTTCGGCGCCACCGCCGAACTGCAAGGCACCGACGGCTGGTACATACGCGACTACTCCTGGTACAGGCGCATGCTCAAAATGCCCAACGTGAAGGAAGCATCAGAGCTCTTCTGGAAAAGGAATAGGGCCATATTCGAAGCACTCCCCGATTCCATCGACGCCTTCGCGCAAGCCATCGCGAAGGCGGCAGAGAACAACTACCGCGGATGGCCCGACGTGCTCGGCAACGTGAACGAGTTCACCCACACCAAGGCATACTCAAATTACGCCGAAGCGGTCGAAGACCTGAAATCGTGGGTGCGGGAAAGGACCCGCTGGATCGACGATAATTTATAAGAGACTAGGGAGGGCCACACACGACTCGCCCTCCCTAAGACCCTCCCGACACGCACATATTTGCCTAATCTCAAATACTTACTTAAGGCAATAGCAATTATGTGCATGTGCGCCTTTCGGCGCTGTATGAGACTAGGGAGGGTAAAAAAAAATGCCCCGCTCTAGGCGGGGCGTAAAACGGTTCGAAACGCGACAACGATTAGTTTTCGTTGTTGTGCATTTCCATGGTTTCGCGGTCCATCGTGTGCTGCAGGTATTCCTTGAAGTCACGGTCGATGTTCACACCGTCGAAGTCCATGTCGTCGTTTTCCAACACGAACACGGCGCTCGGGTTATCGAGCCAGCCAACCACGTCCACGCCATCGAGTTTCATGGACTTGTCACCAGCGAGAGCGGCAACGTATTCGACCTTGGACTTGGGGACCCAGCCCTGGCCGCAGCTACCCTTGACCAGCACATCGGTGTCACCATCCTTGACGATCGTAAGTTCGTCGTTGAACCCGGCGGTGCAGACCACGCTTCCACCACCCTTTTCCTTAGTGAGTTCAACATCACCCAGCTTGGATTTGACCTTATTGGGGGCAGCAAAGGCGGCCGCAACCATCAAAGCAAGCGTCATAGCGAAAAGCTTTTTCATATCGTTCCTCAAAAGCAAGGTAAAATATTCAACAATGCATAAGGAATATACCTTTTATTTTTGCAATTGGTCACAATTTCTTTTAAATTTTTACATCATGAAGAAGATTTTTGCCATTTTTTGCGTTTTTTTAGCCCTCGCCTGTGCCTTTTTCGCCTTCCAGATGAAAAATCGGCTGGCCGAGACCTCCAAAAACGGCGAAACCGTGCTCATAAACATACCCAAGGGGAGTTCCGCCGGGCACGTTTTCGGCATCCTCCGCGAGAAGGGAATCTGGGACGACGAACTGGCCTACAAGGTCTGGTGCAAGCTTAACCCGCCCTCCCCGAAGGCCGGCTGGTTCGAGATACCCCCGCACCAGACCCTCGACGAAATTGCAGGCATCATCGGGAGCGGCAAGACCGCGGTACGCCGGGTGACCATACCCGAAGGTCGGGCCTCGTGGGAGATGCCCGCCTACATAAAGAAGGTATTCCCCGAACTTGACGAGAAGCGCTGGAACGACCTGGTCCAGGACCCGAAGTTCGCCCGCAGCCTGGGAGTAAACGCGAACACGCTGGAAGGCTACCTGCTGCCCGACACCTACCCCTTCCCCATCGACGCGGACGAGGAGACGATACTCAAGCAGATGGTGGCAGCGAACCTGAAGGTGCGCGACCAGTTCATGCCCGACTCGGCAAGTTCCATGTGGAAGACGCTCGGCAGCTGGCACAAGGTGCTTACACTGGCAAGCGTAGTCGAGGAGGAGACGGGCATTCCCGATGAACGCCCGCTTATCGCCGGAGTATTCCACAACCGACTGAGGATTGGCATGCCGCTCGGGGCAGACCCGACGGTGCGGTTCATCTTCAGGAACCTGACCGGGCCCATCTACAAGAGCCAGCTCAACAGCGACAGCCCGTACAACACCCGCAAGTTCAAGGGGCTCATGCCCGGGCCCATCTCGAACCCCGGGCGCAAGGCAATACAGGCGACGCTACACCCCGACAAAACCGAGGCTCTTTACTTTGTTGCAAAGGATGACGGGAGCATGACGCACTTCTTCAGCAAGACGCTCTCCGAACACAACAAGTACAAGGACGTGGCGGCGAGGAACCGCGGGGAATAAGGCCTAGTAATTCCCGATGCGGAAGAACAGGTCGTAGTCGCCGAACTTCTTCAGGTCGCCGAAGGTATCGCTGTCCACGATGCGCGACATACCCGCATAGATATTGATTGACTTGTACGCAAACCGCAACGCAGGTTCCAATACAAAGCGGTCACTGCCGAGGCTAGCCGTCGGGTTCTCCTCGAAGTCACGCACGTAGGCCGCATACACCCAGGCACCGAGCCCCTTGTAATGTAGCCCCGCATTCAGGCGCACAAGCCCGTAGTGGTGCGAAGCCAAGTCCGGGTTCAGCCATTCCGTGCTCCACGGGGTCGCAGCGACGCGCGGGCGGATGCAGTTGTCGAGTGCAGAAATCTCGAACGATTCCGGATACACGTAGCCATAGCCATCCTTGTGGTACTTGTTCATCGCGAACGCGGCGAAAGCACCGAGGGTCACAAACGGGCGGGGCGACGCAGAGTAGGCTGCATCGGCATAGAAGGTGTAGAACGAGGGCACGTGCTCGTCGAACCCGAAATCGTACCCGACGGAAGTGAGCCCGAACTCGGCATGCGCGGCAAGGCCGCCTAGCGGGAACCAGGATGCAGTATCGCCCATCTCGAACGAATAGCGGATTTTCTGCGACGCCGGATAGTAGTTGTACGGTTCATCACCGTAAATCTTGCTCTCGAGTTCCACCGACCTGTCGGCAAACAGGAAGTTCGCAGAAACGGACTGGCGCGGTTCAAACCTGTAGTAGAGCGACGCGAAAATATCGCTTTTATCTTCGGCGTAGACGCGCTTGTACGCCAGCTGGTTTTCGACAAACGATTCAAATGGACGCATGCGGTTCCAGTCGTAGCGGACGCTCAGCCCCCAATCCTTGCTCCAGAGGCGTTCCACCCTGATGCTCGGCGAAAAGCCGTAGGAACGCCCGCCGTAAAATCCCGAAAGCGAAAGTTCTATCTGCATCTGGTCCACATAGTAGAACGAAAGTTCCGCGTATGCATTCGGGCCAACCGCATTCGACCCGAAGCCGCCCACCGCCACGTCGAACGTGGGCAGAACCTTCGAGGCAACAAGCACGTCGCCATCGGAAAGCATATCGAACGAGACTGAATCGAACGAGGGGAAACGCGAAACTCCATAGGCAAAATTGCGGGGAGCGACAAGGCCCGTATCGGAAGCATTCCAGTACGACTTTACCGGGCCGTGCGTTTCGGGAGGAAGGCTATCATAGACCGGCTTGAACTTGAACCACGGAACCGAGGCGATGCGTTTTGCCGCGTAGTCCGCCTTGCGGCTCCCGAGGGCAGACATCTGCGTGAGCCTTGATTCCAGCGCAGAAAAACCTGCCTGAATCCAGCCGTTATGCGAGGAATCCTGCAGGGAATGCGCACGCACGATTACACCCGGCTGGGAACCGAGAGTCCTGAGGGCCGCATCCCGGATGACGCGATGCCACGCGGGACCACCCGATGTACCGCGAATCGGGTCGGCGACAGCGATAATCGCGACCTCGTTCGGGGAATCTTCCAGAGGGAGCGCCAGGTACGGGCAATATTCCCCGGACTTGTCGTTGCCCCTTACGGGAAGGCTCGCAAAAATGCTTTCGTAGGAATCGCCCGTAACGCCGTCGCACCCGAGGGTAGCAAACGGTATGCGGAAGCCTTCCCGGTGACGGAGTACGGATTCCTGCAGGCGGAGGCGGGCCAGCGCGGATTCGATTGCGGAGGAATCCGGCGAGAGCGGTTTCAACTGCCGGTGAAGGCGGCCCGAAGAATCCAGCTGGATGGAGAAACGCTCGCGAAGGCTCGGCACGCCCGTCTCGGAAACAGGAATGCTCGGGCGCGACGCATTCTGGCGCGAGCCCTCCTGATACAGGCCGTTCTCAAGCGCATCGAAAATCGTGGCCATGTCGGGGTCGAGAAGTATCCGCTGGATGTTGTCGGGAGATACACCCTTCGCCCAGAGCGCTCCCACCAACGCGCCCCACGATGTACCCACGACGGAATCGACCGGCACGGAGTACGCCTCTATCGCATAGAGCACGCCCAGGTGGAACCACGGGGAATTCTCGCCACCGCCCAGGTACAGTACCGACTTCGCATTTGCCGGGAGCGCAACCGAGGCCACCGCGGAATCGAGCGCGGAAGGAGTGAGCGGGAGTTCGGCGGGAACAGAATTTGCAGCCGTCGCGGAATCTGGAGATGCGACTGCCGCAGAATCGGAAGATGCCGCGGGTGCGGCAGGTGCGGGCGTCGCGACGGGAACTTCCGCCGCAAGCGCGTCAATCTGCTGCGCGGGCAACAGCGAAAACGCCGCCAGGGTGGCAGCGCAGGCAAACGCAAGAGCGTGCCTAGCCGAGCCTTGCCGGGTTAGAAACATACCTCTCCGCGTCTTCACGTGCTACATAACCGGACTTCACAAGTTCCGCAAGGCAATCGTCCATCAGGAGCATTCCCTCTGCAGGCGATGCCGCGATGATGGAAGGCAACTTGAAGAATTCGCCACTGCGGATGAGCGTCGCCACGTTCTGCGTATTGAGCATGACTTCCCACGAGGGGACGGCGCCGCTACCTTCGGCAGCACCCGGCAACAAGCGCTGCACCACGACAGCCTTCAGCTGGTCGGCAAGCATCGCGCGGCACAGGTCGCGTTCTGTATTCGGTACCGACGCAAGCAAAGTATCGAGCACGCCCGCCGAATTACCCGCAGTCACGCAGCACACCACAAGGGCCCCGGCCTCTGCGGCACGAAGCATCGCAATCACGTTCTCGCCCGCAAAATCGCCCAGCCAGAACAGGTCACAACCGCTACGGAGAGCCTGCAAAATACGTTCGTTCACGGAACCCACGGAATCCTTGAGCACGAGGCTTTCGCCCGTCTTCACCGGAATCTCCTCGGATTCGTTCAGCAGGCTTACGCGAAGCACTTTAGAACAACATAACGTGCTGATAAACGAGGTCGCGGAGGTTGTTTTACCGGAGCACGCGGGGCCCGCAAAGACAATCAGGCCGGAACTGCGGCCAGCCAGCCCGAGTACAGATTCCGGCGCCCCGAGCGAGGCAAAGTCCGGGCATTCATCCATCAGCGGGCGGAAAACGGCGGCATTCCCGAGAGCCTCGCGGAAAAAGCGCACGCGCCACTTGACACCGGCCCACGGGCCGCATATCATGGAGCCTTCGTCGCCTTCCATAGAACCGAGGAATTCCCGCAGGGTCCCAAACTCAATTGCGGGTGCATCGGGAACGGCACAAACACGACCGGCGAGGCGCACCGCGGAAGGGGCACCCTCGGTAACGATGAGTTCGCTACCGCCGACATTCACCACATATTCCAAGAGGGATTCAATTTCTGTAGCCATACGAAACCTCCTTATGCCGGCCTGTACGCCGCAAAGCGGCGGCTATCGTAAGCGCGCTTCCAGGCTTCCGCACCGTCGATATAACCGGATTCCACGCACTTCTGCAGGGAATCGTCCAAAGTAATGCCCTGGTCCTTCTGGCTGCTGATTGCGGCAACCAACTGCGACAGGTCGCAGCGGCGAATCATGTTCGCAACCGTAGAGGTAACGCGCATCGCCTCACAGGCAAGCACCAGGCCCTGGTTCTGCACCACCGGGATAAGGTGCTGCACAATCACGCCCTTCAACTGGTCGGCAAGCGTGCACGCAAACGCGGCGCGGCTCGATTCCGGAACCTCGACCAGCAACTTCGAGAGCAGGGCGTGAATGTTGTTACCGCCGGTAACGGCAAACACGAGCGCGCCCGCATTCGATGCCTGCAGCAGCAGGTTCAGTTCTTCCATCGACTGCAGGTGATCGAAGCATATCACGTCGGCACCGTCACGCATGGCAAGCTCAATGCCCGCGATGCCGCTCTTCACATGGAGCCCGACCTCTTTCTGGGCAAGAGCCCCGTTCGGGTTCTTGAGCAGGCGTTCAATAGGCCGTTCTATCGTGTGGATATAGCACGGGCGATTTGCGGCTACGGTTTCGATAAACGTGGTCATCGTGGTAGAGCGCCCGCTCGCCGACGGGCCCGCAATCAGCACGAGCCCGCTCTGCAGTTCGGCAAACGACTGGCAGAACGGCGGCAAGAAGAGGTTCTCGAAAGAGATGGACTCGCTCTGGATGACGCGAATGGAGATACTCGGGTTCACGTCGTTCCAGACGACGGAAATGCGTGCACGCCCGACACCCGGGAGCCCGAATGTCTTGCTGAAGTTCTTGCCCGCGACAACCTTGTAGCCGTCGGCAAAACCCTCGGACGCCTCGGCCAGCAAGTCTGCCACGCGGGTGCGGTCGAGAGTCTGCTCGGTCACCGGGAATATCGACCCGGACTGGCGCATCATCACCTCGCGACCGGCAAACAGGTAGATATCCGTCGCGCCGAACTTGCGGGCATACGCAATCATCTTCTTCAGGCTCATCGTCACCAGCAGGTTCTCGGGAGCCATGACCTCGGACCCTTCGCCCGAAACCACCGCGAATCGCGAAGGCAGTTCGCCATCCGCGGATTCATCTTCAGACACGTCTTCGGTAGAGATGCCGATGTTCGAGATACTCGTGGATTCCAGGCCAGAAACCTTCTCCACCACCATGTTAGAAGAAGACGCCTCGCCATAGATGCTGTTGCCCTCGATCTGCAACGCAGGTTCTTCCGGAGCCACAGGCGCCGATGCCTGGGGCTTTACCGCAGGGGCGGGCTTCGGCGCCGGAGCGGGGGCCGCGCTTTCTGCCGGAGCAGCCGGAGCTGCCGCCGGAGCGGGAGCAGGCTTTGCGGGAGCGGCCGCAGCATTCTTCGCTTCAAGGTTCTTCACGAAGGCAAGCACCTTCTCGTAAACCGCCTGCTGCAAGAGCCCGGCCTTCACCAAGACCTGGCCGATATCGACCTGGTCATTCGCCTCTGCCCAATGGGCATCCACCTGGTCCTGCGTCACCATCTTGTTGTGGACGAGGACCTTCGCCATATACTGGTTTCTCATAGGAAATCCCTCCGGCTAAACCACCAGCTTGCAATCGCGAGGAATACCCCGACGTAACCGAGTGCATAGATGGTGTTCCAGAACAAATACATATCGGGGAGCGCAAGCCCGTGCACAACATAACTCGTCACGTTGTAGCGGTAGAGCCCCGGGAAAATCGCGTGAATCACCACCGCGGCCTTCTCGAACAGTGCCGTAGAGGTATCGCCCATCTCGCCCATGCGGCTTGCAAACCTCACCTGTTCCAACAACTCGTTGCTCAGGTGGCCCGCAAAGTAAACGCCCAGCGTGAAGAGAGCCGAAAGAATCGTGCTGCTGAAACTGCTGAACAGGAGCGCCACCGCAATCACCACCGCCATCTCGCAGAAGATGAGGTATATGGCAAGGAGCAGGCTCGCCGTCGGTTCCGCGTTCATCACGAAGAGCATCAGGTAATAGATGACCGTCAGGAGCGTGAGGTGCACCGCCACCACGGCGAGGAGGCCGAAGTACTTGCCCACGATAAACGTCACGCGGCTAATCGGCTTAGAAAGCAACGTGAGCACCGTGCGCCGCTGGATTTCCTTTTGCACCAGGCTGATACCCACGAAGATGGAAATCAGCAGGCCCGAAAGGCTCATCACCGAAAGCGTAGTGGACTTGATCACGTAGGCGCGGTCGAACACCGACCATTCGCCAAGCACGATGCTGAACAGGGTGAGCGCAATCGCGAGGAACACGATGTTGTAGAGAATCTTGTCGCGTATGGATTCGCGGAATGTGTTGTGAGCGATAATCGCAATATACTTAAGCGTCTGCACGTGCAATCTCCTCCGTCAAAATGTCCTCGAGGCTCGGGCGCTTGTGGTCCATCTTCTCGACCGCAATCCCGTTCGCAAGGCAGTAGCCCAGCAGGCGGTCGCGGGCAGCATCGTCCTCGCACACGAATTCTTCCGGGTGTCCCGTAAGCGAAACGCCCTGCGGCAGGTCGCTCTCGAGAATCGCCTTGCGCGTACGCACGTGGTATTCCACCCCGCACGACTCGGTAATCTCGTCGACCGTACCTTCGCGCACAATCTTGCCATCCACGATCATCGCGACCTTGTGGCTAATGCTTTCCACGTCGCTCAGCAGGTGGCTCGAATAGAAGATAGTCACGCCATCGCGGTTCAGCTGCTGTATGGCCTCGCGCACGTCGCGGCGGCCCATCGGGTCAAGCCCGCTCATCGGCTCGTCGAGAATCAAAAGCTTCGGCTTGCCGAGAATCGCCTGGGCGATTCCCACACGCTGCATCATGCCCTTGGAGTACGAACGCAGGCGGCGGTCAATCCAGTCCTTGTTCGCGTGCAGAAGTTCGAGCGCCCAGGTGATGCGCTTGTCAAGTTCCGCACCGTCAAGCCCCACTAGCTTGCCATAGAAGCGCAGGAGCTCGCGCCCCGTGAGGTAATCGTAGAAGTACGGCTGCTCCGGGGAGTAACCGATGTAGCGGCGGCTCTTCACGTCGCGCGGGCTGATGCCGTTCACCAGCACCTTGCCCGAATCAAAATTCAACAGGCCCGTCAGCACCTTGATAGTCGTAGACTTGCCCGCACCGTTCGGGCCGATAAACCCGTACACCTGGCCCGGCTCCACGCTGAAGCTCACGTCCTTGAGCGCAAGCTTCGGCTTCATCAAGAACCCACTGTGGTAGGTCTTGTGCAAATGCTCAATCTGTATCATCAAATCACCCATAATTCACCTATGCATCCTGGCTGCCGTCCGTGCCCTGTTCCTTGGCGGAACTCTGGAAGGCACGCTGTTCGGCTTCCGCAATCTCTTCGCGGCGGCGGTCGGCCTTCTCCTTCTTCTTGATGAAGAAATAGATTACCGCACCGACAAAATACACGCCGATACCCGAATAGAAAATCGGGTTGATGGACATTCCCTCGAGTCCGGGGAACACGTTCAAAATTATGTCGTGCCCGAAAAGGCTCAACAGCACGAGCACAAAGCCCAGTGCACGGAGCACGAAAGTCACTATAACTAGCTTCTGCATATATACCTCAAAAACCACACCTCGCGGTGTGACCGATTTTCTATGAAAAATACACAATTATGGGCGCAAAAAAAGTCCGCTCCACAGGAAACGGGCGAAAAAGGAGGGGGAATTCTGCACCAACTGGTGCAGTTTTCCATTTTCACCGCCCTTTCATGCTTTCCTGGATTTTCTCGATGACTTCTGCGGGGGTCACAAAGTCCAAGACACTGAATGCTGTCATCTCGTTGCCCATGTCCTTGAATGACGCCCCGAAGTGATACACCTTGTCATCGACGAGCAAAAAGCGGTCGTGAATTGTGCGCATCGTCTTTAAATCCAGGCCGGGATACTGCTTCTTGTGCAAATCTGCAGCAGCCTTGAACTCGGGAGTGATGTGCGCAGAATAAATAGCCGCCTGCACGCCCTTCGCGCGCATCGCCGCAAATTTCAGCACCTCGATGGTGGCGAAAGGGTCGATGAACGCCACGGAAAGCTTGGCCGACTTCACGAGGTCCGCAATCAACACGAGCCCGTCGAAACGGGTTCCCGTGGCGAGAATGCCTCCGGTTGGCGACTGCGCGGCATTCACGAAAAAGTCTATCCGCTGCTCGACTGCAGAAAGTCGGGAATTTTGCTCGACGACAGACTTCCGGACATCCTCGATTTCTGCACCCTGGCTCTCGATAAGTTGCCGCTGTTCATGCAGGCGGTCCGCAATCTGCAAATCCGTCGCGATCTTCCGCTGATTCACGGCATAGCCCTTAAGTATATAGCCTTTAAGAACTTGGTTTGCCCATTGGCGAAATTGAGTACCTCTAAAGGATTTTACTCGATAACCAACCGAAATAATGACGTCTAAAGAATAAATAGTAGTAGGTTTGAATTTTGATAGAGTATTATGCAAAATTTGCATATTACTCTCTTGCGGTAGTTCGCCTTCCTTAAATACGTTTTTGATATGTCTAGCAATAACAGATTGGTCTTTGTCAAACAATTTTACCATCTGCGCCTGTGTGAGCCACACCGTCTCGTTCTCGACACGTACTTCCAGCCTCATCTCACCCTCCGGCTGGTACATCACGATTTCGCCCCAATTGTCACCTCCGACGCCTGAGCTGATCGCAGTCGAAGCAAGGTCAGGGGCCGTCATTTCCGTCTTTTTCCTCATTTTCACCTCATTATAAACAAAAACGGACCATCCCGCCCGCGCGGGAATGATCCGTAATACCACCTTTTCTGGTGCGTATGCACAATATACAAAAAATTTGACATTTGCAACGCGAGGAACGATATATAAGTAGAAAGTTTCCATAAGCCTCCGTTGTGGTAGTTCTTCAAGGACGCTTTCTACAAGGCCTTTTTGGTAATCAAGGGGCGGAAGGAAATGGAAGAATCCGCAGAATTCAAGGCGTTGCCTAAGAAGGAACGGGAAAAACGCCGCTATCAGCAGCCGGAGACCATTTCCGTCTGGATTTGTGACTTTGACCTGCCCGAGGCAAAGAACGAATACTGGGATGAATGGGCTCTCTACAGCAGGCACGCCATCAGGAACGGGATGGCGGTACCGCTTTCAAAGAAAAATAAGTATATTTTCCTTGCAAACTTTTGGAAGCACAGGAGCACGACATGACGACGAAAGAAGATTACGAATGCTGGGCTGCCGGAAAGGAACTTGCAGCTGAAGCACGCGGCGAAGCCAACACACTCAGCATCTTCCAGGAATTGGGAGTATCTCCGGAAGTGATTGCCGAGGCGAAGGCTCGACTTGCTGCGAAAAATTCAAGTGTGCAAAAGTAAACAGGGCCTTCGCTTTAATCGTTAAACTTTCTCAAAAATCAAATTCGTCGTAACCTGATTTCTTTTCAGTATCCTTATAAACTCTGTACTGGAATTCGTCGGATTCCTCTCCGCAAGTTTCGCGCAGGGCAAGCAGGTGCAGAGCGTGTTCGAACTGCAGGGGCGGTACCGCAGGATTGGCCCGTCTGTTCCACTGGCGCATGATATTCCCGAATTTCGAGCACTTTTCACTCATCTCGGCATCCAAATCGTAGCAATTGGTAATTTCGCCACACTTTTCGCAGTATACATGATAAGGATTGGAATACTTTAGGGGATTCCAGAAATCATCGTCTTCGGAATTAGATGGGCCGTCAAAAAAATCGATGCAAGAAAAGGATCTTTCGGGCTTATGTTGCGGCACTAGGTAGGCCTTGCCCTGGCAACACGGACACGACAACTGGCAGGTTTCCGTTTTCCATGCGGCGACAAGCCCGCCTAGGGGCCTACTTGGATACGGATTTTCCCACCACATCTCAGAACCAAAGAAATCTCCGAAAAAGACGAAGTCTATCGGGATATTGTATAGCTTCGGATACTTGCGGAAAAGTTTCCAGTTCCTTGCCAGAAGGGGTATGCTTTTCCACAGAAGTTTTTCTCGACGCTCGCGACGACGGTCCAGAACCGACTGGATTTCCTTTTCCTCGTTTTCGAATTCCTTTTCCTCGTCGCTGACAAGCGGCAGGCCGGCATCAATTCGCCTGTTGAATGAACTAAAAGATTCTTGCATAAGCGGTTTTACAAATAAATTATTTCCACATGATATTCCGGTCGTATGTTCCACTGCGTAGCTGCACATGCAGGTGTTCGTTTGCCATGCCGACACCTTCGTGCAGAACGGTGTACCGGGAGCCCAGTTCATCGCGGATCTTCTGAGCAATAACCTTACGGGTTCCCAAATTTTCGACATCCTTGATGCGGATATCCACGGCGGCACAGGCGTAATGGGCAGACCGTTCGCCATGCTTGTCGGAATCGTTCCCGCTGGTGATTACCGGGCGGTAATTGTCATCCTTGAACACCTCGTGGTAGACCGAAGCCACAATGTTGATGGCGGTATCCACCTCGGGTCGCAAGCAGTCGATATTTACAGAAGCCGCTTTCAGTATTGTGAGGCTGAGTACCTCTTCGTGGTAGTTCTGTTGCTCCGCATTGCGCTTGATGACTGTCCTAGGGGCAAAGCGTTCCGTCTTACTGGCAGACCTTTTTTCGCACTCGCCTTCAGAACCTCCAAATAGTCCGTCAAAGAATTGCACAATTTTATCGAAAATGCCTTGAACCCCACCATGTTCCTCGATAGTTGTCGAAATTTCGTCAGCCGCCCACGCCGATTTTGATTTTGCAGAGTCCAGCGCTTCTGCAGCCGCCCTGCCAACAGCCTCTTCCAGCTGTTCCTGGGTGTCGTCGCTGAGCCCGCAGCCCGAAAGCAGCAGGGTGACAAGGATGAATGGCAAGAAAAGTCTCATACAAATCACAAGCGCTCACGAAGGTTTTTGATTATGGAAGTCGGGAGCATCTGGGAAAAGTCCAGGAACTGCGTTTGCAAGGTCGTCACCAAACGTATCCATGTGCAGCAGGAACGAGGCGAAAGGCTCCGTTTCTCCAAAGCGCATCAGGTCTACCACCGAATCGACCATATGATTCATATATAGCGTTATTACGACCTGTGTATTGAGACTAGAGTCTCTCTCGTCTTCCCATTCAAACAAATCGGGAGTTTTGCCCATGGTAAAAAAGAACGTATTCGCGTCGCCGTCTCTTGTAACCAGGGCGTCGTCAAGAAAAAGCGAGACCTCGCCGCCAGACCTCATGCGAACGGATGTCTCGAATGCATACATCAAACGTGACATAGATGCCCTCAATTCGGGGGCCCATGGAAGTGAGCCTTCGAGAATCCGTATCGCCATAAATACTCCTTGGATGTGCTTTTTGTTGCCAGGATTGTTTCTTATAATATATCGCTTATTTCGGTGCAAAAGTCAAGAGATTTTGCGCATTTTCCCAGGAAATTTTATGCCAGTCCTTGCCCGCGATGCGTTTTGTTTGCGAAATACGGCTGCGCAAGTGGCGCGGCAGGGAACTTTTTAAGTGACGCCCCGGAATAGGAGTATCGGTCCCGAACAGAATTCGGTCTGTGAAGCAATCTTGCCGTGCGGCGACCATAAGTTGCTGAAATTGGCAAAGAGGCATAAACGAAATATCGACAAACGTGTTGGGGCATTCTCGTAACACGGCGATTGCCTGCCCAATGGGACGTCCGTGGGCTAGAACGACTCGGACATCAGGGAATCTTGTGCAGATTTCCTGATACATTCCCGCTTCACAATTTTCGCGTTCGCCAGTGTGGAGTTTCACAAACAGCCCCCGTTCTTGGGCTATTTTAAATACCCGTTGCAGTTCGCGACCATTGGGCAACCATTTTTCAGATACTCCGTGGATTTTCATCCCACAAATTTTACCACCGGTATCATTCATATACAACGAAAGATCCGGCGAACGTTTCAGCATATCGTGCGTCACCCACAAGATTGGCTTGGCACGACCTTCCGAAAGTTTATGCATTGCAACTCGCTCTTCTTGCAAAAAAATAGGATCATCAGTAACAATGGTACTCGTGCTAGAATATGCAAAGTGTGTAATGCCCGCAAGTCGCAAGGTACGCAGTATTCGTGGCGGCGTGTAATAGTCATCAAAATACTGCCCCATATGTACATGAAAATCGAAGAGCATTACTCTCCTCGCATTTTCGCTTTAGCTTCTTCAACCAATTTGCGATTCAAGTGAGCGGCCTTGCAAAAATGTGGAGCAACCTTCAGATAATCACCGCCGCTTTCGTTGAAATTACGAACAAGACATGGAGCACAGAACTGTTTATCTTCACAATCATAACATTGCGGAATCGCAGACTTAGTAAGGTTACGAAGTTTATTCAGCTGCGGAGACTTTTCCCAAATATCCTTGATGGGCTGTTCTCGCACATTGCCACAAGCCATTCCTTGCCAGCCACTACACGGATACACAATACCGTCACTGGCTATACAGAGATTATCCATACCCACACCACAGAACGGACGTTTCCCCCATTCCTCACGAGAAACGGACGGCACAGGAGTATCAGTAAAGTCAAGATAATCTTTGTCAAACTGAATAATATCCTTGAGCAATTCTTCAGTTTGTTCCATAGTCAAGCGCTCGGCAAGATTGTCTGTAGTAAAATCATATCGAGCCATCATTACAAAGTCGGTTTGAGCCTTACAATTACGCTCATAGGCGAATTTCAGCACATCTTTATAAGTTTGATAATTAGTCTTCATTACAGGGCAACTGATTTGCACAGGGATGTTCGCTGTAATCAAGGCGTCAATAGCAGCCTTGGTCTTTTCACAAGAGCCCTTGAGTTGTGTGATATGGTCATGTTCTTCAGGAATAACGCTGTAAAGCGATGTTTGCACATAACTCGGATTAACTTCTTTAAGCACCTCAATCATGTGCGGCGTAATCAAAGTGATGTTTGACAATACATTGAAACTAAAATCAAGTTCACGAGCCTTGCACAAAATTTTTTCGGCATCTGGATGAGTAAAAAATTCTCCACCCGAAAGTGTCAATCCCATAACACCCAAATCGTGCAACTGCCCAAGAACATTTTCAATTACTTCGTAAGGCAACACTACATTTTTCAATTCATGCGGAATGTAACAATGAATGCATCGTTCATTACAGCGATTCGTTGTTTCAATTTGGCAACTGTGAATTTGCGGATGTTCGCGATACCAATCTCCTAGAACTTCCTGAGTATCGGCATACAACTTTTCATCGTCAGGATTTTGTTGAGCGTTGTAGGTGAACAATGTTTTCGGATTTTCAGCATAACTAAAGAAAGTATCCTTAGCAGCACACTCTTCGGCGGTTTCTGCGGAAACCAAATAACGATCAGCAACCAAGGATTCTAAGAATTCCTTCATATCCTCTTGAATATCTTCAAAAGTAACATCTTCGAAGTATTCACAAGCTTTTGCCGAAAGTTCTTCTAAGCTTTGCGGTTCACGAGAAATCACAGAAAGAAAGGCTCTACCTTCTTGGGTATAAGTACGGTCATGTTTTGTCAGTTGGCTATAGATGTAGCCGTATTCACCGATGGAACGGATAAAAGTATCACGAGATTGACGATAAAACATATGTTAGTTTTCCTTAAGACTCACGCAGTTAGCTAGAAATTCTAAACTTTTTTCCAATCCTATATTTTCTTCTTTCTCGGCGACATCTTCCTCTGAATACTTACATTTAAGAAGAACTCTTTTCTCAAAATGGTTATATAGTTCTCGCATAATCCCGACATAGGCACGCAACAACTCCTCATCGATCTGTTTTCTAAGAAAATTCTGAATCTCTTTAAATAATTCAGATTGCAAACCTGTCATTTTTTCGTTATCTATTTTGGGGTATGAAATAAGACAATTCCGTAATATGAACAAAAAAGTCTTTTCTACAATATCGGAGCATTTTTTTAATCTGGTCAAAGTTTCATCATCCAACTTGAGCAGATTATGCTCTACATTGTCTTTCAATAGATTTAAATAAAAATGCTTAAAGTCACATTTCAATTCCGATACAATTAATTTTAAGGAAAATGAATCTCCTAACGCATCTTGTCCATTATCAGACAATGCTAATTCATTAAAAAAGAGTAAGATAATACTAAAATCTACACCACAGTTTGAGGCAAAATATTTCTCAGTTAATTCCTCTAGCAACATTTCTATAGTACACCCTGTAGAAGATACCACATATTCTGTTGGCAGATTAAAAGATTCATCATGTAATGGAGCATAAAGATATACTTTTTCAAATTCCATAAAAAACTCACTTGCTAAAACAAATCAAACAATTCCATTTTCAAACAAAATAGAATCCATATTCTCTTCATCCAGCCTAGACTTTTCTTTTTCATAAATACAAATTAATCTCTGAACGAAAAGATCTTTTTTAGAGTTAAATTCTATACTACCATCATCAAAATGGTCCTTGAGAGCTTTCGCAATAAAAGTTTCCTTATCCATAATAAATCCTAATTGTTGAGTAAAAATTCCCTAGAGCAGGGCGGTTAGGCCCTATTCTAGGGAACAATACTTTAGTGAACCAATTCGCAAACTTTGCACCACGATTCCGTAGAATGGCTGTCATTGGTCGGGCAGCCAGCAGCGAAGCTACCGGTCGGATTGTTCTTTGCGATAAGACGGGGCTTCTTGTAGGCCATCTTCTTTGTTGTCTTCATAATATACCTCATGAGTGTATATCCCGCAGGTTGTTTCACACCATGCCGTGCGGGTTTCGGCACAGTGCGTTTTGCGTATGCAAAAGCCATGGCCAGGTTCAGTCATAACCCGGTGTTTTGCCCCGCTCTGCAAAGATCCGTGCCAAATTTTGTGGAAACAAAAAAAGGCGCAAGTCGTTGCATTTATCCAAACGAGGCTCTGCAAAGCCTAAGAACGATAAACGCAAACGACCCACGCCCCAAACGGGCTGTTGCCCCTGGTCATGCGACCAACGACCGGCCTAACGGCCGGCTACAGCAAACTGAAGCACGCCAGAATGTAGCATGCTTGCGTGAGCGTTCGCCTTGTCCTCGTTCTTGTGAAATTTGCAGATTTCGTTTGGAGGGCAAGAGCAAAAACTCTTTTACACTTCAAAAACTAATATAAAATTGGACGAAGCGGACAAAAAAACTTGCATCAAATCAATTTTTTAGCCAAATATTGAGAAAAATCACCTATTTGCACGAAAATCCGTATATTCTAACTTCGAATAGCGGTTGGATTTTTTTGTATATTCTCTCCAGCACCAGAAAGGGTGGTATTATAGGATCGCTTCCGCGCAATGCGGGGCGGTCCTTTTTGTTTTGAAAACGGAGACAACATGGAAAAACATTCCAAGAAAAAGCGCAAGCCGCTCAAGGACTGTATCGTTAAGCCGGGTGAGAAGAGCCCGTACGCAAACCTGCTTGTGGATCTCGCCTTCAAAAAGGCGTTCGACCCCGACAAGCCTGCCAGCCGGCAGAACCTCGTGAACCTACTGAACGACCTGCTGGAACCGCAGCTCAAGCGGCCTATCGTGACGGTAAAGACTCGCAACGTGGCGCACAACCTGAGCGGGAGCAAGGAATCGCGCACCGCGATTTTTGACCTGCACTGCGAGGATGATGCCGGAAATCTGATAGAGATCGAGGTACAAATCCGCAAGCTGAAGAACTTCCGCAAGCGGCTCGCGTTTTATGCCAGCGAGATGGTCGCGAACCAGGCACAAACGGGCTCAGGCTGGAAATTCAACGTGAAACCGACATACGTGATTGCGTTTGCCCAACACAAGGTGTTTGAAGACGAGCGCATCGTTCACCGCGCGACCGTCTGTGACCTGGAAACCGGCGAACAGTTTGTGGACTCCTACAACTTCACGGCCATCGAACTTTCGAAGGTCCCCTTTTTTATTAAAAAGAAGTCCGACGACCTGAGCAAGTGGTTGTTTTTCTTTCGTTTTTTGAACCGGCTGAAGGAACTGCCTGCAGAACTGGACGAGAAGAAGTTCGAACACTTGACAGAAAGTTCAAAAGTGTCTAAGTTTTCCAAGAAGGAATTCGAGGCCTACCAGAAAGTGTATCACAAGGAATGGGACCACAACGCCATGGTCGATGGCATCTTTGAAGAATTCGCGGACGAGATCAACGCGAAGGTTGCCGAGAGTGTCCTTGACAAAACTCGCGAAATGGCAAAGGGATTGCGTGACGACAAAGTCCCGATGGAAATCATCATTCGCCGGACCGGCCTTTCCGAAGAAGAGATTCGCAAGTTGTAGCAAACAAAACCGCTAGAACATCACGCGATAGCGGATCAGCTTTTCGTAGTGGCGGCCCTTAAGGTCGCGGTAACCCTTGCGGGCGGGCGTTTCGCCGTCAGGCGTCCTTTGCGGCATGATTCGTGCCGTTCCAGAAGATGATTCAGCAACAGAACCAGATGACGCCACAGAACTGCTCGAAAGATCGTATTCGAATCCGTCGGCGTTCTCGCCATCGCCCTGGCGTCCGGTAGGGTCATAGTTGTCGTGGGAGTCGCAGTTCAAAAAGAGATGCCGCCGCGAATCCAAACGGTATCGCCCGCGGCCACCACCTTGTTCGCCTTGTTGAGCGTCGCGAAGGGCTTGTCCTTAGAACCTGCCGCACTGTCGCTTCCATCGGTCGCCACGTAATACACGGCTCCGAACGCCTGTGCCGCCAAGGCAAGCGCAAACGCGAAAGTGAACCTTTTGTCCATAAACACCTCGAGTATATGCTTTTATATATACTCTATTTTTTGGAAAAAAGATACCCTTTCTAAAACAAGCGAAGTATAAATTCCGCAAAAACTACTTTAATATCCCGCAGATAACAAGCCACACAGAAGCGACTAACGAAAACAAGGCAAGAGGCAAAATCGGAGCGGTTCCAATCGCCGCAAACACCATCCAAGCCTTTCTTTGGACAACCTTGAATTTCTGCGAGAACATATCAAGTAATAACAAAATAGCCGAGGCAAGCATCATTAAAGAAAGCAAAAACGAAATTAAGCCAAGCGGTCTGTCGGCAATAAAATCAAGACGATTACCTACAAAAATTATGGACGTTGGTGCATAATGAACCGCCAAACATGCTGCGGAAATAAACGCAGTCAAAGTAAAGAATTTTTCTATCAATTTCTTAATCAATTGGACTACTCCATAGCGCAATGAGCTGAAATAATGTCTTTCCTCGAAGCTCCTTTCTGAAGTACAATTTTATCGCTGAACGGGCCTGGCTCTATTGTGAAACCATCAAATGGTTCTGCATCATAAATAATGACGATAGAATCTTGTCGTTCATCAATTCCAATATCTGGTCCTAGACTACCACCGCCCGCAACACCTCCATCGATCACAAACCTATATGTCAAAATATTTTTTCTAGAACCATCATCATCCTGATATTGAAGATGCCAAACACAAGGAGCATTGGTATCAACAAAAAAATCATACCAAAAAGATTCGTTCTGATTCTCCCGTTCTAGGAAAATTTTCTTGCCATTCAGTTCGCACTGATTTAGATTTTTATCTCCGTATTTATAAATAGGATAAATTTCCCCCGCAATCGGATTAAAAAAACATGCTCGACAAAAAGACAAATACGAAAGGAAGAGTACAGTAAGGGCTATTTTGGCCCACAAATCCTTCTTTTTAAAAAACTGAACCGCTTGGGATACTGTTATCTTAGTTATTTGCATACAACAGATAGAATATACAAAATCCGGGTCGAGTTTGCACAGCCCGCGCTAGGCAGAAAAAGTGAGGGTATAAAATGTATGGACCCTATCGCCTACAGCTCCAGGGTGACAACCATTGAGGTCGGGGGCAACGAAGTATTGCGACGCTTTTAGCCTTTCACGTGGATTGCGGCGGCGAATTCCTTGAGCAACTTCGGGTCTTCGACCTTTTCCCACAGCGTTCCGGTCACGATGATGTTCGCGCCTGCAGCCACGCGGATGGCGGCCGTCTGCGGGTCCTTGATTCCACCGCCGGTGATGATGGTCATCTCGGTCGCCTTGCGGGTATAGGCGATGTGTTCCACGGGTACGGGCTCTTCGGCGCCGCTGCCCGCTTCCAGGTACACATAGCGCATACCCATGAGTTCTGCCGCGATGGAGTTCACCATGCTGAGCTTGGGCTTGTTCGCGGGTACGGGCATGGTACCGCTGATGTATTCCACAGTAGTGCGCTTGCCGCTGTTGATGAGCTGGTATGCCGTCGGGATGGCTTCCATGTTGAGCGCACGCACGAGCGCGCCACCGCGCACCTGCTCGTCAATCAAGTAGTTCGGGTTGCGGCCGCTCACGAGGGTCATGAAGAGCATCGCGTCGAAACCGGGAACCACCTGCGAAGCGCCACCCGGGAAAAGAACCACGGGCAGGTCCACGTTGGCCTTGAGGGCCGCCACCTGCTTAGGGAGCGTGAAGTTACCCAGATAAGAACCGCCCACCAGAAGCAGGTCGGCGCCGTTCTCCGCGGCCATCGCACCCGCCTTCACGAACGCGGCCTCGTCCGATGTATCGGGGTCCAGCAGCACGGCAAAAAGCGCACCGCGTTTCTCGATTTCAGCGTTCAGGCGAAGTTCGGTCTTACCAGGTTTCATAATCAATTCCTTCGTTCACGAGCGGAACATGTCCCATAAAGATACAATATTTCGGCGCGGCTACCGCCTGAGCACCAGGCGAGTCACCGTTTTTGCGCCCGAAACCGCCCTCACGGCGTACACTCCCGGCTTCAGCGTGGAAATATCCAGCGAAACGCGGCGGGCATTACCATTCCAGCGCAGGGTTTCGCGATTATTCACGTCGAACAGGCGGATTTCGCGAATGTCGCCCGAACTCACGACCTCAAGGCTATTGCCCGCGAACGCAACGTTCATGTCCAGCGCGGGCGCGGCGACAGGCTTCACGGCATCCGTCGAGTCGCTCCCGAACTTTTCCCCGATATCCACGCCCTTCTGCTTCACGAAGCGCGAGATGAGCCGGATATACGCCGTCTGGTACCCAAGAGAGGGCTCCGTGAGTTCCCAGGAATCGATGGGCCAGCCCTCGTTGATGTTCGCGTACATCTTCGCGTGCGGTTCCCCGACTGGGAGCGATACCGCATAGCAGAGCGCGTTGTTCGCGGCACTCCCGCAGCCCTTCGCGCTGTTGTCGGCATCGTACTGCTTGCAGCAGGCCGCCCACGCATAGCGGGAGTTCGCGCCGCCCGTCACGTAGCCCGGAGCGGGATTGTCGCCCGTAAACCACCCGTGATAGAACTTGGTGACGCTCTTGCTGGCACCATAACCACCCATGTTCGAGAGGTAGACCATGCCGAACGGGTTCACGCCGTGCAGGTAGTGCAGGTAATCTTCCGCGGCATCGTGCCACTTGCCCGCCTCCGCAGAGGTCGCGCCGTCGCTACCCGCCATCAGGTCGAACAGGAGCCCGCTCGAAGCCTTGTGCGAATTGGAACCCCAGTTGTAGTCGCGGATGTAGGAGCGGTAGCCGTCGTGCTCCAGGCCCGCCGCAATGTATTTACTTTGTCCAAAAATCGAGACGAAGCGTTCCTGCACGATTCCCTTCACGTCGGCATCCGCATCCTTGTAGCCCAGGTACTGCAGGTAGAGCAGGTCGTGCGCAATGCGGTACTGGTCGAGCGCCCAGCTGCCGTACTGCCGCATCAGGGGCAGACTATCGGGAGCCGCCTCGAAACGCCCGAGGTATTTCGCATCGCCGGTGAGTTCGTACATCGCGAAGTCCGAAGCCACCTTCACCACAAAACGCGCGCCCGACGTGTAATTGGTATCTATTTCCTGCTGGCCCGCCGCAAGGTCCTTGGTGCCGTATTCCGCCTTGTTGTTGTAGAACATGGAATCGGGATGAGCCTCGGCCCACTTGTAGGCACGCTGGGCGGCATCCTTGAGCGCCGCCGCATATTCGGTATTCCCGCGCTTGCCCGCCACAATGGAACCGAGCGCGAACGCCTTCGCCGCTGAGTAGGCCGACATCGCGTTGGGAGCACCGTAGTAACTGCGGCCCGTCGCCGCCGAAGGGGGCGATACGTGGTCCTCGTCGACCACCGAGAGCACCGAGCCGTCCTCGTTCTGCATGCGGAGCAAATGATCCATACCCCATTTCACCTCGTCGAGAACATCGGGAATCCCGTTGCCCGATTCGGGAATGTTGTAGTCGTCGGTAAATGCACGTGGCACGTCCATGTAGGCGCGCAGGAGCGTCTCTATGTAGTTGCCGTTCCAGATGGTGTACTTGTTGAAGTCACCCGCATCGAACCACCCGCCACTCACGTCACGTTCCGTCGCGGCATTCGTGCTGTCCGTAAACAGGCGGGCCGCCTTGTCCTGCGCGTGGTTCACATCATCGGCCCAGTCCTTGCCCGCATACTTTTCTTCCTTCGCCATGCCGACGCGCTGGTAGAACATCATGCGCATCGCCGCCTTCAAGATGTCATTGTAAATATCGTCCCGGATGCGGAAGTAGAATGACTGCTTCAGGTTATCCGCCCTGTCACGGATAAAGTAAGTACCCGGCGTATTGAGCTGCGAGAAGTCGAACCACCAGACTTTATCGCCCGACGCAGTATCGATTGCACCTTCCAGGAAGGCGACCGGTGCGCCGGAGAACACGACCTTCGCCGTCGCGCTATCCACGACTTCCATCACATCGCCCGGAGTGTACGAGAGCGTGGCGTCGTAACCCAACTCGGGGCTACGCAGCACGGCGACCTTCTTTGCATCGGGACGATACCCGAACTGGTCGACGGTAATGAACACGTCCTGCGCGAAGGCGGCAGGCACGAGGAATGCGACAAGCGAAAATGCGGTAAGCTTGATTCTATTCATAGGCAGGCCCTAACCTATTCAATATAGTATAGAGCAGGCCCGATTGCGACCCCATTTTTATTCCAACTTGGAACGCGTTTCACCCCAAAACGACACCCGCGCGTGATATATAACACAAAAAGGCGGGCATAAGCCCGCCTTCCTGTTCTCCTCCTCTTTCCTCCTTCCCCTTTCTCCTCCTAACAGATTCTCAACATATCAGTTCTTCACGCAACGGACAGGCATATTTACAGTCGCCCACTCATTATCTTTCCCTGACTGAACAAGCAAGGTTCCGTATCTTTCGTAACCAAACATTACGCCCCATAAGTCCCCCTCCACATGCCACACATTCTGGTATCCCAATGGCAAACCACGCCAAGGCTCGTACGCCTCGGAAAATTCCTCAGCAGGTTCATCTCCATACCTGTAAATTGGAGTCGCATAAATCGGAGTGTACACATAGAACAGGCGCCGCTTACCGGTTGTTTCCCATTCCTGTTGACGGTATGTGCGCCAACCTTCCGATGTCGGCAACAACTGGAGGCCAAATCCAACAGGCCCTTCCGTATATTCGGACTGCAAAAGGTACCACACGACATCCCTTTCCTCCACATTGTATGCATCCTCTATGTACTTGTACAGGCCTTTCCAATCGTCCGCCGTTGCAACGTGCCAATCATCGGGACAAACACCCTGGTGATTCACCGAGTCAATCAGATCCTTCGCCATGTAGTATTTGTAATTTTCGATGCCCCCCTCCTTCATCGATGATTCACACTCCGCAGATACGTCCAAGGGAAAACCACATTCCTCTTCGATATCCGATTTTTCACGATCCTTATATTTCGCTACACACGCCTCATATCCTTCAATATATTCTTGTGCATAATCCTGACTAAAGTTTTCAACGCATTCTTCCTTGGTCCAGACGATTGACGAATCAAGGGCAAGCGCATCCGCCCACGTATAGAGCCGACCGAACAATCCGCACTCACGCTCGCTATCATCGAGACAACGGGATTTTCCGTACTCGTACTTGAGATTTTCCGCCATCCAGGTCTGCGACTTTCCGCCAAAATTGTAGGTCACCGTCCGATATGCTTTGCCATCGCGAGCATCGATCACTGTCCCGTTTTCCGGGAGCACCTTACCGGCATTACTAACCTCGACCCTCCAGCCACCCGATCGGCAGACTATAGACAAGTCGACACCTGCAAGTTTCAATTCATCCCCTTCACGGGCCTCCGTGCAGCGGTCTTCGCCCGCAATCTTCACATACACATCCGCCAGAACTTTAGCAAAGGTTCGCCTAAAGTCATAGAGGGTCTTGACTTCATCATCTATGGTCGAAGAATCCAGAACATCTTCTTTCCCGCGGGTAATCCATTTCATGTCCGCAAGGTCATTAGCAAGGTTCTTCATAAACTCAATCCGCACCAGGGAATCCAGGTTATCCAGATTGCCATACAATTCAAGGGTGTTCATGGTAGAATCAAGGGTTGTCCAGCGAATAAGAGTCCATTCATAAATAAGCATCGACGAAACAGCGGCTTCCGCCATGACATATTTTTGGTTCTCCAGGATTTCCTTGCTTTCGAATCCACTGAACTTCTCGACAATGCCAAGCGCATCCAGGGTGGCCCTTTCCGCACGAGCGTCAAGACTATCGCTAGCAACGCCTTCCTTTGCCAGATAACGCCAGAGCGATGTCTTAAGAGTCGTCAACAAATTCAGGTTAACGTCCTTCGTTTTCCGGACATCAGCAATCGCCTGCACAGTCCCCCCGTAGCCATGGATGCTCTTACCGAATATGCGGACCAGGACGTACGGGCTCTTAAGGGTAACATTCTCGAAGTTAAACTTGTCGCCATCGTGCTGGAGCGTATCCGAATACGAAACACCAGTCTCGACAAAGTCGGTCGAATCCAGTTCGTAAAGCCACGCAACAGAACGGGACTCGTACCCTTCCATGGCAAATGCACCACTCTGCAGGGAATCACCTTCCTGCGTTTCCAGCACAACGCGGTGCGCAGCAGCCGTGACGGTTATATTCTCGAAGGCAACAATCCCCGTCTCTTCGGCAGAACCGCCCGCAACAGACTTGTCGTCAGAACACGCCGCGAACATCAGGGCGAGCGGCATCGCCACACTGCAGATAAACTTCCTGCTCATTTCAAAGTAATTCATGATATCCTCCTAACCCTTCTTATTTGTATTCTTGTTCGTCATCGGGAAGAACTGGATGTTCATACGATAGACTTCATCCGTTTTATCTTCCCGTGTAGCAATCGCAATGACGCGCTTGCGGAACTCGGCAATCTCCCGCACAATCTCCTCGTAGGCATCGCGCGTGACACCGAGCGTAAGGCCCGAAAAATTCCTTTCATCCTGCGGCACGCCCTCAATTGTTTCGAGGGCGATTTCGCCCATCTGGCGGTGAAGCCCACGCACCGCGACCGGAGTCGCATTCATCGGGCCGGTCGTCACCGATTTTTCCGTCTGCTGGTAATTGCCGTCTTCGTCTTTCTTGAGCAAGTCCGCATTCACGAGGAACTTGAGCGCCTCGCTCACCTCGGCGGCACTTACCTTCGGGCGGCAAGCATGCGCAAGCGCGAGCGGTTTTGCGCCCGGCATGGCGGGAGCAAGTTCGCGAATCACCGGATTCTTCCAATCACTGAAGAACCGGAAGGAGTCCCCCTCCAGAACCTTCGCCTTGTGCGCATCGGCAATCGCGAGCATCCTGTTGAATACCGCCTTCTTCTCGGCATCCTTCTTCGCATGGTCAAACCTGACCATCTCGCAGAAATATTCCTGTTCAAAGCCCGCAAGTTGCATTGCCTGCGCAACGCGAATTGCCGCCTCGCCACTCAGGTTGTAACGCCCCTCGCTTACGTACTTCAGGTAGACCGGCGAAGTGAACCCCGCCGCATTTGCAAATTCCGGCCAAGTGAACGCGGATTTCGCCTTCCTCTCGGCGTAATAGTCCGCGATGTACCGGCGGTACGCCGTATATTCAAGTATATCCTTCATTTTTCCTCCTAACAAGAACAAATATAACTCCAATTTTTTCAAAAGTCAATAGTTTTACAATAAAAATTTAAAATTTTTGCTTAAATTTTGCAGTTTTTTGCTATTTATTTTAAAAATCGCCATATTTACACAATAAATTCAGAATATAAAAGAAGGCGGGCTTTCGCACGCCTTCCTGTTCTCCTCCTCTTTCCTCCTTCCCCTTTCTCCTCCTGCTTTCCCTCCTAACAGAAGTGTGACATATTAGTCCTTGACACAACGGACAGGGTTGCCATATTCCGGTTCAGTTTGGAGTACCCTCATCTTGCCATCATTGGAAACATCAATGCAAGGCACCAATCCACCAACCTGGAACACAGCATTCGTTGACCTGATCACCGTTTCGCCATTCTTTCCATAAAGTAAGTAGCAAGCCGAATTTTCCAAATCATAATCCATGAATCCGTTCGTACGCGTAAAACCATCCTTAGGGAAGAATTCTTCGAGGTAGCCATCGGCAATAGACCAGTCCGGAATGATCCGCCTGTCGGCAAAACCAGAAGGCAGCATGTTGAACCCTACGACATCCAACCCATCCATCCCCATTGTCCAGGTTTTTGATTTCAAGGCAGCGGGAATGTTGGCATTCTTGTCGACCTCATAGATGGCGCTGAGCAGGTGACCCCAATCATCCGGAGTCGGGATTCGCCAGCCTTCCGGACAAACACCCTGACCATCCACTGAATCTAGGACATCTACCAGATGGTCATATGCCGTATCATAAGCATACGCGTATTCCTCTGCATCCTCAACTTCAAAATACCATGCGGAATCATTCGCCCAACTCGCGGCAATATACTGGGTATCACGGGGAATATCGAAAGCGGCCCACGTCGAATACAAACGCCCGTACTTTTCGCAGTTGGCCTGATCATCGTTATAGCACCACGAATTATCAACAGTGTAGTTCAGGTTCTCTGCAAGCCAAGTCCTAGATTCGCCATCATATTCAACCGTAAACGTCTTGTACGTTTTTCCATCACGCTCATCCGTCATTGTCCCGAACTTTTTCTGGTAGGCCAATTCCTTATCGTGCAGCACCCAATAGCCAGATTCACAAACAAATTCGTTGAAAGAGCCAAAGTCATTCTTCTCACCCTCCCTGTCGTCGGTGCAGAGTCCCTTCCTCATGGGAATCACTCCGATCACATTGAAGAAATACTTTTCGGCCAATTCCGCAACATGGATATCACCCAAACCAAGCCCCAGCAGGGCAAGGAAATCCATTTCGCGAAGCAGGTGAAAATCGCGTTCTGTTCCCTTAGCATCCAAGTTACGTTCATAAGTAAGGGCTCTCCAGGTTCCATTCTCGGCAATGTCTGCCGCAGCGAGGTCAACCGCATCGGAAGAACCGCCGAATAGGTAGCTGGCCATGATAAACACGGGGAAAACGGAACTCGATTTTTGGGAATAGGACACCTCGTCAAAAGCAGCCAGCGAGTCGCGTATTCCGAGCGCAAGCAGCACGTCCTTTTCCGCCTGAACTTTCGCCTCCGCAAAGGTAATGCCCGACTTCGCGAGACCCACGGTGCGGGACGCGGCAAGAGTCGTAAGGATATTGACCTTCACGTCTTTTGTTTCGCGTAAATCTACGACGTTTCGGTAAGTCGTCCAGCCCAGCGAATTATCGGGAGAATCGAAAGAACTCTTTCTGGCATAAGGGTTCTTCGCATCAACGGCAATCTTTCCAGAGACCTCGACAACGGCGTACGGGCTCTCGGGAGAAATTCCCTTCACTTCGAAATTTCCCTCCTTGCCCGATTTCACCTGAGCAAAAGGCTCTTCAGACATCTCAAATGTAGCCGTATCGATACTAAAGAATTTAACCAGGGCATCTTCAGCGTAGGCGGTCCCCGAAAAGACCGTCATATGTTCATTTTCGCCCTTACCCATCAACTGCGCCGACACGGACAGATTCAGTGCGCGGCCGGCAACAGTAATGTTTTCCAGCGAAGCGAGGCCCCTCGTTTCTTCGGAAGCGCCCCCCGTAACAGACTTGTCGTCGGAGCACGCGACAAGTACACTTGCCTGGAATGCCGTGAACATCATGGCGAACGGCATCGCCAGTGTGCAGAAAATTTTACTGCTCATTTTTAAGTAACTCATGGTTTCCTCCTAACCCTTTTTATTTAAGCTCTGTTTGTTCGTCATCGGGAAGAACTGTATATTCAGGCGGTACACTTCGTCCGTCTCGTCTTCCCCAGTGGCAATTTCGATAATCTTCCTGCGGCACGCATCCAGTTCCGCGACAATCTTGTCGTAGGCCTTGCGCGTGACACCCAGCGTCACGCCCGAAAAGTGGCGTTCGTTTTGCGGCACGCCCTCGATTGTATCGAGCGCGATTTCACCCATCTGGCGGTGCAGCCCGCGAATGGCGACGGGTGCAGCCTCCATCGGGCCGGTCGTCACGAACTTGTCGGTCTGCACGTAGTTGCCATTAGCATCTTTCAAGAGCAGATTCGCCTTGACAAGAAAGTTCAGCGATTCACTGACTTCAGCGGCAGTGATCTTCGGGAGGCACGCTTTTGCCAGCGCAAGCGGTTTTGCCCCGGGCATGGCAGGAGCAAGTTCGCGAAGCACCGGATTTTTCCAACTGTCGAAATAGCGGAAAGCGTCACCCTCGATAACCTTGGCATTGCTCTGCTTTGCAATGGAAAGCATCCGCTCGAAGATTTCCTTCTTTATGTTGTCCGTAACGGAATGATCAAACTCCACCATCGCGCGGAAATATTCCAGCCGGTTCCCGCTTAGCCCCATGGCCTTTGCCACACGCTCAACGGCATCTTCGCCCAGGTTGAAACGCCCCTCGCTCACGTACTTCAAGTGGACCGACGAGGAGAACCCCGCCATCCTTGCGAACTCCCGCCAGGTAAACGCAGACTTCACCTTCCTTTCGGCGTAAAAGTCCGCGATGTACTGACGGTAGCCTGTATATTCAAAGACATCTTTCATTTTTCCTCCTAACCGATTCCCAGTTTCTGGGTGGGTTACGCTCTAAATATACCTCTTATTCTGCAAAAGTCAACTTATTTCGCAATACAAAAATTGCGTTTTTATTCAAATTTCAACAGTTATTTTAAAAATCATAAAAAATATGCATTTTTCTATAATGCAACGACACGCTTATTTTCAAGGAGTCCGCCTTTACCTATATTTACGGCATGGAACTTTTCACCAAAATCGACATTCCCGCATCGAGCATTCGCATCGATTACACGAGCCGCATCGCGTTTTTCGGGTCGTGCTTTGCAGACAACATATCGGCACAGTTTGCAGCGCGCAAGTTTGGCGTGCTCGCGAACCCGTTCGGGACGGTGTACAACCCGGCATCTATCGCAAGGCAGATTAGGGCGATTGCCGACGGGAAAGTTTTTGGGGAAAAAGATGTTTTCCAAGATGCCCGTGGACTTCAGGATGATAGCGGGAAACAGGACGCCAGATGGAAACAAGATGCACGCAGGCCCTGGCACAGCTGGGATGCGCACAGTTCGCTTTCGGGTTCGACGCGCGAGGAATGCATCGAAAAACTGAACAACGCGGCAACCCGCACGCGGGAATTCCTGCAGCAAGCCGATGTCGTGTTCATCACGCTCGGGACTGCGTTCGTGTATTATCTCAAGGACGCTTCCGCCACGACGGGCAACGGGGATGCGCACGGCCGCGCAGTCGCAAACTGCCACCGGCAAGACCCCGCACTTTTTGAACGCAGGATGATTACGGTCGAGGAAGCGGCACAGGCGCTTCGGGAAATCGTGCACGACCTGCGAAAAATCCGCACCGACATCCGTATCGTGTTTACCATATCGCCGCTGCGGCACATGGGCGACGGTGCGCACAACAACACGCTTTCGAAGGCGACGCTGCAACTCGCTGTAAACAACGTAATAAACAAAGTCACCACAGTCCCTTCGGCAAGCTCAGGGACCTTGCCGGTCAGCTACTTCCCGAGTTACGAAATCGTGATGGACGAGCTGCGCGACTACCGCTTCTATGCCGACGACATGGTTCACTTATCCAAAACCGCCGAGGAATACATCTTCGAGCGCATGGCAGAAAGCTACTGCAGCGAAAAGACCCGCGCGGATATCGCACAGGTAGAAAAGCTCATGAAGATGGCGAACCACAGAATTGCCGACCCGGAATCGCCCGCCACGCACGCCTTCGCCGAAAAGATATTGGCGCAAGCCGGAGAACTTGAAAAGAAAATACCGGGCCTTAACCTGAGCGAAGAAAAGCAGAAATTCAGGGAAACTGCTCTACACGTTCGAGGATAACGAGTGCGCGGTCCTGCGTGCTGTTCGGGATGGTGTAGAAATGCTTCGCGATTAGTTTGTACCCAAAATCTTCGGGGTGGAAGACCTTCAGCTCGTCGGCAACGCCCGGGCCCTTCATGAAGTACACGCGGCCCCCTACCTTGAGGGAATTCGCGAGGCGCGGGAGGGTCTTTTCCATCCATTCGAATGCGCGGCTGATGACTCCGTCGACCGGGAGGGTCATGCTCCGGCTCGTCACCTTGTGGCCGAACACGTCAATACCCTTCAGTCCCATCTTCTCAATGACCATGTTGAGAAAGTTGATGCGGTTCGGACGCGGCTCGCAGAGCGTGAGACGGATATGCGGGTTCACGAGCTTGAGCGGAATTCCGGGGAATCCGGCGCCGCTCCCGACATCGATCATGCGGGCGGGCCATTCGGGAACGTACGCATTGATGAGGGTGCAGTCGGCATAATGGCGTTCCACCATCGTTTCAAACGCATTGAGGCGCGTCAGGTCCTGATCTTCGTTGTTCGCGCGCAGCAGCTGGTGGAACTCCCAGAACTGCGCAAGCGTCGCGGGTTCGAGTTCCACGCCGTAGTAATGCAACAACTTGTCGAGTCCCTCAAGCGAGGGCTTTACGCGCTTCCCGTTAAACAGCGGGAATTCGGTGCGCGGAGCCTTGAGGTGCGGCACGAAATCGCGGCCGGCGGTACTGCCCGCACGAGCGGGGGTACGGCCGGACCATTTCTTGGGACTCTTATGCCAGGAATCGCTTGCCATAGCCCAAATTTAAAAACCTCCTAGAAAAAAAAGGGCGTTTTGGCTCATTTTTCGTGCGAAACCGTTTATATAGGTAGAGGAATCCTATGGATACGGAAAAAAAGCGGGCAAAATCCGCGATAAGCATACTTTTCACGCTTGCCGCAGCGCTAGTCGGAATGCTGTTCTCCCCGCTCGCGACACAGGCTGCGGAAATCGCGGAGGCGCAAGCTGCGGACGTCACGGAAGCGCAGGTCTTTGAATGGTGGGACGACGGCACCATCGGGGCAGAGGAGGCAAACGAGATGCTCACGCTTATCGACGAGGGCAAAATGGAGGAAGTGTGCGCGCTTGCAGAAATCTACGCGAACGAACCCTGCGGAACGGGAGAGCAGGCAGTTTTCGCGGACGACGAGTTCGCAGGCAACAGGACCGCAGGCGATACGCCCGCAGGCAAGAAGCGCGCGGGCAATAAAACCGCGGGCAAGTCGCGGGTCAAAAAGCCTTCCCGTCACTACAGCGGGCACCTCGCGGCAAAAGTGCGGTACGATTCCGCGGGCCACGTTACGGCGCATCGCGAGGAACTGCTGTTCAATTTCCACCGGGCAACGCTCCGGCTCGGCACGCAGGAACTGCTCACGTACAAGGGCAAGCGGGGCGAGGCGCACTTCGGGCAAATTTCCACCCGCGAGCTGCATTCCGGAATCCCGCTCGACACGCTCTGGGGAACCGCACTCGCCTACTCCTTCGGTGCACTCGGGCTCGCCGGACTCGTCGACACCTCCGGGATATTGCGGGCGCACGCCAGCTACACGCGCGGCAAGGCTTTCACGGCAGGCGCATCGCTGTGGAAAACCGCCGACACGTATTCCGTCATGGCGCAGGCAGCCTTTCCCTTCGGGCAGGTCGCATACTGGCAACAATTCGGGGAGCCCGCCCCGCTCATACACTTCCGCCTGCACGGCAGGGATTCCTCCACCTTCTCGTGGCGAACGACCGGCTACATACACGGCGATTTCCTCCCCCCGCCGGCAAGGCTCAGCCCGAGCATTGCAAAACGCAGGTTCTGGACCACACAGAGCGTCACGTACCGCGCAAAGAAATTTTTTGACACGCGGGTATCGGCAAGCGCCCGCATACTCTCGCCGCTCCACTCCGACAGCGTATCGGGAAGGTTCGCGCTCGATATTTCCGGCGGGCCGCCCGCACTCCGCATGGGCGCAAAGTTCACATGCGTCGAGGCCTCCGAGAATTGCAGACAAACTATTTTCCAGGGAACCGCAGGCACAACCCGCGAATTCAGCACGCTCTCGGCAATGCTTACGGGCAGCGCACGCACGCAGCACGACCGCACAGAAAAATCCTGGAGCAGGCCCCGAATCGAAATCGGCGCATCCGTTTCCGAAAAAAAGTCCGGCGGTCGCGAGGACCTGTTCAAGGTCACCCTCGTCGCACCCGACGCCCTCCCCCACGAAAACCTCCAAATCCGGAGCGAAACACGCCTCACCTGCGACTTCCTGGAGTTCTCGCTCATCGCCACCTTCAAGAAAAGCGAAGGGGCCAAAATCCGGCCCGCCCACGCCCAAATTTCTTCAAAAATTCTTTTCTAGGAACGCCGTAACCAGCCAGTAACCGCCCTGTACACACCCAAAAACGGCGATTTTCGTTCAAAAACGGCATTTTTCGCCATTTCCCATGTTCACGTGTGTAAACAAGAATGCTCCGATTTTTTAGCAAATCCACCCTGCAAATAGGTATCTTATAGATACCCAAACACTCCCTGACCCCTTTAGGTTACCTCCTTTACCTGAAGGGGTCCTTTTTTTATCTTTACGGCATGATTATCGCGACCGTCATCGGGGCAGTTCTGTTCCTGCCATCCATCGCACTGAATATCGCTCTCGCGTTCGGTGCACCTCTCGGCATGTACGCCATGAACGGCTGCAACAGGGTGGTGCCCAAGGAAGTGCGCAAGGCGTTCATCATCCCCATCTGCATGCAGCTAATCGCGATGTACACGCTGCTCAGCGCGGGCAAGGTTCTCCCGATGCTTTTCCCGTTCGAGATTACGCGCATTCTCGCGTTCTTCTTTGCGGTCTACCTCACGTTCTACACCGCCACGGTGCTCTTCAGCACGAGCCACAAGGAAAAGACCGTCATGGGGCTCTTTGCCATCGGGGCAACCATCTGCTTCTGGATAACCGCGTTCGGAACGCTCGATTTTTAGACGAAAGACGATAGACGATAGACGAAAGAATCTAAGGTTTGCAGAATGCCTGAAGCGTATCACAACTACCAGCGAGACCTGAGCTACATCATCCGGTGGAACCAGCGCAAGGGCAACGTGCCCACGCTCCTGATGCACGCCTGCTGCGGGCCCTGCAGCACCTACTGCATCGAGTACCTCTCGCAGTTCTTCAAGATAACGATTTTCTACTACAACCCGAATATCGCCCCCGCCGAGGAATACGCCCACCGCGTCGCCGAAATCAAGCGGTTCGTTTCCACATTCAAGACAAAGTATCCGGTGGAATTTATCGAGGGGGAGTACGACCCCAAGAAGTTCTACGAGATTGCACGCGGGCTCGAAGACGAGAAAGAAGGCGGCAAGCGCTGCCGCAAGTGCTTTGAACTGCGACTCGGCGAAACGGCAAGGCTCGCGAAGGAATTGGGATTCGACTACTTTACCACCACGCTCACCATCAGCCCCAAGAAGGACGAGCAGGTGCTGAACGTGGTCGCAAAGGAACAGGGGGCAATCTACGGCGTCAAGGCGCTCCCCAGCGACTTCAAGCGCAAGGGCGGCAACAAGCGTTCCATAGAACTCTCTGCCGAATACAACCTCTACCGTCAAAACTACTGCGGGTGTGCGTATTCAAAACGCGAAGCCGAAGAGCGCGAAGCCAAGAAAAGCGAAGGCGCTACACCCTAGAACCAGTAGCCAATACCAATCTGGTATTTCAGCAACTTGTAGTAGGATCCGCCCATATAATCATCGGATTCCCAGAGAACCCTGGTCGTAGTCTCTTCCGTCTCGGGGTCAAAACGCATCTCGACTTCTTCGGAATGCATCGTGAGGCATTTCTTGCCGCCATCAACGACATCCGTGAACTGGAACAACACGCGCGCATCTATCGAAAGCCCGAAATCGAACATATGGCCGACACCCGCGACGACACCCGCACCGAAGCGCTTATCATCGTAACAACCGTCGCTCTGGCCGCGATACCTCTCGGGTATAACATACTCCTTGTCGGAGAGCAGCATCACGTCTACAACCGGCCCCGCCTCAAAAAACAGTACCGACGTGCGCCACTGCGCCATCACGGGGACCTCCAGGTAGAGGTATGAATATATTTCGTCGCCGTCCCACGCCCCGCCGCAATCACCATCGCAGGCGATGCCCATCTCGACATGCGTATAGTATGCACGAAAATCCAGCCCAAGTGCCGTATGCAGGTAAAAGTTATCCGTAAACCCATGCGAGAAATCAACCGAAAGCACTCCGCCCGGCCCCGAGATGTCGGGATACGGCCCCCAATTCGCATCCGTCATAAGATTCGAAATCTGCGCCCCCAGGCGAACTCCGATATTGAACTTGTCACTTGATTTTTCGCTAGCCCACGCAAGCAATGGCAGACAAACTAATAGCAACAGGAATAGCCTTCCCAAGCGTCTCACATTTCCTCCTTCCCCAAATCACACGCGAATCAATCGTTCTGATTGCGCCCGAGAATACCGTCGATGCAGGCCTCGAACTCGCGAGAGTTCATCCGCTCGTACGTGTACGCGCCCGAGCTCGATTTCCACAAATAATCTGCATTGTCATCAGAGCACATTCCGGGCAAGACATCATCCATATTGCGGACCGTCCCCACGCATGAAACATCTCCCGACTTGAGCGTCACGTGCAGGCTGTCTTTATAGCGGGCATAATCCACGCTCAGGTCGAACGTCCTTTCCGCCTGGGTAAACTTCACCGAAGTATTCGTCTTTTCCAGAATGACGATGCCGGAGCGTTCCTGCCCGAATTTCGTACTCGAGTAGTAATAGGGTGTTTCGAGCTGGATGGAGCCTCCGTTCCCGATGAAATCGAACAGCTGGTCCACGAATACCGTCTGCATGTAGTCGTAATCTACACGGTCCGTGACGCGGTATTCCACCTTGTCGCCATCGAACTTGAAGAACTGATCGTAGCCATCATTCATGCAGTACATCTTGTCTTCGCGATAGCGGCACTGCGAATGTTTCCAGATTCCATCAAGCTTGCCCGACGTACCGCCCACGAAGATAAACGATTCCTCGTATTTCTGCTGGTCCGCTTCATACGGGTCGGGTTCAGAGATTTTCGAGAGCAAGAGCGTATCGCCACGGAAACTGTAGGCAAAAGTATTCGAATCCGCAAAGAAGAAGTTCTGGTCGTATGCGAACGATTCTCCATCCTTGACGCAACCGCCGTTTATTTCGAGGACAATGGTTATCGAGTCACCAGCAGCGCTGCGCAAGAGCTTGCCCGTGCTCCGAATTTTCGCCGACTCGAACCTTGCAGCGACAACAATGTCATAAGCACTCCCATTCGGAGTCGTGGGATGAATATCTTCACTCGGAGTCGGTTCGACAGGGTCAGATGTACCCTGCGGTGCACTTATATCCGGCAAGCCATTACCATCCTTCGTGCCGGCATCGGGTGAAGTTCCAGCATCAGGCGCGGCGTTTTCGGAATCCGCCATCGCATTCCCGGCAACATCCTCGGTAAAGCCGGCACAGCCCGAAAGCAAAGCGAGCAAGGCCACACACGGCGTAACGATACTTTGTACAAAACTAGCCCTGATTTTCATTTTTGCCTTCCTTTGCCTTGCTCAGCGGGAATAAATGCAAATTTAATCTATATACGCGGTCATAGTTTTCAACTTTAGAAAGAATATCCTTGACTTTCTGGCGAAAAAGGTCCAGTTCCTCGGAAAGGTGCCACAGAGTCTTCTCGTCCACACCGAAGGTAAGGCCAGAAATGTTGCGGTCTTCACGGGCGACACCATCGAGAGCATCGGCTGCAAGCAGCGTCAACTGTTTTTGCATGGCATGCATTGCGCCCGCGACAAGCGCAGGGTCGCCCGAAAGCCCCTTGTTAGTCTGTACGTAAGAACCGTCCGGTCTCAACTGCAAAAGGCCCGCCTGCACCATAAGCGTAAGCGCATTGCGTACATCGCCCGCAGTCACCTCGGGCACGCACATCTTTGCAATTTCGGAAGGCTTCGCGCCCGGCATGATAGGCGCCAGCTCGCGCACCACCGGGTTTATCCACGACTTGAAATAGTCGAACGCCTCGGCTCCCAGGATGCGGACCCCGTTCTCCTCCATCAGGGCGCGCATCCGGGAGAAAATCTCGAGACGAACGTTTGCGTCCGGCGCATCGCAGTATTCTACCAGCAGGCAAAATACTGCGCACCGAACCCGGTAAGGCCCATGGCACCGGCAACCTTCGCCGCCCCTCCGCGGCTCAGACGAGTCTTGCCGTCGCATACCAGCTTGAGGTACCCCGACGACGTGAACCCCGCAAGCTTCGCGAACTCGCGCCACGAGAAATAGGAACCCTTCTTGCGTTCCTCGTAATAATCCCGCATATACTTACGGTAGTCTGAATACTCAGTTATCGGTTTCATGGCTTACCCTGTTATAAATCTACCCTAATGATGAAACAAAATCAACGATTTTTAAACAAAAATAACATATTTTTTATTGATTTTTCCGTTATTTAGGCTTTTTATGAAACACAGCGTTTCATATGGAGGCGGGAAAGCCCTTGTCCACGGCATAAGTTTGTCGACGGCCCGGGAATGTCCGGCGGCACAACTATTAACTATCTTTTGCCCCATGTACGATCCGCGTTTCCTCCCCATCTGCAAGGAAGACCTAGACGAACTCGGCTGGGATTACGTGGACGTGATTATCATCAGCGCAGACGCCTACGTGGACCACCCGTGCTTCGGGCATGCCGTGGTGGCAAGGCTTTTCGAGCACGAGGGCTTGCGCGTTGCAATTTTGCCGCAGCCCAACTGGCGCGACGACCTGCGCGATTTCAAGAAACTCGGACGCCCGCGAATGTTCTTCGCAATCAGTAGCGGCATGGACAGCATGGTGAACCACTACACCGCCGCAAAACGCCTGAGAAGCGACGACGCTTTCACGCCGGGCAACAAGGCGGGTTTCCGCCCAGATTACGCGACGTACACCTACGCAAAGATTTTAAAGCAGCTCTACCCCGATGTGCCGCTGATGATTGGCGGGCTGGAATCGAGCCTGCGCCGCGTGACGCATTACGACTACTGGAGCGACAGATTAAAACCGAGCATCCTGTTCGACACGCAGGCCGACCTTCTCGTTTACGGCATGGGCGAAAAACCCCTGAAGGAGATGGTGCGACTCTTGAAAAAAGGCGTGCCGTTCTCGAGCCTGCATTCCATACCGCAAACCGCATACTTGGCGCCCAAGGGGAATGTGCCGAAGAGCAACCAGTGGGAAGACCTGCGGCTCGCCAGCTACGAGGAATGCCTCGAGAGCAAGCGGAACCAGATAGAGAACTGCCGCAAGGTGGATATCGAATGCAACAAGTGGTTCCAGCGCCGCGTATTGCAGGATGTCGCGGAACAGACTGTGGTAATAAACCCCGCGTACCCGCCGCTCGAATACGGCGAGTTAGACGAGAGCTTTGAATACCCGTACGCGCGCGAACCGCACCCGCGTTACAAGAAGCGCGGCAACGTGCCCGCGTTCGACATGATAAAGTTCAGCATCAACACGCACCGCGGTTGCTTTGGCGGTTGCAGTTTTTGCGCCATCAACGCGCACCAGGGCAAATTTATCGCAAGCCGTAGCCGCGAAAGCATTCTACGTGAAGTGGATTTGATTACGAAGATGGACGGATTCGCCGGCACCATCACCGATTTGGGCGGCCCGAGCGCGAACATGTACAACATGCGCGGCCGCGACCAGAGCCGATGCCAGAAATGCGCACGACCGAGTTGCCTCACGCCCAAGATTTGCGACAACATGGACACGCACCATGCCGAAATTCTGAGCCTCTACCGCGAAGTGCGCAACCACCCGAAGGTAAAGCACCTGTTTATCGGGAGCGGCGTGCGTTACGACATGCTGTTGCAAGAAACGGATGACGAGGAACTGCGCCGCGACCACGAGGAATACGCCCGCGAGCTCATCGACTATCACGTGAGCGGACGCCTGAAGGTGGCGCCGGAACACACGAGCGACGAAGTGCTCAAGCTCATGCGCAAGCCGAGCTTTACGCTGTTCCACAAGTTCAAGGAATTCTTCGACGACGAATGCAAGCGCATCGACAAGCGCCAGCAGATTATACCTTACTTTATCAGCAGTCACCCCGGATGTACCGAGGCCGACATGGCGGAACTCGCCCTCGAGACAAAGCAGCTCGGATTCCAGCTGGAACAGGTGCAGGACTTTACCCCCACGCCGATGACAATCGCGACCGAGATGTTCTATTCCGAGATGACGCCCGACGGAAAACCGCTTTACGTAGCAAAGACACCCGAGCAGAAGAAGAGCCAGAGGCAGTTCTTCTTCTGGTACATTCCGGAGAACCGCCCGCAAATCCGCGCGACGCTGGAACGCTTGAAACTCGGGAAAATCGGGCGACTGCTCTTGAGCCGCAGCGCGAAGGCAGAAGGCAAAGAGTTTTTCCCGAGCAAGGAACGCGAAAGCAATGCGGAATACCGCGAACGCGAACTGCAAAAGCGGGAAGCGCGCTCCACCACAATCGTGCCGAAAAAGTCAGGCGAGAAGGGCCGCTGGGAAAATTCCGCCCGCAGGGAAAGGCGCGCCGCGCAGTTCGGGAACGCGAGCAGTGGAAACGCGGGCAAGGTTTTTTCGGGCAACGAGATGCGCCGCGAAGAACGTCGCGAAAATCGAAACGAGCATCGCGAAGAAGGCCGCCGCGAATTCCACAGCAACCGCGATAATCGCGACTTTGGCAGGAACCGTGGCAACAACCCGCGCGGAAACGGAGGAAACAACCGCCCCTCCGGAGACAAGAGGCGAAACGACTCCCCCGTACAATTCAGTTCACGCCGTCGCGGGCGATAGACTATTCCCTATGTTCGTATAGGTACAGGTTGGCCTCGGGAACAGCGAGGTCGGAGCCCTTTATTTTCCACTCGTCGTCCTTTCCGGTGCGGTACTTCACCACCACACGGTAGCGGTTGTCGGTCTGCAGAACGTTCTTCGGTACCGTCCAGAAGTTCTCGGTACCCACGACCATCTCGAGCTCGTAGAAGTCGCGGGTATCTATACCGTAAATGGCGATACCCTTGACCATGTCCTTCGGGTTGCGCACCTGGATAATGCTCCAGAATTCGCTCGCGCCTTCCTTGACCCAGATGGACGTTGAATCGCCCCACACGCCGTCGACGCCTTCGCAGCTCACGAATTCCCATTCACCGTAGTAGCGGCCCACGCGATTGCCCATGATATCGGCCGCAGGGGCACCACCCAAGTCTACACCACAGTTTGCGTCAGGGCAGCGGTCCGTAATGCGCACGGTCACCTCTTTCCAGCCTTCGGGCGTCCGCGCCTTCACATGCACACAGCCGCCGCAGGCCGCGCCACCATCCCACGGGCCCTTGTCATCGCCTGGAGAAACATTCACGTGAATCGCCGCGTAATACTGGATATTAGTTTGTCCGTAGTTGCAGGCGCCACCCAGGCTCGTTTCTTTTGCCGTGATGCTCCCGTAGGTAGTCACGGAACCCTTGCCGCCGTTCTCTGTAAGTTCGGGGTCTGCCGCAGTAAAGCTGTCGCAATCGCTACACTTGCCGTCACCTTCGTCTTCGGCGGAAGAAACCGGCGCAGATTCACTGCTCGATTCGGGCGTGATGCTGGAACTGGAAACGCCCTCCACGCTGCTCGATTCGGGCAAAACGCCGGAACTGGAAACATCACCGGAACTGGATTCCGGAGTATCGCTAGACGCGGGAACTTCGGTAGTAGCAGACGAGGAAGTCGCCAGAGAAACATCCTCGGAACTTGAGGACTGGACCACAGCGGAACTTGAGCTAGATTCCTTTTCAGCAGAACTCGACACCAGCGAACTTTCGCTCGAGGGAGTATCGGCGGCACTCGCCGATGAGGAATCGTCACCGCAGGCGACGAGGAACGCAGTCAAAAGCGCACATAAAAAAACAAGTGAACGGAATCTCATACAGAACAATATAAAAAAGATCCCCGACCAGGTCGGGGATGACATACTGAGGTTGATTTCGGTTGACCTTACCAATCCTTCGCCGGTCTAGCCTGCCCGCGGATAGGTTTCCAGGGTTTGCGTTCGCCGTTCTGCTCGTCAAAGTCCTTCAGGAGCTGCGCCGCCTCTTCGGGAGTCATCTCGCCCATCTGCACGGGCTGTTCCTGCTCGTCTTCGCCACCATTGCTATCGCTGGAATTTTCTTCGGGCTGTTGCGGCTCAGGCTGTTGCCCGCCATTGCTGTCGGAACTTTCACCCTGACTGCTGCTGGACTGGCCGCCGCCATTCTGGCCCTGGTTCTGGTCATCGCCCTGGCTCGAAGAACTCTCGGACCCGCTGGAATTGCCATCGCCGTTCTGGTCCTGGTTCTGCTGATCCTTATTCTGATCCTGATTCTGATCTTGGTTCTGATCCTGATTCTGATCTTGGTTCTGATCCTGATTCTGGTCCTGATTGTTGTCCTGGTTCTTGTCGTTCTTCTTGTTCTCGTTCTTCTGCTCGTCCTTGGCTTCCTTGATGCGGTCAAGGAGCATTTGCAACTTCTGGTCGTTCGGATAGTATTGCAGGCCCTCGTTGCAGGTAATCTCTGCGCTGGGCAAGCGGTTCTCGATATACTGGAAGGCGGCATCGCTATAGTAGGCGCTCGCCGACTTCGGGGCGGCAAATGCTGCTGCGGACAATAGCAAAACCGTTAAAAGAGCAAGCAAAGACTTACCAACGGTCACTTCGGCAAGCTCAGTGACCTTACCATAAACATTCTTTCGTCTTTCGTCTTTCGTCTTTCGTCTAATCAAACGCATCAGATCACCTCCAGGTCGTTGTCGGTGTTGCTGGCGTCAATCTTCGCCTTGGGCTTGCGGCCGGCCTTGATTTCGATGACGTCGTCGATGCGCTGCACGTGGCCGCTCAACTGGCCCGCAGTCTCATCCTCAGCAATCAAGTTCTCGAGCATTTCCTTCGCCTCGGCGTACTTGCCATCCTTGCAAAGCTGGAGAGCGCGCGCCAGGACTTCCTTCGCCTTCTCGGAAAGCGGCGGCTGTTTCTGGTCGTTGTTCTGGTCCTGATTCTGGTCCTTGTTCTCTTTCTGCTTGTCGAGTTCTTCCTTCAGCTTGCGCTGGACAATTTCCACGTTCTTCTTCGCGTTCTCGAAATTGTTGTCGAGGTCGATGGCTTTCTTCAAATAGGCGACGGATTCGCGCCAGGCCGCAATGCGTTCGCTACCCTCGGCAGCCTTCTCGCCCATGCGGAAGTGCGTGTTCGCGAGGTTGTAGGCAGCCTTCGCGGCCATCTTTTTATCCGGCATGCGCATGGCGCTCTCAAGTTCCTTCTTGGCCTCTTCGTAATTGCCGAGCCTGTACTGGCATGTTCCGATATTGTAGAACAAAAGCGGGTTCGCCGGTTCGGCCTCGCGGGCCTTCATATATTTTTCAAGGGCGCCGGCATAGTCGCCGTTCTTGAAAAGTTTATTGCCGTCGTTTATTGGCCGCGCAAAAAGCGCTACCGACAGCAAGCATACAAACAACACAAATAAACGCATATACTAATCTCTTCTATAGATTCTATCGCTCCCTGCGGTCGCCCCGGAATCGACTATAATATACAAAACTGGGCATGCAAAAACCACCCCGGAGGGTGGTTCGCATCGTTAGCGGAAGAACCGCACCTTGTATTCGGGGAACCGACCCTGGACAAGCCTTCCTGACGCGTCGTAGGAGCGTTGCTTCTTGAGCGGAGCACGCCACACCTTATTGTGAGGGAACGCCACCGTCGACTGCGTCCCGAAAACCTGCATCGGGTCGCCAACCATCGATTCGCCATAGAACCAGTCGTATATGTTTTCGCGCGGCCAGTACCTGTTGCGCTTGATACGTTCATTGAGCCAGCGACGGAACGCCTCGCCAATCCACACCCCTTCGGCAGCATATTCGTACATCAGGTCGTCCAGCTGGTTATCGCCACTCGTCTTGGTGGAACCGACACTCACGAGGCCGCCGCCGCGCGTTCCGAACAGGTGTGCAGACGCGACAGAAACGCTGTACGTATTGCCATAGACATCGTCATAGGCAAGCAGGGGGCCGCACGACGCGAAGTGGAAGATTCTCGGGCCCACATCCATCGGGTAGCGCACATCGCGCGCATTGAACCCGAGGCCCAGCCCCAGATGGTTGCTATGGCCCACATAGATAGACCAGTCGTAATCCTGCGCGATGCTCTGCACATACCTGAGCGAATCCGACTCGATGATATCCACAGCGCTTTCACCGTAGAGTGCAGACAGCCCGCGGACAAACTTGTAGTTGGATTCCACCGTCAGGTCCGTTCCCGGCACCATGAAATACGCCGCCTTGTTCGAGAACGTCTTCTTCCCGTAACTGGCGTGCACCTTATCGAACCACTTCAGCAACAAATCTTTCGGGCTACCGAGCAGGCCTGCCGTGTTGGGGTCTATGCGCGACACCCAGATTTCAAGCGAATCCGAAACGGAATCACGCCTGGCAGAATAATGCGCATCGTAAACGCCGTTGCCGGCACCGCTTTTCCAGCCCGTAGGTTCACCCGGATGCTCGACAGAATCCTTCAGGCCGATGTTGCCGTAGTATGTCGCATGCAGTCCGGGTTCCACCGGATTACCATGATACCAGACGTTATCGGGAATCTTTTCCCATGAGCCACCTTCCCATTTCCAGTACAGGCTCATATAGGCACTGCCGTATTCTTCCTCGTACTCCAACTTGAACGCATACAAACTATCCTTGACCAGATTTACCACACCGTAATAGGGTTTCCAATCCGGAAGCCAGGCGTCAACCACTAGCGTATCGCCAATGAACATCCTGCGTCCGTTATCGCTATATACCTCAAGCGAGCAGAGTCCCGTATTAGGCGACTTGATAAAACCTTCGTACCGCACGGAAAAACTATCCGCAGGCACAACGCCCGGAACAGGGGAATTCGAACCAATACTGAAAACCGGGCTATCAACAATCCTTTCCGTAATCTTGCCATCGGTCATGCCGAACCAGCCCGATGCCGTATCGAGCCACACGCCGTCCATATCCATGAAATAGAAATCCGAGGCCCAGCGCTGGTACCTGAAACCGTCGTTATTCCACTGCGGGAACTCGAACAGGGCACGCGGCAGGTCGCCCACGAATATCGCGCCCCGCAAGCCCTCGCGGTTTTTCACCAGGAGCTCCTTGAGCGCCTCCGCAGTCCCGCCGTTCTTCGGCGAAGCGAAAGTCTTTATCGCGACATTCACGCCCCGCGCATTCCCGATATCCTTCGCGTAGAGCGCGACAGCATCCTTCACCTGCGAATCCTCGTAAAGTTTTTCCTCGACGACAATCATGACACCCGCATTGCAGCAAACCGACAGGAAGAACCCTACCAGCAGGCAAATCAAGCGAATCCGTAACCCATTCATTTTATCCTCCTTTTTTTAGTAACCCACGACATACTTCCCGAAGCATTCCACGTTGTAGCCCAAATCCTGCAGGGTCTTCATGCGCGCCCCGCTGTTTTCGAGCAGGTAAACAAAATCCTGCCTATGCTCGGGAATTATCCTGTCGGTAAAGATATACTTGTCAAACGAGCGCACGTACAGGAACGCACTCGGGAAATTCGTGTACTTGACCGTCGAGAGGTACGAATCAAGCGGGACCTTCCCGTAAAAAAGGATTCGCGGGTAACTCACGTCCGGGTCCACGACAACACTCTTGCCGGCCGATTTCGAGAGTGCAAGGTTCATCGCATCTTCGATGCCCTCGCAGAAGTAGTTTCCGATACGGTCGCGGTAGGTGGTAAAGTATTCCTTCTCGAAGGTGGCGAAGCAAATGAGGTAGGCGAACAGCGGAACCACAAGTGCACGCACGTGGATACGCTCAAACGCAAAAACAATCCCGAACGCCGAAACGATAAGGAGCGGCAAAAAGAGGAGATTCACGCGGTTCACGTTCACCTGGATGAGCGCCCCGATGGCAAGACCCGCAAAAAGCCACACCAGCACAAACGTAGAAAGCCCGAGCCTGCGCCTGCGAATGTCCTGGATAGCATTCCAGACAAACACGCAAAAGCCCACGAGGAAGAACGCGAGCGTCGCCGGGTAGTAGAGCCCGTGACGCCCGAAGGAATTCCACGGGAGGTAATCATTCTGCTTTACGAGAATGTTCGCCAGGTTTGCAAGATTGCGCGGAATATGGGCAAAGGAAATCTCGCTGTCGCGGAAGTACACGAGCTTCGGGATGCTGAGGAAGGGCAGTTTAATTTCAGGAATCACGCCCTTGTTCACGAGCAGGAAAAGCACCAGCGGGCAGGCAAGCGCCACCAGCACGCCGAGCGAAATCCACACGTAGCGCGTATGCCGGAGCGAGCGTGCCCAGAGCGCGTAGGCCACACACGCAATAACGATAAACGGCACCACCGACCATACCGTCGCGTACGCATAGAGCGAAAGCCCGAAGCTCAGCGCCGATGCCACCAGCAACTTGGGCTTCTCGAGCCCCTTCACGAAGAAGAGAATCCCGAACAGTACAAACCCGGGGGCGAGATTCGATTCCAGCGCCCAGCGCGAAAGCATGATGTGCCAGGGCGAAATCGCCACAAGGAACATGGCGGCCAGCGCAAGCCTCTCCGAAGAAAAGCGCCTTACCAGGTGGTAGACGGCGACAAGCGAGAGTACGCCCACGACGAGCATCGGGAGGCGAATCACCCACACCTTGAGCCCGAAGATAGCGACAAAGGGAATCATCAGGTACGATTCGAGTGCGTTCATGCCGGAGCCCCACGCCGTGAGGTACACCGGCAGGCGGTACCCGTAGGAATCCGCCGCGCTGTGCATGAGCGTGAAGGCGTTGTAGCCCGCAAAGGCCTCGTCCTGGTTGATATCGCCCGGAACGTCGCCGAACAGGAATACCCGCGCGAAGACGCCGAGGGCAAGGATTAGCCAGAAACCGATGCGAATCTTGTCGACGCGAACCATGCTACTTCTTCAATGTCAAAATCAGGCTGAGCCAATCCGCGTGATCGTAGGCGTTGTCGCCATCCGCATCGATAACGAGCACGATGTGGTCGAGGCCCGCAACCTTCGCACGGCCCGGCACCGGGGCGTTGTTCCCGCGAACAAGCCCGCTGGACCAGAGTTCGCCCTCGTCGGACTTCACGATAAACCTTACCGAGCCGCCGCCGGACACTTCATCGTCCACGCCCACATAGAAATCCAGATATTCCGCATTTGCGGGCAACGTGAAGTGCAAGCTGGACGATGCGTGCGAGCCGATACCGTGTTCAAACTGGCGGTTCTTCACCATCAGGGTCTTGCCTTCCACGCTTCGGTTGATGCGGGGAGAGCCGTATTCCTGCGTGTAGCGGTCTATCTTCAGGTCGGTGAGATACATCTGGTTCGGCAGGAGTTCCACCTCGATGGGCCGGGATTCGCGCACCTCGCAGGAAAGTTCCACGACAAGGATGAGCCCGAGAACCACGTAGGGCGTAAACCGCGGGAGCGACAGCCGGCTTATCGCATACGCGAGCAGCGGGAAGAACTTCGGGAACAGCGCGTGCACCGAGGCGGCGGCAAAGACAATCACGCCGAACGCAGAAATCCAGGGCCAGAGATCGCCACCCTTGAGCCCGTTGACCATCTCGATGTTCATCGCGCAAAGGAGCGTAATGCAGGCCACCCAGAACCAGGACTTGCGCAGGTCGAGCACGAGCCACATGCACGCAAACGGAATCGCGTATATCAGGTAGCGTTCATGCATGCCGGGCAACAGCAAGAAGAAAGCGAACGAGCTGAAAGTCGCAAGCTTGAAAGTCGTGCGCAGGTTCCGCGCGAACAGCGAGCACTTGAGAATATAAAGCGAGACAATCACGAACAGAATCTTGCCAATCCACGCCGGCGAAAGCAGGGACCAGATTCCCTCCTTGGGCAGGTTGAAGAACGGCGTAGCATCGGCGCTCAGGTTCCCTACCGTAAGCATCCAGAGGTTCGCCGCATTGTATGTCGCATACGGGTACTGGCTCGTGGTGTTCACGTATGCGCGCGAGAGCATGCCCGAAAGGTTGCCCGCAATGAAGAACGGCAACAGCACGAGCACGATTGCAACCGCCATCGCCGGGAGCCCGCGCCAAGAAATCTTGTACTTGCGGATGAATATGCCACCGAAGATAGGCAGCAAGAGAATCATCTGGAACTTCGCGAGGAGCGCAAGCGCAAAGAACAGAGCCGCATACTTCATCTTGCTCCTGAAATTGACGCAGTAGAGCGCGGCAATGCCGAATATGCACGGGAACATGTCGACCTGCCCCCAGATGGGGCCGTCGAGCAACAGCGCCGGGTTGAGCGCCACGAACGCCAGCACGAGATTCGCCTTCGCGGGTTCAAGCTTTATTTTCGAGACAAGCCTGCTTGCTATATCCACAAGGGCAAGGTGCGCAAAGTATACCGGCCACAGGCACAGGAACTTGAGCATGAACGTCTTGTCGATAGGGATATCGAAAAGCACGTAGACCTTCGACACGACCCACAGCCAAAAAACGTAGAGCGGCGGATAGTTGCCGTTGAACTTCTCGAAACCGCCTTCGGCAAGTTTCTTGACCCAGTCCGCCCAGTAGCCCTGATCGCCGCCAAAGGCGTTCGCGTTCGTGCAGAACAGGTTTGCCAAAAGGCAAAGGCTTCCCCATATCAAGAAGGCCAGCGTAGCCCGGTTCCACCTCGCCTGCGGAACCTCGATAGACCTTAAAAATTTAATGAAACCCTTCATAAATACGTACATCAACTCCTTGGAGTAAATGTAATATAATCAGGAAGGCTTCAAGCTTTTTCGCGGTAGAACTCCTTCAGAAGACTGATCATATCGGCATGGTCCTTCGCCGCAGTCATCTCGCGGATGCTGTGCATGCTGAGCATGGGTTCGCCGATATCGACCGTCGGGATTCCGAGGCTCGCCGAAACGGCGGGGCCCACCGTCGAACCGCACGGCATGTCGTTCCGCATCACGAAGGTCTGGAGCGCCACTCCCGCGCGTTCGCACAGGAGCCTGAGGCGCGCAGAACTTTCCACGTCGCTCGCGTATCGCATTTGCGAATTTGTCTTCAATACGATTCCGCCACCCAGAATCGGGGCATGGTTCTGTTCGTGCTTCTGTGGGAAGTTCGGGTGCACCGCATGCGCCATGTCGATAGAAAGCGCAAGGCTAGACGCCAAGGCAGCATCAAAGTTCGGGACCTTGTCCGCATCACGGAAAGACGACTGCAGAAACTCGCTCAGCACGCTCTTCAGGAAGTTCCCGCCTGCACCTTCGCGGGTCGTGGAACCGACTTCCTCGTTATTGAAGAAGCAGGCAACGGCAAAGTCGTTTTCGAGCGGTTCCGAAGCGATAAACGCCTCGGCAATCGCGTGGCAGCTCGAGAGGTTGTCGAGCCTTCCCGAATAAATCCACTCGTCGTGGAACCCGCCACGGGCCGCCTTCTGCGCATCGAACAGCTGCACGTCAAAGTCGAGCAACTTCGCGCCTTCCGGGATTTCCGCCCGCAGAGTGTCCTCGAACTTTTCGCCCGTAACCACGCTCCACAGGGCATCAAGGTCCGTCTGGGGATTGACCTTCAGGCCGTCCTGGTTCACGCCGCGGTTCAGGTGGACTGCCAACTGCGGTATGCGGAACAGCTTGTCGCCACGAAAAGTCTTGAGTCGCACCTCGCCGCCTTCCGCATAGGCGAGAACGCCCGCGTATCCCAGGTCGCGGTCCAGCCAGCTCGTGAAAATCGGGCTGCCGTATATTTCGGGGTGGAGCGTCTGCACGCCACAGGAAACCCGGTCGGGATAGGGAGTAATCTTCAGGGTCGGGAAATCCGTATGGGCAAGCGCGATGCGGAATCCGGAAAACCCGTTCGCGTTCCTGGGGGTCCGGACCGCAACTAGCGACGAATCCCGCACAATGCAGTAGCCCTTGCCGGGTTCAATCCTTGCCGGCATCATGGGTTCGTAGAGGCGGAACCCGGCCGCCCGAAAGGCGGAAACCAGACCCGCGACCGTATGCGAAGGGGTGACCGAATTGTCCAGGAATTCAAAAAAATCCATAAAATCCTCTTTTTTTCCTCAAAATACAAAACAAAAATTTTACCGTATACACAGTAAACGAATATTTATATATTTATCGACATGAAATTCAAACCCGTAAAGCAAATCAACTGGATGGAGGTTTCCGGCCTCCTGGTAGGCGTATTCTTTACGGTCGCTATCATGGTTTTTGCACTAGTCCTCTACACCAAGCTGTTCACGAGCGGCATGATCGGCGTGGAGGAATACCACCTGCACAGCACTTTTGAAAAGGCGCTCGGCCTCAGGCCCGGTACCCGCGTCCAGATTAGCGGTGTCGACGTCGGCCAGATTTCAGACATGGAAATCAAGGACAACGGCGTGTACATGGAGTTTACCCTCCGCAAGCAGTTCCAGAGCTGGATTACCGACAGCGCGACAGTTTACGCCATCCGCGACCAGAACCTGATTTCGGCCCGCGTGGTGACCATCGAAGCCCGCAAGGGCGTGGGCCGCATCCTCGAGGACGGCGACTTCCTGCCTCCGGGAAGGGCACAAGATATCGAGACCGTGCTTGAAACGGCCAACGAGCTGCTCGGGCGCGTGAACCTGCTTATCGACGCAGCCGACACGCTTGTCGCCATGGCGATGGATACGGGAACGACAGTAGGCGCCCTGTTCGGGTCGCGCGCACTGTACGACAACCTGAACACACAACTACACCGGCTCAACGACATTACCCTCGCCGGCAAGAACGCCCTGTTCAAGACATCGAGTCTTCTTGACACGCTCCACAGCAATGTGCCCGGCCTGTTGCACAAGGTCGACGGCATCACGGACGATGTATCCGGCATGATGACCGAACTCAAGCCGCTGCCCGGCAAGGTCGACAACCTGATGGGCAACGTGGAAGGCATGATGGGCAAGATCGACGGGACAATGGGCAAGGTCGACGGACTCCTGAAGGAAGTGGGCCAGGTGACCACCGGACTTTCGGACTTCATGGAATCGACCGAACAGACTTTGCAGAACGCCGACGACCTGATGACCGGCATCTCGAACATGTGGATTATCCGCAGGTCCATGCCTAGCAAGGATTCCGTGCCCTTCATGGTGGAGACGCTATGGTAATGCGCAAGTTCGGCATGGCGGTACTTCTCTCGCTCGCAACCATCGCAAGCGCATCGGAATCGGGTGTGCTTTCGTACCGCGCCCAGCGTTCGCTCGACGCGGGCAAGATTGCGAAGAGTTACGGCCAGCTGGAACGCGCGCTGCTTGCAAGCCGCAAGGAATCGGACCTGCGTTCCGAGGCACGCGTGCTCATGGCGATGGCCCAGATACGCACAATGAGCCTGGACTTCGCGTTCGCCGACTCGCTGCTCGCACAGGTCCGCGAGGAAATTCTCGACAAGAACACCAACCTGATGCTCCTCCAGGGCAAGGCCGCGCTTGCAAACGCGCAGGAAAAGTTCGACGAGACCGCCAAGATGTGCGCCTCGGCGGATGCCGATTCCATTAAGAAGGCCGACAAGCCCCTGCAGGCGGCATTCTTTTCTGAATGTGCCATTGCACAGGCGGCATCCCGCAGGTCTGACGACGCCGACGAATCGCTGAAGATGGTCGGGAAACGCTCGGACAAGAAGGGCGGTTTTTATGCCTATACCGCAGCCCGCATGGCAGACGTCTCGGGCAGGGGCGAAGCGGATTCGCTTTACCGTGAAGCCGAGAAGAAGTCCATACAAGGTAACGTGCCGTACATGACGGCGACAATCCTCTATCTCCGTTCGCAGCTCAAGAGCACTCCGGCAGACGAAGCGGCCGACCTGAAGCTCCGTTGCAAGAACGCGTTCGAACTGATGGGGCTCCCGAACAACGCGAAGCGCTGCGGGGAATGATTGCGACCCTCGGGATGTTTATTTCGGGGTGTTTAGTATCGTAGAAAACTGCACAACGGCTTTTTCGTGCAGGCGCGCGCGGGCGATACGGTTCCAGGAGACATAATATATATTCCTCACTACGGGGCATTCCGTCCCGTTTATGTGAGGTGATTATGGGTAACTTTTTCAGGCCTGCAGGCGCATTTCTCGCCATCGCGGGTGCATTTCTCGCCGTCCACGCAGCGACCGGCGAGGGCGATTTCAGCTGGAGCAACGTGAGCATGGGCGGCGGCGGGTTCGTAAGCGCCGTTATCGCCTCGCCCGTCGAAAAGAACGTGTTCTACGCGCGCACCGACGTGGGCGGCGCATACCGCTGGAACGAGGAAACCAAGCGCTGGGAATCCATGATGGACTGGGTCGACGTGAGCGAACTCGGCCTGCTCGGGATCGAGGCCATCGCGGTTGACCCGAAGGACGAAGGCAAGGTGTACATGATGGCGGGCACGAGCTACTTCAGCAACGCCCGCAGCGCCCTCCTGCGTTCTACGGACTACGGCAAGAGCTGGGAAGTGCACTACACCTGGGATTCCACGGGCGCGAAGGGCGGCGTGGTGATGGATTTCGGCGTTCACGGCAACGGCATGGGCCGCGGGAACGGCGAAGCGCTCGCCATCGACCCGAACAATACCGACATCATGTTCTACGGCTCGAGAAGGTCCGGGCTCTGGAAATCAAGCGACAATGGTTCCACCTGGAGCCACGTAGATTCCTGGACCGCGGCCGCCGGGAGCGACACCACCTGGAACGGCTCCGGGTTCAGCTTCGTGCAGTTCGCGCCGGGCAGTTCCAGCACGCTCTACGCCGGATTCCTGCGCGAAGGGAGCACGGCAAAATCCACGTTCGAGAACGTGTTCACCTCGACCGACGCGGGCAAGACATGGAAACCGCTCCCGATTCCCGACGCGCTCCGCACAACCGCGGGTGGCGCGAAGGTCCGCCTGATGCCGCAGCGCGCGGTAGTCTCGAAGGACGGCGGCACGCTCACCGTCACGTTCGCCGACGGCGCGGGCCCGCATTCCATGGGCTGGGACGAAGGCTGGGGTATGATATACGATGGGTTCGGCCGCGGTGCGGTACTGCAGTGCGATATCGCGACGCTCACCTGGACCGACGTATCGCCGGAAGACTACATCGACGACGGCAACACGGGCGCGTCGGAATACGACAACGCCGACTACGCCGACATGGAAAACTACACCTACATTGCACCCTACGGCGGCATATCCATCAATCCGGAAGACCCGAACGAGATGGTCGTCACCACGGAAGGCTACCGCGGCCCGCAGTTCTGGTACATCGCCACCGACGGAGAAGACGGCAAGTGGAGCGACCAGTGGGGTTCCAACATCTTCCGCACCACGGACGGCGGCAAGACATGGGTCGCAAGCTTCAAGTACTACTGGATGGAAGGCGGCTACTACCCCACCGTCAAGCAGATGGACGAGAACGGAATCGGCTGGATGCAGGGAGGTTCCATCCACTGGTCGGGCAGCGCGGCAATCGACCCGTTCAACCCCAAGCGCGTATTCGTGAGTTCCGGCAACGGCATCTTCCGCTGCGACAACATGGACGACTACGAAGTGATACCTGCGGGAACGTTCGATTCCACGACAAACTACTACTATTCGAGCGACGAGGCGGTCCAGGGCCAGGTATGGCACTTCAACGCACACGGCATCGAGGAGACCGTCCCCTACGAGGTGGTAAGCATTCCCGGAGGCCCGCTAGTTTCCGTCATCGCCGACTATGACGGATTCAGGCACGAGGACATCTCGAAGTTCCCCACCCACAGGCACCTCACCTCCGTCTCGGGCACCAACACCTCCCTCGGTTCCACGTGGGCACTCGCCTACGCCCCGAAATCGGGAACGCTCGTGAAGGTGAGCGCCACCCGCGCCTACGAAGGGCAGTACAACGACGTGCCCATCGACCCGGTGCAGGTCTCGAAGGATTCCGGGCGCACCTGGAGCGTAGCCACCTACGGGAGCCTCGACAAGAACTACAAGGAAGGCACGGTCGCAATTTCTACCGACGGGAGCACCATCGTCTGGGTACCGGGTAACGGAACCACCACCGTTTACCGCCAGGTAAATTCCGGATGGGAAACCGTATCGGGAATCGACAACGCGTCATTCGTCGTGGGCGACCCCGAAAACGCAAGCGTGTTCTATGCATACAACCGAACAACGGGAGAATTCTTCAGGAGCGAAGACAAGGGCGGCACTTTCACGAAGGTGAGCGAACCCGGCAAGAGCAACGACAAGAAGTTCCGCGCCATCCCGGGATACGAAGGCGACCTCTGGCTCCCTATCGCCGAAAGGAACGAGACCGGCGACCCCGTGACAGGCAAGCTGCTCCACTCCACCGACGGCGGCAAGAGCTGGACACCCGCAGAGGGCATAGGCTACTGCGAGGCCGTAGGCTACGGGAAGCCTAAGACTGCAGGCGGCTACCCCGCGATTTATGCGTTCGGCAAGGTGGGTGAAACCGTAGGCGTATTCGGGAGCGACGATGCAGGCAAGACATGGACCCGCGTGAACGACGACGGGCACGAATACGGCGGGCTCGCGAACGGCGAGTTCGTGATGGGCGACATGAATACCTACGGAGTCGTCTACATGAGCACGGCGGGCAGGGGAATCGCGGCACGCGTCCCGAGCGACTGGAACATGGGCTCGAGCGAATCCGGCGGAACGACGGCGATTGCCCGGAAGGCAAAACCCGAAGGATTCGGGAGCGTGAACTACAGGAACGGCAACCTGGAATTCGTGCTGGACAACGCAAGCATGCGCCTGACCGTATTCGACATGCGCGGGAAAAACGTGTACGACAACACCTTCGCAAAGTCGGGCAGCGTACCCGTAAGGAGCCTCGCGAAATCGAAGGGCACGTACTACGTGAAGGCGACAAGCAACGGCAAGATGCTGTTCAGCACCCGCATAGCAATAACACGATAAGAATTAATTGGCGGGAGTTTCCGCTGCATTACCCGTGGCACCGTCCACGGGTTTTTCTTTTGCATTTTCTTCGGCGGGTTCTACTGCGGCAGTTTCCTCTTCCTTCTTCTCGACCTTCTTCAGCGAGAGCAGGTGCGCGAATGCATAGCGCGGGTGAACCTTGCCATCGGCAAAAGCATCGATGGTGTTCTTCACGTCGTTGTACACCGTAGAATCGGAACCCGCCTTGGAACCAATGCCCCTGTAGCCCAGCACGCGGAACGTCTTGTTGTAGAAGCTTTCGCGGAACTTCTTGAAGCGGGGCTGCATCACGTCGTTCATGATCATCTCGAGCGCAGTCTCCGTCTGTTCGGCGTCAAGCTCGAACGTGCGGTACATCAGGCGAATGTGCTGCGGGATCGTCGTATCGGGACTGTCGAAGTACGGACGCATCACGTCGGCAGCGGCATGCGGGTCGGGGTACGGCCCCTTCGACAGGCGGAGCGCAAAACCAACGGCAAGGCGCCAGTGGTCCGGGAAATTCCTGAGGGCACGGCGCATCACGATAAAGTCCGTAGTGTCCTGCGTATCTATCGGGGTAATGCTACCGACAAAGTAATAAGGCGTGTAGAACAGGCTATCGAGTTCGGTGCAGAGGTTCGCCACATGGCTCAGGTGGTTGTACTCCTTGCCCGAAAGGAAGCTCTCGCCCAACGAGGTGAGTCCCTTGATCCACAGGAGCCCCGCAAAGGAGGCATCATTCCCGGCCGCGAGATACTTCACCGAAGACGCCTTCGGCAAGAAGGAATCCTCGGTAAACTTATCGGGGAGCGGCTTCGCAAAATTGAAGGCCACCGCGATAAGCGCAACCGCAAGAACTATGGGAACAAGGAACCGCATAAATACTCAGAGATTAAACAATGTGAAATGTGAAGCGTGAAATGGAAAATCAATCATTACACATCCCTCATTCCACATTACACATTCTAAAAATTGCAGGCCTCGGCGAGTTTTTCGAGCGCATCGATGCAGTCGACCGCGAAGTTTTCGGGCTTGCCGCTACGCTGCCATGCAAAGTTGAGACCGCTGGAACTGTTGAGCACGTGGAACTTGCGCTTGCCGCCACCGTTCGCGATTGCGGTAAGTACCGTCTTCGCATCGCCACCCTGCCCACCGGGGACACCGGGGATAGACACGCCCGGAATCAGGAACGGGATTTCGTGCTTCTTCGCGACCGTGTAGGCGGTAATCTGCTCGAGTTCCTCGGGGTGAGTCGCACCCACGACCGCACCCAGGTAACCGAGACTGCCGTCCCATTCCATAATCTTGTCGGCAACGGAGTAGAACGCCTGCGCATTGTCGCGCGGGTCATCGCTACGGACAACGGTCATGTCCTGGAAATCGTGCGCTCCCTTGTTGCTCGTACGGAGCAGCACGTACGCGCCGTTCTCGGAATTCTCGCGGATGAACGGGCCAACGGAATCGGACCCCATCCAGGGCGAAACCGTAACCGCGTCTGCACCATACACATCGTAGGCCGCGTTCGCGTATGCCGCACTCGACTTGCCGATATCGCCGCGCTTCGCGTCGAGAACCACGGGAATGCCCGCACTCCTGTAGTCGGCAATCAACTGCTGCAGCACAAGCATCGCCTGCACGCTCACGCATTCGTAGTAAGCGCTGTTCGGCTTCACCACCGCGGGCGTAACGCCACGCCGGAGCGCCTCTTCCAGAATTTCGGAATAGAAGCGCTTGATTTTCTCTTCGGCACTACCCTGCGGGCAGCACGGGTCGATAAGCTTGAGCACCGGGTCCATGCCGAGGCACACCGGGTTGCCGCACTGCGCAATACGCTGCTCGAGACGTGTATGGAAATTCGCCATTACTTGAGTTCCTCCTGGATCTGGGCGGCCTCGTAACTGAGGATGCCGTGAGCCACGGAAACGTTGAGGGATTCGAGCTCGCTGCTCATCGGGATCTTCACCGTCTCGTCGGCAATCTCGATGAAGTACGGGTTGGTGCCCGCGCCCTCGTTACCCACGAGGAATGCCATCTTGCGGAGCTTGCGTGCGGGAATGTCGCGGAGCGTCTGCTTTGCGTGCAGGTCGGTCGCGATAATCGTGTAGCCCTTGCTGCGCAGGAAGTTGATATGGTCGATGAGGTCGATATCGAACTCGAAGGGCACGCGCAGGAACGTTCCCGAGGAACCGCGCACCACCTTCGGGTTGAACGGGCTCACCGTACCGCGGCCAAGCACCATGCCGTTGGAACCGAACCCGAGGCTCGTGCGGAAGAGCGTACCGAGGTTGCCCGGATCCTGCACGGCGTCGACAAGCGTAATCACGCTGCGGCTCGCCTCGTAAACGGGCTTCGTGTTCGCTATGCGGCAATGCGCAATGATTCCCTGCGTCGTGACCGTGGAGGAAATCTGCTTCATCTTGTCGGCTTCCAGCACGTGGATGGTAATGTCGGCATCGTTAATCTTCTCGATGAGGGCTTCGTTCTCGAAGTCCTCGGCCACGTAGATGGCAATGACGATTTCCCTGTGCTTGGTGACAAGTTCGTCTACAACGTGCACGCCTTCGCCCAGGAATCGGCCTTCGCGTTCACGGCCCTTCTCGGTCGTGATGGCGAGGAGCTTGCGGAACCAGGGCGGGTTGCCGGCGCTTTCCGGAGCTGTTTCTGCCTGGGCGGCGCGGGCTTCGAGTGCGGCCTCGTCGATATTCTCGTCAACAACGGTCTCCTTCTGTTCGGGGCGCTGGCGGTAAACCGGAGCGTTCTCCGCACCGTCAAAACTGCGGAACGGGCGGTCGCCACGCTTGCCAAAACGGTCCCCGAAACGTCCACCTTCGCGACGGCCGAAGGGGCGGTCGCCAAAGCGGCGCGGGCGGCGTTCACGGTCGAAACGTCCATCGCCTTCGCCACGCCTGCCAAATTCCTCGCGCTTGCTGCCATCTTCACGCAGGCCACGCGGGCGGTCCGAACGGAACCCGGCGCGTTCACCATCGCTACGGCCACCAAAGGTAGGACGGTCACCGAACTTCTTGCCTTCACCGTCGTCCTTGCGCGGGCGGCGTTCGTCCTTCTTCTCGCTCACCCCGAACTTGCGGGTAAGAGTCGATCTCACTGTGCGCTTGTTTTCTTCGCTCATAGTCTTTCCATCAATTGCTTGGCGACGGATTCACCGTCTATTTTCAAGAGTTTGTACAGGTTCTGGATTTCGCCCTGTTCCACAAAACGGTCCGGCAGCCCGAAGCGGAACAACTTCTTGTCCGTAATTCCGAGATCGGCCATGAGTTCCATCACGGCGGAACCATATCCGCCGATAAGGGTATTGTCTTCCAGAGTGACAATGACCTTGTGGGTTTCGAACAGGCTGCGGTAGGTTTCCGTATCGAGCGGCTTTATGATTCGTGCATCCACAAGCGTGGGATTGTAGCCGTTTTCTTTAAGGACCTTCGCAGTCTTCTTGAGTTCGTTTGTCATGAAGCCTGCCCCGAGGAGCAGGATATCCTTACCCTGTTCGAGCACCTTCGGGAGTTTCGCGTCGAAGGGGCCTGCAGGGGGATTGAGCGTTTCGGCAAGAGCCGTCCCGCGGGGATAGCGGATAGCGACAGGGCCTTCCATGTCGATGGAGGCAGTTATCATATCCCTAAGTTCGTTCTCGTTACTGGGCGCCATGAGCGTAAGCCCGGGCACGGTGCGCAGGAACGAAAGGTCGTATGCACCATGGTGCGTAGGGCCGTCGGCACCCACAAGGCCAGCGCGGTCGAGCACCAGCACCACATGCAGGTTCTGGAGCGCGATATCGTGCATAATCTGGTCGTAGGCGCGCTGCATGAAGCTCGAGTAGATTGCGACCACGGGCACGACGCCATCGCAGGCAAGGCCCGCGGCAAACGTCACCGCATGCTCTTCCGCAATGCCCACGTCTATCACGCGGTCGGGCAGTTCCTTCGCGACAATGTCCATGCCGCAGCCCGTAGGCATCGCGGCAGTAATGCCCATGATGCGGTTGTCCTTCTTCGCAAGTTCCAGGAGCGTCTTGCCGAACACGCTCGTGAGCGAGGGGGTCGGGCTGCCCGGAGAAAGCGGAAGTCCGCTCTCGGGGTCGAACGGCCCCGTACCGTGGAACTTGGTCGGGTTCTTCTCGGCGGCATCGAGACCGCGGCCCTTCTCGGTAAGCACGTGCACAATGCACGGGCCGGGCTGCGACTTCACGCGCTCGAGAATCATGATAAGCTCGTTGATGTCGTGACCGTCGATGGGGCCGAAGTAGCGGATGCCCAGGTCCTCGAAGAAGGCGCCCGGCTTCACCGCATTCTTCGCGGCAGATTCCACCTGCAAGAACAGGTCACGGAACCGGCTACCGAGCACGCCCGGCAGGCGCTTCATCAGGCGGTCCAGGTCGGAACGCATCTTGTTGTAGACCGGGTCCGATATCACGCGGTTCAGGTACTTGCTGAACCCGCCCACGTTCGGGGCGATGCTCATCCTGTTGTCGTTCAGGATGATCGTCATGTTCTGCTTCGAGATGCCCGCGTTGTTCAGGGCCTCGTAGGCCATACCGCCGGTCATGGAACCGTCACCGATGACAGCCACCACGTTGTTCTTGCGGTTGAAATGGTTGCGCGCTACGGCAAAGCCGAGAGCTGCCGAAATAGACGTAGTCGCATGACCCGCGCCAAAGCAGTCGTACTCGCTCTCGTTACGCTTCAAAAAGCCCGAGATGCCGCCCTGCTGGCGGAGCGTCTCGAACCGGTCGTAACGGCCCGTCAATAGCTTGTGCACGTACGCCTGGTGACCCACGTCCCAGACAATCTTGTCTTCGGGAGCGTTGAACACGTAGTGCAGCGCAAGCGTGAGTTCCACCACCCCCAGGCTCGAAGCCAGGTGACCGCCGTGCTTGGAAACCTGCCCGATAATCGTATCGCGCACCTGCTTCGCAAGGCAGTTCAGTTCCTCGACGGAACAGTGCTTAATGTCCTGGGGAGACTTTACGTCCTTAAGTTCCATTACTTGACCCGGGTAATGATGAATGCCGCAATAGAGCGGAGTATGGAGGTATCGCCCTCGAGGCCTTCAAGCGCCTTGAGCGATTCCTCGTAGAGTTCGTGGGCGCGTTCGCGGGATTTCTCGAGCCCGACGATGGAGGGGTAAGTCGCCTTGCCCTTCTCGATATCGGAACCGGCGTCCTTGCCCAGTTCCTCCGTCGTGGAGACAATATCCAGGATGTCGTCCACAATCTGGAACGCAAGCCCGATGGAACGCCCGTAATTGCGGATGGCGGTAATCGACTTGTCGTCGGCACCGGCGAGCATCGCGCCCACCTGGAGAGCCGCCTCGATGAGGGCCGCCGTCTTGTGGTAGTGGATGTAGTCGACCGTCTCGAGGTCAACCGTCTTGCCCTCGCACTCGATATCGGTCATCTCGCCACCGATCATGCCGTAGGTACCCAGCAGGTGGGCAAGCACCTCGATTGCACGGGCATCGCCCGCACGGCCCATCAGTTCAAAGGCGAGTACGCAGAGGGCATCGCCCGCCATCACGGCAGTCGATTCGCCAAACTTCTTGTGGTTCGTAAGCTTGCCACGGCGGTAATCGTCGTTATCAATGCAAGGGAGGTCGTCGTGGATAAGACTGAACGTGTGGAGCATCTCGAGTGCAGATGTCGCGAGCCACACCTTGTCGCCCTTGCCACCGAACATGTCAAAGGTCGCCTTGACCAGGGCGGGGCGCAGGCGCTTGCCGCCAGCAAACATCGAATAGCGCATAGCCTCGTGCAAACGGCACGGAGTCTCATTTTCGGGCGGAAGATGCTCATCAAACTTCGCTTCCGCTTCTTTCGCAACGCGTGCGAGATATTCCTGCGCGACGGCAGATTCCTTTTCAAGATTTTCCATAGCCCAAAGATACTTAAATTCGCGTTTACAAACAATGGCGGCAGTGGCTAAATATCAATAAAATCACCAATTTTTGCACGCCATGAGCCGTTTAAGCAAAGCTAAAACAAGAGCACCCTACTCATCCACTAAGACCTCTATTTTCTTGGTCTCACGATCCTGCACACATATCCCGTCGCCGCACGGGAACAGGAGCCCCAGAACCGGATGGCGTTCATGCTTGTCACGCACCTCATACGGCAACGTAAACTCCACAAAATTATTTCCGGTCCATCTAGCGCATTTGACGACCCACCTGTACGGATCCGTATCATCCGTATTATTGAAGTAGTCATAGTCGTAGTGGTAACCGCAGCCAACGTCCCGCACCGATGCGTTTACCCAAAATGAAAGGGACGTACCCCAATGTCTATTCCATGACGAATCGAAAACAACCGTATATGGATCTCGGTTGCCTATGTAATACGACAGAAAGCGTGAACTGGCCCCGAATTTATCGGGAAACACGGTACAATCGTCAACAAAGCCTTCAGGATTCATTTTTGCGTTAGGCTCAAAAAGAGTCCACCGGCACTTATCATCCAATAGCCAGAGGGTATCAATAAAATCGCGCTCGCCAAAATCGTCAGAACAGCCAACCACTAACTTACTTTGGTCTAAAACACTAATGTCTTCAACTTTCTTCCCTTCCAGGGGACACGACCAAATGGCCTTATTCTTTTTAAGGACGATTATGGAATCACGAGTGCTATTTTTTTTCGCCCCCAGCAATCCCTTTCTTTGAGAGTGTTTTACACCTTTCAGATAATCCCTTTCCAGAAACAAGCAGTCTTGTTTGTATTCAAGGATAGACACTCCAGGGTCAAAAGCAGCAGGGCCTATCACATCCGATTCCTTACCGGTCTCTTTCTTGTCATAGATTTTTCCGTCTATTTTTTCGACGGAAATGACACCCATCCGCTTTTTCGTGAGACACCCAAGGACCTTCACAATAGAAGGGTCCATCGCAAAGGACATCTGGAAAAGGACAAGGACTAGAAAAATCTTCCTAAACATAGCGTACTAAAATATATACAAATTAAATGGCCGTCACGACAATGAAGGGTCTGGAATGGTTATAAAAAAGATCCCCAGGCATACTGGGGACAATGCTAATCTGGATGGACCCTATCGTGCCCTGCGGGCACTCCAGGGTGACAGAAGCGCGACGACAAACGCGGGGTTAGAACAGTGCGCCGTAGAGAATCACGTCGTCAATGTAGAACTCGGAGCCGTCCTGCACAAAGATGTGGAACTGCTTGACCCAGCTCTTGACTCCGCTCCACGAAGTGAAGCAAGATTCCGTCGTCGCGGCACCCACGCAGAGTTCCGCCGGGTTCACGCTGATGCGCTTCCAGTCCTTGGAAAGCGGAATCCATTCGGTGGCGGCCTTCAGGTTCTTGCTCGGGTCGATGTAGTTCTCGAGCGAAAGCCTTATGTTGCCGTTACCCTTCGCGTAGAACACCACGGAATCGATTTCGGAGAACTTCATGTTGTGCTCAAACGCGGTACCCACAAGCGCCCAAGCGTAATCGTCGTTGGCGAGCTTGTACGTGCCGTGGAACACCTTCGACTTGCGAGTCGAATCGTACACGATTCCTTCCTTCACGCTGTTCGCAGGCTTGATTTCGGTACCCTTCTTGAGGCTATCCGTATTCAGGTACCAGCCTTCGCCACCATTCTCGAAATCCTGCAGGACCTTCACCGGGTTCAGGAACTGCGTGCTGTTGGATTCCGCCACGGTGTTCCATTCCGCATAGAGGCTGTTCAGGCTATCGGCAGTCACGAAGTATATCGGGAGCGAATCGCCCGCGGGCACGCTCGGGAGCACGTAGGCGCCCACATCGTTCGTCTTCACAAGCACATCGAGCCCGTAGACACCCACCCAGAGGAACTCATCCACCGTGCGGAGCGTTACTTTACTCGAAACAGACGCGGTCGCCGAAATCCATATGGTATCGAGATTCGGCAGGTCTTCCGCATCGAACACCTTCGAGAACGCAAACCCGTCAGAAACGACCGTCAGGCGGTATTCCCCCTTCTCGGGCCATTCCATGGTAAACCTGCCGTTCGCATCGGTGCGGACATCGGAATCCACCATCGCATTCTGGACTGCAAACTTCTCGGCCTTCGCGTCGGCAGCACGGAGGGCGACCGTCGCGTATGCGGCAGGGGAACCATTCTTCTGGAGCACCACGATTTTCCCTTCGTCAGGGTTCGGGGCGCGGTAGTCCTTCAGCACGGATTCGCGGGGCTTCAAGTACAGGGATTCTTCGCCCAGGGATTCCTTGTAGTCGCCGTCCACGAAATACAGACGCAGAGAATCGTTCGCCGGGAGCGACGGGAGCGCGAACCAGCCATTGGAATCGCTCTTCACGAGCACGTCGGTACCGTGCACGCCAACCCACACGTTGGAACTGCCTTCGGGCACGTCCACGACACCCGCCATCAGGGCTGTCGCCACCAGGTTCACGGTATCGTTCACGGCGCCATTTTCGCCGAAGTCGCTACGGGAAACAATCTTCGAGAACGCGACACCATCGTGAACCACGGTCAGGCGGTACTTGCCATCGGCCGGAACCTTCACGTCAAACAGGCCATTCTCGTCGGCATACGCATCGGCCACGACAAGCGCATTTTCTTCCACGGCCTGGGCCGCCTTGAAGTCCACCTTACGCAATGCGACAGACGCGTAGGATGCGGGCTTGCCGTCAACGAGCGCAAGTCCGTTAGTGGTCTCGCTGCCAGGGCCCTTCGCAATATCGTCAGTTGCAGAAGAGCAGAACCAGGTAGCAAGCGCAACCGGTACTAGAAGAAGCAACTTTTTCATTTTTCCTTCTCCTGCAATTTCTTCGCAAACCCTATCGGGAACAACTGCACATTCAGCTGGAACACCGTATCGTCGCCATCGCCTTCCTGCGACAGGCGCAACAGTTCGCTACGGAATTCCTTGATCTTTTCGCGGATGAGCGCAATATCGTCCATGTTGAACGTCATGGTCACCGTGCTGATGTCGCGCAGCGGCGGCGTGTGGCGCTCGAGCGATTCGCCCGCGAGGCGGATAGTTTCCTTCTGGAACGTACGCACGGCCTCGGAGCGCCAGTTTCCACCGGTGCTCACGAAGGTGTCGTTCACCTTCCAGTAGCCGTCCCTATCCTTCGAGATCATGTTTAAATCATACAAAAGTTTTACGGCGCTCTTTGCCTCTTCCACCGTAATCGGGGGCGTACAGCACTCCGCAAGCCCCTCGTAGTCGTCCTTGAACCGGCAAATGCCGATAATCGAGCGGATAGAATTGCAGTACCAGTGACGGTAGAACTCGAGCTCCTTCTTCGCGAGCCTCTTCAGGGGAATTCCCTTCAGAATCTGCATCTTCTCGTAATGGTTCAAGGCCTCCGCATCGGTCTTCGCGCGCCCAAAACACACGAGTTCCGTCCAGTAGGCAGTCTCCTTCTCGTCGAGCTCGAAGAACTCGGCCATCGGCTTCACGAGCGAGAGTGTCAGGTGGATCTTCCCCTGCGATACGCGGAGGAGGTTGCCCGGGTCGGCCCCGAGCTTCATTGCCATGTAGCGCCAGGATATAACGGTCTTGCGCTGTTTGAAGTCATCAAACGCGTCGCGGATCCATTCACGGTAGTCTGTATATTCGAAAATCGGTTTCACAGAATTATCCTTGTCGTTACATCCCACAATACAATAGGTAAGGCAATGTCTGCCAATACCTTAAAAATAAAACTATCGCGGCCCGAAAGGTAGTAGCCGCGACTAGTCTCCGTTGTGAAAATTTACAACGACTTTTTCGGCACCGGAGCAAACGGCAGTAAACCTGCACTCGGTGGCACCTTCCGCCCCGGAATTCGCGCAAATTCCCTTAAATTCGAGGTTTTCGCCCTTGATATCGAACACGACATCGTAGTCGAGGGACTCGAACTTCGACTCCCGGACGGCCTTCTCGCGCATCAGGAGCGATGTGACGGATATCACGCAGGCATCCTTCTCGGGGTGGGCCTCCGCGGCCTCCGAAAGGGCATGCCAGTTGAGCTGGATGGGCTTGAAATCCACCTCCGGCTCCTTGTGCGCGCACGAAGCGAGCAGCAGGGCGGCAAGCGCAAGGACTAACGGGAATGTCGCTATGCGGGGCATAGGCTAGCGGGTCTGGCGCCGGTAGGTCGCACTCGTCACGCGGTTGCGGCCGCCTTCCTTCGAGGCGTACAGGGCCTTGTCCGCACGTTCGAACAGGCGCTTCGGGTCTTCGCCCGCAATCATCTCGGAAATGCCGAACGAGCAGGTGATGCGCTGCTGGGTAATGAGCTGCGTGTTCTCGATAGCCACGCGGAGCTTCTCGGCCAGGAACTGCGCATTCTGGATGGGCGTCTCGCCGCACAGGATAACGAATTCTTCGCCACCCCAGCGCACCAGGCTGTCGCTGTTGCGGATCTTGCCCTGGATAAGCTTGGTGAGGTTCACGAGCACCTCGTCACCCACGTTGTGGCCGTAAGTGTCGTTCACTTCCTTGAAATGGTCGATGTCCAGGAGCACGAACGAGACCGGACTGCCATTCTTGGTCAGGTTTTCCTGTTCGCGCAAGAGCACGCTACCGAAGCCGGCGCGGTTGAGGCAACCCGTGAGCGGGTCGGTACGGCTGGACTTCTCGTACTCGCTCTTCTCGATCTCGAGGGCGGCCAAGTACTTCTCGAGTTCTTCCTGCTTCTTGCGGTTGGCCGCGCGTTCGCGGTTGTAGTCGAAGAAGCGGATGACGAGGATGATGAGGAAGGTCACGAACCAGAGCGCCACGAGGATGGTCACGAGGTCCACCTTCGAAATCTTCTTGCCCTTGAAGCAGAACCCGCGGATTTCGAGCGTGCCGTAACCAAGCGGAGCATTCGTGCCCGTCTGGATCTCAATGAGCGGGATGTTCGAGAGGTCTACGCGCGCCTTGTGCACGTTAATCTCGTTCTGGGCCACCCACCAGGAGGCCACGCGGAATTCCTGCGGCACGAACACAGCCGGGTAGGTTTCCTCGAGCGGGAAGAACTCGACTTCGTTGAACTTGAGCGAGCCCTCGTCGCCTTCTCGGTAAAAATCCGCATCGTAGCCGCGGAAGTAGATACGCACCGTTCCTTCGCCGCGGGGCTTGACCCACACGAAGATGCTATCGAACTTGGAGAAGTCGCGGCCCTTGGTCTTGCCGTCGCCAAGCAGAATCTTCACGCCCGCATACGGGTAGGCATAGCCTTCCTTCAGTTCGTAGTCCACGATGATGGAGGAATCCGTGCGCGAAATCGCCACCGCCGAGGAGCCACCGTCGGCACTGTCCGTCTCGGCTATCACGTAGGGATAGTCGGAAAGGTTCAGGAACACGATATCGTCGAGACCGTTCTGGTAGGCAAAAAGGGCTATAACCGTTGCCGCCAGCAACACGAAGATCAGGATATTCATCCTGAAGAGAGCGTATATCTTTTCCATAATCCTGGACATAAATTTCTTCCTTCCTATAACCCTTAGGAATAAAGATAAAATATTATGTGAAAAAATGCACAGACTTTAGCGAGAAAGCCACCCACCCAGGCGTGCAACGAGGGGGCGCAGCGTGTTCGCGAGTTCCTTCTGCGAGTTCTCGCTCGGATGCCCGTGCAGGGCGGTGTTCTCAGTGTAAACAAACTTATACAGAATGTCGGTCTTCCCCGCCGCAACCTGGTCATTGTAGATGCCCTCGACCACGCCGCCCAGGTCATCGTTCGGCCACGTCTTCGTCGCGACGAGCAGGAACTTCACGCCGGGGTGGAGCGCACGGAGCCTATCCAGGAGTTTCACGTACGCCTGCTTGAACTTGCCCACGTCCGCATACGGGGGCTCGCCCTGGAAGTCGTTTATACCCACGAACACGACCACGACCTGCGGATGGAACCTGTCGAAATCCCAGCGCTCGGTATTCGCGTCCTGCTCGGGCACGCCCATCATCGTGTAGTCGTACAAAGTTTCAAGCGTCCATTCCGGGACGATGTTCGCGTAGTTGCGCACGAGCCCGCGACCGCTCACGGCATTCACGTGGTAATCCGCCCTGAGGCTTTCGGACAGGATAAAAGCATAGCTCTTCGAAGCGTTCGTCTTCTCGAAGGGAGTGCCGTCTTCCGGACCCTTGCCTTCCACGCCGTACCCGACCGTGAAGGAATCCCCGATAAACTCGATGCGGCGGCTAGACGCCTTCGGCTTCTCGGCAAAGGAGCCCTTCTTCCCGAGGTCGATACCGTGAATGCAGAACTTGCCCGGGTTGGACTCGCTCACCTTGACAAGGCGGTAGGTATGCGGCTTGCTGTCCTTCGGGGTGGAAAACTTCTGCTTCTTGCGGTCGGTAACCGTGACATACTTTTGCGGCTTGCCATCTATCTCGAAAAGGAAGCGCGCCTCGCCCTCTATGTCGAACGTGACCTCGCCCGTGACAGCCTTGAAGGCAACCGACACGGCGGGGGCGCTTGCACACAGGCAAGTATCCTGCACGGACCAGCGGCCGTTCAGGGCGAGGGACTCTTTATCGATGGGCATGGAAGCACCTCCATATACGGTGGCGGCGAGCACGAAGGCGACCGACAAGAACATATTTGTATTCATACGGGATAAAGTAGAAAGTTCTTTTACGGGTAAGCAGGCTCACGGGTTTACGAACCGCACTTTGCAAGGATACAAACTGCGCGGACCGCGTGTTTTTTATATTCTCAGCATGCAGATGCGCAAGGTGACGTTTATCGCGGGGTTACTCGCCGCCCTCTACGGGGCGGCTGCGGTTACTGCCGGGGATACCCCGGGAGTCGCGCAGGTCGCGCGTTCTACGCAAGACGCCACGCCGGCAAAGTCGCAGGCACAAGACGCCGCTAAAGATGCTGCGCCAGTGGTAAATGCGCCGGATAAAGATGCTACTAAAGATGCCGCGCAGATGAAGTCGCAAGTCACGGATGCCTCGCCGGCTAAAGACGCGCCGGAGCCTGGGTCGCCGGGAGACACGCTCACCCGCGAGGACAAGCGCATGGCCTACCTCGTGTACAAGCTGCTCGACAAGAACGGCAAGATAAAGGGAGCGAACCTCAAGCGCGGCGCAAAACTCTTTTACCAGAACTGCAGGCCCTGCCACGGCGAAGACGGCATGCGAGTAAACGTGAACCCCTCCGGCAGGCCTATCTACATAGGGCAGCGCGCACGCGAGGACATGCCCACGTTCTGGTACCAGATGAACTTCGGCGACGAAGACCGCAACATGGAAGCCTACTACGACGAGATTACGCTCGACGAGATGAAGGACATCGCGGGCTACGCGCAGACACTCCCCTAAAGCGCAAATGGTCTCCCGTGAGCAACATAGCCCTCGGGTGTTAACCGAGGGCGGTTGCGAAAGTGAGCGCCTGCCGGAGTAATTTAATACTTGATCAAGGCGCGAACGGTCTCCCGTGAGCAACATAGCCCTCGGGTGTTAACCGAGGGCGGTTGCGAAAGTGAGCGCCTGCCGGAGTAATTTAATACTTAAGCAAGGCGCGAACGGTCTCATTAGGCGATTTTCTGCATCACCTTGATTTCTTGGATAAACGAAAGCTGCAGCGGCATGCCCGCCTCGGCGCCCTTCTCCTGGATTTCCACGTTGAGGGGGGCCTTCGCGAGGTGCAGCGCATGCACGGTGAACACCAGCTCGCGAACCTTGTCGGCACGCTTTGCGGGGTCCTTGACCTTCGCCGCGAGGTAGGTGCCCGTGAGTTTCGCATAACGTAACACTTTCACCAGGTCGAACGAATCGAGCTTCTGGTAAACGGAGCCGTACTTCGTGGAATCGAGGGCCGACTGCACCGTCGCCTCGTCCACGTCGTCCTTGAGCTCGTAGTCCACGTTGCCCTCGGCGGGCCACGCAATCGCGAATTCCTTGCGCCACTCGTCGGTCGGGGCGCGGTCGCGCTTCTTCGCGGAGCGGTCGGCAAACGGGCAGTACCCGAAACTTTCCAGGATATTGAGCGCGGCGGGTTCCTTCTTCTGGTCGAGCACGAACCCGTAACCCGGGATATACTCCTCGACGCATTCCATGAACTGCGGGAAGCGCGTGAGCTCGCCCAATATCTTGAGGTCGTCTATCTTGAGGAGGCGCACTGTGCGCACCTTCGCCCCGTAGAAGGAGGCATTCCACTCGCGGAAGGTAGAAAGCACGTTCTCGGGCGGCTTGATCCAGGCGATAAGCTGTTCCATGTCCGATTCGGGAATGTCGCTCTTGAGGCCCGCGATGTAGGTTTCCTTCTCGAAGTTGAAGCAGAGGAAGGCCTCGTCGTTCTTGACCTTCGCGAGGCATGCCACCGTAAACAGCAACTGCGGCGACATGGAGGCGCTGACCACCAGGTCGAAGTTCGGGAGCATCGACACCTGCCCTTCGTTCTGCGGGAGCACCGAGTTTGCCATCCATTCCCTGCCGACTTCGCTCACGGCAATCGCGGACACCTTGCCCGACTCGAACTGGAACTTCAGGAGACCGATGAGCCAGAGTTCGCGCATGGGGCGCGGGAGGTATTCCCAGGCGAGGTGCCTGTTCGACTCGAGAATGCGGCAGGAAGGATCCATGACCCAGAACAGGTATGCCGCATCGCACACGCAGCGCGGTTCGGCAACGCAGCGCAGCAGGCGCTTCAGGTGGAGTGCATCGTTACGGAAACGCACCTCGAGCCACCACGTAAGCACGTACTGGTGCAGGCGGAAACCGCTCGTGCGCAGGAACTCGTATGCGGCCTCCGATGGGTACAGGAACGAATTTTCCTGTTCGAGCCATTCCCTCTGCGTGAGGAAACTGAAAATGAGGGTGAGCTCGTTCTCGCTCGCCTTCGCGGAAACCTTCCCCGAGGCGGTAAAAGCGTCGATGCACATCTGGTAGCTGCGGCGGTTCAGCGTGCCGTTCGTGTTCACGCGCAGTTCGCCGCGCTTGGCAAGCGAAAGCACGAGGCAGATATGCCATGCCAGCAGGCTACCGTATTCCTGGTAGGGCTTCGAAGATTCGGGAGCGCCCTGCGGTTCAATCTCGAAACTGTGCGCAAAATCAGTAAAGCCGTGGTACACGGCAACGCCCGAGGCCTGCGACCTCCACAGCAGGAACTCGCGGCACATCTGCAAGAGGAACGTGCGGAGTTCCTTGTTCTTCGCCACGGGCACGGTAAGGCGGAGCTCGTTGTAGGTGAGCCCGCGCGAGGCACTGTGATACACGAGATTCAGGCAGCGTTTCTGCCACGGTTCCATGTGCGCAAAAAGTTTGGCAACACGGTCCCTATCCGAAAAATAGGTCAGGACTTCAGACTGGATAAGTGCATTATTCAACAGGCCCTTCTTGCCGTAGGCCCTAGCGTGGACATCGCGAAGCAGCGGCTTCGACATGCCGTCAAAAAAGCTCTTCAAATCAAACATCATGCATCCTTCAATGGGGATGCAAATTTAGAAAAATTTTATCCGGGGTGTCTAAACGAACGCGGGAGAAGTGTCAAGAAACAAACTTCTTCACGTCGTCGACACTGTTCGCAGTAACATGCTTCATGTTCCAGATGCGCGCGAACGTCTTGCCGTACGCCTCGGTCACCACGCGGTTGTCGAGAATGAGCACCTTGCCACTATCATTTTCCGTGCGCAGGAGCCTGCCCAGTCCCTGACGCAGTTCCATGTACGCCTCGGGTATGTAGTAGCTCTTGAACACGTTCTCACCCTTCGCCTTCAGGTCAGCGGAGATGCCCGCCACCAGCGGGTCGGAGGGGTTCGGGAACGGGAGTTTCGTCACCACAAGCAACTTGAGCGCATCGCCCGGGAAGTCGACGCCTTCCCACAGGCTCTGGCACCCGAGAAGGCACGCGCCGCGCGACTTGCGGAACATCGCAATGAGGCCGTCGAGCGCGCCGTCCACATGCTGGCACAGCAAGAGCTTGCCCTTCGCGGCAAACACGGGAGCGAGAGCCGCCTGCGCCTTCATCATCGCGGAGATGCTCGTGAACAGCACCATCGTGTTCTCTTCCACATCGGGGAGCACCTGCATGAGCGTATCGTTCAGCGCGTCGCCGAATTCGGGAGTCGAGGGCTTCGGCAGGTAGCGCGCCACCTGCACGGTGCGGCGTTCGTCGCTTGCGAACACCTCGCCGAACGCCTTGAGGAACGGGCGCTTCGTCTCGAGTTCCGACATGCCCATGCGCCCGGCGTAGTACGAGAGGTCACCCTGCACGGCAAGCGTCGCCGAGGTAAACGTCGCGGACTTTACCCACGGGTAGAATTTCTCTTTCCAGATATCGCCAGAACGGAGCGGTACGGCGTGAATCTTGATGGTGTGCGGGTTGAAGGGTTCTTCCATGTAGAACACCCAGCCATCGCGGCCCGCCTTCACGAGGAACTCGAAATCGGAAGCGAACCGCGAGAGTTCTTCCATACGGCCCGAGAAATCCCTCAGGAGGCCATCCAGGCCGGCGACACCCGCAAGCATTTCCGCGAGGGAATTCGCGCGGGACTTCGCGAGTTCGAACTGGTCGAGCACGTTCTTCGGGTCGGCCTCGAAATCCGCCGCGATTCCGTTCCTGTAGATAAGTTCGCCCTTCCCCACCTTCTGCTTCGAAAGTTTCTTGCCAATCTTCATGAAGAAGCGGTGGAGCGCCTTTTCGGCTTCGCCGATATCGGCGGCGAGTTGCGTGCATTCGGCATGCGCCGCATCGTTCTCGGCAGGGATGCGCTTCTCGATTTCGGCAAGGAGCCCGCCGGGCACGCCTTTCGGGGGCACAAGCGTCTTCGCCACGTTCCTGAACCGGAAAAACGACACGTGACGGCCAAAGCTCTGGTTACTGAGTTCGGGCAGGCGGTGCGCCTCGTCGAATACCACGTGCTCGTACGCGGGGAGCAGCGCAAAATCGAGAGCGAGGTCGGCAAGGAACAGCGAGTGGTTCACCAGCAGCAGGTTCGAGGCCACCGCCTCGCGCTTCGCCCTGAGGGCGGGGCATACCGCATGGTACTTGCACTTTTCGCCCAGGCACGACGCGGCCGTGCTCGCAAGCTTGGACCACAGCATGCGATTGCGCGCACAGCTGAACGAGTTGCATTCCCCGATATCGCCCTTCCCGGTAGTTACCGCCCACGGGAGGAGCGCCATGAAGGAGTCGCGTTCTTCCGCCGAAAGGAGCGTCGAGGGGGCGTTCAAAATTTCCATCAGCTTGCGCACGCACAGGTAGTTGTCGCGGCCCTTGAGCACGCACGCCTTCAGCTTGCCATCGTACAGCGGGGCAATCTGCGGGATATCGTGCCCGATGAGCTGTTCCTGCAGGGCATGCGTCGCGGTGCTCAGCACCACGCGTTCACCCGCGACAGCCTTGTTCGCCGCCGCCACAAGGTATGCAAGCGACTTGCCCGAACCCGTCGGCGCCTCGAGCACGCAGATGCCGCCCTTGTACAGGTTACGTTCCACGCACGAGGCGAATTCCTGCTGGTTGGGGCGGGCCTTGAAGTTTTCCACCGTCTTCGAGAGGAGCCCGCCCTCCTTGAAGAAGGCGTCCACGCGCGGGGCCTTCGAGGCGACGACAGCACCCGCGGGGGCATCACCTGCGCGCAATGCAAGTGCGGGTTCGGCAAGTTCACCCTCGGGAGCCGTACCGAAAAGTTTTTCCCAGTCGGTGTGCGCCGCAATGCGGGTAAGGGCGCCCACGAGCCACGGGTCGAGAGCGCGAATTTTCTCGTACGCCATCACGAACAGCTTGCCGCACGCATCCGCATCGGGGAGCGCCCGGTGGGCGCGGCTGCGCTCGATGTTCAGCACCTGCGTGAGCGTATCGAGCCTGTGGTTGGGAACATCCTGGTAGGCAATTCTGGACAAAGTAAGCGAATCCCACACGGGATTATCCAGCGGGATACCCACCTTTTCCATCGCACTCTTCAAAAAACGGGAATCGAACGCCGCGTTGTGCGCCACGAGCGGCATGTCGCCAATGAAGGCGGAAACCTTTCCGGCGATGCCCGCAAATTCCTCGGCACCCGCGACATCCGCGTTCGATATTCCCGTGAGGCTCTCGATGAACGGGCGCAGTTTTGCAGACGAAGGGCGCACCAGGTAATCCACGTTCTCGACAGGAGCGCCGTTCTCGAAGCGGACAAGCGCCACCTCGATAATTTCGTCCTTCTCGAATTCAAGACCGGTGGTTTCCAGGTCAACCGCAACAAACGCAGGAATCTTTTCCATCATCTAAGCCTCACAAAATCAGGGAAGCGCCGGCATGTCCGGCAAAAGTTTTGCAATATCGTTCTCGCCGTTCGCCACATGCACCGTATCGGTAGGCGCACGCCAGGGCTTTCCGTAACGGAACGGGGAAAGGGAGCCGCCATCGGGCGTAAGCCTGCCCTCTTCCGCATAGTAGTAGTCAATAAAATACTTGCCTTCCATCAGGTTGTCGAACGCGAATTTTCCACCGTGGTCGCACTTCGTGTAGAAATACTTCTTGGTATCGACAGAGGCGAGTCGCACCGTCACGCCCGGGTTCGCATTCTTGAGCGTACCCTTGAGCGACGCAAGCTTGATCTTCGGAACGGTTTCAAAGCGCACCAACTTCTTGTACTTGAGTTCTATAACCGTATCGCGCACGCCGTTGCTATCCGCCTTTGCGAGCGTCGTGTCCATGTAACCCATCAAGAAATCCACCGCGGCATCGGTCGGCCAGGGCTCGGCAGGCACCGCCATGAACCGGATGGCATCGAGGCGCTTCATGTCGACCTTCACCGTATCCTTGTTTATCGCCACATGGAACGTTTCCTTGAGCGAATCGAGCGGCTTGTTGTAGGCCACCACGAGCGTATCGCCCGGGAAGGCGGACTTTGTCATCGAATACAGCTGGGTCTTCGAGATTGCAGGGTCAAGCGTATCGCTCGCCTTTTCCACCCAGTTCCATTCCACCTCGTCACGCAGGGTATCGAGCATACGGGAAAGGGAATCCTTCGCGTACTTACAGGCAAACTTGTACGTAAGCTCGGGAGCGGGGATAGAATCAAAATAGAACTGCGGCTTGTTGCTCGAGGCCCCCATATACACGTACCTCGGGTGCACCGTGCTGCCGTCGGGGTAAGTCAGCGTGCAGTTCGCAGTATCGGAGAACGCGGAATCAAAGAACACCGGCCTCGAGAAGTTCGCCTCGAGCACATGCGCAAAAGGCTGGCTCACCGATTCCAGTTCCAGGAGGGACGTATCCTGGTCGGCAAGCGCCACCCAGATCGTATCCTTCGTTTCCTCGGTCAGTTCGAGGTCCTTCACCCACACGCCCGCGAGTTCCTGCGCGGGCTCGATTTTCTGGTTACCGTTCACATCCACGAACGCCACCACGCGGTAACGGCCCGGCTTGAGCCCCGTAAGCGTAAAGCTGCCCACGCTATCCGCGCGCGTCATGAACAGCGGGGGCTCCTTCGTGAGCAGCGGGAGCGTATCGAGCACCTTCGTCGCCGTATCGCGGTACTTTTCCAGGTACCTGCGGCCCTCGCGTTCCGCGCCCATCAGAAACAGCCCTATGCTCGGGTAAGTCTTCTTGCGCGTCATGGAATCGTTCACGAGCACGCGCCCCGATAGCGTAAGCGAGTCGATATGGTTGCCCGTAGAAAACACCACGTTGAAGGGTTTTGCAAGTGCGTTGCCGTGCAGGTCCTTGATGCCGCTCGCGAACGTAACCGTATACGTAGTTCCCGTATCGAGCGTGGCACGTGAAGTGAGCACCACCGTCTTCCCGCTCACCTCGAACTTCATCTTTCCCTCGATAGGCGGAGAAATCGATACGGCGCTGCGCGGGATGGACGCGTTCACCCACTCGTCGAATTCCAGCTTCACGTAGAGTTCTTCGGGATGGTTCGTCGTATTCGGGGCCGGGTACACCGCCGCAATGCGGGGAGGCAACTTGTCTTCGGGCCCGCCGCCCGGCGCCACCTGCGTCGCGCACGCCCAGAAGCCGATGCATGCAAGCACCAGTGCAAGGGCGTAGACGTATGCGGGGCGGCTCTTCTTCATCGGGTATTCCTTAACGCTCGATAAGCGGGATTACCTTGCCAATGCGGGACCAGCGGATACGGAAGGGAATGCGCCACCAGGTGAACGGATTCCCCAGGCTGAATGCCTGGTCGTCGTTCTCGAAGGAGAAGTAGATGACGGAAGCCTTCGCGCGGATATTCCTCAGGTTCACAAAGCCCCAGTAACGGCTATCGGCGGAATTGTCGCGGTTGTCGCCCATCATAAAGAACAGCGGAGTCTTCACCGTATAGCGGTCAATCTCCTTCCCGTCAATCGTGAGCTTGCGGCGAATCTCGAGACGCGGAAGCGTATTCGGTTCCGCAAACACGCTGTCAGAAGCAAGCGTATCCCTGCCGGCGCTGTCCTGTGCCACAGCGGAATCCGCAACAACAACCGCAGGGGAACTGTACATCGCGACATTGCCCTCGAGGTCACGCAGTATCGAGCCTTCCAGCCCCACATAGCTCACCTGGCGCGTAAACCCGCCTTTCGCGTGCGGGTCGAACAGCGGCAAAAAGCCGATGCGTGCAAGTTCGCGGAAGTACGAGAAACTCATCGCGCCGCTCACCGTATCGCCCTGCGTAAGCCTGTGCTGGATTACGGTCCTGTTGCGCGTGAACATCGCATTCAAGAGCATGCCGCGGTCGTTTTCCACCGGCACCTTGAAGTCGGTAAACTCGAAGTTGTTGTCCTCCACGCCGTCCTTCAACAGCGTCAGTTCCAGTTCCACGTGGCTATCCGGATTTTCCTGTAGGATTATGGAACGCATCCACCAGAGTTTCTCGAGCGGGAGCGAATCCAGCACGAACTCGTCACCCACACTCGGAATCACGAAGGTCTCACGCTCGTCACGCGGGGACTTGCTGCGGTACGTCTCGGTCCACTTGCCGCGTCCGGGAATCGTATCCTGCTTGACCCCGTTGATGTAGAGCCTGCCCTCGTGCACGGCAACCGTATCGCCATGCACGGCGACGCAACGTTTGATGTAGTCCTTCGGGCCGTCCGCGAAGTGTACCAGGTGCGGCTGCCCCGCCTCGGGCTCGTGGTCCCAGTAGAAGTTCCCGAACATCAGCGCGTTGAACAGGTGCGTGTAGCGCGCGGGATTGTTGTCGGGGTATTCCGGCTCCCCCGGGTAACGGAATATCACCACGTCGCCGGGCTTGGGTTCGGCATACCCGGGAAAGTGCTTGTTGGTAAACGGAATCGGGGAACCGTAGGTGAACTTGAGTCCCAGCAGAAAGTCGCCGGTATGCAAGGTGTCTTCCATGGACCCGCTCGGGATCTGGAATGCCTGAATCACGTACTGGATTACCACGAGCGCAAGCACGATAGGCACGATTATCTCGCGCGCGAGCGACTTCAGGAATTTCTTTATCGAGAACTTATTCTGATTCTGTTCCATAATTCACTAGAGATTGCGTACGGACTTCACGAAGTTGCGGCTCACCAGAATCTGGGTGCGGTCCTTGTCGCGCAGCACCACATTCAGGCGGCTCATGTCCGACTTGCGGATTTCGGCGATGTAGTCGATGGCCACGAGATGTGCACGGTGCACACGCACGAACTGGCGCGGGTCGAGCTTCTTCTCGAGATCCACGAGCGGAGTGTCTATGATGTACTGGTTCGTCGGCGTATAGACGGTCGTGTACTTCTCCTCGCTGTGGAAGCGAATAATCTCGTCCACGTTCACGAGCAAGATACGGTCACCGATCTTCATCTGGATGCGCTGCAGGTACTGGTCGCCCATCGCCATGAGGGAGCGGAACTTTTCCCACGAGAAATCCGCGGGCATCTGGTTCGTCGCCTCGATATCGGGCAGGCGCTTGCGCAACTTTTCCATCGTCGCCTCGAGGCGCTCGGGGTCTACCGGCTTCAGCAGGTAATCCACCGTATTTTCCTCATAGGCACGCAGTGCAAAGTTCTCGTACGCGGTAGTGAACACGATGAGCGGCATCACGTCCTCGTCCACGTTCTTCAGCACCTCGAAGGCATCCATGTCGGGCATCTGGATATCGAGAAACACCACGTCCGGAGTGAGCTCGTTTATCTTCGAAATCGCCTGGGCACCCGAGCCCGCCTCGTCAATAATCTCGAGATCCTCGGAATACTTTTCCAAAAGCGAACGCATGCGCACGCGGGCGAGCGGTTCGTCGTCAACAATCAGCGTCCTTGCCTTCATTTTACTTCTCCTTCCTTTTTCTTGGGTGCAGTAATAATCTTTATAAGGTCGGCCTTCATGCCGTTCTCGTCGAGGTAGACTGTACCGGCACCGGTAAGCATCGAGAGCGCACCATACTTGTCGACCGCAAAGTTCAGACGAAGCCCGTCATCGAGCACCACGGATACCTTGCCGTCGCCAAACGAGTACTTGCCCCTGAGCGAATCAACCTTCACCGTATCAGTCATGAGAGTCTGCACAAAGAGCAGCGTGCTGTCTTCGGCGAGTTCCATGCGAACGCCGCGGGCCTTGCAGTTTTCGCAGGGGAGCCTGCCCGAATAGAGTCCCACGAGAGTCTCTGGAATTTCCACCTTCGGCAATTCGGGGAGCGGAGCCGGTTCTTCCTTGGAACAACCAGCCAAAAATAGACCCATACAAAGGGTCGCAAGCACAATCCTTTTCATGGGCTATAATCTAACAAAATTAGAGCAGTCCGCGGGAATAAACCACGCGGAACCCAAGCGTCGGAGCCGTATAGAGCGGGTCCTTCTTTTCGCGGACATCCGGAGCGCAGTCCTTGATGGGGTCGCTCCAGCCGCCACCGCGCACCACGCGGGCCGTACCCGAAGTGGCACCCGTGTAATTGTCCATGGCCTTCGTCGGGAATGTGCCGTACCAGTCGTTTACCCATTCGGCGACGTTACCCGCCATGTCGTACAGGCCGTAAGGATTCGGCGGATAGCTACCTACCCTCGTGGGGCCAGAAGTTTGTCCGTAATACACGTAGTCCGACGCCTTGTCCGTACCCCAGTAGAACATCGTGTTCGTACCGCCATGCGCAGCGATTTCCCACTCGATTTCTGTGGCAAGGCGGAACGATTCCACCCCGTAATCGATTTCAAGATCCTGCAGGTAGTTCTTGTCACCTACGGAAGAATAGACGTAGGCCGTATCGAGCCCCATGCTCTTGGAAAGTTCATTGCAAAAGAGCACCGCATCGAACCAGGAAACATTCACTACGGGGTTCTCGGGGGCATCCTTTGGCTGGTCAGGCGTGCCGCCCATCGCCTCCGCATATGCCGCCTGAGTCACTTCCGTCGCCGAAACGGAATACGCACTGAAAGAGAACTCGACAGAATTGACCTTCGCCTTCCCGCCCTGGAATTCAACCCAACGCAGAAGATTGTAGATAGAAGAATCGCGTTCCGCGCCTTTCCCGGATTCGCTACTGGAAGACTCAGTGCCAGAAGAAGAACTCGCCGTTCCCGAATCGGAGTTCGGGGCCGTCGGGGCAATCTCTTCGGGTTCTCCGCTTGCCGTGCAGGCGGAGAACGTGAGAAGAAGCGAAATAGCCACGCTTGCAAGCGTTAGTTTGTATGCACTTTCGCAGGTCATTTAATCACGCCCACGCGGTAGAGTTTCTGCTTCGTCTTCCCGCTCTTGAACTTCACCTTGAGTTTCACCGTATAGACGGCGGAACCGAGTTTCTTCAGGTCAAGATTTTCGAACTGGTTGCGGCCCTGCGCAGGTTCTTCCATCTTCTGCTTGAACACGCAAAGGCCCGTGATGTCGTAGAACTCGAGGGTAGCGTCCTTAGCCTGCGCGCCAATCTCGAAACGCGCCTTCGCGACACCTCCGCGTACCGGGTTCGGGAATACGAAGAACTCGCTTATCTCGTCCTTCTCGGATTCCTTCTCCACGTTGCCGAGCCTGCTGGCATCAAAATAACCCGTGCGCTCGTTGCCACCCGCGGGGAGAGCCCATGCCGCAGGCGATTCCGCAGCCGCCCCGTTCGCCTTGCGCAGGCGGAAAGCGGAGAGGCTGTTGCGGTGCAGTGCGTAAAGTTCGGGACCCGAAGATTTTTTGCCCGGAACGGCGTCCGCGACGAAGATACTCATCGGGTAGATTGTCCCAAGCGTATCCTGGTATTCAAAGCTTCCTGCGGCCAGCGGGAACTGGTCCTTCACTTCCGTGCCCTTGCCCGTATAGGCGTACACGAGGCCGTCGCTGCTCGGGACAAGAATCTCGGGAACGTCGTCGCCGGTAACATCCACAAGGAGCGGGTCGCTCATGAATCCCGTAACCGGCGTACCGCGGGATATCTTCACCGGGAATCCGGGAACCGGGAGGCCCGAACGGTCGAGCGCATACACCAGGTTATCACCTAGGAACACGATTTCGGGGTAGCCGTCGCCGTTGATATCACCCAGCGCAATACCGGAAGTCTCGTCCCTCAGGCCACTTGTGCCACCGGCGCCGCGCTTGTAGCTTTTTGTCCAGAGAGTTTTGATTCTGTCTTCCATCTTGAAGGCGGCTACGGTCCCGCGGCTACCCACAATTACAGGTTCATTCTCACCATCCCTATCAATGTCCGCACAAGCAACACGGAAGGCTTCTCCCTTCTGCTTCGAGACGATTTCGGACCTGCTCATCGCCATGCCCGAGGGTATTGCAACACGGAGGATTTCTCCACCCGAACCGGCAACCACAAGGAATTCTACGCCTTCCTTGTGCGGGCAATATGCCATGTCTTCCGGAACAAATCCAGGTTCCTTCCAAGCAGGGGCGGCGTCTTGCCATTTGAGTTCTCCGTCCGACAGCACCGCATGATCGACAGCGCCTTCATGAAGTACCCAGATGCGGTCATCCACAATAACCGGGCCGGCAACCGCACCCGTCATCCTTTGTGCATCGACGGCCGGGAGCCCACCCTTGAAGGATGTCCTCACGAAGTATTCCTTATGCAAGCTATAAACATCCTTGCCGTCGCTCGCCATGCCCACGAGCGGACCGTAGCTTGCGCCCACGCGGTACAGCGGCACTTCGCGCTCGGCGCCATTATGGGCAAGCGACTTCTGCACAATCGCGGTATCGGCCACGAACAGCGTATCGCCCAGCGCACTGAACGCCTGCAGCGTTCCGTCTTCCGCACCCACCACGAGAATCTTCTCGCCCTCATTTTCAGGGTCATCCACGAACACCGCGCCGCGCACCGCCGAATTCAGGCCAATCTCGCGCGGGAACTTGCCGCCCTCGATGCTCCCGTCGTCGATGCTTATCGTCACGCTAATGGTCTGTGCGGCAAAGTTCACCACGCTGTCGCCCATGAAGGCGTTCGCGGTCTTTTCCTCGCGGGCATCCTTCGGCACGTTCACCGTAATCTTCACGCCGGTATAGCCACCCATGGTGGTCATCGTATTCGCGTAGCCCGCGGGTCCGATCGCCTTCACCGTATCGAACTTTTTCTTTTCGGCGTAGCGCAGGTGCGGCAACAGGTCCGTACCGCTTCCGTAGTCGTACGTATCCTCGCCAAGCGCGTTCTTGAACGTCTTCCCGATAGAGAGAACGCCGTCGGATTCCACCATCGCGATTCCGAACTGGTGGTCGCGCAGGGTGTCGCCGCCCCAGAAATTCGCGATGCCGTACTGCAAGGTCTCGCGCAGGTACCAGTCGTTCACGCGCCACACCACGATGCCGCTCGCCGGCAGCCCCGCATCGTAACTGCTCAGGCCAACGATAAGGCCCTTCGCCTTCTTCTTGTTTACGGCGAACTTGCCATCCACGCAGGCGCCGTCCTTGTCCTTCACGCACACGCTGTCCTCGAACACGAGGTTCAGGCTATCCACCGGCACCGTGCGCCAGGTGGTATCGGTATCGTCGTCCGTCGTCCCGAGAATCACGTTCACCGTACCGTCATCGCTCCAGCTGCGCTGGCGATTTTCAATAAGCAGGTACTCGCTAGCAGAGAGCGGGACCTTCACGATTTCAGTACCCTTGCCCGTACCCGCGGCAGAGATATCCACCGTCACGGGCTTACCCGCAACAGGGCGAACTTCCTTTACCTGCGACCAGCCCATGTAGGCGCGTTCCCACGCGGCAGGCACCGAGGGCATGAATCCGTTGCCCGCGTTGTAACCCGCAAAGTCCATCACGTCGTAATAGCCGAGGCGGCTGATTCCCTTCACCACGTCGTATGTGTTCGGGAGCCCGATCTCGCGCGCAAGCTGGTTCACCAGGATTCCGTTCACGCCCCAGTTGAGGCCATCCTGCGAGGCGGTCTCGCTCAGCACCATCACCGAACGAAGCGTATCGACCTTCCCGCCCGGAATGCGGATGCCCATCGTCGCGGTATCGCCGACGCTCGTAAGCCCGATTACGGGTTCTGCGGCCTTGCTCTTCGCGGAATCAGCCAGCAGGTATTGCCAGTCGTCGCCGGCAATGTAGATGTCCATAAAGTCGCCCGGAGTGTCCGCACCCTTCGTGCCCATGCTCCCGCCATCCACCAGGCGGCTTGCGCCCGCATGTATAATCATGTAGGCTCGCTTCACGTTCGGGTTGTCCGAAACCGGAATGCGGAACGGCCCCGCCTCCGAGGAATCCGCGGCGGCAGCGGCAATGGCGTCGTAAATGAACGTGAGGTAGTCGCGACTGCGGGCCTCGTCGTACTCGGCGGTCTTTTCGCCCTTCTTCTTGCTCGTGCGGTTGTAGTCGATAATCGGCTTGGCCAGCGTATAGACGGTAGAACCCGTGGAGGGGTCAGGGAACACGCGGGCCTTCACCACCAGGTTCCCGCCGCTCACCGCATTGAAGTAGTTGTTCGCAAATTCAAAATGCTTGAGCCAGTACGATGCCGTACCCCTGCGGCCCGGAGGGTCGAGGCTGTAGGCGTCCTTCTCCTTCTTGTCGGAATCGAAAACGCCCGTGCCCGTCGTAAGCGAGTTGTCGTTCTTCTCTTCCTGGAACTGGATACGCAGCGCAAACACTTCAAGAGTATCTACGGCGAACGAGTTCGGCGCAAAAGCGAGTACACCCAAAAACAATGCAAATAGGGTCGCATTAAACTTCATGGTTACAATTTACAAAAAATAGGGCCTGAAAAGTTATTCCCCGACGGCCTTGTAACTTCTAGGAACGGTAAGGCGCCAGGTCCCGGGGCTAAACGATTTCCCGCGGGCCACCTTCTTCACGCGGATTTCGAGATACTTCGCGCCGCCGCGCTCGAACACGATTCTTTCGGGCATCTCCACGCCCTCGAACTCCCTGAAGTCAAAATAGCGGATGGTTTCAGGCTTGCCGTCGCCGCCCATACGCGAGAGCCACGCCACGTGCGGGCCTTCCTTCGCGAACGTAAACGAGCGTCCCGTCTTCTCGCGGGCATAGGTAACGCCCTCCACCCGCGTGGAGTCGCCAGGCGGTTCAACCTCCTCGTAGCCCTCGGGCAGGAGCGTTCCCTTGAATAGCGAGGCCACCTGGTGAATGTTCACCGTCGGGATAGAGGGTTCACCGAATAGCCCCACCATGTAGCCCGCGCCCTTCATGTAGAGTTTCTCCGTCGGGAAGGTCATGGTCCAGCCTTCCTCCTGCCACAGGAGCGAGGCGACGCCTATCCCCATCGGGCCCGTAAGTTCCATGCGGTAGCGCTTCCCGGGTACCGAGAACAGTACCGCGTCCAGGTTCTGTTCCTTGCCGTTCTGGTCCACGAGGGTAATCGCCATCTTCGCGCGGAGGCTATCAGGCTTCGGCGCTTCGGGCGCACACGCCACACCTGCATTTGCCGCACTTGCCGCGCCATCTGTTGCGCCGGCATCTGTTGCGCCGGCCACGCACTTCGCCGCAGCCGGTTCCACTGCGGGTTTCGACGACGCACACCCCGCAAGCCACACGGTCACAGCACAAAGCACAGCAAGCGCAATGCGGTTCACGAAAGCAGTGCGATTTAAGACAAACAAACGCATGAATATTACTTCTTGCCCTTCAGGAATTCGAGCGCCGCCGGGTGTCTGGGCCTGAGTTTCAAAAGCCTGCGGTATGTTTCCGCCGCCTCGGTCTTCTTGCCGACGGCCGCCTGTATCGCGGCCAAATGTTCCAAGTACTCGTCATCGTCCTTGAACTTTTCGGGATTGACCTGCAAAATCACCTCGAGCGCTTCCTGAAAACGGCCCAAGCGGTAGAGCCCCCAGGCCTTGGAATCTATAATCGCATCGGGCTTGTCGCCCTTTATCGAGTCGAGAGCCTTGAGTACGAGCGAATAGCCGTATTCCACCTCGGCCTTGTTGCGGTTCAAGTTAATGAGCGTATAGCCGTAGTAGTTTGCCACCTCGGGGTAGTCAAGCTTTTGCAGCTGAGGCGACTTGAGAATCGCTTCGAACATCGCAAACATCTCGTCTATGCGGCCGAGACGTTCGAGGTTGCGGGCCATCGTAAAGCGGAGCGCGGCATCGTCGGGTTCCTCGGCCAGAATACTTTCCCAGAAGAGATGCGCCTTCGTGCGCGCCTCGCGTGCAGCGGCACGGTTCAGGGAATCCTTCAGGGTTTCCTTCGGCTTGCCCGCAGTGAGATTTTTGAAGAAATCCGTAAACACGGTCTTGCCTTCGAGATCGCGGGCCTGCAACATAAGCACGTCGGCATAGGCACGCTGGAACCTGCGGTACTTTACCTTCGCGGCGGCCATCAGCTTGTTCAGTTGCGCGGAATCCACGACCGCCTCGAGCGGGGTCCACTTGCTCCACACGCCGAGCATCGAATCCAGCAGCGCGTACGCCTTGTCGTATTCCTTCGCCGTCCCTAGAGCAAGCGCAAGGAACACCTTCCCTTCGCCCTGCAGCAGGGAATCCGCCTGTTCCGCATAACGCACGCCTTCCTTGTTCTGCCCACGACTAAAAGCGATTGCCGAAAGGGTCCTGCAAGCCTGCGCCCCGTAAGAAGGGTCGCGCCCCAGCTTCAGGTGGACACTGTCCAAATGGACCTTCGCGCTGTCAGTCTCGCCCAGCATGTACTCGTTGAGCCCGAGGTGGTAAATGAGTTCCGGCACGCGAACGCCATCGTTATAATACTTCTTCTTGAGGAACTTGAGCACGGGGTCGCGCGGGCCATCGACAAAAGTGAGGAGAGCAAGCTCGATCATCATCGCATCGGATTCGGTCGAACCCGTAATGGTATCGGCAATCGCGCGCGCCTCGACAAAACGTTTCTGCAGCACCAGCGCATGCACGCCCTTCGCCAGGTATTCCCTGTCGCCCGTAGCGTCGTACGCATTCATGAAGAGTTCCACGACAGCGGAATCCCTCCCCAGTTCGGCAAGGAGTTTCACCTGCCTGTTGAAAAGCGACTGGATGTAGTTCGCCTGCGGGAGCAGCCGGTCGTACACGCGTACCAATTCCTCCTTGTCCTGCACCGCCTCCAAGAAGAGACTGTAGTCATAGAGGAGTTTCATGTCCTGATTCTTCGAGGAATCGAGGGCGGCCACAAAGTACTTGCGGGCGGAATCGGCAACGCCTGCCACCAGGTACACACGCGCCATCGTCTCGAGCTGCGATGCAGTCACCTTCCCCTTCAGGGAATTCGCCTTTACCGCAATGCCGACCGCAAGCGAATCCGCGCCGTGTGTAAGCAGTTTCTGAGCCACCTTGAAGGCAAGATAGCGGTTCTGGGGGTCGTACTGCCACGCAAGAATCCACAGCGAATCGGACTCGCGGTCAAGCCCGCGGAGTTCCATGTCCATCGCGGCGATAAACGCGGCATGTGCCGTATCGAGATTTCCCATGTATTCCTGCGGGGCATCCGCAGCAGGCGCCGCGACCGCCGGAGTCGCCGGAGCGGCACTATCCGTTTTTTTCACGGGAGCCGAGCTGCACGCCACAAGGGCGAACGCAGTACAAGCAAGTACGGCAAGCAGCTTGGCAAAAAAATTCATAGTTTAGTCCACAATGACGAAATCGATTTTCGTGTCGGGCTTCAGGTAGTCACCTTCCTTCGGAGCGGTCTCGAGAACCGTGCCCGACATCTCGCCGTTTTCGCCCTTCACGCGCTTGATCTTGCCCACGCGGAACCCGAGCTTTTCGAGTTTCGGGTAAACGTTATCCATTATTTCGCCTTCGAACGAAGGAAGCATCACCTTGCCGGTGGTTACACCCGCAGAAATAACGACCTTCACCGTATCGCCCATACGGACCTTGTTACCCGCCATCGGTTCCGTGCGGATAACTACCCCGCGGGGGATACTCGCATGGGCGCCCTTCACGATTTCGCCCTGCACGAGGCCGGCACGGGTAAGCGAGATTTCGGCCTGCTTCTGGCTCTTGCCGCGCAGGTCAGGGATTTCCACCTCGCGCACGCCGAGGCTCCTGGTGAGCTTTACCGTGCGGCCGAGCTTTGCGGTACGGCCCGCGGCAGGCATCTGCACGAGCACCATGCCCGCAGGCACCTGTGCGCTGTAGCGGCCCTCCTCGAGCCATTCGTACTTGAATCCGGCGGAATCGAGCGTCTTTTCCACTGTAGAGGCCTCAAGCCCTTCCAGGTTCGGCACTATGCCCGTCTTTGCGAAATGCCCGGAGAATATAGGCAGCGCAATCTTGTCGACAACAAAGGCGAGCACGACCAGGCCCACAATCCAGACTATTACCGCCTTCACGATAGGCGACGTCTTGAACCAGGTCAACAACTTGTTTATAATGGATTTTAGTTTATTCATACAGCGGTCATTAGTCACAGGTCAATAGGCGGCCGCAACGCGCCGCCAACCACTAGCCCTTCGTAGCCTTTTCCTGCAAGGCGCTTTCGTCGAAGATGACGATATCCTTGCCGGTCATGGCAATCGCGTTCGTCTTCACCAACAGGGAGCAGATGCGGCTCACGGTCTCGCGGGTAGTACCCGACATGTCGGCCAGCTGCTGCTGGGTCGGGCGGTTGTGGATGACCGTCACCATGTTGCCGTTGTCGGTGTGGATGCGCACGCCGCGTTCTTCCATGAGGTTGAGGAGGGTGCCGGCCACGCGCCCGCTCACGGACATCGTGGAGAGCGACCCGATCTGGCGGTTCGCCTTGCGGAGGCGCTTGCTGAGTTCGCTCAGGAGGCCCATCGCAATCTCGGGAGACTGGCGGATAAGCTGCAGGAAGGATTCACGATGGATGATGAGCATCTGCGCGTCGGTCACGGTGCGCACCGAGGCAGACCTCGGTTCGCCGTCGATGAGCGACATTTCGCCGAAGAAGTCACCGCGTTCAAGGAAGCTGAGGATCGTTTCGCGACCATCGACGCCGGTCATGTAGACCTGCACCGAGCCCGACGCGATGAGGTACAGGGCCTGCACCGAATCGTCGCCCTCAAGCACAACCGTCTCATCGCGGTTGAAGTTCTGGGACACCACCAGATTGGCAAGCATCCCGATCTGTTCTTCGCTCAATTCCGAGAAGAGTTCAACGCCCTTCAGCAGTCCAAGAATTGTAGAGTCCACCATGTGCGATTCTCCTGTTTCTAGTTACAGACCCAACCCCTTCGCGAGGCCCTTATCGATTACGATACTCTGGTCGCGCTTAGCGCCAATAGATATCATACCAATTTTTACGTCAACAAGTTCAGCCATTTTCTGCAAATATTTTTTTGCGTTTTCCGGAAGCTCGTCGTAACTGCGGCACTTGGTCGTATCGCACTTCCAGCCGGGCATTTCCTCGTACACCGGAGTGCAGCGGCCCACCTTCGAGAGCTGGTTCGGGATAAAGTCGAGCTTTTCGCCGTCGCATTCGTAGTGGGTGCAGATTTTCACCGTGTCGAAGGTGTCGAGCACGTCGAGCTTGGTGATGGCGAGGTGCGTGAGGCCGTTCACCACGGCAGCCTTGCGGACGACCGGGGCGTCGAACCAGCCGCAACGGCGGTTGCGGCCCGTGGTGGCGCCATATTCGTTACCGATCTTGCGGAGCGTGTCGCCCGTCTCGTCCAGAAGTTCCGTCGGGAAGGGGCCGTTGCCCACGCGGGTCGTGTACGCCTTCACCACGCCCCAGACTTCGTCCAGGGCCGTAGGTCCGACGCCCGCGCCGCAGCTCGCGTAGCCCGCGACCGTATTGCTGGAGGTCACGAACGGGTAGGTACCCTGGTCCACGTCGAGGATGGTGCCCTGGGCGCCCTCGAACACGAGGCGCTTGCCGGCCTTCACGGCCTTGTAGAGCATCTCGCTCACGTCGGTCACGAACGGCTTGATCTTCTGGCCGAGTTCGAGGTAGTCCTTGATGACCACTTCGGGGTCGATCGCCGGGACGTCGTACATCACGGTAAATTCTTCGTTGTGGACCTTCGCCATCGCCTCGACGCGGGGGCGCAGTTCGCGTTCGTCCATAAGGTCACCCACGCGGACGCCGATGCGGTTCACCTTGTCGCTGTAGCAGGGGCCAATGCCGCGGCCCGTCGTGCCGATGGCAGCCTTGCCCGCCTTCTTTTCCTTCGCCTTGTCGAGCGTGGAGTGGTACGGGAGCACCACGTGGGCATTGTTCGCAATGAACAGGCGGCCTTCCGGGTTGATTCCCTTCGTGTGGAGGTCGGCAATCTCGGCGAGCGTCTGGATGGGGTCGAGCACGACACCGTTACCGATGACGCAAATCTTGTCCTGGTGCATGATGCCCGAGGGAATCAGGTGGAACACGAACTTCTGGTCGCCCACCTCGACGGTGTGGCCCGCATTCGCGCCGCCCTGGAAGCGCACGATGATATCCGCATCGAGCGTCAAGAAATCAACAACCTTCGCCTTACCTTCATCGCCCCACTGGGATCCGATTACAACACGATTTGCCATATATCCTTCGTTTTTGTGACCCGGAGCAAAGCCTTGGCGGGCTGCCCGCGGGTCGATTGCTTGTTTAAAACGCGAAATTGCAACGCGGGGGATTTCCCTGCGCCCTTTTTCGCCCAAAAGATAAAAAAGTGGCCGTTATCGCGGACCGGGCAATCCGCCAGCAACGCAAAAAAGCGTGATTTTTGCCCAGCGTGCGCCAAATCTGGCAGAAAAAGCGAATATCTAGAACAAAACCCTGTAGGGGATTTGCCTATCGAAGCGGCGGCCCTTCAGGTCGCGGTAATTTTTATGCACAGTCCCGCGCATTTCGGCAGGGCGTGCACGACGAAGGTCCCGAATCACGGTTGTCGAATCCGTCGCCGTAGAATCACCCGCGACAATGGACGTCGTGTCGGTCGCGGAGGTATCGCGCGCAGTCGTGTCCTGCGGCTGCACAGTCGAAGTATCCGTGCCCGCGGATTTTTCCACAAGCACCTCAACGCGGCCCGTATATTCGGTATTGTCGTTGCCCTTCACGGTGTACTTGAACGAGGCAAGCCCGCTGAAATTCGCCTTGGGCGCAAACCTTGCCGTATAGCCGTCACCCGCAAGTTCCACACTTCCGTTTTCTGCAGCAGAGACGCTGTAGGTCGGCGATACATCCTTGAACCCGCGCGTAATCGTGCGCAGGTCAAAATCGAGGGACTTCCCGCCCGCAGCCGTCGCATGCATGGCGCCCAGCCAGTTGATATACTTCTCGATACGCACGTAGCCATCGCTTTCCTTGGTCATCGCGTCATCTTTAGACTTGTCATAACCCATCGCTTCTTCGAAGTAATCCGGCATGCCGTCCTTGTCGGAATCGGTCGCGGCCTTCCCCGCAATCACCTCGCCCCAGCCGTTATTGGTCTTGAGCCCCATCGCGCCCACGCTCTTCACGAGCGCACCGGCCGTTCCAAGTGTCCCCACCTGGTACCACACCAGCGAATCGATGTCATCGTACGGGAGCACGCCGCTCTGCGACGTCACGTAGCGCCAAGCGCTTGCCGCACTTAGCATCGGGCCCGATGTCGTAAGTTCGCTCCAGGGTTTCGCAAGTTCCTCGCCCACGCCCTGGTAGTAGTAAATGCTTGAAGGCCCGCCGTTCAGTTTTCCGTCGCGGTCCGTGTCGATCATGTTGCCGCTCGCGTAGATGCTCTGGTTCTTGTCTACCTGGAACCACGGGTTACTCCCCTTCGGGCCATAGACAAAGTAATTGTTCACTATATCGTGATTGAAGTGCGTGCTCGTATGCGTCGTGTAGCCCGCCTCGAAGTTGTAGAGGATGTTGTTCACGAACACGTCGTTAATCTTGTCGAGCGGGTTTCGGTTGTGCGTGTTTACGAAGGCGTTGTAGTACCAAGCCCAAGTGCCATCCACCGATTCGATGTGCGCACCAAACTGCTGCCCGATGGGGTTTGCAATCAGCGAGTTCTGCACCGTTACGCCCGTCACACGGTAGCTTGCGTTGTCCGAAGAACCGCCGAAGTTGTTCCACGGTGCAAGTTCCACCGAGCAGTGGTCCACGATTACGTTCTTCGCATCGTAAAGGTTGAGCGCATCGTCCTTCTCGGACGCGGTATTTTCACCCGGACGGATTCGCAGGTAGCGGATGATGATGTTATTCTGCTTGCCGGTACTGAGCTTGCCGCCGTGAATGGCGATTCCCTCGCCCGGGGCCGTCTGCCCCGCGATGGTAATGTTACTCTTGATAGAAACAGCCGTCTTGATGTTGATGATGCCACCCACATCAAAAACCACAATGCGGTTGCCCTGGCTCACCGCATCGCGGAAGGAACCCGCGCCGTCGTCGTTCAGGTTCGTCACGTGGTAAACGCTGCCGCCACGGCCACCCGTAACCTGCGCGCCAAAACCGAGCGCCTCCGGGAAAGCCAGCGGCTCGGCACCTGCCCCGATAAAACCAAACACTGTTAGGCAAAGCGCCGAAATCGGCAGTCCCTTATGCAAACCAAAGCCCATATTTCCCATACCTTTTCTAGGCAGGATTCCGAACCACCGGAAACTGCCGTACATAAATATATACTTAAAAATGATGGAACGGGACTGAAAATGAGCATTAACGTTGTCTACGGACTACGGCTTTGTGGCCACCTGCACGCAGGGCGTTTACCGCACGGCCGTTCACGTAGAACCGCTTGCCCGCGCGGGTCTTGGATACCTCTGCAGGGGCAATCTTGCGCAGTACGGTCGTACCGGAGTCTGCCCGCACGAACTCAATCTTGTCGATATTCGGGGCACCGTCTTCCGTGAGCGAGGCAATTTCCAGGGTGTTTACGCCGGCAGGAATCTTGAGCGTCAATTCCGCATCGTTCCATGTGGTCCATCCGCCCGTCGGCTCCAGGTCCAGCCTTTCTACTAGAACTTTGCCGTTTACCAAAATGCTTACGGGGCGGTTGGCACTCCCGCCATTTGCATAAGTCAGCTTGACATTGCGTTCATCGCCTTCAGGCAGGCAAAGTGCAAACGTAATCGAAGAGCCTACCGCATTGTCCAGGTTCGCGTAGCCCTTGCCCGAAAAGCCTTCGTGCTTGTCCTCGAAAAGCGTCTGCTTGTATATGGTATTTTCCGCCTCATACTTGAGTGAATCCTTGCCCACGAACTTGAAGGTCGCGCCCAGGTTCACATCCTTGCCGAGACTTGCCACCGTGTATTCCTTGACGAGCCCGCTTGCATCTCCGCTCCAGCCCGCAAATTCCCAGCCATCAAAGGGCGTGGCGGTGAAGGTCACGTCGGCACCTTCCGCGATTTCGGAACCGGCCACGTTCTGGGCGATGGTCCCGCCAATTCCGGCATCGAGCGCCACCTTGTAGCTCTTGCCCGACTTGATGAGTTCGATATCGTCGACGGCAATCCACTGGCTAGAAGAACCCGCGGTGCTAAACCCGATGGTTATCTTCCCGTTCGTCACGGTGATGTTTTCCACAGCCTTCTTCGTCCAGTTGCCTGCTGCCGCGGCGATAGACACATTCTGCTCGCTGCTGCCGAAATCCTTCGCGAACATCTTCGCAGAACTCTGCCCGCCGCTGCTCTGCACGTAGGCGCTCAGGGTATACTTCCCGTTCGGCACCGTCAATGTCTGCGTGAGCGACTTGCTGTCCGTCAGGTAGAGACCCCAGCGCCCCGTGCGTTTCTTGGATGTGGAGTTGATATTGTTGGCATCGGCCTTGTCCAGTTTCCAGCCCGTCAAGGTCGTCTGGCTCACGCGATCCGCCTCGAATGTCGGATTCAGGCAATAGTTGTTACCCGCGCCCACGCTCCACGTGCCTTCCTTCACGTTGATGTTCCACTCGCTCAGGGAATGGAACACGGGCTTGCCCGTCTCGAAAGAAATAGGCAGCCACTGGTTGTAACCGAGGCCATTCCCCGCGAAATCACTCCAGCGGTCACCCGCGTTCACCACAAACGAACCCTTCGAGCCCTTCACCATGACAAAGAACCCGGTCTGCGTCACGTGACTAAAGTCGTGCTGCGTTCCTTCAAGTACGAACTCTTCGCTGTAGGGGCCCAGGATGTTTGTCGCCGACATGCAATATGTCTGCGAAGTGTTCCAGCCGTGCAAATCAGAAGAGCAGAAGTAGTAAACGCCGTTCTGCTTGAACATGGCGTTCCCTTCGCGGCCACCCACGCGACTCTTGTGGATATTCACCGTCCTAGAACCGTCAATTGCCAAAAAATCCGATTCCCGGAGCGGTGCTACATACAAGTTAGTACGCCCCTTCACATTGGACGCAATCACGTACGCCTTGCCGTCATCATCCTGGAAAAGCGTCTGGTCACCGGTATTGTTGTTCACGAAGAACGTCATCTCGCTTTCGGGCTGCACGCGTGCAAACTTGAACGGCCCCGTAGGGGAATCGCTGGTAGCAAAATACTCGCCGAATTCCCAGCTCGGGCTTGCGCCCTGGCCCGCGAGCACATACTTCTTGCTCTTAGCGTTGTACACGACGCCAATGCGCCCGAACCATCCACCGCCCGCTTCGCTCGGCTTAAGCACGATTCCCTCGAATTTCCAGTTGACCAAATCCTTCGAGGAATAGCAGGTGACGCCCGCAAATCCGGTATCGTCGTTTTTCTTGGTGGGGTTCGCCGCGTATGTAACGGCGCCGTTGTACTTGACTCCGTACCAGTAGAACGTATCGCCCACCTGGAGCACGCCACCGCCCTGCGAATAGATAAAGTTGCCGTCCGTATCTTTCCAGAAACGGTCATTTACGATAGTCTGCGCCGTAGCCGTACCGGCAAGGGATGCGACAAGCAATCCCCCGGCCAGCACCGTCTTGAATAAATTCATCTTTTTCATAAACCACCCCCGTTATTTTGAATAAGTCCTGATTCTCGTTGCCTTGCGGTCACCTGCACGCAGCGCATTCACCGAGCGACCGTTCACGTAGAACAGGCGTCCCGGCAGCTGCATGTTCGGCCTGCGTTGCGGAAGCGGGCACACAAACGTCGTCGAATCGCCCGCAGAAACATCCGTAGAATCCGCAGTCGAATCGACCGGCGCAACCGACGTATCGACCGGAACGACAATCGGCGTTACAGCGGTATCCTTCGGCGTGGTATCAACCGGAACCACGACCGGCGACACATAGCCGTATTCGTACGCACCCAAATCCGGAGCCTTGCCCTCATACTTGAGCCCCACATTCACGCCCTTGTCAATCATCTGGCTGTTCTTTGCGAGCTTCAGGAAGTCGATATCCGGAAGGCTACCGTCAGCCTGGCGCGGGCCGAAAGCACCACCGAGAGGCCCGAGTTCCCTGCCTGTCACAGTCATGCTCGGGTCCGAGACACTCACGAAATCCGATTCCTTCGGGGTGACGTTCAGGTTCCAGGTATTGTATTCGCCTGCCGCATATTCGCCGCCAATGTAGGCCGTCTTGTTCGGGAAGGCGATGTTGTTCTTCATCACGTGAGCCTTGCTGCCCTTGAGCACGACACCGTCGGTGCGGTTGTCGTTTGCATCCCAGGTACTCGCCCACATGTTGAACGCAGTGCCGTTCATATAGGCCGTATTGTTGAACCAGTCGTTACCGCCGCTGCTGTGGTTTGCGTAAAAGCCCGACGCCTTGTTTTTCCAGGCGACGCAGTTGCGGATGGTGTGGCGGATACCCGTCTTGCTGCTCCCCGCCTTGAAACCGTTGCCGTTGCCATCCTTCGGCTTGCCGGTCCCGTAGTTGCTGTAGCCGTGGCCCATCGCCCAGCTGTTCTCGATGACTACCGGGAATTCCTGGCTAATAAAATCCCAGCCGTCGTCGCTGTTCCACCAGGCACGGCAACCGATGAACTTCGTCGTATCGCCACCCTGCTGGTAGTGCACGCCAAAGCCGTCGGCATTCTGGCCGTCTCCCTGACGCCCGTTGGGGTCATAGTTGTCGTGACTGTCGCAGTTCAAGAACAAATGTCCGCCGCCGCTTCCCGAGCCCTTCTCGTTCACGAAGAATCCCGAGCCGCCGTTGTGGTGACTATCGATCAGTTCCAAGAAGATATGCTTACTGCGGGACACGTACACGCCCACATTCGATTCGCCCTTCATAGGAACGTTCTTGACTTCGAGCCCCTTCAGGTGCAAGTACTGCGCCTGAATGAGGATACCCGAAGTGTACCTTACGTTGTTCGAACCGTTGGCAATCGGCATCTTGCTGAAGTCGATGACCGGCTTTTCGCCCGGGTATGCGAGGTAATGGATGCGCTTGTTGTCGCTTGAACCGCTCTTGGTCAGGTGAATGCCCGCGAACATGTTGTCGTTTTTCACATACGACGTATCCGTATGCAAGTAGGTTCCGCCGCGAATCCACACGGTATCGCCCGCGTTCACCACGGAATTCGCCTTGTTGAGGGTCGCAAACGGGCTATCCTTCGTTCCCTTGTTCGTATTCTTGCCAGCGGGGGCCACGTAGTAGGTTGCCCCGAAAGTTTCCGCTGCAGCCAGGGCAATCACGGCCGCACACAACACGCGCTTCATTTTCATACCTCGCCTCGTCCTGTTACTTTGTATATACCCTGATTCTTGACGCGCGGTTCTTCAATGCACCCGCAGAACGTCCGTTCACCAGGAAGTTCCGGCCACCGTTACGGAGCGTATTGCTGCGCACAGGAATCCGCTGGAGCACCGTCGTGCCGCTGTCGCCCACCGCCGAGTCGCCAGGATTGACAGGGACCACCGCGTTTTTATCCACGAACTCGATGCGGTCGATATTCGGGCCGCCATCCTTCGTGAGCGATGCGATGGTGATGGCGCTTGCACCCGCAGGCAACCTGAGCGTCACCGTGCTCGAATCCCACGATTCCCAGGCACCCGTCGATTCGAAGTCCACCGATTCCACCTGCACCTTGCCATTCACCGCAACACTTACCGGGCGATTTGCCGTAGAGCCGTTCGCAAAGACAATCTTCACGTCCTTATCACCCTCGTCGGCAGCAACCACGGAAAGCGTCACCGAAGACCCCACCTCGTTATCGAGATTCGCGTAGCCCTTGCCCGAAAAGCCCTCGTGCGTCGATTCAAGAACCGTCTTGTTGAACACGCCGTTTTCCGCTTCGTACTTGAGCGAATCCTTGCCCACGAACTTGAAGGTCGCGCCCAGGTTCACATCCTTGCCGAGACTTGCCACCGTGTATTCCTTGCCGTTACCCGTATTGTCGCCGGTCCACGCCACGAATTCCCAGCCCTCCTGCGGAACGGCCGTAAAGGTCACCTTGCTCCCTTCCGCAATTTCACTACCCTCGATGCTCTGCGCAATCGAACCGCCGTAAGCGACCGTCGTCTTCACGTTGTACTTCTTTACGGCCTTGCCGTTCTGCACCCAGTCCGGGAGCGTCGCGTTGTATTTTTTCGCGATATCGCGCAGTTCCCTAAGGCGCGCATTCGCCGTATATTTCTGGCCGTCGCGATCAAACATCGGCTTGTTGCTGTAGCGGGTCGGCTCCCACACGAAGGTTCCCCAGCCCAGGTCACCAAATTCATAGAACACCGAGTTCACGAGGGCCGTGCGTTCGCCCGTATATTCGCAGCTCAGCACCGCCTTCTTGTTCTTGACCACCAAGCCGAACATATCGCGCCAATCCTGCCCGTTGTTCGTGGTGCCGTAGGTGGAACCGCAAATGGCATCGTAGTCGATGTTCGCGTGAATCTTGTTGTACCAATCCGCGAAGCCCTTCTCGGGACGCGGCTGTCCATGCTGCATCACAATCTTGATGGAAGGATCCGTCTCGCGCACCGCACGCACGCCCGAATTGATGATGTTCGCGAAGTCCGCCGTCTTGCTCAGCGAAACGCCCGCCACCCTCGAGTTGATTTCATTACCCACCTGCACCATGTCGGGGCGCAGCCCCGCCTTCATGAGCGCATCCATGGTCGTCTTCACGTGGTTATAGGCGAGCTTGCCCATCTCGGCATTGCTCTTGCCCGCCCACGAGGCCGGAACATTCTGGTGGCCGATGGATGCCCACGTGTCGCTCATGTGGAAATCCAGGAAGAATCCCATGTTGTGCGCCTTGATGCGCTTGGCGAGCGCAATGGTATGTTCCAGGTCGCACCAGCACACGTTGGAATTTGCACCGGAGTAACTCTCCTTGGCGTAGCCGATGCACGAATTCACGAAGGTGCGCACGCGGATAAAGTTGATTCCATGATTCTGCAGGATATCAAAGAGATCCTGCTGCTTGCCGTTATCGTAGTACTTTGCCCCTAACGACTCATCTTCGAGCACCCACGAGACATCGACACCCACGATATACGGGCGCGCAAGCGCCGCAACCGCCACGGCACCCAGAACCAGCGCCGTTTTCCTGATGATTTTTCCCAATCCAAACATCCGTCACTCCTTTGATTTTAGTTAATATTTTGTTGTACTATAAATTGTACTACAATTTTCTATAAATATAACTCTTTTTACTACAAAGCGTACTATATTTTTTGAAAAATTTTAAAATTGGCGATTTTGGGCGGAAAACGAGGGTTTTACAACCATTCAGTTATAAAATCGCAATAATAGACGTTTTTTTGTTGAAACATTACTTTTCTACAGAATCGTTTGCTATATTCTACACGACCAGTAAATAGCTGGCCAAGCTCACAAAAGAGCCGTTTTCTATATCGTATTATTTTATATGATGTAGGAACGGCTCTTTTTTGTTTTTAAACCGCGCGGCGCATACCGCGTAAAGGAGCATTATGGATCCAAACCACGTTCCGTTCGAGGAACTGCCCATCACGAACCGCTTCATGTTCGCGCTGGTATTCAGCCATAAGCATATCGCGAAGCCTTTCCTGGAAGCCATTCTCGGAATCAAGATTTTTGACCTGCAGGAACCGGAGCCGGAGAAATCCACCGAAACAAGCCCCTTCAACAAGGGCGTCCGCTACGACGTGTTCGTAAAGGAACAGGGCCCCGATGGCGAGATTACGCGCACCTTCGACATCGAGATGCAGATTGAGGACACCCACGAGCTTCCGAAGCGTGCCCGCTACTACCAGGCACTGTGCGATTCAGAAGCCCTGAACAAGGGCGAATCCTACCGTAACCTCAAGGAACAGTACATCATCTTCATCTGCCCCGACGATATTTTCAAGCAGGGTCGTGCCGTCTACACGTTCAAGAATCTGGAAAAAGGGCATCCCGAACACGAACTGGGTGACCTCTGTTACAAAAATTTTTATATATTCAATAAGTACAGGGATGTCGCCGAGCAGTCGGTCAAGGAGTATCTTGAATACTTTGCGACCAACAAGGCAACATCCAAGGGAACAAAGAACATCGAACTTCAGCGGCAATGGTATCTGTCGGACAACGAAACGAGGAAGCGCTATATGACTTGGCAACAGGAATTGGATGACTTGGTGTACGATGAGCGCCAGCGCACTAAAGCAGCCGAAAAGCGCGCCAGCGAGGCTGAATCCCGTGCTGACGAGGCGGAAACTCGTGCTGACGAAGAAAAGTCTCGTGCCGACAAGTACGAGAAGATTCTCAAGGAACACGGGCTTCTTTAAGTAAGCCCTTTTCAAGAAAATAAGCCCAAAGCCGGTCCGCAGGGGCCGGTTTTCACGGTTTTAGGTCGCTTTTTTGGAACAAAAACGGCAAGTGTCATCTTTTGCCATTCCAAAAATCTATATTTCAAGGCAAATAGAGTTTTCTCTTGTTCTCTATCTGAAACTTCGACACTTTCATACACAGGGAATAAGACGGACGCTCACGTCTGCGACCGGCGCAAGCCTGCCGCATCGTTTTGGTACATGCATATTTGATAAATCTGCCTGTAGGCAAACGGCCATTTTGGGGCGTGAGTTGTTTGCGTTTATTTGTGTAGGGCAGTCGAAGGCCTCAGGTAGGTAAATGCATTCAACTCCACGCCTTTTTTATTTTCGAAAAAGACTGGACAGGTGCGGAACGGGGGTGGACTCGCTGAGTTTTGCTCTTGTCCTCTAACTGAAACTTCGACACTTTCATACACAAGGAATAAGGCAATGACTCGCCATCGCCCGTGGATTGCATGGGCGTAGTGTACCTTGGGCGTATTGTATCCGCTCGGGATTTTGCGGGTGTATTGTATTCTTTTGAAAATGTCGCGCTTTTAGGCGAGGAGTGAGTCGGCTCCCCGCCGTTCTTTTTGCCTGCACCCCGGCCAAACGAATCGGCCAGAACCGCTCCCGCGAGAGTGAACTCGTTCACTTTCAAAATGGAGCGAAAAAATGGCACAGAAAAAAGCCGCAACAACCGAAGCCAAAATCCAAGAATTTCATCTCTTTGCTGGAATTGGTGGTGGTATTTATGGAGGTGAACTATTAGGCCACGAATGTTGTGCAGGTGTTGAAATCAGTGATTTTTGTCAGAAGGTTTTGAAACAACGTCAAAAAGACGGATGGATGAATCCGTTTGAAATTTACGGAGATCTTCGCGCATTAAATGGCAAAGAATTTAAAGGAAAATTTGATGTCCTGTGCGGAGGGTTTCCCTGTCAGGCTTTCAGTACTGCGGCCCATGGTAAAAATATCGCAGAGAAAAACCTTTGGGATGAAATGTTGCGCTTCACCAAAGAATCTGACGCTCCGGTTGTTTTCGGTGAAAATGTTGTATTACGTGCTATTTCAAAAGCAAAGGAAGATTTGGAGTCTATTGGATACAAAGTTCAGTTTTGCCGCTTGAGCTGTTCAAATCTTGGAGCCGATCATCAGCGTAACCGTTTCTGGTTGTTGGCGGTCAAGAATCAGAAAGTTTTTGAAAAGATAAAAGACCACATCATTAGCCTTCCCAAATTTAAAGGTTCTTACTGGAGTAAGAATCCTGATGACCTTGGTGTAGATGTTCCTATTGCGGACCGCCGAGAACAACTGAAAGGAGTCGGAAACGCTCAATCGCCTTTTGTTGCCGCAAGTGCATTTAGGATTTTGGTAAATCGCCACATTGAAAATGGAACGTATACAGAAGATGTTTCGGAAAAAGAAATATCCCAGGTTTTTGAAAAACAGAAAACTTGGATAAGGAAAACCTATGGTGAAGAGATGGGGTTAGTTCATACGCCAACTACGATGGCAAACTACTCAGCCCCATCAATGATGAAACATCAAGGTTGTAGAAATTTCAAAGAGGTTTTTGGAAAACCGGCTCCAAAGAATGCTGAATACTTGATGGGATTCCCGTTGGGTGCAAGTTCCCCTGAACCGCAGAAAAAAGAGAATCTCAAAAAGTGGGGTGCATGATGTTTGGAAAATACGATGCAGATAGATTATTTAGTCAATATGGATTTAATCAAAAACAAAAAAATGATGAGACCATCATCAATACAGCGAAAGCATTTGATTCCAATGAATATATTGGCTCAAGCCGAAACAGATTGAATAGCGGAATTTTACGCAATCAATTTTTACTGCTTTTAGATTCTTTAAATGGCAAACCTTTGTCAAATCAAACTTTTTCAGGAGTTACACAGTTACGAGCTGATCAATATGTATTAGTTCATCAAAATCGTGAAAGCGAATTATGGGAAGTTTATCAAGGAAATTCCCCAAATAATCCCAGAAAGATTTACGACGCAATAACGTTAAAAAATTTTTTCGACAGTATTCAAGAGGTTGTTGACACAACCATCAATGATGTGAAAAAAGATGATTCAGGGACAGATAATGGCCTTGGCTCTAGTTTACCTAATTTCACCCCTTCCCAAATCATCTACTACGGTGTTCCTGGCTGCGGCAAGAGCAATAAAATCAGGGAGCAACTGAAGAACGTTCCTGAGAAGAACAAGGTTCGTGTCGTGTTCCACCCAGAATACACCAACGCCGAGTTCATCGGGCAAATCTTGCCGAAAGTCAACGGCCATGTCACCTATGAATTTACTCCTGGGCCGTTTACGCAAATTATCAAGCGGGCGTATCTCAACCCTAATGAACAATTTTATCTGGTTATCGAAGAAATCAACCGCGGTAATGCGGCCGCCATTTTCGGCGATACCTTCCAGTTGTTGGATAGGCTCAAGGCTGGCGAAACAGACTCTCTCGGCAACGACCCAGCAAATGCTGCTGTAAACACGTTTACAGAAGGCTGGAGCCAGTATTTTGTCCAGAACGATGATGTCAACGCCTATATTCGGGGAAATGAAAATAGCATCCAGATTGGGAATATTCGCTTTGATTCAAATACGGCTATCCGCTTGCCGCCTAACCTTTCCATCTTGGCGACGATGAACACCAGCGACCAGAATGTGTTCACGTTGGATAACGCTTTCCAGCGCCGTTTCGACATGGAACTAGTCCGCAACGAATTCGACCTCACTCAGTCTGCCGTCAATGCTCAGTACAATGCCGAAATTGACGATACCGGTATTAAATGGGGGCAATTCTGGGGATGGATCAATGCCAAAATTACGGCAACCCTGAAAGGACTTTCCAGTACCGAAGACAAGCGGCTTGGAGTCTGGTTCGTGAGCAACGTGGGCGGCATTATCGACGACAAGGTCTTTGCCGAAAAGGTTTTAAAGTTCTTGTGGGATGACGTTTTCAAGTTCAAGCGTCCGCAAGTATTTGCCGAAGGGATTGATACCCTAGAAAAGCTGATTAACTTCTTTGAAAATCCTCCTGAAGGGAAAGAACGCTTTGACGTTTTCAAGGACAAGGAGAATCTTGTCGCATTTGTAGCATCGCCAACGTTATAATCCTTGATGCAAAAGTTGAACGAAATATGTTTCTGCGAATCCAAAGCGAATTCGGAGACCGAGTTCGTCGGCATTCGCTGTGAAAAATCAAAGGAAGATGGTGCACTGGAAACAAGCATCATCTTTCCTTTGGGATATTTCAAGGATGACTCGGCCTTGCGTGAGCTCCCCGAAGAAGAATTACGGGAATGTGTCGTCAATCTTTTTACGGTACTTTCTGACCCTTTGCTACAGGAACAGATTCATCAGGATTCGTCCATTTCCACATTCGCGGAGGAACATGGCGAATCTGAATTTCCGATGGTTTCGTACTTGAATGTTATCCGGAATTTTCTTGATTTCGGCTACCTTGATGAAAAAGAAATCCTGTATAAGAAAGGGGCGAACGGGAAAATCAATTGGGGACGGACAATCAAGGCCGTGCAACCTGCCATTACCGAAGATGCCCAGAATCTTGTGTACCTGGATTTTATCGCCCGTAAAGTCAGTTATAACGAAGATACGCTCATTACGCAGGTCCATAAGTTCTGCGTTCATGACGCTCTTGTGAAACTCGGATTTTTATTCGGCATAGAACCGTCCGAAGAGCCGCATTTGGATTTTGATTATGACCTGTTCTGTAACGCAATTCATTCTAAACTTGCGAAAACGTTTAACGACCGTGATTTACGCTTGCTTGCTGATTTGGCACGAATTGTGGAGTATCTTGCCGGGCATAAAACTGAAGACGGAAAGATTGCAAACGGATTCTATTTTGGGGTAAAGAAGTTCGCTCCCGTGTGGGAAGCGATGGTGGATAAGATTTTCGGAAGGTTGCCGCAGGGAGTTGCCAAGGATAAATTTAATCCGCATTTGAGATGGAATGACGGATGCCGCGATGAAAAACTTGATGAATCTGAAGAAGAAATAGTCCTGAACGACTCGAAACGTTCCACACTCCGGCCTGATACGATTATGGTTATGGGGGAGAGAGTGTATATCCTTGATTCCAAGTACTACAAATATGGCTTGACTGGTTTCAATTCGCATTTGCCGGGGGCCGAATCCGTGTGTAAACAGATGGCTTACGCGGAATATGTGGAAAAGATGTTGGGAGATCCTTCGACTTCGTTACACTTCGCTCAGGATGACACTTTAAGCATTTACAATGCATTCATTATGCCGTACTGTGCGGATGCGGAAGGCGCTTCGGCAAGCTCAGCGACCTTCCAAATGAAACGCGTCGGTTACATCTATGGTGACTGGAAAAACATGAAGGACGAAAACCGACCTTATCACAAAATCCGCTGCATTCTCCTTGACATGAAATCTGTCATGCGGAACTACGCAAATAATCCTTCCGCGCAAAGAGAACTCACGGGGTTGACAGCATTGTGATTTTGAAATCCAATGCACGCGTCTCGTTATGTAAGATTTTCTCTGTGTTTTCAATTTGACAATCAGTGATTGTCAAATCTCCAATCCCCCAAATTTCACGCTAAGTTGAAATCATTATCAGGTTCTCATGCGCATCAGGAATGCCGGCGAGCGGCGCTTTTACGAAATTGAGGCAACATCCGAGAGCAGCACTCACCCGTAAACAAGCCCTAGCGCGATGGCGAGCAGGCTGAGCACCGCAATCTGCTTGACGATGGCAAAATTTTCACGACTGAACATGCTTTACCTCAGCTCGATTTTCTGGATGCGGCCGCCGAGCCATACCACGTATGCGCCGGGAGCAAAATCACTCACCGAAACTTGCGCGGCGTGCCCGCGGGCAACCACCATGCCGTGCAGGTTCATCAGGGCGTAATCCGCAGCCTGCGAGAACCGCAAACCATCCGCGCGAGAAACGCCGACAACCCGCGCACCGAGATTCCCAGGCGCTGCGACTAGCGACGTAATTTCTGCGGAACTGCTCGACACGTCCTCGGAGCTGGAACTTTCGGGCGCGACCTCTACGCTGGAAGAACTATATGCAGATTCGTCGCCCATGTATTCAAACTTGAACGACTGATTCTGCGTTCCGGTCTGTTTCCACACGACAAGCGGCATTCCCGCCTCCGTAGAGATGTTCAGGACATCGCCCAGGTATTCACTTGCGGTATCCGCGTACAGGCGGTAACCGTCATCCACGTTAAAGTTCTCGATGATAATCCTGTTTTCGGCATTGACGGTCCTTGCGGTATCCAGCAGGTTCCCCTTTCCGAACGAAAGGTACTTTCCCGTCTCGAGGTTCCTGAGCGTGTAGGTGTAACCGTCGATTCTTCTGAGCGCCCACAGCTGCGATTCGCTTTCTTCGGAATCCATCTGGATTACTGCGGAAGCCGCATCTTCGAGACTCAGGCCGCTGTGCCGCGCCTTGATGCGGTAAACGCCATCCCTGATCGGCGCATGGTCAACCTTCTTTACACCCGTATCGGTCATGGTGATGTTCGCGATGGTCGAGTCGTTTTCGTAGTAGGCGTAGTCCACACACAATGCACGGCGAAAACTGCCGCCAATCGCGCCCGTATGGTATATGTAATACCACTGGTTATGGAATTCGACGAACGCCTGATGGCTCGTATTGGAATTCTTGTTGTAACCGACAATAACCTTGGAATTGGATACGGGCCCTGTCGGGCTTTTCATGGTCGCCTGGCCAATGCGTTCTTCCCAGCCGTAGGCATACGTCAAGAAGTAGTAGCCGTTCCTTTTATGAACGTATGGCGCCTCGGTAAAACTGGGCGGCGTCACGTTGAACATGCCGCCTTGCAGTTCGACCATGTTTTCCTTGAGCCTGTAGCCCATCACGGCGCCGTTGCCCCAATAAATATAGGCCTGTCCGTCGTCATCGATAAAGACGGTCGGGTCGATATCGTAATTCACGCCGCTATTCGCCGGAGTCATGTCGCTTGTAATAAGCGCCTTGCCGATGGCATCCTTGTACGGGCCGGCCGGATGGTCCGCAATCGCGACGCCAACCGCAAAGTCCCTGCCATCGTGCACGGTCACATACCAGTAGAACTTGCCGTTACGTTCGATAGTCTGGCTCGCCCAGGCACTGCCGCGTGCCCACTTGAACGACTTGATAGAAAGCGCGGCCCCGCGATCCACCCAGGTATCCATATCTCCCGAAGAGAATATGTGCCAGTCGTTCATTATGTAACCTTCGTGACCGGCGGGCGCCTCGTCATGCCCCGTGAAGATATACATGGTATCGTTGTAAACGAGCCCTGCGGGGTCTGCCGTGAACATGTTCGTGACAACGGGATTGCTTGCGGCAAATGCACCAACAGCAAGCGACAACCCGGCACCTATAAAACCACCCCGAAGGGCGTTTCCCAATCCATACATCCAAACACTCCTGTTTTTAGAATAAGTTAATTCCGCTAGAACATCACCCGATACGGAATCTGCCTGTCAAAACTGCGGCCCTTGAGGTCACGGTAACCCTTGCGAGCAGGCACTTGCACTCCCTGGCGTGTTGCGCGCGGAGCAATCGCGGTAGTTCCGCTGCTAGAACTTTCGGGCACGACCTCGGAACTCGAAGAATTTTCGGCAACAACGGAGCTGGAAGATTCCACGACGCTAGAAGACGATTCCGGTGCAACAGTCGGCGGGGTCGCCTTCGCGAGTTTCACCTTCTGGTTGTCGGCACCGGTACGCACCCAGGTAATCACAGGCATGCCTGCGTCCTTCGAGACATTCAGCACGTCGCCCACAAAGTCGCTGTCGTAATCGCCATACAGGTAGTAGCCCTTCGCGGCAGAGGCGTTCTCGATGCGGATTTCGCAGGCAGTCGCCGATGTCTTGACGGTATCGAGCAGCGTCTTGGGCGGGCAATAGTAGCGGCCAGTGCCGTAATTCTTGAGCGTGTAATGGCGGGCATTTTTCGCGCTGCGTTCCACGGTCCAGAACTGGTTCGCATCCTTTTCGCTTTCGGGGCGCTGCACCACGATTCCGTTCTCTTCGACAAATGACAGGTTGCTGTGCGAAACGGTCAAGCGATACGTTCCATTCTCTACAAGTGCGTTGTTTACCTTGTCTACACCCGTGGTAGTGCGCTTGATTTTCTGGATATTCGCATTCTCGTCATAGTACAGGTAATCGATATTCACGGAGCGGCGGTAGGTCCAGCCGCCCGGAGCGTTCGCGCCGTGATACATAAAATACCAGTGCCCGAGATACTTGAAAATCGCCTGGTGGTTCGTCTCAGAATTGTCGAGCTTGTCGTTCAGCACGCCCTTCTGCGTCCACGGGCCATTCAGGCTCGTGGCCATAGAATAGTTTGTCGTAGAAGGGTAACCCGAGGCGTAACTGAAGTAGTAGTTGCCGCGGTACTTGTGCATCCAGGGAGCCTCGAAAAAGTCCTTGATCTTGATGTCTTCGGGCGTACTCGCGAGCTCAATCATGTTTTCCTTGAGTTTCACGCGACGACCCGCGTTCCACGAGCCCCAATACATCCAGATGTCGTTCCCATCGTAGAAAATTGCGGGGTCGATATTCAGCGCGACATCGTTCGTGGTGTTGTCGGTCACGAGCGCCTTGCCAATAGCATCTTTCCACGGGCCCGAGGGATGATCCGCCACCGCGACGCCAATCGCGAAGCCTTCATCACGCACGACAGTCGCATGATGCACCGCCACGTACCAGTAGAACTTGCCGTTACGGTATTCGCAATGGCCCGCGAAGGCGTTGCCGCTCGCCCACTCGAAGGTCCGCCACGAAAGTACCGCACCGTAGTCATGGTAGTTTTCCATGTCGTCGGTCACCAGCACGTGCCAGTCATTCATCAAGAAGAACTTGTTGTTATTCCCCTGAGCGCCCTGCTCGTCGTGGCCAGCAAAAATGAACAGGCTATCGTTGTGCACGAGCGCCGCGGCATCGGCAGAGTAGAATTTTGTAGTGAGCGGGTTTGCAGCCATCGCAACAGCCGCTACCCCCATCAGCATAGATAAAGCACGTTTAAACATACCCAAACATCCCTTTTTCTGTTAGCGATTCATCACCTTGAAGATGTACTTTCCTTTTGGCAGTCCCTGCAGTGACACTTCAGATTCCATGCGCACCGTCTTTCGAGCCATCAGCTGACCCAGCGGGTTCATCACGATGATTTCGTAATTACCGGGACGATCAAAATGGAAGGTATAGCCAGCAGCATTCGTCGTCATTTTGTAATTGGCTTTCAAAGATTTCGCCTGCGCAATCGCAGTCGTTCCGCTGCTGGAACTTTCCGGCGGAGTCACGCTGGAGCTAGATTCCATCGGAGCCGCGCTAAAACTAGATGCCGGCGGATTCACGCTAGAACTAGATACCGGCGGTTCGGCAATCTTGCCGAAGCGGATGTTGCCGACCAGCACTTCGCCGCTCATGCCGCTACCCGTGAGGTAGAAGTCCTTGACGCCCGAAAGCTTCTTGGTGGCAGAGCAGTTCACTTCGGTCCAGGCGCCGTTTGCGCAGCTCGAAGGAACAGTGCACTTGGAAAGTTCCGTACCCGAAGCAGAACCTTCGCGAATGCTGAGCGTTCCGCCGCTGCACTGCTGCAGTTCAACCTTGACTTCGGTGCTCCTGATGGAATCCGTCACCACGTTTTCGAAGATGGCGTAACCGCCGTTCTTGACGGCAAGTTTGTCATCGTTCGTGAGGCGCACCTTGATGCCGTTATCGAAGCCGTTGCCCGGAATGGTATCGCGAATCACGCGCAAGAAGTCGATGCGGTCAAGTTCCGCAAAATTCTGGTCGGGCTCCACCTCGATAAAGTTGCCACCGCGCTTGAGCGTCGCCGGAATCATCGCCACGGACTTTTCGGGGAAACTGCCCCAGGCACCCGTCTTCGGGAGCTTTACCGTCTGCGCCTTTCCATTCACCGTTACTTTATGCGTAGCATCATTATCGCCGCCGTTCGCGTAGCGGTAACGCATAATGTAGTCGCCCGCCTGCATAATGTTCATCGGCAAGCGAATCTTGGAACCCTTCGTATTGATGTAGCCCACGTATTCGCCGTTCGAGGCTTCCTTCGTGTAATTGAAGGTCAGGTCATCCGTCGCACCGCGTGTCATAATGCCGTGTTCCGCCTCGGCACTCAGGTAGCGCCCGAGGAAGGGCTGCCCCATTTCGGGCCAGTTGTCGTCGGTAAACACCAGGTCGCGAATGTGGATGTGGTTGTACTTGTCGCCGGTCAGGTCGTAGTAATGATGCACAAAGCGGATGCGGTTCAGGTCCTTGAAGGCCTCGCCACCGCCCGGGCCCACATAACGGCTGTAACGCTGCATCAGGATGGTTCCGCCGCCCTTGTTGAGTTCCTTGCCGCTGCGGTCCTTGTAGGTTCCGTTCACCTTGTCGGCGCGGCCCATGGCCGTCTTGTAAGTGGTCTGTTCGATTTCGTTACCCTGCTTGCAGCACACGTCCCAGGCCGTGAACAAGAAATACTGGCCGCCGTGCTCGATGAGGCTCGGGCCTTCGATACCCGTACCGCCGCGTGTCGCGATCTGGTAGTTGTTCTTGTCGTCGCTCGCCTGCTTGCCCGTCTTGGGGTCCAGCTTGATCAAGCGGATACCGCCCGCATTCCACGAACCGTACGTCATCCAGTACTGACCATCGGGAGTTACCACCACATCGGCATCAATCGCGTTGTAGTTGTTGCTGTTCGTGGTGCGCGTCACCTCGCCCTGGTCCGTCCATCCCTTCGCCGGATCCGAGAAGTTCAGGTTCGCGTTCGTCGTGACACCGATGGCAGACGTGCGCTGGCCAAAAACGGAGCCGCAGTAGAACACGCCGTACTGGTTATTGAAATGGAACAGGTCCGGAGCCCAGATGCCGTCGGTCTTGCCGCCCACGGCATTCTTGAGCCACTGCGGGCTATCCCTGAAAATCTGGCCCTTCGAACTCCACTTGACCATGTCCGTCGAGGTCCACATTGCCAGGTTGTTATTCGTGGACATAAGGATGTAGCCATTCTCGTCCCTGTACATGGAAGGGTCATGGCCCCCTTGACGCACGTCAGTTGCATACCACGACTGAGCGAACGCACCTTGGCCCGCAAAAGCGAGCGTGAAAATTGCCGCGGACACCACTCCGCGAGAATTCAATCCCATCACACCAAACATATTTATCTCCCTTTTTTACTATAAGGTTTACTACTTTAAATATACGTCTAATTTTATTAAAAGTCAATAGTTTTTACGCAATTTCAAACTAAATGATGTAATTTTTACAACACTTTACCTAAAAAAAGTCCACATTTCGCAAAAATACACCCCAAAAGGCGCCTTAAACACCCATTTATTCCTTTATAACCGCATATTGCAGGGCGTAGAAGAGCCGCATCCAGTTGTTGGACTGCGTGCCGTCGAAGAAGAACACCTCGTCGATACCGCCGCGGATACCGCCATAGCCGATTGCGGGGTTGAATGCAGCCGCAAAGCCCTCGCCCGCATCGAACTGCCTGGATTCCAGCAGCGTTCCGTCAATGAACGTAGTCACGCTATCGCCGTGAATTTTGAACGAGTAGTTGTGCCAGGTTCCGTCGAGCACCCCGTTCGCGCGACCCACGACCGTATTGTAAACGCCCGTGCGCGTATCAAGCCTGAGGTTCACCGCACCCGATGCTCCGCGCTTCTGCAACGTGAACCCCGTGCTGTCCTTCTTGGCAGAAATAATTTGTGCGTACTCGCCCACCTGCATGGAATCGACATTGAACCAGATGGAGAGCCCCATGTAGTAGCCGTCTTCGGAGAATGGCTTGAAATCGGGAATGTAGAACCATTTGTCGGTAGAATCCACCCAGCGGGAATTGCCAAGCACGGACGCAAGCTCGTTGCCGGTAGCGAGCGCCGCCTCGGAAGGTTCGAACGAGTCAAAATGTTCCACATGGCGCGCAAGCGCGAGGTCAATCCGGTCACTGGACTGGCACGATTCTACGATGTCAAGGGAAATCGCGCCATTCTCGTCGAAGGCGACCTGCGGCATCACGCCCCAATAGACAGCGGAATCAGAAGCCTTTGCCGTGGGGACATCCGCAAGTTCGGCGCGGCTGAGACGCACCATGTTGCCGTCAGCATCCAGCAGGCAGGGATTCTTCACATCCGGGAGCCGGACCGCGAAAGGCATATCCTCAAACACTTCATCCGACGAGGCCAAATCCACAAAACCCTCAGGAAGCACGAGCGCGACAGCGCCCTTGAATTCCGCATCCAGCGCACGGTCGATATTCGTGGAATTTTCCTCAACGTTCCAGGATACCGCCACGGAACGCACGTCACCTTCCAGAGGGTGCACCGAAACGGATTCGTAATCGCCCACGGGCAGGCTATCGAGCGACATCACGCCCGACGCGCACTCGATCGAGGTCGCCACATGCCTGTAGTCCACCGTATCTACATACAAAGTATCGCCTACGGTATCGGCACTCGCCTTGAACACCACGACTGTATCGCCCGCGACAACATCCAGATTTTCGGTAGAAACAAGAATCCGTGCAAGCCCCTTGTTACCGGTATTCGTCTCAATCAAAATCCCCGCAGAATCCGTAGAAGACGTATTGCTGCAGGCCGCAAAGAAGGCGAGTACGCACACTGCGACAAAAGCGAACGCGAATCGCCCCGCATCAAAGATATTCCTAAAGCATCCCATAAACACCTCCCTCCCTACGCCTCGCCCGCACCGGACGGTTTATTGTTTTCGCGGATATTGCTGAACACGTGTAGGTTCACATGCTCCACGACGGTCGGCGTCTCGTTATCGGCCATCACGATCTGGCGCACCTGCGCCTTAAATTTTTCAGCAGCCTTCTCGACCTTCGCCTGCGCGGATTTCGACACCGCGAACGTGAACGTGGTCATGTCGCGGGATTCGCTCCCTTCGGATTCCAGTGCCTGCTTCGAGAGTTCCAGGCACTGCTTCTGGAACTGGAGCACCATCTGGCTCTTGCTCTGCTGCACCGTGGCAAGACTATCCTTCGTCGGTTTCCAAAACCCGCGTTCGTCCTTGCGCACGAGCGACATCTTCTGCATGAGTTCAAGGCTTGCCTTCAGGCGCTTCTCGGACACGGGCGGGAAAATCTTCGCCGCAAGTTCCGACACGTCGTCGCCCACATCCATCACCTCGAGAATCGCGTAGACAGTACTATTATACCAGTTGCCAAAGAACTCGTAACTGTCCGGGTCCACAATCGCCTGCGGGTTCTTGTTCAGGCGCATCATGGCATCGAACGCCGCCTCGCGCACCTGGGCAGTCTTTCCCTGGTCGAAATCGACCATCGCCTCGAAATACTTCGCCTCGTTTCCCTTGAGCCCGATAACGTTTATAAAACGCTCGCGCATGTTGTCGGTCACACGCTTGCCCTGCACCACGTCGTTGAAATAGCTGCGGGTATTCGGGAGCCCCAGCAAGTTGCAGAACTCGGTACGCGAAAACGATGGCTCCGCCGCCTGACGGCGCTCCTGGTATTCGGCCAGGAACTTGCGGAACTTGGTAAACTCGAAAATGTTTACGAAGGTATTCATGATATTAAATATACATAAAAATGTAGTACATGGTATAGTAAAAGTTAAAAATTTTCCCAGTACGGGACGCGTTCAAGCCCCGCCTCGGGGTGTTGACATTCGAAACAGGCGCAAAAAATGGCGAAAACGGGACATTTTTCGGCAATTTTTTGCAAATGTGGACATTTTATAGCAAATAAAAGCAATTTACCTTTGTAAAATTAGGTAAATTATTGAGAAAATGTAGACTTTTAATAAAAATTTGGATTATATTAATTTTCGGTACGATTTGTACCGCAACCCCTTCTAGGGAGGAAAATATGGTGTGTGGAAATAGGAAAAAGGCGCTTGCGCTCTGCGCGGCGCTATCTCTCGGGGTGACTGCCCAAGCATTCGCGGCGCCCCGGCAAATGGAAAACCTGAGCCGCGGTCTCGTGGCCGCGAACGTCGGAAAAGGCATGCTGGTCAGCTGGCGCCTGCTCGGGAGCGACGCCCCGAATACCGAATTCAACCTCTACCGTGACGGGACAAAGATTGCGACCATCGCAGGGAACGGCGCGACAAACTACCTCGACGCTTCGGGCAAGGCGACCTCCAAGTATACGGTCGCCGCGGTCTCGGACGGCAAGGAAGGCGCGCAGGCCGGGCTCTCGTTCGTGTTCGACAAGTCGGCCAATTCCGACGGCAAGAACATCCCGTACGCGACCCTCAAGCTTGACCGCCCGGGCGACCTCAAGATGCCCGACGGTTCCAGCTGCAGTTACACCTCGAACGACATGAGCGTGGGCGACCTGGACGGCGACGGCGAACTCGAGCTTGTCGTAAAGTGGGATCCGAGCAACCAGAAGGACAACTCGCAGAGCGGCTACACGGGCAACGTGTACATCGACGGCTACAAGATGAACGGCAAAAAGCTGTGGCGCATCGACCTGGGCAAGAACATCCGCGCGGGCGCCCACTACACGCAGTTCATGGTCTACGACCTGGACGGCGACGGCATCGCCGAAGTTGCCATGAAAACTAGCGACGGCACGGTCGACGGTACGGGCAAGGTCATCGGCGACAAGAGCAAGGATTACCGCACAAAGACCGGTACCATCATGAGCGGGAACGAGTTCCTGACCGTGTTCAACGGTAAAACCGGTGCGGCCATCACGACCATCGACTACGTGCCGGGTCGTAACGTCACCAAGAACTGGGGAGATACCTACGGCAACCGCAGCGAACGCATGCTCGCGGCCATCGCCTACCTCGACGGTGTACACCCGAGCCTTATCATGTGCCGCGGTTACTACACCAACGCCTACGTGGTGGCCTACGACTTTGACGGCAAGCAGCTCAAGCAGCGCTGGTACCACAAGTCCGAAACGAGAGGCCAGGGAATCCACGGCCAAGGCAACCACAACCTTTCCGTGGGCGACATCAACGGCGACGGCAAGGACGAAATCGTGTACGGTTCCGCGGCCCTCAAGTCCGACGGCACGCTCCTTTACCGCACGGGGCTCGGCCACGGCGACGCGCTCCACCTTTCGGACATGGATCCCGACCGCCCGGGCCTTGAATCGTGGGATGTTCACGAAGAAAAGTCCGCCACCTACACCGACGACTTCCGCGGCCCCGACGGCAAGATCATCTGGGGCACCAAGCAGCCGAACCCGGGCGTAGATAACGGCCGAGGCCTCGCCGCAGACATCGACGCGGACCATCGCGGATTCGAGATGTGGAGCAGCGCGGGCGACGGAGTGAAGAACGTGAAGGGCCAGAAGATTTCGGGCAGCAAGCCCTCGGTGAACTTCCGCATCTATTTCGATGGCGACCTGCAAGACGAACTGCTTGACGGTGCAATAGACAAGTGGAGCACCAAGGACAAGAAGGCGAACCGCTACTTCACCTACGGCAACGTGAACAAGTCCACCACGAACAACGGAACAAAGAAGAACCCGGGCCTCGTGGCCGACCTGTTCGGGGACTGGCGCGAAGAACTTGTTCTGCGCTCCGGCAGCGACGCTTCCATGATTACGATTTTCAGCACTCCGGTCAAGACGGATTATCGCGTGTACACCCTGATGCACGACCCGCACTACCGCGTGAGCATTGCCTGGCAGAACGTGGCATACAACCAGCCGCCGCACCTGGGCTACTACCTGCCCGACGCGGTGAAGAACCTGAAGCAGCCCTCCATTTACCTCGCAGGTGACGGCGCTGCCCCCGCGGTTGTTGACCCGGTGATCGTCGACCCTGTCACTCCCGAAGTTCCTGAAATCAAGCACGACATGACGAAGGAATCGTTCGTGGATGCATCCGCCCCGGCAGAAGGTAAAGGTACCTCCGAAGACACGAACGAAGGCTGGAAAGAGAAGGGCTACTACAACTTCGACAACGATGCGACGAGTTTTGCCACCTGGAAAGTGACCGCGAAGGAAGACGCGAAGACGACCATTTCCATCGTGTTCGCAAACGGCGGGAACGATGCCCGCGACATGAACCTCTCCGTAAACGGTGGCGAAGCGGTCAGCGTAAGCCTGCCTTCTACCGGCAGCTGGACCACCTGGCAAGAAGTCCAGGTTCCCGTGAACATCGTGAAGGGAGAAAACACGATCAAGCTCTCCTCCACCACGGAGAACGGCGGCCCGAACGTGGACGGTTTCTACTTCGGGGTGCCGGGTGTGACGCTCGCCTCTGCGGAAGGAACGACCGCCCTTGCGACAGGCGTGCAGAAGCTTGCCCGTGGCGGATATGCCGAAATCGAGATTTACAACATGGGTGGCCGCATCGTAGGGACCATCGCGAAGTTTGTCGCCGCGGGTGAGCCCGCTGTGGACCTCTCGCAGGAACCGCTCCCGAAGGGCAATTACCTTGTGCGCGTAAAAATCGACGGCAAGTACATCTCCAAGGGCATTTTTAAGAAATAAAGTTCCCTAAACGACTCGCTTCCGCGGCACGTTCATACGTGTCGCGGAAGCTCACTAAACTCTCACGTTTTTCGCCTTTTTTTCAAGAGGGCGCAAGGCGTCTTTTTGACTATTATCGGATTTCACAAAAAAGGGATTGGTTTAAAATGAACGGATTTTATTCAAAAATTTGGCAAGGCCTAGTGGCACTCTCCATGGTCTTGGCCCCGGCAGCCGTATGGGCGAAAGTAACCATCTACATGTGCGGCGATTCCACCATGCAGGACTGGAATGCAGGCTATTACCCCAAACAGGGCATCGGCCAGAATTTTGGATACTTCTTCGATTCCGGGCTCGCGACCGTCAAGAACTACGGTGCAGGCGGTACCGCCGCAGAAACTTACTACAACGGCGGGAAATGGACCCCGGTCAAGAACGCCCTCCAAAAAGGCGACTACGTATTCATCAAGTTCGGCATCAACGACCGCAACTACAGTTCCGAAGCCGGTTACCGCACCTACATGACCAAGATGATCAACGAGGCGAAGGCCAAGGGGGCCTACCCCATCATAGTGAATCCGGTACGCCGCAGCGATTTCCGTGGTAACAAACAGGATTCCATTTACGAATCCTACCACAATTACCCGATTATCGCACGCGAACTTTCGAAGAAGCTCAACACGCCCATCATCGACATGGACACCCTGAGCCGCAACTACCTGCTTTCCGTAGGCCAGTTCTACGCCCACCATTACCTGAACGTGGTGCTCGACAAGGGCGAATACAGCAACTACGCGAACGGGAACAATGACAACCTTCATTTCCAGCAGAACGGAGCCATCGCTTTCGGGCGCATCATTACCGAACAGTTGCGCGTACACCCGGACACACAAGTGAAAAAGCTTGCCGACTACCTGGCGCCCATGTACAAGGTAGACGTTAAAGTCAGCCCCGCAGGTTCCGACCAGGCAACGACAATCAGCTCCTATTACCCCAAGGGCATGACGGTAACGCTCAAGACCACCCCGAAATCCGGCAAGAAATTTCTCGGCTGGTATGACGGCAACGGCAAAAAGGTAAGCGGGAACGCGAATACCACGGTAAAATCAGACAAGATATACACCTTCGTCATGGGTTCTGCCAGCACGCAATACACCGCAGTTTATGAAGGCGGCACCGCAGAAAAATATACCGGCGACGGCAAGGCTTTGACAAGTTTCCCGACAGGGACGCCGAAAAAGCTTTCCGACGTGACTTACTCCGTAGACACTACCGCGAAAGACACCGTCCAAGAAGAAGAAAAGCATATAAGCCTAGACATCAAGAACTTTATCGACGCCGCCAATCCCGATACGGGAAACGGCGCCACCGAGGCAAACCACGAAGGCTATACAGGCAACGGTTTCTTCAATTTCGAAAACGCGCTGAATTCTACCGCCGAATACAAGATGAAGTTTCCCTCTGCAGGCTACGTGACTATGGGAATCCGCTATTCCTTTGCCGGCACCGAAGAGCGCTCGCTGAACGTGTACCTCGACCACGATTATATCGTGAAGTTCAAGCCCACGGCAGATTGGGACACCTGGGATACCGCCTACGTGGATCTAGACCTCATCAATGGCGAAGGAATCCTCAAGTTCATTTCCATGACCGAAAACGGAGGGCCGAACATAGACGCATTCGGGTTCAGCGTCGACGGCGTGGAACGAATCGTTCCCGAAGTCGAGACAACATCCCTGAAAGGCAACATTCTTTCTGTCTCGAAAAACGAAAACACGAGGATAGATGTTTTCGACATGTCGGGCCGTCTGGTCGCCCGCAAGCTCTCCGGCAGCAACAACATAGACCTGTCCGACATCGTCCAGGCAAGCGGAATCTACCGCATTGTCGTCCGCAACGGGAAACACAAATTTAGCGCCACCTGGGCAAACATAAAATAAGGAGCCCGCATGAAGAGTCTTTTCAAATACGCCATCGTGGCGGGCCTGTTTGCAAGCCTTGCCGTGAGCGACACCACATCCTTCACCATCCATGTCATCGGGGACTCTACGGTCTGCAACTACAAGGATTCCGCATACCCGCAAAAAGGCTGGGGCCAGGTACTGAACAACTTCTTCGACGCCTCCCGCGTGAAGGTAAACAACGTGGCCATTGGCGGGCGCAGTTCCAAGAGTTTCATTGTGGATGGCCGCCTAAAAAGCCTCGAGCCCAACATCCAGAAAGGGGATTTCGTGTTCGTGCAGTTCGGGCATAACGACCGCACCGCAAACAAGCCGGAACGCTACGTGCCCCAGGATTCCTTCCCGTATTACATGAAGCAGTACATCACGACGGCGCAAAAGCGCGGGGCAACCCCGGTGCTGGTTTCTACCGTCACCATGAGCGGGTCGCGCAACGTATTTTCTACCGGAAGCAACAACTACGATTCCCGCGGCATGATGTTAAAGCTTGCGAAGGATTACAAGATTCCCTTCGTAGACTTGAACATGAAATCCTACAATACCTACAACAATACATACAAGGGAATGATGGATTCGTATGTCAAGAAATTCCTTTACATGCAACTGGACGCAGGACTTTACCCCAACTACCCTAACGGCAGTAATGACGGGAATACGCACTTCCAGGAAATGGGCTCCATGGGCCACGGCACCATGATTGCAGAAGAACTGGAAAGGGGCGTAAACGACACCTTCCTTTCGCCCGAATCAAAGGCAGAACTCACAAAGCTCGTTTCGGCGTTGCGCCCCCGCTACAAGGTGACCGTAAAGGCGAACATCGCGACAAAGGGCGCTATCACGCAGGACCAGAGTTTCCCGGGAGGTTCCCCCATGACCCTTCGGGTGGCCCCCGCAAGTGGCGAGACTTTCGAATACTGGGCAGACGAAAACTGCAAGAAGATTTCGTCCAACAAGCTCTACTACGGTTTCAAGACGCCTAATCACAACACGACCTACACCGCCATGTTCAAGGGCGGCTCCGCCTGTGTCGCCAATTCAGCCACAGAAAACGAAAGTTCCAGTTCTGTAGCGCCCGAATCTTCCAGTTCCGAAATTCCGCAATCCAGTTCTGCCGTCGTAGAATGTTCCAACCTCAAGGGAATCAAGGCTTGGCCTTCACCCATCGACATGGCAAACCCGGACAAGGGAGACGGCACCACCGACACGAACCACGAAGGCTACGTAGGCAAGGGATTCTTCAACTTGACCAACGACATTTCCAGCACAGCTACGTACAAGCTCACTTCCGACAGGTCAGCCACCAACGCACGGGTTATGGTGCGCTACGCTTTTGACGGAACCGAAAACCGCGACATGAAAATCAAGATCGACGCCGTCACCTACGATATAAAGCTGCCCCCTACCGGCGGCTGGGATATCTGGGACACCGCCTACGTGGACGACGTTTGGCTCGACGCCGTAGATTTTGACATGGTCCTCTATTCCACAACAAATAACGGAGGCCCCAACGTTGACATGGTGTCCTTTACCAACGAGGCCGTACACCGGGTCGGTTGTCCCGTCGCCGAAGTACTCAGGGACTCTAGCGGCACGCAGGATTCCGAAACGGGCACCGCCATCGCCGCCACCATGCAAAAGAACCAAACGGCTTTCGACCCCCGGAACCTCACCTTCCGTTCCGCCGGCGGCTTGGCACACATACAAATCATGAATGCGCTCGGCAAGACTGTTGTTGACGCGACCCGCATGGTTTCGGCCGGCAGCACAGCACTCCTGCAAGGAGGCGCCCGACTTTCGGCCGGTCGCTACTACCTGCGCGTAGAACTCGACGGGAAAATCGCCATTTTGGCGCATTTTGCGGTTTCGAGGGAATAATTTAAAAAAAAATTGAAATTTTTCTTGCTTTTTTAAAAATTTTATAGTACATTTTGTAGTACAAACACAAACGCGTGTAAAAGGGATGTTATTATGGATTACAAAACTGAAATCAAGGGCTACGACACCCTTGTCAAAACCGCCACGATGGTGACTGTCGCAGCGCTTCTGGCCGCATTCTCTACGGCAGACGCCGCCGAAAACTACAAGTTCGACTTCGGCGAGGGCCCGGTTGCCGCGGGCTACACGCAGGTCAAGGCCAACACCAAGTACAGCGACTCGCAGGGTTTCGGTTTCGAAAGCGGGACGGTTTCTTCGGTAGACCGTCTGTGGGACGACGACCTCACCACGGATTTCCTGACGGCGAAGGGCGACATGGTTTTCTCGGTAGCTCTCCCGCAAGGCAATTACGAGGTGACGTTCATTCTCGGTGACGGCGAGAACGAAAGCGAAACCACCGTATGGGCCGAAAACCGCAAGCTCATGCTCGATCGCGTCACCCTCGCCGGCGGCGTGTTCAGCAGGCAGACCGTTTCGCTCAGGCGCATGGAAACAAAAAGCATGGACGGCTCGGTGACCATGAGCATCAAGGACCGCGAAAAGGATTACCGCACCTGGGACAAGAAGCTCACCTTCGTCATCAGCGGCAAGGCGCCCGCCGTCGCAGGAATCGAAATCAAGCGTAACGACAACGTGACCACGCTCTGGCTCTGCGGAAACTCCACCGTGGTCGACCAGATTATGGCACCGTGGGCGGGCTGGGGCCAGATGGCCCCGGGATTTTTCAAATCCAGCCTTGCCATCGCGAACTACGCCGAATCGGGCCTTACCGCCAGCGGGTTCTACAGCATGAAGCGCCTCGCAAAGATCCTCTCCGAGGTCAAGAAGGGCGACTTCGTGACCGTGCAGTTCGCGCATAACGACCAAAAGAACCAAAACGACGTGAACAACTACGAAACCACCCTCACCAAGTACGCAAACGAAATCAAGGCGAAGGGGGCCACTCCGCTGTTCGTGACATCCACCGCAAGGCAGAACGAAACCGACCCGAAAACAGCCGTGGGCGGGCTTCCCGAACGTATGCGCGCCCTCGGCAAAAAACTCGGAGTCACCGTGCTCGACCTGAACCAGCACAGCATCACGCTCGGCAAGGCGCTCGGAGGCAACAAGGAAAAAATGTACATGTACACCGCGAGCGACAAGACGCACTTCTGCGAATACGGCGCCTACGAACTCGCCCGCGCGAATATCGAAGAAATCAAGGCGAAGGTGCCCGAACTCGCCAAGCACCTGCGCGACGATCATGAAGCGTTCGATTCCAGCAAGCCCGACCCGCTCGACGTCCTCACACGGGCAAAGACGCCCATCACCGATGGCGGCCTGATTCAGGTGGAGCCGGAGTCCAGCAGTTCCGAAGAAACGGATTCTTCTTCAAGCGCAGAAATCGCCGGACCGGAATCGTCCAGTGCGGAAGGAACCGAGGGCATCACCGCAGCCGAATCCATGATGCAAAGCAACGCCATCAGCGGGCGAATCGACGGTAGCACGCTCCGTCTCGAAGGCATCGACGGCGGCGCACACGACATAAGCATCTTCGACATGCAGGGCCACCGTATCGCGGAATTCCGCGCCGTGCAGGGGAACGAGCTTCACATATCCCTGCGGCAAGGCGCATACCTCGTCAAGGTTACGCAAGGCAACAGGACTCTCGGTTTTTTCAAAGCCGTAAGGCGATAACTCTCTCGCAACAACACACCTCCAAAAAATCCCCGGCCGATTGGTCGGGGATTTTAGACTTTTGAGAATGACTGCGCGGGTTTAATGCACCAAAGATGACCACGAAGTTTACGGAACCTCAACAGAATCCAGAATCTTCTGCACAACGGTTTCGGCAGAGACTTCTTCCGCTTCGGCCTCGTAGTTCAGGATAATGCGGTGGCGGAGCACTTCCATCGCGACGGCCCGCGGAAAACCGCCTATAGGCTGCAAAATAACGCCCGCAAGCCTCGGAGCAGCCGTCTAGGAGCGGGAAAAACGCATCTATTTACATACTAAAACACCAAAAAAGTTCAATTAGTATGCAATCCGTAATCGGCATTCACAGACCCAACATACCAATTTTCCCGAAGCAATGTTTTAGTATGTAAAAAACAGCCAAAACACAGACAAACTAAGCAAAAATCACCCTATTTTCGTCACCCGCGACCCCATTTGGGACACTTTTCGCTCTTTCGCAACCTTTTTTACATACCAACCACCACTATTTACGTCTTTGGTATGTAAGCCCCCGCAAAAACAGACGTTCAAAAGTCAAAAAAAATGCTATCCAACTGCCGCCTAAAGCATCAACTCGTTTTTTTGGCACACACTTTGTATATTTGGGACACATAAGCGTTGATATTGTCCGTTAAAACGGCGTATCAGCGCTTTTTTGTTTCACAGAAAAAAGGAACGGAAATGGCAGACCAACTCATTCAAATCGCCAACGAGCGGATTCAGCAACTGATCGCACTGAAGGCTAAACTCCCCAAGGGAAAGCAACCCACAGGAAGATTGCGAGTCATAACCAACCATGACCGGTCGCAATACTATCTCGTAGACAAGGGCAGCAACTCTAACGGAAAATACCTCCCCCGCAAGGAACGACGCAGGGCGGCGGCAATCGCGCAACGCGATTACAACGCGGCTGTTGCAAGCATCATCGGCAGGCAAATCATCGCACTCAACAACCTGACGGAGAATTACCATCCCGAAGAAATCGACACCGCGTTCACGGGGCTACACCCCGGCCGCCGCCCCCTTGTGACGCCCGTCCGCGAACCCGACGAGGATTTCATTGCCCGATGGCGGCACCTCCCCTACACCGGCAAGCCTTTCGAAATCAACGCACCCGAATTCTTCACGAGCACGGGCGTGCGCGTCCGCTCAAAATCCGAGATCATCATCGCGGACGCCCTCGACCGCGCGGGCATCCCATACCGCTACGAATTCCCCGCAAGCATTAAGGGCTGGGGCACGCTCTACCCGGACTTCACCTGCCTCGACGTTCGCACCCGCAAGGAAATCATCTGGGAGCACTTCGGCCTGATGGGCGACACTGACTACACCGAAAACGCCGTGCAGAAAATCTCCCGATACGCCGCCACCGGCTACATCCTCGGCAAGAACTTCATCGCCACCTTCGAAAGCGGCAACACCCCTCTCTCCGTCAAGCAGGTGCAGGCATACATCAAGACGATTTTCAAACAGGACGCCCACCGCCAACAGAATTAAACTATTATTCTTCTTGAGATGAAATCGGTGCCGAAAACAATCCTCTTTCTGGCATGCTACATATACGCAGAGCCAGCACTGCATTTTCACGGGCAAAAGTGCGACATATCGTCGGAGCCTTCCCTGCAAAAGGAAAACCAGGCGATTGACGATTCCCTGTACGCCCGTTGGAGCAAAGGCGAATTTGTCATCCCGGAAATAGCAGACCTTTGCGGATGCTTTTGCGTAATCAATGACGAGCATTGCTGCTACGACGACGCCATCTCCATTACGTCCGCTCACGATATCGGCGAAAAATTCTGGCTCTTTGACTATTGCGGAATCGAGGATTCCACTGCAGTGATGTCAGACAACCTAAGCTCCGGACCAGCATATACCATTCTCGTCCCCAAAACGGCCCTTTGGAAAAAGATAAAGGATTTCAAGAAACACGCCCATAAAATCCAAAAAGATTGCTTGAAACTCCGCAAAAAGAAGTAATCCGAAAAGCGAGGTAACATGAAAAAGTTGCTTATCCTAGCCACAACTTGCGCCATGGTATCTGCCGCATTCGCGCAGAACGCAAAATCCGCAGGCATCACCGATACCGACGTAAAGAGTTGGGCCAAGAACTACAAGCAAATTCAGAACGAGTTCAGCGATGCAGGCATCTCCCTCGACGAAGCGGGCTTCTCGCGCGACGACATCGCAACCACAAGCAAGCAGGACAAGGCGAAGGCCGAAACTATCCTGCAGAAGTACGGTATCGCGGCACCGAACCGCCTGAACAAACTTGCAATGATAAACCAGTGCGCATCGCTTGTCATAGCCGAAACGAACATCGATGCGAACACGATGGCGACACTCAAGCAGATGGGAGTTGACCCGTTCGCCGAACTAAAGCAGAACACCAACCAGAAAGACTGCAAGGTCGTGAAGGCAAACGAAAAGGCAGTCATCGCCGCGATGAACGGGATAGACGATCCTGCAAGCAATGCAACTGCAACTAACACAACTGCGGGCGCCGCACAAGCAGGTGGCTCGCCCTCCACAAATGCTTCCGCAATCAACGCCGGAAATTCCAACGGCATACCTAAAGACTACGCAGAAAGCATTGTCACGCAGATGCGCGCAAGCGACCCCAGCATGACCGACGAAGACGCCGAAATAATGGCTCAGACAATGAGAAAGCAGCCCAGCTACGCGATACAGCAAGCCCAGTGGGAATCGCAACAGCGCGCGGTTGCAGACGAAGCACAGAAGAGCGCACAGACGGCCGATGCAGAATACAAGCAAATCGAAGAAACGGCAGTCAAGTTCCGGAACGCCATTGAGGAATTCAGCAAGAGCAAGGGCGACTGCGGGCTCATCTACAAGAAGATGGACAAGGCAAGCGCCGCAAAGTACGTAAAGAAGGCTCCACAGGAATGGGAAACGCTCATGATTCGGGTAGATTCCGACGTTCTCGCGCTCATCGGCATCAAGGACAGGAAAAAAGTTGAGTTGACCTTCGACTGGGAAGAGCCCAAGATTACGAAGATGGCAATCGGTGGCACCGGCTACGCCGCATCCAATGTCGAAACAACGGAAACAAGCAAGAGCATTCCCATCACCATTACCAACATCGAAATGTACGAGACATCCGACAAGAGCAGCACGGCAAGGGAATATGTCATCTCGACAAAGGAAGGCAAGGTCATTCACCTCTGGCAGAAATGGGACAATGAAAAGGTGACAAGCAGCGTCAACTTCAACGGACTGAAGAATGCCTCTAGTTGGAGCTGGGATGAAACCGGCGGGAACTAAAAAAGAAAACTAAATTTCAAGTACAAAAAAGGAAACAACATGGACTCCAAAAGACTCGGCGCAACCATCATCGACTTTGTCATAGCGGCCCTAATAAACAACATCCCGTTCTTCTTCCTGATTATCCAGCCGACCATGCAGGGCAACGCTCCCAAAGATCCTGCCGAACTTATGTCAAGGGCGCTTATCTCAAGCATGATCGCCATGCTCTACCTTATCTTCCGCGACCTGCCAAGCAGCGGCAGCATCGGGAAAATGATAATGAGATTGAAGGTTGTCGATGCCGAGACAAAGGCGCCAGTTTCTGCAGGCAGAAGGATCCTGCGCAACATTCCCTGGCTATTGAACTGGATCGAGATATTCGCGTTCATCATCACGAGAAAACGCATTGGCGACAGAATCGCCAAGACAGATGTCATCGCGAAATAACATTTAGCAGCGAATCTAATCGGACAGACAATTGTTTCGCGCCAGCAACACTCAGATGGTCGCAATCGTTCGTCATTGCATCCGTGTAGTCATGTGCTCCGAATTTATTCTCGTCCATCAAGACGAAATGAGGATACACATTCGCTAACGAATCAAAATACGCAGCTACTTTCATCGCAAGGCTTCTACTAACTCCATGCCGTCCATAACTTCCCGTATTAGCATATTCTGGAGATTGCGGGAAAATCAACCCAACTATTTTAAACCCTTTGTCCTGCGTACTATCAATAAAAGCAGTCAAGCTGTCAATACTTTTCATAAAACGTCGGTACTCACCCTCTCGCATAATCGAGTCCCGATCAATTATAGGTTCATCCCCCCAACCATGTGATTCCTTCTTAAGCAATCCGCGCGTACTAACATAGAGCAACGAATCTTCGCTCGTATATGGGACATTCGCATCAACAACCCGCACAAAGTTTTCTGGCACTCCATCCTTCCAGAAGTTATGGTTCTTATCATAAAAGTATCCCGATGCTTGCCCTAATGCAGTTTGATTTCTGGCATTCAATGACTGATTCATCAAATCATACGATATTTCGAATATTAAATATTTCAAATTCCTTGTATGCGGCACGAAATAGTTTTCCATCAAATAGAGACCAGCCCATATATCTCCGCCTGGATATCCAAAATTAAGCGCCTGTTTCGAAATATATGCGGGATCAAATCCACTTTCCGTGCGAGAACTACCTACAGCAATCACCTCCAAGGAATCATGCATATCCCAGAACATCCGCATTTTCAGCCCTACAGTTCTTAAGCCACCCTGATAAATAGGGTCCCAATACATGCCGGCACTGTCCAAGTCAAAATAGCCATCACCGAAAGGAACTTCCGACATCACCCATAAATTTGGATGCCATAACTCCTCGCCTTCAACCAAATCCACCACACTAGAATCAAGAACATTCACTAGTACAAGTTTTACGTGTTCACCTTTTGCATTAACTAGCGCAGTCACCACCCAATTATCACGATCGACCCATTCCGGATGGTCAAACGAATATCCTTTCGGTGCTGGAATTGCATGTATCAACTTTCCGGTACTATCAACAACTAGCAGCCGTTCGTGTACACCATACTTCTCGTTAGCAAACGCCCTTCCCACATCACCGCCAAAATCAAGAAAAAGCGTTTGATTATTTCCATCCTTCGAAAGCGATGCATTACACGCCTGCGCACCACCATACCAGATTTCATCCTTACCATTTCTATGCACACGAAGGCGGCGCGCACCTGAAACAGCATAGCGGTCAGCCAGTGACACACCCCCGTGATAGGCACCCACCAAAATTTTCTCCGGTTTCCCGAACTGCTCATTTGAAAAAGGAACCATCCATGTTCCACTCGCAAAAAAATCAGCGTCATTGCTATTGTCACCGGCATTATCAACATAAACGATAGAGGTATCTCCATATTCACTTACATACCAACGAGGAATTGCCGCATTCTCCACGTCAAGTTTGACAAGCCGACCGGCCGCATTCAGGCTCCTCACATATACCGAAGATGGGCCACCGACACCTTCCATCCCCGTACAAAAAGCGACCTTATTGCCATCTGGAGAAATTTCCGGGTGATAAACAGGCACACTATCAGGAATCTCAACAACACCAGGCATTCCTCCATAAAAATCCACATACGCCAAATTACCCGACTTATCGTTCCTAAACGCAAGTTTCGAATGGACGGTTCCCATTTTTTGACGAATATCCGAAGAAAATGTTTTCAATGTCACAGGATTCAAAGCGACATCACCACCAGCATCCAGCCAAGTGGCATGCGGAATTTTTCCAAAAGCAAGACGAAAGCCCATATACGACGAAAAAGCCGAAGCCTGCACCGGATAGACATCCTTCCTGCCACCTAAGTCCATGTCGTTCGCCGACTGATACACAGAACCTCCCTTTACCACCTTCTCAAGCAAGGTGTTCCCCGCTAGCGCTCCCATGCTGCTCGCGATAGTAGCATCAACAATATCGCCAGCCCAGTCATTTGTCAGTTCAAGCACGTTTCCTGCCAGGTCACAAAAGCCTAGCGAATCCGGGAAAGCGCAAGGCGCATGAATCTCGTAATTCGAATTCGACGAATTCCAACTATACCGCCAAGGATTCCACGACAGCGATGCAGCCATCACCCATTCTGCCTCCGTTGGCAAGCGGAAACCATCCACATCCGTACGAACCGCAAGGCCCTCCAGATTCACGAAATGTGAACTCGAGTTAAATAATTGCCGGTGATAGGTATAAACTGTATCATAACCAAGCGATTTACTGTAGGCATTTGCAAAAAGCACTGCATCATAATATGTCACATTAGTCACTGGCAAGTCGTCTTGCGCACAATCCAAAACGAAATACCAATCTTCTTCCCTAGCGACAGCATCAAATTCTCCACACGTCACTTCGTGAATTCCAAGCGAATAATCATAATCCAATTTTACCCGCATCCGGCCATCGCCCAACAGGACATACACCCCGTTAGGCGCGACACGCATCATTCCCGGCCTAAGGGAATCGACCGATATCACAGGCACCTTGACCGAGTCAACTGCCAGGATGCCCGCATTTTCGCCGGGATCCTCCACACATTCCATCTGGGAATTCGAGCACGCCCCCAAAAGCGCCAAAGCGAGAATGGCGCTATTCAGCGTAAACAATAGGGGCAGCCGAGATTTCATGTTTTTAAAATAGAAAAAGAACGCCCCGATAAGAGACGTTCTTTTTTCAAATGATTTCTGCGCGGGTTTAATGGGCCAAAGATGACCGCGAAGTTTACGGAACCTCGACAGAATCCAGAATCTTCTGCACCACAGTCTCGGCAGAGACTTCTTCCGCTTCAGCCTCGTAACTGAGGATTATGCGGTGGCGGAGCACTTCCATGGCGACGGCCTTCACGTCTTCGGGCGTCACGTAGGCGCGGCCCTGGATGAACGCATGAGCCTTAGCAGCCTGGGCAAGGCCGATGGATGCACGCGGAGAGGCGCCCACTTCCACAAAGCCCACCAGGTCGCTACGCTTGATGCTGCCCGGATCGCGGGTCGCAAGCACCAGGTTCACGATGTATTCGCGCACGCGTTCGTCCACGTACACCTGCTTCACCAGCTGGCGGGCGACGAGGATATCTTCTTTCGTGGCGACAGCCTGCGGCTGACGGAGCCCCGCACCGGCAACAGCGTCCAGAATCTTCATTTCGTCAGCCTTGTTCGGGTAGCTGACCTTCACCTTCAGCAAGAAACGGTCCACCTGGGCTTCGGGCAGCGGGTACGTACCTTCCTGCTCAATCGGGTTCTGCGTGGCAAGCACCAGGAACGGCTCGTCCAGCTTGAACGTCTCGTCACCGATGGTGATGTGGCGTTCCTGCATCGCTTCAAGGAGGGCGCTCTGCACCTTCGAAGGAGCACGGTTGATTTCGTCGGCGAGCACCAGGTTCGTAAAGAGCGGGCCCTTGCGGGTCTCGAACTTCGCTTCCTTCGCGTTGTAAATCGTGGTACCCAGCAAGTCGGCCGGCAACAGGTCGGGAGTGAACTGGATGCGCTTGAAATCTAGCGACACGGCATCGGCAAAAGCCTTCACCGCAGTCGTCTTGGCAAGGCCCGGCAGGCCTTCCAGCAGCACGTGACCGTCGGCCAAGATACCCGTCAGAATGCTTTCGACCAGAGCCTTCTGGCCAATCACCGTCCCTTCCACTTCGCGCAGCAAATTCATGCAAAAAGCACTCTGCTGTCTAACCTTTTCCGAAAGTTCCTGAATATCCATTTAGTTAACCTCTATGATTTTTACGGACATTAAAATACAAAAATTGCCCCGAAAAAAGCAAATTCTCCCCTTTTAAGTTACATTTATTGCAAAATATGGCACATTTTACCGAAAAAGATCTCAAAATTTACGAGGAAAAAATCCTCAAGCAGCCGCAGCCCCTGCCCGACAAAAAGGGATTTAAGCAGTTCCTGATACTCTTCGGAATCGTATTCGCAATTTACGTTCTCGTTTTACTTCGCGGACCACGCGGCCGCCTTGAAGACGGTTTACTGTTCACCATCGCTAGCGACCCTTCCATTACCAAGAACCTTGAACTATGGCTCATTTTCGAATTTGCCAAGTTCCTCCCCGCAATCGGGATTTTCATCTGGTATTCGACATGCATCCCCTTTTTCAATAAGCACATCTGGAAAGACAAGGATCCGTCAGCGAACCTCCCTCCCGAAGAATTCTGGCTCAGGAACTTCAAGATTGCCCTAAGCATCGCATCGTTCCTTTTCTTCTTTTCCCTAGAAACTTTCACCCGCGGGGAATACGACGGCCTGTTCTATTCCGGCCTGGGCCAGCCTGCATACATCATCGCGCTAGGCTACCTAGTCGCATCTACTTTGTACATCATCAACGCGTTCTTCCCCATAATCAAGAGACTCCGCCCCAAGTACGGCATAACCCTGCTCGCCTTCGCCGCAATCCTCGAAGCATGCGTTAAGAACTGCTTTTCGTAAAAGCATAAAAGAGATTTCCCGGCGACGAGAATATAGTCCCTACAAATACAGCCCTAATCGGACGTCGCACTTGACGCCGGCAAAATCGGCGTAGTTCATCCAGACGGCGCAACCGGCGCTCACCCCGTTAATCAGCACGTCCTCGTCTTCAATGATATTCTTGCGGCTTTGCAGGGTATGCTCGTAACGGACTCCCAGCGAATAGTGGAACAACGGTTCAACATAATCGTCGCTATCGAACGGCCAATAAGATGTCACGCCCATGCCGACTTCGGGCGCAATTTTCCAGATGCCGTTCATGTCGATTGGCGGCCTGTAGAATAATTCCCCATTGAGGAAGGACATCGACGCATTCGCTCCCCCGCCCATCATTGCGTAAAACTCGCCAAACCGAAAAACCAGGCCCACAGTAAGTTCCAGGCCAAACATGACCTCCCTATCTTCAGCGACGAAAGGCGCAGTCAAGGACAATCCCAAATATTTGTCCTTGTAGTTCCGGTTTTTCTCGTTCCACTTTTTCCTGGATTCCTTGAGTTCGCGCTCTCTTTTCTCGCCTGCACCTTTCTCGTCTGCCGCCTTTCTCCGCTGGCATTCCGTATCGTCCTTGTCGCAAGAAGTCGCCCAATCAGCAAGGCCCAAAATCACCTCCAGCACGGTAGGCTTTTCGTCTTCGCTATATGATTTTGAAGAACCCGCCCATGCCGGAAAAACGAGCATGCACACGCATGCCAGAACAATCCGCAAATTGTGTTTCGGCGAGAACATACCTAACCCCCATATTCATGAAGATATATTATCGCGCCTGAAAAAGGGCGTTGGTTATCTGCGAATTCAGTGCGTTCGTCGGGATTATAGATCCCCGCCTTCGCGGGGATGACAAGTAAAGCGACGGGGATGACTAGTAAAGCGGCGGGAATGACATTCTATCGGCTCTTCGAGCCTCCAGAATGACATCACTTCTTCTTTGATGGCTTTGCGGCGGGGAGTTCCGGCAGCATCGCATCCAGGAGCTTCGCCAAAAACTTGCTATCGGCAATCTGTTCGTCAGTCACGCGGAGCATGGGCTTCGCTCCTTCGTAGGGCAACTGCTTTTTCGCGTTCGGCAACAGCTTAAGCGCCGCGGGCACAGGCTTCACCAGCAGGCGGTCATCGTAAATCCCGCCGAAAATTTTCCCGTCAGCATAGAGGATGTATTCGCCCATCATCTTGCGGGTGGTCACGCGGAATCCGCCTTCAAGCAGCTTTCCATTGAACTGCTCCAAAACATGGTCACGAAACTTCTCTGAACTCGGCATGGTTTTAAATATAAATAAGGCACGGTCAAAAAGCTTTTGCCGCGCACCCTTACATACTAAAAGCTCTAATTTCGCACTCAAGTATGTAAAAAAATCCGCAAAGCACCCTTTCTGAGAGCATTTTCCCTATTTCAGACAACTTTTCTTCCCTAAAAACCCCAAAAAATGACTTTTTTCGGGAAAAATTACATACTAATCAACGCAAAACAAACACTCAGTATGTAAGCCTCTCGCGCAAGCACCAAAAACATCGTCGATCGTAAGCCGTACTATTAATTTGTATATTCTCCCTATGCTCAACTACGTATTCCTCATCCTCGCCATTGTCGCAGAAGCGGCCGGCACCACCCTCCTCAAGATGTCGGAACAGTTTACCAAGCTAGTCCCGTCCATCGCCTCGCTCGTCTGCTACGTGGCGTCGCTCTACCTGTTGAGCCTCTGCCTGCGCACCATCCCCATCGGCATCGCGTACGCCACCTGGTCGGCGCTCGGCATCGCCCTCATTACAATAAGCGGCATCTACTTTTTCAAGCAGATGCCGGATTTGGGCGCCATCATCGGGCTCGTCCTGATTATTTCAGGCGTTGCCGTGCTGAATCTATTTTCGAAAATGGATATCCACTAACGTTCAAACCGGAAAACGTGCCGGTTGTAGTTTGACGTAAGCAGGTACTGCTTTTCGCGCTGGACAGTCATGAACATGTTCACCAGGTAGGCGCGCAGGCCCGTCACCGACTGTTCCAAATCGGTAAGGTCCATAATCTTGCCGTCGTCCTTGATAACAAGCACAAAGTCCCTTTCGCGCAAGAGCACGGCAAATTCGACAAACACGCGGCGGCCGGCATTACGTTCATAAACGCTCATGCCCATCTCCTCGAGCAACAGCATCGCCTTCACGACACTCATCTCGTTCACCGACTTGCGCTTGAGCAGTTCACCCACGCTGTCGCGGTAGGCAATCAGGTTTTCCGGTGTCAGGAGCATATCGTGCATGTGCCAGTAATCCGCAACCGTGAGGTGTTCGAGCAACAGCGGGAATCGCGCCCTGCCATAAATCAGCACCTGTACGCCCGCGCATAGCCCCATCGCCAAGAAGGGAGCCGCACCAAAGCCCAGCCACACGTATTCGCCGCCCCACAGCGCACCCGCACCCATCACGCATACGACAGGGCTCAGGAACATCACGAAGAGAATGAATATGAAGGAGAGCACAGGCTTTTCGTGTACGTGGAACGCCGCGTAGATTTTCACCAGAGCTAGCGGGCATAGGCCTACGGCACACGCGCGTATCGCAAACGCCATTTCACCGGCGAGCTCCTCGGAACGGATATGGAACACGTGCGTGAGCAGCGGGGCAAAAAACAGGAGAATCGCGGTCGCAAGCAGGCTCTCCTTGAGCACCGTCCAGTTCACAAAGCGCATCACCTGGAGCACGCCACGGTCATTATCTTCGCCACGATAGATGTTTATGAGCGGTTCCGCCGCCATCCATATGCCGTTAAACACGACGCTCAGTTCCACGATTTCGTAAATAACCGAAAGCACCGTAATGCGGTCACTGCTGAAATTTGCAACAAAGTAAAGGTTCATGAGACCAGCAAACAGCGCAAAGAAAAAGAACTCGCACGCTTCCGCGATGCTGAACCGGATTACCGACATGGAATCGCGCATGTTGAAGTACCACACGAAACGGAGCGAATTGTTCTTGCGGGCAAAGTGCGTACAAAGTACTATGATGCTGAGCATCACCGACAGGAGCGTACCGAGGGCAATCCCTGACATTCCCATGAACCGGCAGAATATACACGAAAGAACGAGGTTGCCGAGCAGGAGCGCGGCATACGAGGCCTTGCAGGTTCCCGTGTCGCCGTCCACGTAGACCATCTCCTGCAAGGTATTGTTCAGCGGGATAATGAAGGCGAGCCCCAGGAACCAGCCGTAGAACTCGTTCACGTAGTTGAGCAGTTCGGGTTCAACCTCCATGACGCCGAACATGATTCCCTTGCCTGCAGAAAACAGCACGACCATGAACACGCCGACAATAAACGAGAGAATAAGGCTCTGGCCAAAAAAGCGGTCAGCCTTCTCCTTGTTCATGCGCCCCAGTTCGATGGAATAGCATACGAGGCTCCCCACCATCACGACGGCGCTCATGAAGAATATGAACGAGAATAGCGGGGTAAAGAACGAGATTGCAGCAAGTGCGGTATCGCCCAGGAACTGCGCCGCGACCACCTTGTCGATGAAAACGTTCACGAATTCAGCACAGACGGATACCGATGCCGTAAAGAGCATCGACCTGAACCGGCGACCGCTAAATGATTCCTTGATACGCATTTCAGTAGAAAATATAGATATTCCGGACCACTCGACCCAAGCCTAAAACCGGAACGACCTCGCCTTCTACCCCCAAAAAGTATCCAAAATGTAGAAAATCTTTTACCAAGAAACGATGTTTCAATCACACAAAAATAATTATTTTATACGTCATTCAAAGAACAACGTTATCTACAACAGGAGTAATAGAATGAAACTCGGCATCTCTATCACCGGCGGCGGGGCGCTCGGAATCGGGCCTCTCCAGTTTATGCGCCGCCTCGAAGCGGATCTCGGTAAAAAGAAGACTCTTGCAAGCGTCGGCGACGCCTTTGCGGGCACGTCTACCGGTTCCATCGTAGCCACCGGCCTTGCAAACGGGATGACCGCAGAAACGCTCTACAACCTGTACAAGGATAACCTTCCCAAGATTTTCAAGAAGGTCAGTTCGACCCGCATATTGTCGAAGAGCTACTACCGCTACGACAATACGTACCTGAAGAAGATGCTCCAGGAAAACTTCAAGAAGCACATGTACGAATTCAAGAAGCCCGTCTACATTCCGGCAACGTTCCTGAACGGCAAGAGCGTGGAAAAGGTATGGGGCAAGGACGACGGCGATACGCCGCAGTGGTTCGCCGTGCTTTCGAGCTGTTCTGCGCCCACGTACTTCAACACCGTGAGCCGCGAATGGAAGGGCAATACCGAAATCTACTGCGATGGCGGCATGTGGGCGAACGACCCCGTCATGGTTCTCGAATCCGCACTGGTCAGGTACAAGGCCTACAAGGACAACCTGCGCATCATCTCGTTCAACACGGGAATGGACCATCCGCCTGCAGAACTCACGGACAAGAGCATCATCGGCTGGGGCAAGTACATTCTCGACGAATGGGTGGCACGCACGGGCAACTCCGGCAAGTTCATGGCCAAGGCGAACCTCGGCAAGGACAACGTGATGCGTCTCGCGCCCAAGGTAACGAGGCCGTACGAGATGGACAACATGAAGATTATCGACGAAGTTTCGGACATCTGGGACAAGTACTACGACGAAGTCGGCAAGGACGTTGTCAAGTTCATTACCGAAACGCCGGAAAAATAACAAGAACTTACACCTCAACACACAATTTGGGGCAGCCCCTCGGCTGTCCCAAATTTCTTTTGCCCGAAACTACTTCAGGGCGCGCAGTATCTTTTTCTGCTCGTCGGTAATGCGGTAGCTCTCGCAGGCCTTCTGGATAGTCTTCGCGTGAATCCAGGGCGAAAGCCTGCGGTTCTTAATATAGGGGAAGGTCGCGTTCCACTGCTTGGCGAGCGCGGTCGCGAAGTACCAGGCGATTACCATCTGCACATAGTAGCGGTCGGTGGGGCGCGCGGCATTTATCGAGGTTTGCGCGGCACCGGTATCGGAATCGTTGAACAGGTTCTCGTCTATCGCGGCGACCATTTCCAGGTGCTTCTTGTCAAAACGTTCGTCCAGGAAAAAGTTCATGAGCATGTTCACGCCGAAACGCACCGTGTAAGGCTCGCGCGACTTGAGCCACGCCTTGATGCGGGCCAAAAAACGAGCCTCGTCCTTGAGCAAGGCCTTCGGGGACTTGCCGTCGCAAACCGCCCAGTTGTCTATGTACGGCAAAAACTGCTCGGTACGGCGCAGGCACTCGTCCGCATCCTTGATGCGCTCGACCACAAGGAGGTGTACCTGGTTCTCTTCGAAATACTTGTGCGGGAGCTTGTCTAGGAAGCGCGCGACATCGGCCGGCACGGATTTTGCAGCCGCGGAACCAGCCGCCGCGAACTCCTTCGCAATCTTCCGCATCGTGGGCACGCGCACGCCGATAATCGTCTTCTTGTCGATATTCGGCAGGAGCGACGCGTGAAAGTCGCGGTACTTGAGGTCCTGTTCGGCAAGGAGGCGTTTGACAAGTTCGGTATGGGTCATAGCAGAAAATTAGATAAATTATCTATCTTTTCCACATAACGAAAGGGGTTTCGAATGTCAGAATCAAAGAGCAAGAACCACTCCATTGAACTTGTAAGGATCATCGCATGCCTGCTTGTCATCATGGCGCACATCCAGGTCGTCATCAACGACGGCAATTCCATTGTAACAGGGCGGCTTTTCTTCTCGACCATTATCGCCGACGATGTCCCGCTCTTCCTCCTGGTGACAGGCTTCTTTTTCTTCCACCGGATTCACTCGGACAGCGACATCGTCCCGGCATTCCCGCACAAGGCAAAAACGTTCCTTTCGCGAATCTACATCCCCACCATTATCTATATACTCATCAACATCCTCTACCGCTATTTTACCGGACCGCAAGGCTCCATCCTAACTGCCGACTGGGCCTATCTTGGCAATTTTGTCTTCAAGTTAAATCCCGGTGACCACCTTTGGTACATCTGTACCTACATGTCATTCATATTCTTCTTCCCGCTGCTCGCCTTCGTTTGCCAGGACACTCCCCAAAAGAACAAGATGAGGCGCACCTTGCTCGGTATCGCCATCGGGTGTGCCGTAATCACCGACGTCCAGTACTTTTTCAAGATGAACTTGCTCGACATAGACAAGTACCTCTGGGGCTACTGCACCATCTTCCTGATTATCGGGTACGAACTCTCCCTGTTCGTGCGCAGGTTCGATAACCGGAAAGTGAAGCTCATCCTTGTCGGCCTCGGATTGTATATCCTCGGAATTGCCGTGAAGATCCTGCTGCAGAAATACATGCACGCCGAATACGGGTATGTCCAGAACCGATTCCGCTGGCTCCAGTGTTCACTCTGTTTCGTGACCACGACGGGGCTTTTCCTTACAATCTACACGCTCGGCACATTCATCAAGAACAACGGGATTCCTGCCCGCATCATAAACTTTATCGGGTCCTGCACATTCGGCATCTACCTTTTCCACCACCTGATAATCAAGGAAACCAAGACCTGGCAATTCGAACTCATCGCAAAATTCACAAACGAGACAACGCTTAAGGATGTCGCAGGCTACTACTTCTCCTACGCACTCATCGTGCTCGCGATTTCCTTTGTTACCGCGCTCATTTTCAGGTTTGCCGTAGAAAAACCGGTCGCATGGATTTTCGACCGGAAGAAAAAAACCGGCATCCACGCCGGCCCTTCTGGCGCTATTCCGCCTTCGAATCCTTCGGCTTGATTCTCGCGCTCAAATAACTGAGCACCAGGTTCTGCCACACCACGTAGCACGTGGGGGCAAGCGCCACAACGGGGCCCGCATACAGCGTGGATATCCAGATGACGAGAGTCGTGTTCTTCTGCCCCATGCTCTGCGCGCTTTCAATCGGGCGGCGGTTCCTTTCGACATACCACCCGAGGGCATAAAGCAGTATGCAGAGCAGGAGCGAAATCCCCGCCATCATCGGGAGCTTGCCGCTATTCCACAGGTCCCAGAATCCCATCTCGCGTATGTCGTAACTTGCCTTCGCAAGGATTACGAATACCGAGAAAGTCCACACGAACATCGTGTATTTCTGGAACTTTGCCGCACGGTCGGCGAGTTCCGGGTAAAAGGCGCGGAGCCCGAGCGCGAACGCCAGCGGGATACTGATGATGGGCTGGATGGTGTTGAAAATCTTCATCGAGATTTCGCTCAGGCTCGCATCGGCGCCGGTAAGGTACCCGAAAACAATCGGGATGGAGAAGCACGCGATGAGGTTTCCGCTCAGGAATATCTTGAGGGCGAGCGACGCCGAACCGCCGAGCATCTTGGCCATCGCGGGGGCGGCATTTGCAGGCGGGCAGAGCGCGATGATGGCTCCACCGAGCAGCACCTCGCGCGGGAGGTCGAACAGTTTCACGATTCCGGCAAGGGCGGCAACCAGCAGGAGGCTCACCACGAGCGCCCGGATTTCAATCTTGAAGGTATAGCCGTGCGTCTGCGGGGGAATTTTCGTCACGAAGGTCAGGAACATCATGGTGCCGATCAAAAACGGCATCATGGGCGAAAGCACGTGCGCCTGCGGAATCAGAATCCCGAGAATTATCGCTACAGGCATCAAAATGGCACGCAGGTTCTTCATAACGCGCCCAAATCTAGAAAATTGCTAAATTTCGCACCATGCTTCGTTCCAAGTATCAAGCATTCGCCGATACGACGTCCGAGAACGTCTTCAAGCCGAAGAGGCAGGCCAACCCGATTACCCTGGTGGTTCTCGGTTACCTGATGCTCATAACCGTGGGCGCGGTACTCCTGCGCCTGCCGGTCTCGACACGCGAACCCATTGACTTCCTCCAGGCGCTCTTCACGGCCACATCCGCAGTGTGCGTGACCGGCCTTTCCGTCATCGACATCAGCAGCACCTTCTCGACATTCGGCAACTGGGTGCTCATCGTCCTCATGCAGCTGGGCGGCCTCGGTATCATGACCGTATCTACCGTGCTCATATTGCTTGCAGGCATGCATCCGGGCTTTAACCACCAGTCCGTGCTGCTCGCCGACTTCACGCAGGAGGGCAACGTCGATGCCAAGCGCATTCTCATGGCCGTCCTCCCCTTCACGTTCATACTGGAAGCCATCGGCGGCGTGCTCTACTTTACGCAGTTTGGCGACATGGAACTCTCCGACCGCATCTTCTGCTCGCTGTTCCAGGCAGTCAGTTCGTTCTGTAACGTCGGGTTCACGCTGTTCCCCGACTCGCTCGTGCAGTTCCAGCTGAACCCGGTCATGAACATCACCACCTGCATACTCGCGCTGGCCGGCGCCTTCGGGTTCCTCGCCATCACCGAACTGCAGTACGCCTTCGACTTCAAGGAGCGCAAGTTCCGCAAGATATCGCTCCATACCCGCGTCGCCGCATTCTGCACGTTCGTCATCATCGGGGTAAGCATCGTCGCCTTCATGATTACCGAATGGGGCAACACGCTCGACGGCCTAAGCTTCTTCGACAAGCTCCAGACGACGTTCTTCATGGCCTTCACGAGCCGTACTGCGGGCCTCAACACCGTAGACACCCCGGCACTGTGCGCCTCCTCGCTGTTCTTCTTCGCCATCATCATGTTCATCGGGGCAAACCCCGGAAGCTGCGGTGGCGGCATCAAGGTCACCACGGCGGCGGTCATCGGGCTGCTCGGGTTCAACCGCCTGCTCGGGCGAGAAAAGACCCAGGTCATGAACCGCACCATTCCCGAAACCACGGTCGACAAGGCCGTGCGAATCTTCGTGGTGGCAATCGTGGTCATCGCGCTCGCGACGATGGTTCTCCTCATTACCGAAATCCCGGCGGGTACCGGGTTCAACGAGAACGGCTCCCCCTTCCTCAAGATTCTCTTCGAGGTCATCAGCGCCTACAGCACCTGCGGGCTCTCGATGGGGCTTACCGGCGAACTTTCCACCGTGGGCCAGATTGTAATCTGCTGCGTGATGTTTATCGGCCGTATGGGTCCGCTTTTCCTGATTTCCGCGGTCGCGGGCAGGGTGCAGAACACCACCTGGTACGCCGAAGAAGACATCATGGTGGGCTAATCGGCCCAACCTTTACTACATTATAGCCCATGGCATCTAAACAGTACATCATCATCGGCCTCGGAAACTCGGCTATCTTTTTGGCGCGTCACCTGACGAGCCTCGGGCACGACGTGCTCGTGGTCGACAACCACCCCGAGAAGGTGCAGGACATCTCGAGCATCGTATCTCAGGCGATGGTCGCCGACTCTACCCGCAAAAAGCAACTCGCGAGCATCCCGCTCCAGAAGGCGGACTGCGTTATCGTCTGTATCGGCGAGAACCTCGAGGCGAGCCTGCTTACCGTACTGAACCTGAAAGAACTCGGCGTGAAGCACATCATCGCGAAGTCGAGTAGCGCCGCACACTCGAGCATCCTCGAGAAGCTCGGCGTCTCCGACATCTTCCACCCGGAACGCGACAGTGCCATCGCGCTTGCCGAGCGCCTGAACCGCCCGAACATGCTCGACTTCCTCCCGTTCATGGAAGGCTTCAGCATCGTCGAGGTGGTATGCCCCAAGGACTTCATCGGGAAGACGCTCAAGGACCTGAACATCACCCACAAGTACGGCGTGCAGGTCATCGCCATCCGCGACCCGCAGGAACCGACCCCCAAGATCGGTAACCTCGCCGACATCGTGCTGCAAGAGGACGACGTGCTCTTCCTCATCGGCCCGAACGAGGCGGTGGACAAGTTCAAGAGCTAGGCCACCGCAGGGGAGCAGGCAGTGAGTTCTTCGGCAGTCACCTTACAGGAACACAGGATTCGCCCGTCGGCACAGCGGGTGCAAATCCTCGACTACATCAAGAGCGTACACAGCCACCCCTCGGTCGACACCATCTACAAGGCGCTGCTGCCCGAAAATCCCGGACTCTCGCGCACCACCGTGTACAACACGCTCGAACTCTTCGCGAAGCACGGGCTCATCCTCTCGCTCGATTTCGGGGAAGGTTACCTGAGATACGACGGCGAAATCAAGCCGCACACGCACTTCAAGTGCGAAAAGTGCGGTGCGGTGAGCGACATCTTCACCATTCCCGAGAACTGCGAGAAGATGCTCCCCAAGGGATCCTCCCTGAACGCCGTCTCGCTGTACCTGTACGGGAAGTGCGCCGCCTGCAACAAGTAAATTCAAGGCCCGAGCGACACTTCTTTTACTTTGTATAAAACGAAAACAGGCTTCCGGAAAGGAAGCCTAACTTGTTTTGTATCTTAGACTTAGGGTGGAGGTCCGGGCTAGAACACCGGGGCTGCGGAAGCCTTTTCCTTCTTCGGCTTGCCGCCGGCAGATTCCTTCATGAGCGTGCGGTGTTCCACATAGCCGAGCACGAAGTACTTGCCGCCCTTCTTGATGACTGCGGTGAAGGCGTTCAGCAGCTTGACGCCGTACCACTCCTGGTAGTTGTTGCGGCCCTCGACCAGGTTCGTCTCGTTGACCGTAGGCGCCTGGGCGGGCTTGCCGTACTTGAGCGTAAACTGGTCCGACATGTATTCGGCGGCCTCGATAGCCTTGAACTTGCGGGATTCTTCCACCTTGCCGGTACGGATTTCGAAGGCGTAGAACTTGTCGCTGCCGTTAAAAATGAAGGACACCTGGACCGGCAGTTCCCCGAACCTGAACATAGGAAGCACGACGCGTTCACCGGCACCCATCTGGCCGTAGGGCTCGTAGCCCATCTTCATGACTTCTTCGATGACAGTTTCACGGGAAGCACCGAACGGAATCCCTGCGAACTCCAATTCGTTATTGCGCTGGGCGAACACTTCCATGGAAAGTGCGAGGACCAGCAACAGCAATATGTTTCCAAACTTAGACACTAGGATATCTCCTAAAACCTATGTAAAAGATAATAAACTTTGAGCCCGTAGTGAGTCCAAATGTGACCAAAAATGTTTTTTTTGCGTATTATCTATATTTTGGGGCATGTCTAGCACTTTTGGCAAAATTTTTTCCGTTACCACATGGGGCGAATCCCACGGACAGGCAGTCGGTGCCGTCCTGGACGGCTGCCCCGCAGGCCTCCCCCTTTGCGAAGCCGACATCCAGGCGTTCCTGGACCGCAGGCGACCCGGACAGGGCAAGCTGACCACCGCCCGCGACGAGAAGGACCAGGTCCGCATCCTGAGCGGTGTCTTCGAGGGCAAGACGACCGGCACCCCGATATCTTTCGCGGTGTTCAACGAGGACCAGAGAAGCGGAGACTATTCCGAAATCGCCAAGTGGTACAGGCCGGGGCACGCAGACCTCTGCTACGACCTCAAGTACGGGTTCCGCGACTACCGCGGGGGCGGACGCAGTTCCGCACGCGAGACCATCGGTCGCGTATGTGCGGGAGCGGTGGCCCAGAAGTTTTTGGCCCAGGTGGCAGGCACGGAGTTCCTCGCCTGGGTGGATTCCGTAGGCACGATTGAATGCGGCAAATTCGATACCGGCACGCTCACGCGCGAAAAGATAGAGGCATCCCCGGTACGCTGCCCGGTAGAAGCGTTCAGCGAGAAGATGGAACAGGAAATCCTCGCCGCGAAGAAGGACGGGGACAGCGTAGGCGGCACGGTGAAACTGCTCGTGAGGAACGTACCCGCGACGCTCGGCGAACCCGTGTTCGACAGGCTCGACGCACTGCTTGCGCAGGCGATGCTCAGCATCCCGGCATGCAAGGGTTTCGAGATCGGAAGCGGCTTTGCCGGAACGAGAATGCGCGGCAGTGAGCACAACGACGAGATTTACTCTGAAGACGGCAAGTTCCGCACACGCACGAACAATGCGGGCGGCTGCGTGGGCGGAATCAGCAACGGCGCCGATATCGAATGCAGGCTCGCGTTCAAGCCGACGGCGACGATTTCGCAGTCGCAGAAGACGGCCAGCAGGGATGGCGAAAACGGCGAACTCGCCGCAAAGGGCCGGCACGACCCTTGCGTCGCCGTCCGCGCTCCCGTAATTGTCGAGAGCATGGCCGCGCTTGTGCTTGCAGACCTGTACCTGCAGCAGAAGCACAACTGCCTGTAATCAAGGGACAGGAGGGCAGCGCCCATGCTTTTCCGCCTGATACTCCTCGCCCTTGCGGGCATCTACTACATTGCGTACAAAGTGCATCACCGCTTTTGCCTACGGCAGGGCAGCCCCCTCGGGCATGCGCGCCTGATTGTCGTCGGGAGCTTCCTTGCGGGCGGCGCGGGCAAGACCCCGTTTGTCGCATGGCTCGCGCAGTTTATTTCCGAGAACGGCGCCGCGGGCAAAGAAGGCGCCGCAGGCAAGAACGGCGCCGCGCCCCGGATCGCCATCCTGTGCCACGCCCGCGCGCAAGACGAGGCCGCAATGCTCCGGCAGAAATTCGCAAGCATGCCGCAAGTACATGTAATCGCGACCCCCAACCGGTACCGTACCGCTCACGAGATCGACCGCGATTACGACTTCATCATCTGCGACGACGGGTTCGAGGACTCGCGGCTCGCGGGCGCCATCACCATCCGGCTAGACCGCGCAGGCACCCCGCAGCGGATTGCGGACCTCGTGCCCGCCGGCAAGAACCGCAGCCTCCCCCGCGACCACGAAGAGCCCGCAGTCACCCTCGGGCAAGGCGACATCCGGTTCCGTATCGGGCTCATCGCCAACGCGGGCAACGAGCCCTGCCCCGCGGGCCCTATCGCCATCTGCGGCATAGGCGACCCGGAGCGTTTCCGGCAAGACCTCGCCTCCTATGGCATTGAACCCGCGGGTTTCATCGCCCGCCCCGACCACGACCGCCGTTTTGAACAAACTATCATGAAGTTCCTGGCCCAGGGGGCATCGCTCGTGATGACGGAAAAGGACTTCGCGCGGCTCCCCGAAAAGTGGCGCCTGCACCCGAACGTGTTTGTCGCCTACCAGGAAATCGAGGTTTCCGCCCCCGCGGCGGAGGCCATTAGGGCATGTTGCGGGCTCGGCGCCTAAGCCGGGCACATTCTACAGGAATCTTATTTTTATATTATTTGGCAGATTGCCGCGGCCACCGGCCCCGCATCAACATAATGACTAAAAGGGATTGAAAATGGCTTTGAAACAGCGCATTACCGAACTGATGGAACAGCTTTCCGTAGGGATTCCGGAACGCGAGTACTGCATCCAGCTCGCATTCCTCACCATGATTATCGGCGAACCGTTCTACATCTACGGCCGTTCCGGCTCGGGCAAGGGAATTGTCCTCAACAGGCTAATCGCCGCCTTCAAGGACGCCAAGGCACTCAAGGTAGGCCGCCGCCAGCAAGAAGTCCCCTCCAAATTAAACGCCTACGACATCATCGTGTTCAAGAGCTACGACCCGAGCAACGAGAACATCAGGAACTGGGTACAGATTGCGCTGCAGGACCGCGACCGCATCCCGCTCATCGTTTCCGGCGACATACGCCCCGAGGTAGCCCTTACCCGCGGCGACATCATCGACAAGCTCGCCCTTACCGTATCGTTGCCCGACAGCATTTCCCCGCAAAGCCTGTGCCAGCTGCTGACCGCACAGAACGACGTGACAGAGACAAACATCAATCCCGACCTCACCATCACCCAGGATGAATTCGGCAAGTGGGGGCAGGATATCCAGAAGGTCGTATTCTCGCAGGACTCCCTCACCATGATCGGCAAGCTTGCGGAACTCTGCGACAAGAACAACATCTACGTATCCGTCAAAAAATGGCTCGTGCTGAGCAAGATAGCGAAGGCATCCGCATTCTTCAACGAGCGCACCGAAACGAGCCTCATGGACACGTTCTTCCTGGGCACGAACATTTGGGGTCGCACGATTACCAACAACGTGATCATGGAAGGTTTCAAGAACATCGCGGTAGAAATCCTCCTGAAGGATATCCCCGAGATTCTCGGCGAACAATACGATACCGAAAACCTGATGAAGCGCATCAAGCGCAACCTGTTCACCAGCAACAACACGTACGACACCCGCGAATTCGCGGGCGAAACCTGCGTTTCGTACAAGGTAACTATCGCCGGCGAATCCACCCCGCTGTACGTGCCCGTCCGCTATATCGAAACCGAAGAGGACTTCAACCCCTATAACGAACTGCGCAAGGTCGAGACCCGCGTGCGCTGCAACTTCCACGGCACCACGAACTGCAGCATCGCCATCGATTCCTCGGTGAAGGGAATCGGGCTGCGCACCAATGCCGTAAGGTCCAACAACAACGTGACCTTCAAGGGCGGCAAGTTCGAAGACTACGCGACGCTCCCGACGTACATCCTCAAGGAAAACGACCCCGATATCATCGCCCAGAAGAAGGCAGAAATCGAGGAAATCCGAAAGGAAATCAACGAGACGATGGAAAAGGAATCGAAGAACCTCATCCGCCTGCGCGACGTCTACCGCGACCTGAAAAAACACAGGAACGAACTGTTCTGCAACCAGAAGCTGTTCGACGAGATCCTGAACCAGATCAAGGACATCTTCGAATCCACCTCCGGCATTATCACGAAAATCAAGGAAGCGCACGAGCTGCTTGTGAGCAAGGGCGCATAGGTTTTCTACAAACCTGAATGCTGAAAACTAGAGGTTGTCGATACTGTCGGGAATCTCGTTACGGAGCACGAGCAGAATCGCGTTCTGCCCCACGATAACGTACTTCTCGCCGTTTATCTCTATCTCGGTACCGCTTGCATGCAGGTACAGGGCCTCGTCGCCCTCGTGCACCTGCAGGGGCACGTAGTTCACCTGCTCGTTGTTCTCGCCGGTAAAGATGGAATCCGGGTCGCGGTTTGCAGGAATCGGGTAACCCGGGCCAACGCGCATCACGAGCCCCGCATGCACGGCATCGTGGTCCTTTACACTCGGCGGCAGGTACAGCCCGCTGCCCGTACGGTTCGACGCTTCGAGAGGCTTTATCAATACGCGGTCGCCATTTACGACAACATTTTTCAAAGAATCCATCATAGGCACAAAAATAGAATTTATATTACACGTGTGGTATTTATAGCGCTCATAATCCTCTGGCTTACCATAGCCGCATGCATCGTGCTGCTCTTCTTGCGCACACAGAAAGGTATGCGCATGTTCCGCGTTCTCTGGCGCAGCAACAAGGTCCGCATCGCCGTCGCGATACCGCCCTTGTGCATCCTCGCCATCGCGCTCGCATTCGTGTACCAGCGCTCCGGCGAAGAGGCGCCTGCGCTCGAGACCGACACGCTGTTTACGGACTACTCCCGCGGAATCATCATCGGCATGCGCGACCAGGGCGCCATCACCATCGATACTGCCTGCAACCTCGACCAGGCGCAACCCGAACTCGCCTACATGATGCCCGCCCTCGTCGCCGTCTACAAGGACGTGGTCAAGAAGCCCACCACCGCAAGGCTCGTGCGGCTCGACGACACGCTCACGCTATCGTTCGATGGCTACAAACAGTTCAGGAACCGCACCATAAACATCCTCAAGGGCGTAAAGAAGAAACTCGGGCCCCGCTACACGATGGGCATGCAGAGCATCGGCGAAAGCCACCAGCTGACAATTACGTACAAGGGAACGCAGTGGAACAACGAGCAACTCTGCGCGCTACCTGCCATGGAGGCAAGCATCCGCGAGAAGGTGGACCCCGCCGTACTCATGTCGCTCATGCGTCACATTTCCGATTTCGACTTCAATTACGAGAGCGCGAACCGCCGCAGGGGCCTGCTCGCGCTCGATTCCGGCGAAGGGCTAGCACAGATTTACCTCGGGGCAAAGAGGCTCCGCGCCGCGCTTGATTCCGTACAAAATAACGAGGACGCCATCGCCACGTTCTACCCGGAACGCGACATGCAAGGGGTCGGCGTTGAATGGCGCAAGAGCCCGCTCAAGAGCGGGTGGGTCAAGGAAGTGCTGAACGACGTGCCGTACTACAAGGCAAACGGGATAAAATAAATTGCTCCGCGCCTACCTTACACACCGCAACATCGGAATCGCACTAGGCACAATCGCTTTTTTGACCTTCACGGCGATGGGCTATATCGTGGCAGGCATCCCCTTCGGCATCGCCTTTGCCCTCATCGGCTGCAAAAAATTTGAAACGACCCCGCAAAAGAACACTACCTACACCTTCATCTGGTTTTTCATAGCCTGCTTCCTTTCTACCCAGGTCTCGCAGAGTTTTGCCGACACGCACATCGGGCTCGTCATTATTGCGCACTGGAGGAACTTTATAGCAGAACTCCTGATGCTTGCTACATTCCCGCTGCTCCTGCTGGCCATCACGCTAAAGCCGAGACTTTCATTTGCTGTAGGCATCATTCCATTTTTGCTCCTTTCCCTTGCGAACTACTACATTTTCAAATTCCGCGGGAACGAGTTCACCCCTATGGATTTCTTGGCCATCGGGATTGCAAAAAACGTCGCTGGCAACTACAATTTCGGCTGGACATTCAACCCCACCTGCGGGCTGTTCTCGTACCTGCTTATTTTGCACATGGGCTTCTGCCTCAAGCCCGCACAATTCAACAAGCGAAAGCTTGTACGCATTGTTTCTGCCATCTTGTGTGTGGCGGCGGCAGGCATTTCCATCGCGAGGCTCCCCTCCGTCTACGTGATGAGCTGGGAAAAGATGGGCTCGACCCACAACGGGTTCCTGGTCAACTTCTTCGCGCAGATTGTCACCACCCTCAAGCAGGTTCCGGAAGGGTATTCCTACGAGATAACAGAAAAAATCGCCGAGCGCTACGCCGCACATCCCACCGACTCTGCCGCCAGCACAGTTCCCGCTAGCACAATTTCCGCCGACTCTACACGCGCCGACTCCACTGCGGAGCGCCCCTCCATCATCGTCATCATGGACGAAGCCTATGCCGACATCAGCACATTGAACCCGGAATTCGGCGACACGCTTTTCTACAAGACGCTCCACAAGAACACCGTCAAAGGGCTCGCGCTTTCGTCCGTCTATGGCGGCGGCACGGCCAACTCCGAATACGAATTCCTGACGGGCAATTCCATGGCGTTCTTCAACCACGGCATATCCGTCTATCAGATGTACATAAAGGCGCCCGCCTACTCCATGGCCACCTACCTCAGGGGGCTCGGCTACGAGACCATCGCCACGCACCCGTTCCATAGGCAGGGCTGGTCCAGAGAAACCATCTGGCCGCTTCTCGGTTTCGAAACTACCACCTTCCTGGAAGATTACCCGCAAAAGAAAATGCTCCGCGGCTACGTGAGCGACCAGGAGATGTTCGAATACATCATCGACAAATTCAAGCACAAGAAAAAGCCGTTGTTCCTTTACGGCGTCACCATGCAGAACCACAGCGGCTATATTCCCGACGGGAAAAGCCAAAAGCTCCAGGTCTCGCTAAAGCAATACCCAGGATACCCCGACGCAGAACTCTACACAGGCCTCATCCGCGAATCCGACAAGGCGCTAAAATACCTGCTGCACTATTTTGAACAAGTTAAAGAGAAAGTCGTCATTGTATTCTATGGCGACCACTTCCCGGGGCTAAACAAACATTTCTACATAGACCTCTACGGTAAAAATTTCGCAACCCTGAAGGACCGTCAAAAGTTGTACAAAGTACCCTTCTTCGTGTGGACAAACTACGAATCAAAATCCGTAGACGTACCCCTGACAAGCCTCAACTACCTGGGCAACTATGTGTACAAAGTCGCAGGCATTGGGCTGCCCGCCTACAACAGGTTCCTGAACGACATGCAGCAGCAAATCCCCGCCATGAACTCCTGGGGATTCTATTCCACAGAACACCACAAGTTCCTCAACTACAACTACGCCAGCGGCAAAGAAAAAGAAATGCTGCAAGAATATAGATTCCTGCAGCACAATTCCATCTTCGACAACAAGCGGAACAAAGTGTTCTTCTAGGCGCTTATGCGCCGTTTGAATTACACTTTATCAAGTGCCTGCGTAAGGTCGGCGATAATGTCTTCGACATTCTCGATACCCACGCTGAAGCGGATCAGGTCCGGAGCGACGCCTGCTTCGATCAACTGTTCGTCGCTGAGCTGGCGGTGCGTGTGGCTTGCCGGGTGCAGCACGCAGCTGCGGGCGTCGGCCACGTGGGTCACGATGCAAATCATCTTGAGGTTGTCCATGAACTGGATGCTCTTTTCGCGGCCACCCTTGATACCGAACGTGAGCACGCCGCACGGGAGCCCGCCCTTGAACTGCTTCTTCGCAAGTTCGTGGTACTTGTTGCCCTCGAGGCCCGCGTAATCGACCCAGGCCACCTTCGGGTGGTTCTGCAGGAACTTCGCGCAGGCGAGAGCGTTCTCGCAGTGGCGCGGCATGCGCAGGTGAAGCGTTTCAAGGCCAACGTTCAGGAGGAACGCGTTCTGCGGAGCCTGGATGCTGCCGAGGTCGCGCATAAGCTGGGCCGTAGCCTTCGTGATGAAGGCGCCCTTGCCGAAAGCCTTCGTGTAGGCAAGGCCGTGGTAGCTCGGGTCCGGTTCGGTGAGGCCCTTGAACTTGTCGTGATGAGCTTCCCAGTCAAAGTTTCCGCTATCCACAATGCAGCCACCCACGGCCATCGCGTGACCGTCCATGTACTTGGTGGTGGAATGCGTCACGATGTCCACGCCGAATTCGATCGGGCGGCAGAGAATCGGAGTCGGGAACGTGTTGTCCACAATCATCGGCACGCCGTGCTTGTGGGCGATGTCCGCGAAGCGCTTGAGGTCCAGAATCTTGCCGGCGGGGTTTGCCACCGTCTCGCCGAAGAAGCACTTGGTGTTCGGGCGGAAGGCCTTCTCGATTTCCTCGTCGCTGGCATCCTGGTCCACGAACGTGCATTCGATGCCGAGCTTCTTCATGGTAACGCTGAAGAGGTTGCTCGTACCGCCGTAGATGGCGCTGGTGCTGATGAAGTGGTCGCCCGCCTCGCAGATGTTGAACACGGCAAAGAAGTTCGCCGCCTGACCGGAACTCGTGAGCATCGCAGCGACACCGCCTTCCATGGCCGCAATCTTGGATGCCACAGCATCGTTGGTCGGGTTCTGCAGGCGCGTGTAGAAGTAGCCGCTGGCCTTTAGGTCGAACAGGTCGGCCATCGCGTTGCTGGACTCGTACTTGAAAGTGGTGCTCTGGTAGATGGGGAGGACGCGCGGTTCGCCGTTTTTCGGCTGCCAGCCGCCCTGTACGCACAAAGTTTCGATCTTAGACATTTTTGCCTCTTGTTTGTTATAGCCTTAAAATATAGATAGTGAGGTATGTTAGACGAAAGACGATAGACGAAAGACGAAAGATAATTCGCCAAAGGCCGTCGCCACAATCGCAAAACATTCCTATCCGTTCGATAGGCAAATATAGAAAAAGACTATACCTTGTCAATGCATTTATGCAAATATTTGCATAAATTTAAAATCGACCGACGGCTAAGCATCCCTTTTTCTATCTTTGGCATCGATGACACCCTCACGCAACAACATAGCCCTCTGGCATATCCTCGCCATCGCGACGATTGCGTTCTGGGGCACGAGTTTCGTGAGCACGAAGGTGCTGCTGAACCACGGATTCAGCGCGGTGCAGATTTTTACGTTGCGGTTCGCGGTCACCTACCTTATCCTTCTCGCTGCATCCCACAAGCAATTCCGCTGCCAAAACTGGAAGCACGAAATCATCCTGTTCGTCTGCGGTATCACAGGCTGTACGCTCTACTTCTGGGCCGAGAACACGGCGCTCTCGCTTTCGCCCAGCAGCAACGTCTCGCTTATCGTGTGCACGAACCCGCTGCTCACCATGATTTTCGGGGGCATCCTGTACAAGGCGGAGCGCCTCGGCAAGCGGCAGGTTGTCGGGTGCCTGATTACGTTTGTCGGGATGGTGCTCGTGGTGCTGAACGGCAAGTTCATCCTGAAGCTTTCGCCCGTAGGCGACATGCTCGCGTTCACCTCGTCCGTCATGTGGGCGGTCTACTCGCTTGTGGTGCGCAGGCTCAACGGCGTGTATTCTACTTTGTTCATAACCCGCAAGATGTTCTTTTACGGGGCGCTCATGTCGCTACCCGCGCTATTCTTCGAGGCGGGTGGCGATATCCACAAAACGCTCGATATCCCGTGGCAGAACTTCGCGGAGCCGGTCGTATTGTTCAACTTCGTCTGCCTCACGGTTTTCTCGTCGCTGCTCGGCTACCTCGCATGGAACAAGGTGCTGAAGCAGCTCGGCACAGTGCTCGCGAGCAACTACATCTACGCCATCCCGCTCGTCACCATCATCACGGCGGTCATCGCCTTGGGCGAGCGCATCACGCCTGTCGCCATCGCGGGTGCGGTAGCGATTGTCGCGGGCATGGTCATGGCCGAGATGAAACGCGGTTCCTAGTCCGCGGTTCCAGATTTACTAGTCCTTGACGCAACGCACGGCGTAGGCGAAGTACCCGCGCTGTATGGATTCCTTCTCCATGTCGTACTGGTTCGAGAGTATCCAGGCGTAGTGATTCATGTTGTCTTCGCCCCAGAAATAGGCCTTGGTGCCCTCGCCGTCGCATTCGCCGGTCTTGGCGCGGTAACCTGCCGGGATAGCGGAGAACCCGCTTGCGTTTGTGGCCGTTACGTTGTCTCCAAAAATCGTATTTTCCCACTCGCCCACGGCGCGCAGGGAGCCGTTGTCGTCACCGAATTCGCTCTTCGCCGTAGTGGTCAGGTCGCGCCAGTCATCCGCAGTGGGGAGGCGCCAGCCTTCGGGGCACACAGCCGTCGCGGCGTATTCCTGGTAGAGGCGGCCATACTTCGTGCAGTTCGCCGGAATGCCGTCATAGCAGAAGCTAGAATCGATGGAACCCGTGGCAGTAGCACTGTTGTCAAAGTTCAGGTTCTCGGCCATCCAGGTGAGGTTGCCGATTTTCACGGTCTTGTAGTTCTTGCTGTCGCGGGAATCGGTAAACGTGCCGTATTCCACGTTCGAGACGGCTGCGCTAGATGAACTGGACGCGCTTGTCTCGCTGCTGCTCGATTTTTCGCTACTACTCAGAACGACGTCCTTCGGTGTGACGCTGGAACTTGAGACCAAAATAATTTCGCCATAACTAGTAGGGCCATCGCTGTCGCGGTCATACGCATTCGAAGAGGCGGGTTCGTTTTGCGGGCCGGAAGACGAATCGGAATCGCACGCGACAAGCGCAATCCCGAATGCAAGTGCCGCGGAGGCAGCGGAAAACTTTTTGAAATCCATTTGTTTCTCCTTCTTATTTTACAGTCCTGATAGCCTTTCTTGGGGCTATCGTGAAAATAATTTTTTTATCGTCCTTTTTCAATTCTTCCATAAAATCTGGAGATATATCACCAAAAAAGAAGCCATGTCGAAGGTATATGTTATAATCAGAATTTGTCGCAGTCAGTCTATTTAGTTTATATGTATAATTCTTCGTCTTCACCATCGAACCGTCTACGAACTCATTATTTTCAAACATTTTTTCCAGTCGGAAACCGGAATCATACAGGAACCTTGCAACCGCATGGTCATCGCCTATCAAATACACGGAAGTCCCTTCATGGCGAAGAACTACACCATCGTACCTTTTTTCGTATTTTACCTGACATCCCTTTTGGCAAACTTCTATCCGTTCACCCTTGTAATAGAACGAATACAAATCCGACTGTTCTGCATGGGCAAACAGGCAGAATAACAAGATGAAAAAAATTTCCTTCTTCAAACTATACATTTCTCAAATCGGAGGCAATCAAATTTCCGTAAAGCGGTCCATCTCGACGCCATCGGGGAGCATGACGCGGCTCTCGAAATCCTTACGGGAGCGCACCCAGAGCGTTCCCTTCGGGTGGTCGGGAGTCTCGTACTCGCTGCGGTACACCACGACGGGTTCAACCGTTTCGCAGTCAAGGGCATCAGCAGTAATGACCGTATAGATCATCGTATCTTTCTTGTAATGGCGGTACCTGCGACCGGGAATTGCTTTAGACATAGGTTCTTCTCGACTAGATTCTTCGACTCCGTTTCACTCCGCTCAGAATGACACGTCATTTACTCTCTAAGAAATTCAACAGCCTCGGCATGAGGGCGGTCGCGTCTTTCACGCCCAAATCGTAGAGGCGCGCGAGCTTGGACTTGTCCTTTTCGAGGCGCGAGATATCGAAACTTTCGCTCGGGCGGATACGGAACGCAGTCCCGCGATTGCACCATTCATCGAGCGTTTTCAGGCACTCGTTATAGCGTATGTGGCGCGTCCTTACCGCCTCGATAAACTTCGGGTACTTGCGGTAGATGATTTTGAACAAAGGAACAAGCGAGTTCGGTTTCTTCACGTAGCCCTCGGGCTGCGTCACGATGACGACCTGCTTTTCAAAGCCCTTCTTCGCCATGATTTCGAACGGAATGCTGTCGGCGACACCGCCATCCAAGAGCTTCATACCGTCGACTTCCACGATGTGGCTCATCAGCGGGAGCGATGCCGACGCACGGATCCTGTCCATGCCTTCGGGCGTGTCGAGGTCGCGGGTCAGCAGGTAGGCCGCCTCGCCCGTTTCCAGGTTCGATGTCGCCGCATAGAAATCGGACTCGGCCGCATTCTCGCGGAACTTCTCGAAATCGAACGGGTCTATAACGTAGGGAATCTGCCTGTAGCAGTAATCGACCTCAAAGAATTCGCCGGTGCGGATGAGATTCCCCCAGCCCATGTAGCGCTTGCTTGCCGAATGGACGACATCGATACGCCTGTTTCTTTCGCGCTGTTCCGAGAGGTAGCTGCACAGGTGCGTGGCACCCGCGGACGTCCCGGCATAGCCGCCGAACTTGAGGCCGTTATCGTGCATTACGTCGAGCACTCCCGACAGGTAGGCGCCGCGCATTCCGCCGCCTTCAAGCACGAGGGCCGCATTCTTGTACATCGTCATTTCGCGTTCTCCATAAGCCACTGGTAATCTTTCGGGTGATTCACGAACTTTTCGGGGTGCAGCTTGCGCTTCGCGAAAAATTCATCGCGCGTCATCCAGACAAAATCGTCGACTTCACCGGGTTGCGGCACAAGCGATTTTGCCTCCTCGTCCGTGAGGGTCGTCTTGTAAACGTCGTAGTATTCGTTATCGAGGTAGCTGCCGCCGTTGAGCACACTCTCGTGTGTCGCCTCGAATAGATATTCGAGGTCGCGCGAACTTTTTCGCACGCCAAGTTCTTCGCGCAGTTCGCGCACGGCGGCGTTCACGCTGGTATCGCCCGCAGAGATATGCCCCGCGCAGCTCGTGTCCAAGAGGCCGGGGTTATTTTCCTTCACGCGGGCCCGCAACTGGAAAAGAATTTTCCCTTCGCGGTTGAATGCCCAGATATGTACCGTGCGGTGCCACAGGCCTTCCGCATGCACGCGCGTGCGCCCGCAGGAATAACCCGCAGGGGTGCCGTCGGCGTTCAGGATGTCAATTTGCTCTTCTTGCATAAAAGACAAGATAATAAAAACTATCTAGCAGCAGAATCCTCGCGACCATCGATATCGGGGTCTATTTCCACGATTACGTGTATCGCTTCCCCTTCCCATTCTTCGGGGCATGCGTTGTCTTCACGCTTGGATACGGACATCATCTTGGCTAAAGTCGACTTTTCTTCCCAATAGCCGTAAAACAAGGTGCCGTAAATATCATCCCCTCTCTTGAGGTCGAAGGTATGCTGGCAGGGGGTTCCCTTGCTATGGACATAGACACACCTATCGGTATTACGGCAAACGATACTGTTATCCACATAAAAATCGTATACCCCGCCATCTTCCGCTACGATGATGATGTCCTGGGTGTCTTTCTTAACGTTCAGCAATATGGCGCAGCCGGTGAGGTCAAGCACCGCCGCTAAAAGGACAAACAGAACAAAATATTTCGCAATAGACTTTTTCATAATAAACTCGCAGAGCCTTATTTTAATAATATAATCTTTCAAGGAACAGAAAGAACGCCGCTAATCGCCCCAAAAAGTAGTCTGTCGGGCAAAATAGTATCAGGGTCTTTCACAGGTTTGCTATAATTCAAGCCATGGCATTCAACGAAAGCAATATCGAAAGGCTCCTTTCGCAGGGGGAATCCGCCGGGGTGTTCCACAAGGCGGTCGCGGGATTCATTCTGCCCGACGGCACCACGCGCACGGTCGCGCTCAATACGCCCGCAGATACGGTTTTCGACATCGCGAGCCTCACGAAGGTCTGCCCCACGTCGACACTCGCCCTCTGCTACATTCTGGAGGGCAAGTTGCACCTTGACGATCGGGTAATCAACTACATTCCCGAATTGCAGACAAACTACCGCGAAGACATCCGCGTTTTCCACCTGCTTACGCACAGCCTGGATTACCGCGTGCCCATGAAGACATTGCGCACGCTCCCGCCCGAAGGTATCCTGAATGCCCTATTTACATACAAGTTCGCAAAGGCGCCCGGAGCGGATTTCAACTACGGGAACCCGGCCAGCGTGCTGCTCGGGATTATACTGCAGCGACTTACGGGCAAGGACCTGCAACAGCAGGGCCGCGAGCGGTTCTTCGAGCCGCTCGGCATGACGCGCAGCGGCTGGGACCCGCTGACCCGCGAGTGGAATGCGATACCTCGCAAAGAAATTGCCCCGACGGAAATATGCGAGTTCCGCGGGCGCGAGATTTGCGGGGAGATTCACGACGAGAGCGCGTGGGTATTGCGCAAGCTTTTCCCGGTAGGGAGCGCCGGCATGTTCAGCTGCGTGCCCGACCTGCTCAAGTTCGTGAAGATGGTCATGAACGACGGGATTGCAGCCGGCGCGAACGGGAGCGAAATCCGCGTTGCACCCGCGGACATATTGAAGATGGTCAGCGAGAACGCGTTTATTCGGGAAGGTGCCGCACAGTTTTTGCCGGCAGGCAATTCTACTTCGGGAGATTCTACTGCGGGAGATTCGCCGGCAGGTGCTGCGAACGGCGCCTGCACAGCCCTCGGCTGGGAACTTGCCCAGGGCAAGTTCATGGGGTCGCGCGTGTCGCCCCATGCGTTCGGGAAAACCGGGTTCACCGGGGCGAGCATCGTCGCCGACCCCATCGCCGGCGCCGCAGTCGTGCTTCTCAGCGACTTCACGTACCCGCACCGCGAGGCAAACGCCGACCGCATCCACGCCTTCCGCGCATCGCTTGCCGACGCGTTTTTCGGCGCAGTTTAATAAAAGCAATCCTAGACGCAGTTTAAGACCAGCGAAAAGTCCGCAGTCAAATTGTGATTTTCAAAAGCGCCTTTTTGCGGTTTTGGCAGACCAAATACCCCCAAACACAACATTTAGTCTGTCATTTTTCAAACAAATTAAACGATTTTGAGCCTCAAAAGAGGGGTATCCGCCATTTTCAGCCCCTTTTTGCCCCCACAACCACCATTTTCGGGGCATTCGTTTACATATAAACTATAAAACAGCAGACTAAACGTGCGCCTTCCACCCATTTGGTCTGCTTTTTTCCAAAAAACCGCTATAAACAAAAAGATCCCCGGCCGGAGCCGGGGATGACATTCATAAGCCGCGCATTTTTTTCCGCGCAATCGGCCAGCAACTACCTTCCAGCGGCCCTCTTCTGCATTTCCTTGCGCTGCGCTTCGGCGAAGAGTCGGGCCATTTCCATACGGTTGTTTTCCTGTTCCTTCTTCTTCGTCTCTTCCTTGCAGTTCACGCACTTGGTGGCAGTCGGCACTGCCATGAGGCGGGCCTTCGGGATAAGCTTCTTGCAGACCTTGCACACGCCGAACGTACCGTCGTGAATGCGCTTCAACGCCTCTTCCAAGTACACAAGGTACTTGCCTTCGCGGGCCGCGAGCGAGAACGTGGTCTCGAGCGTGTTGTAGTCCGTCGCGGAGTCGGCGCTGTCGGAATCGCTACCGTCGCCCGCCTGGTTCTTCTGGCCCTGGAACGAACTTGCCCTTTCAGAATCGCTCTGAGCCGTCACCAGCTGGCGACGTTTCTCGATGAGCATCTCCTCGAAGAACTTCAGGTCGGCATCACTCATTTTAGCGGGTTTCTTTTCACTCATGGCACGCTCCTTTCGTAGAGTCGGTTATACACATTATATGCGGAAAATATCTTTTTTTTTACAAAGTGGTACAATTTTTTTTAAAAAATATCCACATTTAGTTTCAATCCGCTCTTTTTTATATCGGAAATCAACTTGTCTATGTCAAGCGAAATCCGGTCAAGTTCCCGAACCAACTTTCCCTTGCCTGTAACGACCAGCCCGGCCGTATTGTCGGTCTTGTCCACTTTCGCGGCGACCGCATCAAGTTCTTCCTTGGTGGCCTTCACCTGGGCCAGCACGCTATCTACGTGGGCAAGCATGGCAGAACCCTTCTCGACAGATACCGCCCCCTTGGAGGCAGCATCGTCAATCACGCCGCGGACCTTCTGGAGCGTGGATTCGGCCTTGTCGAGCACCGCCTGCGCGTCGTTGCGCGTCTCCGTAACCAGGTTCTCTCCCGCACGCACCAGGTTCTTGCCCTTCTTCACGATTCGTTCCATCTTCTTGCCCGACGTACCGATCGTAAGGGAATCCTTCAGGGCGACCACCATCTGCCTCATCGTGTCGAGGTCGGCAATCGCGTTCAAGAACACCATCCCGACACCCGCAATGCCGTCGTCATAGGCGCCCAGCACGGTATCGCCGTCTGCAATCCAGTCATTGTCATCCGCAGTCAAGATGTTCATTTCGCGTTCGCCCATAAGGCCCGCGTTGATGAGCCTGAACTCGGAATGCCTGGAAATCTTCGCATCGGCAAGCACTTCCACCTTCACGAACACGGCATCGTCGGTCAGTTCCACCTTCAGGATCTGGCCCTTCGCGATACCGCGAACCACCACGCGGTTACCCGGCGAGAGCGTTCCAACTTCCTGGTAGCTCACCACAAAGCTGTAGCGCGCGTGGTACGGGCTCGAGGGGTGGTAGAAGTACCATCCAAAAACACACGCCAACACCAATATCATGAACACGATAAAGGGGAACAGGTTTGCCTTGATTGTCTTCAGGAGCTGGTTCATCGGCGGGAAAGATAGCATTTATAAGGTTATTCGTAGAGCGACCAGTGTTCGATGTCCATTTCTTGCAGGCCATCGGTGTACTCGCCCTTCGCTTTCGCCTTGATTTTCTTCATCAGGTCCTCGTTGAAGTCGCGGGCCACGTCCTGGCCGTTCATCTTCATGAGCGAATTCATCGCGATAACCTCGGAAATCACGGTAAGGTTCTTGCCCGGCGCCACGGGGAGCACAATCTTCGGGATATGGACCCCCATCACGACCTCCTCCTGCTCGTTGAGGCCCGTGCGTTCGTACCGCACGTCGCGCTGCCACGGCTGGAGTTCAACGATCACCTCGATTTTCTTCACCTTGCGGATGGCGTGGATGCCGAACATGGAGCGGATATCGAGAATGCCCACGCCGCGGATTTCCATGTGGTGGCGTATCAGCGGGTCGGGGCGCCCGATAATCGCGTTCCCCACGTGACTGATGTGTACAACGTCGTCTGCAACCATGCGGTGCCCGCTTTCCACGAGTTCGAGCACGCATTCCGACTTGCCCACGTTGCTATCGCCAATAAAGAGCATGCCGATGCCGTACACGTCCACGAGGCTCCCGTGGATAATGGAGTGCGGCGCAAAGAATTCCTCGAGAATCCTCTGGGCAACCTTGTTGAACTCGTAGGTATGCAGCGTGGTGGAGAACAGCGGGATATGCAGCTTGGAGCACATCTCCTTGAGTTCGGCATGCGGCATCTGCGCGTGGGTCACCACCCACATCGGGGCACGGAAAACGGAGAGGTTCTCGAACACCTTCTTGCGGCCCTCGGGCCCGAGGCTTTCGAGGTAGTTCCATTCCGTATGGCCCACCACCTGGATCTGCTTGGAGCTGTAGACCTTCGTGTAGCCCGCCATCGCAAGACCGGGGCGGTGGATGCCGCTTTCGGCGATGTTCGTGTCGAGGTCGCCTTCCGGGGAATGGAGCGCGAGCTGCAGGTCCTTTCCGAAATGTGCAAAAAAGTCCCGCACCGAGAGTTTTTCCCGGTGCAGGATCTTGATGTCTTTCAACCTGGATTCAGACACGGCTTACGTCAGGTTGGAAACGGGTTGTGCGCGGTGGTCGTTCTGCTTGTCGTTCGCCTTCTTCAGCTGGACCTTCACGCGTTCGAGCGCCACGTCTACCGCCTTGCCCATGTTGTCTTCGTCGGCAGAGCCCACGACCACGGAACCGGTAATGTTCACGGTGATTTCGCAGTGGCGCTGGTGTTCGACTTCGTGGTCAAGGATTACGGAAGCATTCGTGATGTTAGGGTAGAACTTGGCCAACTTGTCCATTTCTTCCTGAATACGGTCCTGGAGACCTGCAGATGCGTTGAAGTGACGAGCAGAAAACTGAATATCCATATTGATACCTCCGTAAGTAAAGATGGCATTTTTTGCAAGGCCGTTCGCCTCGCATCTAGAGTATATACATCTTTTTTTCCGAAAAAAACAAGTAAATGAAAGTTTTTTTACGAATAATTAATCCGAATTGGAATATAAGGGCCCCAAAATGGCGAAATTTGCCCCAAAACGGCTTTTTAGAGCAGCTTTCGCTGGCGGGCGGGGAGTATCTTGAGGCGTTCCTCGCGGTATTTTGCCACCGTGCGGCGCGCCACCTGGATGCCCTGGGCAGCCAGGGCGTCGGCGATGGCCTGGTCCGAGAGGGGCTTTTTCTTGTTCTCGCCGTCCACCAGGTCCTTGATGGCCTCGAGGATCCGGGCCGAGCCGACGACATCCTCGTCACCCTCTTCCCCGGCGTTCACGGCCGGGCCCAGCGGAGCATCCTCGGCGGCAGGCTGCACGCCCGCGCGCTTGCCCTGCTGGCGCACGCCCGAGGTAAAGAAGTCCTTGAGCTCGAATATCCCGAAGGGGGTCTCCACGTACTTGCCGTTAGTCACGCGGCTAATCGTCGAAAGGTCGCGCTTCACCTCGCTCGCGATATCTTGCAGCACCATCGGCTTTAAAAATGCGGGGCCGTTCTTGAAGAATGCAGGCTGCCGCTTCACGATGGCCCTCATCACGAGTTCCATGGTAGAGAACCTGTTGTTTGCCGCACTGATAAACTCTTCCGCCTTGCGCTTGTTGTTCTGGATGTACTCGCGCGTTTCCTTGTCGAGCTTGGAACCGTCGGTGAGCATGTCGGCATACAGCTTGTTTACGTGAAGGCGCTTGACCTTCTTCCAGGAATCCTGCGTGCATTCCACCTCGAACCTGCCACCCTTGCGTTCCACGCGCAGGTCCACCTGCTTTATCTGCGTGGGCGCGTTGGAGATGAGCCTGCCCGGGTGCGGCGTAAGCTTCGAAATATACCGGACGGCCTTCTGCACGTCATCGACCGGGACGGAGAGCGCCTTCGCAATCTTCGGGTAGCGCAGTTCCATCAGGTCGTCGAAATGTTCTTTTAGTATACGGAGAGTGAGTTCCGGGAAGCCCTCAATGTACTGCGCCTGGATAATGAAGGATTCCTGCATCCCGCGGGCTCCGATACCGCGGGGAGTGAACCCCTGCAGCACGTGGAAAGCCTCCGCCACGGGCATGCTCGCGCTTTCCAGCGGAATCTCGTCGCGGATTACGCGTTCCATCTCCACAATAAACTTGTCCTCGCCCCTATCGGCGGCCATCTTCATCATCACTTCGTCGGGCGCACCCTGCAAAAAACCGTCCTCGTCGAGGCTATCGATAAGGTACTGCACCAGCGTGCGGAAGTGTTCCTCGGAGCAGCCCTCGTCCTTGAGTTGCTCCACCAATAGCGAATTGCCGTTCCAGTCGCGCAACTGGTCGCGGAGGTTATCCTGCAGGCTCTTGTCGCGGTCCTTCTGCGGGCGGTCCCACTCGTCCGAGGCATCCTTGGAAGGCGCGTTTAAATCCTTGAACGGAGCGTCCTCGTCATAGGACCCGTCAGTCAGGCGGCGCTCCATGTCGGTATCGATAACGTTGTCCGAAATGTCGTAATCGTGGTCGGCGGTATCCTCAAGCGTTCCGCTCTCAAAATCCATCTCGCGAATTTCACCGTCGTCGCCCGAATCGTCCGCACTCTCTTCGGCACCCGTATCCTCGGGCACCTCATCGTCCATTTCAAGGAGCGGATTTGCCGAAAGTTCCTCGTTGATGGCGATATCCAGTTCCTGCGAAGTCTTCTGCAGAATAGCAGCCGCCTGCAACATCTGTGGCGAGATGTTCTGCTCGAGTCGCTGGGACTGTCCTATTTGCATGCCTAAGTTCATCAAAACTCCTAGTCCAGGCGGAAACTGTCGCCCAGGTATATACGGCGCGCTTCCGGGTCGTTCGCCAAGTATTCGGACGAACCCTCGGTCAGCACCTGGCTCTTGTACATAATGTAGGCACGGTCGGTAATGGAAAGCGTCTCGCGCACGTTATGGTCGGTAATGAGGATGCCCATGCCGCGGTCCTTGAGCCCCGAAATGATGGACTGGATGTCGGCAACGGCAATCGGGTCGATACCCGCGAAAGGTTCGTCAAGCAAAAGGAACGAGGGGTCGCTCGCGAGCGCACGCGCAATCTCGAGGCGGCGGCGTTCGCCACCCGAGCAGCTCATGGATTTCGTCTTGCGGATATGCGTAATCTTGAATTCCTCGAGCAGCTGTTCCAGGCGCATCTTGCGCTCGCGGCGCTTGAGGCCCTGCGTCTCAAGAATAGCCATTATGTTGTCTTCAACGGAAAGCTTGCGGAAAATGGAAGCCTCCTGCGGGAGGTAGCCCACCCCGAGGCGGGCGCGCTTGTACATGGGCTTGTCCGTCATCTCGATATCGTCGAGGAATATGTGGCCCGAATCGGGGCGCACCATGCCCACAATCATGTAAAAGGAAGTTGTCTTGCCGGCACCGTTGGGCCCGAGAAGCCCGACGATTTCGCCCTGCGAAACGCTGATAGACACGTCGCTCACCACCTGGCGACCGCCGTAGACCTTGCGGAGTTTGTCCGTACGGATTGTACTTACCAAGCTTTTCATGGAGATTCTTCCTCCTTCCTTTTGGTTTCCTTCGCGCGTTTTATCATCTTGTTCATCGAGGGCCTGATCGCACTCGGCTTGCGGCGCTCCTTCTTATCGTTGCCACCACGCAATTTTGTCAAGCCGGTCGTATCGGAGACGCCGGCAGCCGCAAGCGAATCCCTGAGTGCCTTTTCCTTCGCGGCCTTCTCGCGCTGTTCCTTTTCGAGGTCCACGTAGCGCCCGCTCGCGATGGTACTGCGGCCAAGCAGCCTGAGCGTCTTTACCGCATTCTTGAGCGGGTCGAACACGATGTTGATGGTATCGCCCGCCGCCTCGTTCTTGCCCGAGACCGTGCGGTCCTTCTTCACGTAGAAGTAGGTGCTCTGCGCCTTGCCCGAAACGACGGCGTGGTCCATCTTGCCCTTCTTGAAATACATGTCGAGGCGGTTTCCGTCCATCAGGTTCCTGTAGTCGGGCAGGTCCGTCTCGTAAAAGAATCCCTTCGCGTTCAGGTTCACGTACAGGCGCTCAATCTTGTTGTCCTTGAACTCGCAGAACAGCGTATCGCCGAACGCTTCCGTCACGTTGCCGGGAGCGTTCTTCTTCGGGTCTTCCTTCGAGATGCCGTGCGCGTTCCTTATCACGAGCGCCGAGGTGAGGGTCTTCTTGTTCTCGTCAATCGTGAGGTAGATGGAATCGCCCGTGAGGTGGTAGTTCTTCATGTCGAACGTAGGGTTGCCCTTCAGCGAAAGCCAGCTGTTCGCGCGGTCAAAATAGCCCGTATCGCAAGTGACCACCATGTCGCTCTGCGTCACCTTCACGTTCTTGTACGCCTCGGCAAAGGAGGCCTTCTTATTGTAGATAATCTTGTTCGCCCCGATGGTGAGCGTGTCCGTACCGCCGTCCTTGCGTTTTTCGTACTGGTACAGCTTGGGCTTCTGCGGCATCGTGAGGATTTCGTTCTCGCGGTCGTATTCCAAAAAGTCACCCGTAAACCTGTACGAGCTTGCGGAGTCACCCGCGACTACATCGCCCATCGCGGTGGCAAGGCTCTGCTTTTTGCGGTACATGCCGCTCTTCGCCTGGATAAAGCCCGAGGGGTGCGTGAACAAAAAACCGCCGTCGCAGTTCACAACTTCCGCATCCTTGTTCCAGGTGGCGCGCTGGGTGCGGAACTGCACGCTATCGTGCACAAAGAACACGCGGCCCTCCAGCAACAGGGAACCCCGCTTGCGCGCGACGGAAAGGTTATCCGCATGCTTCATGATAAGCGGGGACGACTGCGCGAACGCACCTACCGGGAGGAGCAATGCAAGTGCAAGCAGGATGGCGAAAACCCGCAGGCAGGCCCGCGGGTAGCGACGCCCCCGCAGTTCAAGACAACGTTGTCCAAACGCCTGCATCATTCGCGCCTCTTTGCCCGCGGGCGCGTTCCCCCATTCGGGTCTGCGGCAGGTTCTTCTTGAGGTGCAGGCATCGCGGCAGCATCTTCCGTAATTCTCTCGGAAACACCCCGGCGTGCAATCGACTTGAAGCGACCCTTCTTGCCGGAATGCGCGGAATCTGCGGGAGGCGCGGCATTAGGCGCAGTCCTTACCGGCGGTGCACTAGCCGGAGCGACTTTCGCGGGCTGTGGCGGCGCAGTTTTAGCCGGCGCAGTTTTAGCCGGCGCAGTTTTAGCGACCGGAGGCGGGTGCGCCACGGCAGGCGCCGCCGTAGAATCGGGCTTCTTCTCGAGTTCTTCCGCCTGCTTCTTGTCCTCTTCCTTCATGCGCTTCGCCGCATCCTGGAATATACCCGTCACGTTCGAGAGAATGCGCCAGTTGTCCATACGCGCGTCGCTCTCGAATCCCTTGCCCTGCAGCACGTCGCCATCTTCGGAAACCACGCGCACGTAGCTGTCGGTACGCACCATGTTGTCGCGCTTGTTCCACAAAAGCGAATCCGCACGCACCGACGCCCCCTTCGGGGTCAGCGCGTACACGTGCCCGTAGGCATACACGTAGGTAAAATGCATATCCATGCGGCCCGAGTCCGCACGCAAGAAGGCAACGCGTTCGCCCACGGAATCGTAGATATCTACGAGCACCGGACGCATGAACACCACCTCCTTGTCGGACCAGCGTTCCAGATACGCGGTCTTCAATTTCCACGAGAGAACGTCCTTGTCGTAGCAGTCCAAAAGCGTCGTGTCGGTGAACAGCATCTGCGGACGGTCCACGTGGATCCACGGCTTTTCTTCTTCGATTTCTTCGCAGCCCATGAACAGGGCCACGCACAGCGCCACAGGCACAACGGCATAACGCGGTCCGGGCATACACCGAGAACCGCGGTACAGCGCACTTTTCAGCGCGCGCAGTATATACTGCAAAAACCGTGCCATGATTACAAATTACAAATATTTAGGGGTCAAAAACGGGCTAATTCCAAAAAACAACCCCGGAACGAGTCCGGGGCGACAATGTGTAAAATGTCTTTAGATCCTTCGACTTCGCTCAGGATGACACCATTACCCTTCGCGGCCAAGCATGAACGCTTTCTTGTTCCCTTCGTGGAACTTTTCGGCGAAGAGCTTGTTCAAAGCGACAGTCCACTGTTCGACAGTGAAGTCGAAGTGCTTGCTCAGCTTGCCGAGCATCGCGACGTTCAGGGCCTTCACGTTTTCGAGTTTAGAGACGTCGATGTCAGCCGGAGTGAGGAGCACGCCGCCCTGCTTGAGGAAGGCTTCGTTCACCACGACCTGCGTCTCGTCGAATACCACCAGGTAGTCGGCTTCGCCCGTCGGGATCATCGGGGACTGCACCTCTTCGCCCTTCGCGAAGCGGACGTCGCTTGCGATGGAACCGCCGCGCTGGCTCATGCCGTGCACTTCGGCCTTCTTCACGTCGTAACCCTGTTCGAACACGAGTTCCGCCATCACGTCGCTCGCCTTGATAACGCCTGTGCCACCGAGGCCGGCAAATTTCACGTTAACTACGCTCATAAAAACTTCTCCTTAAAAGTTGCCGTTCTTCTTGGCGGCGGCTTCGGACTCGGCGAGAGCCTTTTCCGCCTTTTCCTTGTTGGCCTTGTCCCAGGCGAGGATGCTCTTGAGGGCAAGAATGCAGGGGCTCTTCGCCACGATGAGCGTGAGCTCGTCCTTCTCGAGAGCTTCCTTCACGAGTTCCTTGAACTTCTCGGGTTCCTTGACCTGGTTCACTTCGTACACGTTGTCGAAACCGGCAGTCTTCGCGATGGCGCCGTAGTCCAGCTTGTAGGCCGGGCTGTGGTCCAGATGGCGACCCGTACCCGGGTGTTCCTGCTGGCCCGTCATGGCGGTGATGCTGTTGTCGAGGATGACGACCACATGGCCGGTGTCGGGGCGGTTGTAGCCCGCTTCCACGAGGCCGGTGATGCCACTGTGCACGAAGGTGGAGTCGCCAATCACGGAGACGACCTTCTTGGCCTGTTCGCGCGGGAGCACGTTGCGCAGGCCAATACCCATGCCGATAGCGGCACCCATGTCAATCATGTAGTCCATCGCGCTGATAGGCGGGAGAGCGGCGAGCGTGTAGCAACCGATGTCGCCGGAGACGATGCAGTCGAGTTCCTTGAGAACCGCGAAGGAGCTGCGGTGCGGGCAGCCCGGGCAGAGCATAGGCGGCTTGCCCTTCACCGGAACCGGGTCCGGATTCTTGTCGCCAGCGATAATGCGGCGCACGCGGTTCACGTCAAGTTCGCCGAAGCGGAAAATCGGGTCGTACTTGCTTTCGCACTGGATGCCCGCGGCCTTGATGTTCTCGGCGAGCCACGGGTCGTTCTCTTCGATCACGAGCAGGCGCTTGCCTTCAAACTTCTTCGCGAAATCCTTGATGAGCTGCATCGGCAGCGGGTACGTCATACCGAGCTTGAGGATGCTTGCTTCCGGGGCGGCTTCACGCACATGGTGGTATCTGATGCCGCTCGTGATAATGCCCATGTCGGCGCTGCGCATTTCCACCTTGTTCGGGCCTTCGGCCACGTTCCAGGCTTCCATCTCGTCCATCTTGGCGCGGAGCTTGCGGCCCGCGGGCTTACTGAAGCCGGGCACCATCACGTGCTGGGCGATGTTGCGTTCGAAGTTCGGCACCATCGCCGGGAGTTCTTCCTTCGGGACGACGATGGACTTGGAGTGGTCCACGCGGGTCGTCATGCGGAGGATTACCGGAATCTTGAACTTTTCGCTGGTCTGCATGGCGATGCGGAAGAAGTCGTAGGCTTCCTGCGAGTTGCTGGGCTCGAACATCGGGCAAACGGACGCCTTCGCGTGGTTGCGGGTATCCTGTTCGTTCTGGGAACTGCCCTGGCCCGGGTCGTCGGCAACGATCCAAACCATGCCGCCATCCACGCCCGTGTAGGTCGCGGTGTAGAGCACGTCGCTTGCCACGTTGAGGCCCACCATCTTCATGGTGACCACGCTGCGGGCATGGCCAAAGGCTGCACCCAGGGCCACTTCGGCGGCGACCTTCTCGTTCGGGGCCCACTGGGCATACCCGCCGAGTTCAGAATAGTCCTCGAGGATTTCGGTAGAGGGGGTTCCCGGGTAGCCTGCGGCAAACTGCACGTTGCAGTGGCGCATGGAAAGCGAGATGGCCTCGTTTCCCGAAATCAGCATCTTTTTCGCATTCGGATCAAAAGCTGGCATAGCGTTCCTTTTCTTGTGTCAAATGGTTCTTAAGGCACGGCCTTAAACGCACGGAAATATAGAAAAATTAGGCGGAAGCAGCGTTGTCGAGCACCACGTTCACGTAAGTCTGGTAGGGGATGCCCACGGCGGCGGCCTTGCGTTTGATCGATTCCACCGTCTTGACCTTGAGCCTTATGGAATACATCTTCTTTTCTTCCTTGGCCTCGGCAATGGCGCGGCTGATGCGTGCAATGGATTCCTCCAGCGTCTCCGACTCATGACCGCCGGTGATAACCATCGGATCTCTCATCGAGGTGTCGTTTTCAAGCGCTTCAATCTCCTCTTTAGACAAGAAATCGTCAACCAGCTTGAACCCCTTGGGCAGCTTAATCTTCTCGCGCTTTTTGCACTTCGTCTTCATGAGCTCTCCTTACAGTTATTACGCACCCTCCCTATTGTAGAAAATGTATATACACTTGTCAATACACATTACAATACAAATTGTAATACACGCTGTTCACTCATCATCATCTTCGGCGATTCTGAGCTCTTCTTCGTACATTTCCTTATGCGGAGCATATTCGCTAGGAATAACATACGACAGGTATTGCAAGAAATTCCTGTAATCCTCTTTCGCGAACTCGCTACCCATGCCAGAAACGCCTCCAAGTACAACATCTGAATAGTGGTCTAGTACATGGAGATTCCGTTCATGGCGGAACATCAATCTGTACATCATTGCGGCGGCTTGATCCTGATGCTGGCTCATAAGTTCATTAAGCCCAGCTATTGATTCCAAGAGTTCCTTAGGCAACTCAAGTTCTTTCTCGTTCTCTGCTTTTTTCTTCACAGTAATTCTCCTTTATTTGGTTCATAGTTATCTACAATCAGCACCGATTTCTTCGCCATGCCGTAAATCTGCGCGTAAGCGACGTCCGCCTCCAATTTCTGACCGTTCAGAATCAGGAAGTGCCTATAGGTACTCGGGTCGATGATGTTTTCCATGACTTTTTTTAAGTCGGATTCCCTGCGGTCCATGGCCTCGAAAAGCGAGTCTATTTTATGGTCATGTTCAAGAAGCCGACGATCTTGCTCAATTTCCTTGCCTTCCACACGCACAAGACGGCTGGAAACATCGCCATTTTCAAGCATATAGCGACGCATTGCGACAAAAGCATCCATAATTGCAATGCTCACTCGAACGGCAGTTTCACTTCGAAGGACTGCAGAAAGCATAGCAATTCCTTGTTCCGTAAATACATAGGGCAGATACTGACGTCCTCCCCTAGTTTCCTTTTTTGAGGTCACAGATGGGGATGCGGACGAATAGTTGGACACAACTAGAGGACGCATCATGCATTTTACCGAAGATCAAATCGCCAAGGCTTTGGAAACATTTCATGATTTAAAGTCGGCAACAAAGGTCGTTCGAAAACTCGGATATCCATCGACAAAACAGTTGTACAAGTGGATAAAAAAGGAAGGCCAACCGCATCAGGAAAGAAAACACCATAGGATTATAAACACTCCAGAACATCCGCCACACGCTCCTTTCAATGTTAAGCTAGAGGCCATCCGCAGATGCTACGAAATGGGCGAACCTATGATTTCTGTCGCCAAAGATATTGGATATACGTACGCAAGTATCTATTATTGGTATCAGGACTATAAAAAATACGGACTTATGGGACTGCAGAACAAACCAAGACCAACGAAGCGGAAACCGGAGAAGGAAAAGGATCTTTCTTCCGAAGACGCGAAGGCGCTGAACGAGAAAATCCGAAGTCTCCAGCTAGAAGTTGACATATTGAAGGAGACGCTGAACATAATAAAAAAAGACCCAGGCGTTGACTTGTCTGCCCTTCGCAACAGGGAAAAAACACAGCTTGTCAACGCCTTACGCAACCGCTACAAATTAAGGGATATCCTACTTGCATTGGGAATGTCCCGAAGCGTCTATTACTACAACGTAAAACACCTGAATGACCGGAACAATAAGGACCTTCAGTTGCTAAAAGAACTTGTCCCAATATTCGACGAGTCCAACAAAACTTACGGCTACAGAAGAATCCACAGCGAACTTTCAAAAACCGGAAAGAAAGTTTCCGAGAAGGTTGTCAGACGCGCAATGAAACTCGGCAACCTCATCGTCTACAAACCCAAAAAACTGAAATATAGTTCGTATAAAGGCGAGATCACACCCGCCGTTCCCAATATTCTCAATCGCAATTTTCACGCCGATGCACCCAATCAAAAATGGCTGACGGACATAACGGAATTTCCTCTACACGACGGCAAAGTGTACCTATCACCGATTATCGACTGCTTCGACGGGGCACCAGTGTGCTGGACAATCGGGGAGTCCCCTAATGCGACCCTTGTCGACGAGATGCTGGACAAGGCCGTCGCGACACTCCACGAGGGCGAAGCCCCGATTATCCATACAGACCGAGGGAGCCATTACAGATGGCCTGGATGGATCGAGAGGATGAAGAAGTACGGCTTGACTCGCTCCATGTCAAGGAAGGGCTACACTCCCGACAATGCCGCCTGCGAGGGCTTTTTCGGTATACTCAAGAACGAGTTCTTCTACAGCAGAAATTGGAGAAAAGTCGACAAGGAAGAGTTCAAGGCCGAGCTTGAAAAATATCTGGAATGGTTTTGCACGAAACGGATAAAGGTCGGGCTCAACGGAATGAGCCCAGCGGATTACCGGAAACTATATTTGGACAAACAATCTGTCTAAATTATTGTCCGCATCCCCGATTGTGACCTCAAAAACATGTACTCCTGGGGTCTTAACTGGAAACAGTACCTTTCAGGGAATCTTTCGGCGTTTCGCTTGACAGCCTGGTTCAGCACTTTCGTCGCGACCCCATAGAGTGTCGCCAAATCGCGGTCTAGCAAAACCTGCTTATCGCGGATGACCAAAATCATTTTCTCTACACCTGTTGCGACAAGTGGACTGGCCGCAACAATTTCGGTATTTTTAGTTTTTCTTGCCATAATAATCCTCTAGCCCGCTCGGCATGAGCGAACGTTAAAAACGGTTTTAATTGCATCTGCACTGCAGGCGCAATTAGGGTTTGTTATGTTTCGGGATGCTTTTATCCAACAACATCAACAAGAAGGTTGATGAACCCCACCGCGGATGCACGTACGGGCCGCAAGGCCTATGCCGACTGTCGCAGGGATTGTCGTAATACAGGGTTAAATATACAAAGAGGCCAGCAGGAAGTCAACACCCGCGCGTTACTTCCCGCTCCTGGCTGCGGCGATCTCGGCGTTTATTTCGTCGAGCGTCATGCCTGCGGAGCCGGCCTTCTCGGCATCGGCGGAAAGTTGCTGCATGGTCCGGAGCATGCGACTCGCAACCGGGTTCGCGTTATAGAACACACGCCTGTCTGCGGCATACGCCGGAGCATCGGCCGAGGCGACATCGAACGGTATGCGGCGCTCGCGCACGACTGCCCGCGCAAAGACATTTATGGCGGTACTCATTGACATCCCAAAATCCTCGCACAGCTTGTCGAAGTCCTTTTTAAGGTCGCTGTCCATCCTGATGCTAAAGGTCGTCTGAGCCATACACTCACCTCTTTTTTACTAAAAATAAATAAAAACAAACCAAAATGCAACCGTTTGTGTTAGAAATTACTTCATTTCGCACGCAATGGGCGTCTATCTGGGCGTTCCCCGGCCCAGGTCCCTGAGCCTGCCGAAGGGCCGGGTCGGGCTATATTCTAGGGGCAATCGCCTGCACTTTCGCTTGCCGCTCGCCTCCTAGAACCAAGCCTCGCTACGCGAGTCTTGTCCCCAAGGGGTCACTATCCCTAACGCAACAACGCCGTCATGAGAAACTTCTTATGGCTGCGATGACAGATTCTACATTCCATCCTACAATTTCATCAGCAGCTTCTTTTACAACCTGAGATGTTCTTTCAGCACCCCAAGGTTCAATAGCAATAATTGGTTTTCCTAATTCCTGAGCAAGCCTAATTTCTTTATTAATCCATTTGCTATATGTGGCGTATACTCCTGCAAGAATAATAACACAACTACAGAGTTGCATCTTTCGTTTTATCGCAGCCTCCAACAAAGCATCGGAGAATACATCATTGATTGGATTGTCTTCTGGAACAGAGTAATTTTTATATGTAAAATAAGGCCTAGAATCTAACAAACCTACCAATCGATCGTATGCATCCGTATAATTCCATGAATGGCTTATAAACAAGTTATACATTCGCATTCTCAAAGTACTCCTAAGTTGAAACAAGATGTTCCACCATAAAAACTGCATAAGCAAATTCAAACGCAACAGGTAAGACTAGTTCTAAACAGGATCCCAACTTATATCGGGTCTTTTTAATACCCTCCCACTCAATTGTCATTGGCTGAATCGGAAGTTTTTTTTCCATCTCCGTAATCACCTGAAATTTTTGGGAATTCAATATTCTAAAATTATTTATAATGCAAATCCATGTAACACAAAAAACCATACCCAAAAGACAGATAACTGACACCTCAAAAGCAGAAAAAGAAGAAACAGCCATAAGCACGCCAACAACTGCTAAATGAAGTGTAACAAAAAGATTATTTGTTGCATCTCGTCTTTGGCTTACCGCATTCGCCATTTCAACACAAGTTTGCCATTGAGCCAAAGCCAATTGTTTATCGATTTCACTCATAGCAGCTGTTCCCAAATATGTTTCATGAGAATTTCTACAAGATTCACATCCCAACCATTTCCCGCTCTTTTTGACAACTGACAATAGGATTGCCCAGCAAAATCAATTTCACTTTTTTTCTTATCACGAGAAATATGGAAACCCATCAATCGAAACTGTTCATGCACAGACATTTTGCGCACAATCTCTTTTCCATCTTCTTTGGGAACTTCAATTACTCGAAGACTATTGTGCTCTGGCTGTGTTATAGTAATGCTATAGCCATCTAACTTAATTTTTTTATTATAGACATCAAAACATAATGGTGTATCAACAATAAACGAATCCACCTTGTGTTTCTCCTTAAGATGCTCAATCTGAGCATCTGACAAATACAATTCCTTTGAAGGCCTATAATCAAGAAAATCAGCCATTTTGTGTTCGTTTTTTACTTTGGGAGGCTCCAAGTTAAAGTTTTGAGGAATACCACCCAATTTCGCGAACATCCATAACCTTTCTCTATTTTGGGGAATTCCATAATCTTTGGAGTTCAGTACAACCTGAGCCAAAGTATTTTGTTCAGTTGTACCATATCCCATTTTAATAAGATCCTTTATCAACTGGTCGTGAACCGATTTAAACTTGCTTGCGGTGAAACCTTTGACATTTTCCAAAAGAATATATTTAGGCTTCTTTATTTTGCAGATACGGATAATATGGCCAAGCATCGCTCCTCGTCCATAGGGATCCTCAGTCCCTTTTTGCATTCCAGCCGAAGAAAAAGGTTGGCAAGGGAAGCCCCCAGTAAACAAATCAAAATTAGGCAAGTCTTTAGGATTAATTTTTGATATATCCCCCCAATTCTTTATAGATTTTCCCTTTGAATCCTTATGGTTTGCATCATACAATTCCGACGCGTGTAAATCAATTTCAGAGTAGCCAATAATATCATAATCAAAGTCGGAATAAGATTCTTTCATTCGCTTTAAAGCAAATGATGCACCACCATATCCAGCAAAGCCTTCGAAAACCTTCAATTTCTTCATAACAAGTCCCTTCGTAAAGTTTCTATTCAATCCCATTATCTTTTAGTTTCTTTATCGTTTCAAGTGCATATTTCAATTGGAACTTTGAAAGTTCGGCATACTCCATTTTGCAGTACTTGACAACGATTTCAAGATTTTTTTTATCCTGTGCACTAACAACACGTTGTTGTAATCCACGTTCCAGCAACGACGCCCAATATTTAGGCCCTTTGTTGAAAATGTCCACTTCGCTTCGAACAGAATCAGCAAATCTCTGTTCCTTTTTACTTGATGTTTCGCTGACTTTTATATCTTGTGGAGTTACGAGAATTTTCTTGAGACTATCTGAAATTGTATAATCTTTTGACTTTACAATTTTCCAGCAGGCCTCTTGTTTGCAATAGGTGCCAATATTGCCTTGTGTCGCATAAATGCATTTGAAAACAATCTTTCCAATCAAGGCAACATCTTTTTCAAATTGAGGAGGAACATCCTGTTTTGCCCATATATCGCCATAATCAATCCGCAGATTCAAATCATTAGCACATTCCACAAGCTTTGAAAATGTATAGGCCACCAATTGTGGACGGTACGCTTTTCTTTCTTGATACCATTGCTGATTTGAAATAACCTTTTCAATAAAGGCGAATAGGATTTTCTTACCTATAAGCGTCTTGTAATAGTATTCATTAAAATATGCGGAATCCTTTTCCCACTGTTTCAGCATTCTATTATGGAAATGTGCTGCGTTAACTTCGCCGCCCCAAGAAACATAATGAGGCAGTGCATCTGCGGCATTGCAATATTTAGCGAGATCTGTAAGAGTAAACCTTTTTTCTTTTGGATTCTTTGCTTTGTATTCATCTCGTTGTTTTTTTGTTGTCATTTGCATCATCGGTTGATCATATTGTCCGCGAGCACGTTCAAAGAACCATAATTGCTGAACAAGTTGCCCAACAGCTTTGGGTGCATAAATTTTTCTTGAGAAATCCTCTATCTTGATATAGAAGGGATGACTAGAATTTAAGTCAGCCGTTTTAACCTTATTCTGGCTGTTTGCATATGTCGCGATGTTCCGAATTAAATCGGGATCCGCATTTTGAATAACGGTCAGTTTCATTTGGACAAATATTCCCGACAAGTCTGCATTATCTTTTATACTTGTTGCCGCTAACGTCGCTGTAGTTTGGCCGCCATTGATAATTTGCAAATCCTTAAATGACGTTATATATTGCGTTTCATTCTTGGTTTGTAGCGAAATTTCCTTGGCCGTTGTCGAAATTCCATTATTGTAAGTAAAAAATTTCGACTTATCATTTAAAATAGTGCTACGAATGCCTTTATTTACACCACCATTCAATTTCAAAAAAGAACGAACATTTGATTCCAATAATTCAGAACTATGAGCTTTGTATATTTCGGAGAGGAATTTTCCCGGGACAATCGCCAAATAGGAATCGTATAAATCAGTTTCCACATCCGCCTTTATGCATGGAATACCCTTGCAGCCATAGTCTTCACAATTAATAACGAGTTCATCTTTCTTGAAACTCGCTAGTTTCGATTTATAAATTCCTTCTATATCAAGGACATCTAAATCAATAGTGTAAGTTCTATTATTAAATGTGTAGTCAGAAAGCTTTAATTTCTTTACGGCTTTACTCAGCTTATTGGTGCTTACAATGAATAAATGTAGTCTGCTTATTGAATCCGCTTGATTGTGAATATCGTTGGCGAATTGAACGGTTTCATTAGATTTTTCCGCATCAAAAAAGAAATCCTTCAGACTATTTTCGAAGAAATTTATAAGCAATTTCGACTTATTATTTAAAAACTCATTCGTAATACTTTCAATATCGCCCGGATTATAGTCGGCAAACATCAAATTTAACGTATTCGATGGGATGTCAAGAAAACCTGCATTTATATGCATGTTCTTATATTTTTTCGTACCTTCTGAAAAATCCCAAAAATGCGGTTCCATTTCAGTAATTAACGAATAAGCATCTCTTAAGACTTCAATTGACTCCTCGATAAAGACATCAAGAGGATATGGGTGCTGCGGGTCACTAGCGGCACTCGCACTGATATCATTGATAAATTCTGCCCTAAAGTCTTCTAGACTAATCATTTAAATTCACCTCATATTTCTTTAACGATTCGACAGATAAAGAATACTGAACATCATTTATTTCCGAGAATCCAACATTCTTTCTAGTTAACCTAGGAAAGTCATCATCCACCTTATAGAATGTCGTCGATTGTACTGCAAATTTCATATTCACAGCCTTGTCATTAGAGAAAATGTTAGTAGATGCCATTTTCTCTCCAAAAATCGTTTCCAATTCTTCGTCTTTAATCTGATCTGAAATAGAGTTAAAAAGTGATTTTATACAGCAATCAGCACCATCATATTCATCAGACATAGTTTCTACTTTATTTATCACCAAAAATCCTTCATTATCTGAATCAAGCTGTGAAATTGATGAAATCTGAACAACTGGTGATTTTGCGCCGATAGTCTTTAATTCATACCAATTTGCATCTATTGAAAAATCTTTGCTTGTGCCATCAACTCCCGACCATGACTTTATAGCCCTTTCAACACCATATTTTCCAATCATAAATCGAGATAAGAAGAATAGTTCACCGAAAAAACCTTGAATATATTCCTTTGAAAATATTACTCCAGAAGAATTTCTAAACAAGGCTTTCCATTTTGCATATTGTCTGCGAATAGCTAAATAAGCCTGTTCTTCCGTTACTGTATATGAAATAGAACTCACAATATTCTCGCAAAAAGCCGCAAACACGTTTTCTTGATCTGGCAATAGCACATCAAAACATAGCCAAAAAGATCCTGTTTTATCAGGTCCTTGCACTATGTTTATATATTTAGTTGGCTCCAACTTTGGCGGTTTTGTTGTCGAAAGGAATGACAATCTTAACTGACCGCTATTGTTATACCCAAAATAGACTGCAAGCGGAGAATTTACATTAAATTTCTTTTGTTCTCCATTTTTTTGTTCTTTTAATTCAGCAAGTAATTGAAGCGTGCTAATCATTGTCATCCTCTCCTTCATCATCATCATCTATTTCGATGTCATCCGTCAATTCCTTAATCTTTTGCATATTTGCCCTATAAACCAATCTTTCAGAACTTTCTTTCTTCGGAAATCCGACTGCAAACGCAAAAAGTAGGTTTCCGTTCAAAGCAGCTTTTTTTTCTTCCTTTTGAGGATCAATTTGTTTTTCTATTCCTTCATTATTTTTATCTTTATCATAATTTGTTTTTAAATCTATCGGATAAATGACCAATAATGGGCGTTCTCTTTCTTCACAAAGGAGCTCTTTTACAATAAGTTCCGTATCGCCTTTTTCTTCCTGATGTTTCTTTTCTATCACCTGTAGCTGTTCTGGCGTCAATCCGAATTTGAAAATACTAGGCTCCATCACTCTGTTGTTGTTTCTGCCAATTCTGAAATTCTGGTTATCAAAATGGAATTGACGGCAAACTGCTGGAGTTCTTAAATTTTCAAATTCAAATTCCGCATTAGAGTCACCATTTGCAACAACGACATCCCATTCTGCGAAAACCTTCGATTCGGCGATATATCTAGACAATCCATCTACATCAAACTTCTTGTTAACATACGGAATTTTCAACTTGCTTATAAATTCGGCAACATAATTTTTTTCAACATTCTTTTTCCCTATTTTTTCATCAATCTTTTCGTTTATTTCTATCTTGCTTAAAAAATCAACAACCGCCTTTTTGTTAATCTCATTTATCTCACTTCGCAAATCCAATTTTGAAGTATCTGCGGCAACACCGCCATAATTCAATTGCACAATGACATCTTCGGAATTTCTCATTTTGTTACGACTGGTTATTAGCAAAGTCGTTTCTAGAGTATCTGGACTTTCTCTAACCATCAATCCAAAATCTTCTGGCTTCTTTCCCTGCCGTTCCATCTCTTTAAATTGTTCTTTTAAATCTTCGACCGCATCTAACACAGCGCTAAAATTTGCCATATTTGTTTGCGTCATATAGATTCGACACAAATCTTCATATTTAGGGCGATAGCCAAACCAGCGACACATTTGGAGCAAGGTGTCGTAAGCCGCAGCATTTCGACTATAATAACTGACCATTAAGCCTTCAAGAGTTAATCCACGCGAAAGAACAAGACCGCCAATTGCAATAACTCTTGCACCGTCATTTTTGTAATCGTCATAATCAAATCTTTTTGATTGCCCATTTTTATCAAACTTATTTGCATTGCCATTACGAGAGTTTATTACAACAATTTGCATCTGCTTTATTTCATTCAGTAACCCACTTTGTATTTTTTTCCAAGTCACCTTTTCGTAGTCAGCAGAACCATTTCGAATTGTTCTGTAAAATTCATCCTTTAAAAACAAATCATGTATCTTGCGTAACTCTTCATTTGCGGTAAACTCTTTTTCCGTTTTACAAGCAGATTGTTCTATAGCATTTGTTATCTCTTCGATATAATCCTGCACCTTCCAGAGAATTCTTTGTTGGACATCGTTATATCGCGTAATATTTATCATCATCGAACGATGTTTTGTTTTTTGGCCTCGAATGGTTCGAATAACATTATTAATCAAAAAGCAGTGTATGGCATGTTTCAACGATTCCGCCATCACATCGAATCTCGCATCCCTACTATGTATAACAGGGAAGAAATTTTCCTCCGTTTCATCAATCAATCGAATACAACTCGGAATATCGTCATCGTTCTTGGGGAAGATCTTTCTTCCTCCAAAGTAATTACTCGGAGTATGCAACTGAACAATAAAATCAGACGGGAATAAATCTTTCTTTTCCAAAGAGTCGTCATTTGGATTAATGAAAATGTTTGCAAAAGGCGTTGCAGTAAAACCTACATAGGTTGCAATAGGAAAATTATTGAAAATTTCACGAATACATCTATTGATTACCGTCGGGCGATTCGGATCTTTTCTTGTATTAATGGACGCATTATCAGCTTCATCATCAATAATCAGGATACTATTGGAATCAAAACTACCATTCACTCTTTTTGCCATTTCGTCAAGGGTACTCTGCAACTTTTTCCCAACAGCATCTAAAATTCCCTTATTCTTTTTTACAACTAGAATGACAGGCTTCTTTAAATCGTTTATACCACTATGACTCGTTTCTTGAATTATTTTTCCAAAATCATGTGTTTGGTCAGTCAAAGGGATGACATAATATTGGTTTGAAATTTCCCCGACACCAACATATTCCGTTTTTGCACCGCCAATACTATTGCTCACCGCGCCAATTGCCCCATAATCGGTTCTTTTCTGTGTTTGTACCCTTAGAGAATTTGTTGTTCCCGCCAGCAATACAACAATTTTATAGCCATAGTCATAGGCCATATTGATAAGACCAAGATAATTAGCAGTTTTTCCCGATTGGACATCTCCTATTACAAGTCCTTTTTTCTGATCCAAATTCGCAGTTGTTTTAGGATTCGCACTACGAGCGAGAATTTTTTCACATGTAGATTCTATGTTTTGAACAATTTTTAAAGAGAAACCTTCATTCATCAAATATTGTTTGTAATGATCAAAATGGTCATGCCTCTGTTCAGGATTGCTTTTGGCTTTATAAAGCCAGTATTCAGATTCTTTTCTTTTTTCAACAATATCAGGATCATAAACCTTTATTCCAATGAATATTTCATACTCACTTACAATTGCGTCAACAATCTCTTTTCGTTCTTCAGGCTTAAAGCGCTCCCAATCAGACGCATGTGTTATTTTAAGCATCTGCTGCGCAAATTCAACTAATTCGCTATGCTGTTTTTTTGCGTTTCCTAGAGATATGCAAAGCATATCTACAACTTTTTTTACGATAGGCATGACCGACTCAACAAACTTTTTCATTGAAACACCTTCTTTTTTATCATTTCTTTTTGATCATAAAATTTCTGATATTGTTCTGCTAAAAAGAGATTTTCAAAAAGTTCTCCAATCGCAGATTCATTCGCCAAAGAGAGAATCAATTTTACTTGATCAACAACTGTTTCCAGTTCAATATCGCTTGGGTTATTCTGAATATCCTTGCTATCTGCTAAATCGTTGTAAATTCTCATTTTCGGAATAAACGATTCCAATTGAGACAAAACAATATCTAACAGATTACTTTCATTTTTTCCAAGGTTTTCTTGCAATTGGATAATTGCCGGATTATTTCTATTTATTTGATAACGAACGATTCCATCTCTCGCTTCAATTCTTTCCCATAGTGGCACGTCACCTCTTCGTTCTTTTACACCAGGAAATGTCGTAGCTTTTTTACTTTTTATAGTCGCTTCAGCAATAGAGGAGAAGATTACATCCTTAAGGCTATCTGGTATTTTCGCCGACGATTTTTTCACATCAAGCGTCCACACAGAATCTAATGTGGAGGGAAAATCTATTTGCACCCTAGCAAGTTTATTTAATTCACTCTTGGGGTTCATTCGCATCCATCCGCCCCAAGATATCAAACGTTTATTTCGATATATGTAGAACCCTTGGTCATCATAGATGCTTTTAGGATTTCCCAATAGTTTACGTTCTTCTGATGTCAGTGAATTTGCATAAGGCAATGTGTGAGCGACAATCTCTATTTTTTTCCCATTGTACGAAACTACATTTGTTTTGCCAGGTTGTCGACCATGTGCAGAAAGGAGAAAAGGATCCCTCCTTTCTATTCGTAAGCCATCGAAATATATTTCCAAAGCATTGTAGAATCTATGGAAAACCAATTCAATATGTTTCTTTGCATCAGCAACAAGCTGTCGAAAGTTTTTTTCAAACCCTTTTTTCTCAATTCGATCAAAACCATTCCAGATAACTAATGTTCCCGATTTAAATGCTTCTAATTGTTTTATGCAGGGCAAAGAATTTATTTCATCTGAATTTAAAATAGCCAGTTTATACTCGTCATCTCGTTCAATGACATCTAAGTCCAAACACATTGCAATAATTCGTTGCGTTTTTCTCTGTTTTGTCGCAACAGTCACTCTTCTACATTGAGATAAAGAGGCCGATTTCAATCCAAGGCCGAAACGTCCTAATTCTTTTTCTGAATCTCGTTTATCCGTGCGGTCGGAACCAAGCAACAAAGCATTGTCCAGACCATCGTCATCCATACCTTTGCCATCATCCAAAATGCAAAAATAAGGTTCGTCTGCAAGAGGATCACTTTCAACAAAAATCTTTTTAGCATCTGCAGTTATGCTATTGTCAATGATGTCCGCAACGGCAGTTGAGAAACTATAACCGATTGCTCGAATGCCTGTAATTAACGCTTTGGCAGGAATAGGACGCTTTATTTGTTTACTCATACGCAAACCTCAGATGCATCAAGAGACAACGATCGAATCTGCTTTCGCATGTCGATTACTTGAGCATTCTTATACACATGAATTTCTTTACGTCCCAAAGAATCCGTTTCTAGAAAAATCGCTGCAACATTACTAAAATGATTCATAAACTGAAGCTGCTGAGACGACAAAACAAATTTCTTCAATAATGTCGAAGAATGCCTAATAATTCCAAAATACTTGACATCGTTTACTTTGTATTCGAAATCGTAAATCGAATAGGGATATTCCTGATTTAAATTTCTACATGCGGTTATTCCCTGTTTTTTCAAGTATTCGACAATATCCTTATAGGCTTCGCATTTCTGGTCATCCATTATTTCCCTAAAGTTTTCTGGGCTAACATTGTTATATCCCAGTTTTTGACGCAAAGCAATGATTTCCGTGTCGTAATCATCGTAATCTTCATTAAATGCTGATGTAAATTTCGATCCAACTCCCTTTCTATTGACAAAGACTTTTGAATACGGAATTTCTCTAGGTCCAACAATTATTGCGTCAAAATTGAGGTTGCCTGAGTCGCAATCATATTCAAAGGCTTCTACAACAAAAGCATAATTGCCTAGCATAGTCGATATGGACCGCAAGACCATTCGATTATCAATATTTACGTTTTCATCAGAATACGCTAGCGATGGAGGATAATGAATCTTTTTTCTTCCGCAATGAACATTTGTAATCGCAGTTTCTTCCCTAACATAAATGCAGAATGAAAAATCAGTTTTTACAGGTAATCCATTTACAGAGATTTTGTCAAAGCAGCAAATCTTATTGATATTTGCTTCGGCCCTTGAATTTTTGGTAAGATGATTTATGACACCAACTCTAGATGAAGCACGGATGTTTTCGGGGATCGTCTCTATTTGAGCGACTTCTTCATGAACAGAGCCATTTTGTTTCAGTATCGAAGAAACTGTTGCTGTATGCCCCCTTTCATTATCATTCTTGATATTGAAGAAAAGGGATTTAATCTCTATGGGAATGCGATATTTCATACTATGGATTTGTAGTTTTTTTAATAGTGGGTTCATGAACAACCATATTCATTACCGGTTAAGTTAAAATATATCCTTTTTTCTTGTTAAGTGGTATACCCTTGTGGTCTAGGCAGCCTGTTTTGACAGCCTATATTCCACCGGTGTCATGTAACCGAGCGAACTATGGAGCCGTTTCCGGTTGTAGAACAGCTCGATGTACCTGAAAACGGCCTCCCGCACGTCTTCGATGTCCTTGAAGTCTCGCCTGTAGGCCATCTCCTTCTTGAAGCTTGCGAAGAAGCTTTCCATGCAGGCGTTGTCGTAGGGGCAGCCCGGGGCGCTCATCGAGGGCGTTATCCCATTCTCCGAGAGCATCGTGCGGTAGCCCATGCTGCTGTACTGCACGCCACGGTCGGAATGGAAGATTAGTCCGTCGTGATGGCCGCGTTGCATGATGGCATTGGACAACGCGCGCTTGACAAGTTCCGTGTCGATGTTCTTGCTCACGGCATAACCCACCGCCTCCTTGTTGCATAGGTCAAGTACCACGGCAAGGTACACCCAGCCAAGCGTAGTCTTGACGTAGGTGATGTCGCCGGCCCAGACGGCGTTCAGACTGTCGGGATCGAACTTCCGCTGCACCAGGTTCTCGCTGTACATGGAGTCACATTTGCCCTTGCGGTAGGGTTTCCATTTCTTGAGCGTGACCGGATAGAGCCCGTTCTCGCGCATGATGCGGCGCAGTTTCCACACCTTTACCTCGACACCCTTGTCTTGGAGTGCCGCCAGCATCTTCGGGCAACCGTACACGCGGTGGTTTTCTTCGAAGGTGTCGCGGACCTTCTGGACAAGCCGTTCTTCGCGGGCCTTCTTCTCGGCACGTTTTTCCTGCTGGCGCGACCACTGGTAGTAGGAACACTGCGGTATTCCTAGGGCTCTGCACATCTTCCTGACTGAGTATTTCTTGCGGTTCACGTGTATCGCCTCGCATTTCAGTCGTGTGGTCGCATAAAGATGTGCAGGGATTTTTTTAGGATCTCTACCGTCTCCTTCTCGTCCGCAAGCTCCTTTTCACGCTTCTTCAGGAGTTTTTCCAGTTCCCTGTTCTTGGCGGCGAGTTCCTCGACGGACACCTTGCGGATTCGCCGTTCCTCGCGGTAGCTCGGCAGGTTGTGTTCCTTGCGGTACTCGTTTACCCACCGACCGACTGTATTGGGCCCGATTCCGAGTTCCTTGGCTATTTGGTTTGCTGACTTTTCGCCTTTCAGGACCAGCTTGATGACCTGTTCCCTTGTCTCGGAGCTATAGTTGATTTTTGCCATTGTTTTACCTTTTGGGGGTTGCGCAATGAATATAGTAGCTTATGCTACCCTCTTATTAAACTCCTGCATGGTCCACTATCCCCCTTTTTTCCAAAAAGGAGAAACACGCCCACATAGAATTGCAGGGGCTTTTCAACAAATATGAATTGTGCGCACTCAATCGGACCTCATCAGTCGCTCTTGCACAGGCAGTTGATTACGCTATTTCTGCAAATAGAAAAGGACGCAGGTCGCTGCGTTTACTCAAATGAGGCTAGGGAATGCCTTTACACGATAAACGCGAGCAACCCACGCCCCAAAATCTTTTCTCAAAACGAGAAAAGCACCGCCATAGGCGACATAAAGGGCAATGCACCACAGACCTACATTGCTGTAGGTATAGCACATCGAACCACGCCGTAAAAACGGCATGGCTGCGTGAGCCTCGCCTTGTCCTCGTGTAAGTGAAATTTCCCTATTTCATTTGAGGAACAAGAGCTAAACTCTATTTTCTTTAAAATTACATAAATATGTGCAAAATAGGTTGCTCCGTCCACAAAAGAGCCTTGTGACGACGCATTTCCCGGGTTTTAGGGGCGGAGCTCCTAGGCGAGGGGGTGTCCGGAAGACGGTTTGGACGCGGATTGGAAAGGAGATCCCCGCCTGCGCGGGGATGACGAGACAAAGTCGCGGGGATGACAGTCTGCGGAACCCGCGGACAAAGCGGCTGCAGGCAGGGGGACTCTTCCCCCAACTGGATCCTTCGACTCCACTACGTTTCGCTCAGGATGACGATGCAGTCGTCGTTGTCGAAGGCGGTGCCGAAGGCTTGCCGGTAGCTCGATTCCAGCGCCTCTCCGGGGGTGCAGTTTTCCCTGAACAGGACCATGCCGCTATCCAGGCATTCCATGTCGAGCTCGCCGTCGGTGTCGATGCTTTCCGGCCAGAACGTGGACCATAGGCAATAGTCGGTGAACCCTTCCCGGATGTCTTCTTCGAGCAGGTTGTCGCCGGTGCCCGCCTGGACTTTCAGGAACGCCTTTGCGCTCTTGACCCATGCGAGTATCGCGCCGCCGAACGTGTCGTTTTCCATAGTGCCTCCGCCCCAAAAGATAGATAATGCGCGTGACAGAAAATGACTTTTTAATTACGGTGAATTCGCCACAATTAATTTTCAAGAAATCTCTTGACAGTGTCCGTGCGAGGAAAACCCCCGCCAACAGCACCGCAAGAGCATCCCATTTCCGAGTTTTACTCGGAAAATCCCACGAAAAATCAACCAGTTGTCGCAAAATTTGCGACAACTAAACAACGCGCATTTTTTGCGTGTTGTTTGCACCACGTTCCATTTTGACAAAATCTGTTAAAAAACACTTGTATTTTTGACAAAAAGTTATATATTTTTATTGTATTTTTGACAAAATGGTAAAAAACAGGCCAAAAACGAGGTTTTTGATGGACTTGAAGCGCAAGAGCGAAAAACTCATTCGGGAATGGCTCAAAAATAGCCAAAAGAAGGCCTTGCTCGTAAAAGGTGCCCGCCAGGTGGGGAAAACCCACGCCATCAGGCGCGTACTGACAGCAGAACACGCGGATTTCTTTGAGATGAACCTCATAGAGACCCCTGCCGCGATAGATGTTCTTGCCGCAGCGCAAACCGTTGACGATCTTGTCCTGGGTTTTTCGGCTCTTAGCACGCAGAAACTGGAAAAAGGCAAGACCATCATCTTCATTGACGAAGTCCAGAAATACAAGGAGATGATTACCAAAATCAAGTTCCTTGTAGAAGAAGGGAGTTTCCGGTATGTCTTGAGCGGGTCGCTCCTTGGAGTGGAGCTGACAAATCTCGATTCTGCGCCTGTGGGCTACATGACTACAGTGGAAATGTTCCCGCTGGATTTCGAAGAATTCCTGCAAATCACGAACATCGATGACAACATCATTTCTAGTTTGCGCTCGTCCTTCGAAAACCGGACGCCTGTCATGGACGCGGTAAACCAGAAAATGCTGGACCTGTTCACGCGCTACCTTATCGTGGGCGGCATGCCGGAGGCCGTGAGCAACTTTGCGGACAACAGCAACCTGAACGATGTCATGCGGATCCATCGCGACATCCTGAGTCAGTACAAGCTCGACTTTACCCAATACGAAACAGAAGACAAGCGCCTGTTATTGACAAACGCTTACGAACTGATTCCTGCGGAACTTCTGAAACAGAACCGCCGGTACATTGTGACGGACCTGAAAAAAGGGCTTCATTTTGAACGTGTACAAAGCACGTTTCTCTGGTTAAAAAACGCTGGCGTCGCACTTTCTGTTTTCAACAGCACCGAGCCGAGAATTCCATTAAAGTTGAACGAAAAAAGCAGTTTGTTTAAGCTTTATTTTGCGGATGTCGGCATGCTCACTTCGGAATACGGAATGAATACGAAGTCCATGCTGCTGACAAAAAATCAGAACCTGAATGCGGGCGGAATCTACGAGAACGCCATTGCGCAGGAACTCTATTCAAAAGGATTCCGGCTTTACTACTACAATTCAAACCGCCTGGGCGAGCTTGATTTTGTAATCGAATACAACAACCGCGCATTGCCTATCGAAGTGAAGAGCGGCAAGGATTACACAATTCATTCCGCCATGAACAACTGTCTTGCGAATTCCGAATACCAAATGCAGGAAGGCTTCGTCTTTGCAAGCTGCAACGTCTCCCAAAAAGGGAAGGTGACATATCTGCCCACCTACATGGTCATGTTCTTGCAGCAAGATTCAGAACAGATTGTTCTAGACAAGCTTGAGTTTTGATTATGATTACCCCCCAAACCCTTCCAGCACTTTATACAGCAGGGTGTAAAGCGTCTTGGCTTCGGCATCGGAGAGGTTCACACAGCCGGCCATGGACTTGGGGACGCTTGCGGCCTTGCGCTTGAGCGATTCGCCTTCGGCGGTGAGGCTTACGGAAAGGCAGCGCTCGTCGCTCTGTTCGCGGGTGCGCTGGATGTAGCCCTTGGCCTCGAGCTTTTTCAAAAGCGGGGTGAGCGTGCCGGAATCGAGAAACAGTTTTTTGCCGAGTTCCGAGACGTTGCACTTCTTTTCTTCCCACAGCACGAGCATCACTATATACTGCGTGTACGTGAGGTCGAGCGGTTCCAGGTACGGGGCGTAGCGGCGCGTGATCTCCTTGGACGCGGCATACAGCGGAAAGCACAGCTGGTTTTCGAGTTTTAACTGGGGGCAGTTCACGGCATCTCCTAGAGCAACTTCTCTACGCAGGCGCGCACATCGTCCATGTCGGCGGTGGGTTCGAAGCGCGCGACCACGTTGCCTTCGCGGTCCACGACGAACTTGGTGAAGTTCCACTTGATGTCAGGGTTTTTCTTGTAGTCCTTGTCGATGGTCTTGAGCAAGAGCGCCATGGCAGCGGCCTTCGCGCCAAAGCCGAAGCCTTCGAAACCTTTCTGCGATTTCAGGTAGGTGTAGAGCGGCAGTTCGTCGGGGCCGTTCACGTCGGACTTTTTCATTTGCGGGAATTCGGTGCCGTAGTTGAGCGTGCAGAATTCGTGGATTTCGTCGTCGGTGCCGGGGGTCTGGCCCTTGAACTGGTTGCAGGGAATGTCGATGACTTCGAAGCCCTTGTCGTGGAAGTCGGAATACATCTGTTCGATAGGCTTGTAATGCGGGGTGAAGCCGCAGCCGGTCGCGGTGTTCACGATGAGCATCACCTTGCCCTTGAAGTTTGCGAGCGGGACCTTGTTGCCCTTGCCGTCGGTGAGGGTAAAATCGTAGATGGTTGCCATGATGAGCCTCCGTTTTTTAGGTGTCGGCGCTTGGTCGCACCGCATTTCATTTCATTTTGTTTGGTCGTATTTGATTGTATACAATTAAATTTTATAAAATTTATTGCCGAAAGTCAATAGGTTTAAGCAAAAAAATTGTTTTTTCTTGCGATTTTTCTATTTTTACGCCCATGAAACGCATAGAAGTCGTGGCAGGCATCATTTGTGCGGATCCTTTCGGGAATCCGGCTGCGCCTCGCACGCCAGGCGTTCGGTTTTTTGCCACGCAACGCGGGTACGGCGACTACAAGGACGGCTGGGAATTCCCGGGCGGCAAGGTGGAACCCGGCGAAACCCCGCAGCAGGCCCTGATTCGCGAACTAAAAGAAGAACTCGCCATCGACGTGAGCGTTGGCGAGTTTATATGTACAGTCGACTACGACTACCCGGCCTTCCACCTGACCATGCACTGCTTTTACTGTGCAATCGCGGGCGGAAAAACGCCAGAACTGCTGGAACACGAGGCGGCCCGCTGGCTCAACCGCGCGGAACTGCACAGCGTCGACTGGCTGCCTGCCGATATCGAGGTCGTGAAGGCCCTGGTAAAAGGCTAGCTACTTGCCGGCCTTGACCTGCTCGAGTTCCTCCTCGAGTTTCTTGGTCTGGGCGTTGTTCGCGTCGATGATGTTCTTCAGGTTCTCGATCTCGGTTTCCTTGTCCGAGAGCTTGTCCTCGAGGTCCTTCACCTTCGCCTCGGACTCGTGCTTCTGCTCGTTGCTCTTGCTGAGCTGCGCAAGCAGGCTATCGGTGGAACTGCGGAGCTTTTCGGCGGTCTCCTCGGCATCCTTCACGGCGGGGTTGTCGGAATCGTCGCCGCAACTGCAAGAGCAGAACTTGCCGGGGAACTTCTTGTTGAGGGCAAAAGCCGCCGCGACACCGAGAGCAAGGCCCGTAAGGAAACTGCTAGTCTTCATAAAAACTCCTTGGAACAGATTGTCTTTAAACCGATTATGCTTGAAATCTATAAAATTTTCCAAAAAGTCAAGCATAAAAAATGAAAAAAGCCTCAAAAAACAAAAATCCCCCGGATTGCTCCGGGGGACCTTTGCAGCGGGAAGAGCGAGATTCGAACTCGCGATAGGATTAAGTCCTATACGTCCTTAGCAGGGACGCGCCTTCGGCCAACTCGGCCATCTTCCCATCTTGGGGACACTAATTTTACTTAATTTTTCGCCATTTTTCAAGGGGTACCTTACAAAAAATGCTAAATTCCCTATATAATAAAGGGCGCTGCGCTACCACGCAGGGTCTTTTTGGCGATTTTATGGCAAAAAGAAAAAGGAAAACTAGGAAATCTGGTTCCATGATAGGAAAGCTGTTCAAGATTACCGCTGCATTCGCGCTGGTCGGGCTCATTTGCTGCATTCCGGCGTACATCTTCGTGTTCAGGATTCTCCCGGAGAGGGACCCCGACAACCAGTTCAACCGTGATTCCATACTGCAGGTGCTTTCGGGCGAGACCCGCGTGTACTACAACGACGGCAACGAGCTCCTGGGCGCATTCTTCGACGCGAACCACCGCATTTACGTGCCCTACGGCGACATTCCCAAGGATATCGTGAACGCGCTTATCGCCGCCGAAGACGCCGGCTACTGGAACCACAACGGGTTCAGCCTGCAGGGGTTCATACGCGCGATGGTCGCAAACATCAAGAGCGGGCACATGCGCCAGGGCGGCTCCACCCTCACGCAGCAAACCGCAAAGAACGTGCTCGGCCGCGAAGAAAGGAGCATCAAGGCCAAGTGGAAGGAACTCATCAACGCGCTCAGGCTCGAGACGCATTTTAGCAAGGAAGACATCCTCGAGTTCTACCTGAACCAGTTCCACGTTTCCGGTACGGGCAAGGGCGTGGCCATTGCCGCGCAGTACTTCTTCGACAAGGAACTCAAGGACCTCTCGCTCGCGGAATGCGCGTTTATCGCGGGCTCCGTGAAGGGCCCGTTCAACTACGACCCGTTTATCCAGCGCACCGAAGAACGCCGCGAAAGGGCAATAAAGCGCGGCGAGGACCGCCTGCGCTACGTGCTGGGCCGCATGGTCGAAGAAAAGTACATCGACCAGGAACAGATGGACGAGGCGCTGGCACAGCCGCTGCGCTTCAAGCACGGGAACTTCCGCTTCAGCGTCTCCACCACCCTCGAACGCATCGACGAAAAGCTCTCGAGCGACTTTTACCAGAAACTCTTCGAGGAGAAGGATATCGGCGACTGGCGCAAGGCGCAGCTCGAAATCGTTTCTACCCTCGACGCGAAGAGCCAGGATGCCGCAAAGCGCGCACTCCAGACCAACATCAGCAACCTGCAGATGCAACTGGGCGGGTTCATGCTCCCCAAGGCGCAGTACGCGAACAAAGCAGTGAGCGCACGCAAGGGCGACTACCTGTACGGCGCAATCGACACGGTACTCTACGACGACAAGGGCGGCCTCAAGGCGCTGCGCCTGAACTTTGGGCAGCTCAAGGGCGAGGTGGGTACGGAATCCCTCAAGGAATTCGGCAAGCAGGTCGGCAAGGACCCGGCCGCAGTACTCGGCAACCAGATCAAGAAGGGCGCAATCCTCTTGGTGAGCGTCACCGACGAGACCAAGGTGAACGGGTTCGTGCCCTGCAAGATAGAGACCGAGCCCGTACTGCAGGGCGGCCTTATCGCCATCAAGAACGGCAAGGTCGTGGCAAGCCAGGGCGGTTTCCACAACACGGACTTCGACCGCAGTTTCAAGGCGCTCCGCCAGCTCGGCAGTAGCTGGAAGCCAATCCTCTACGCGCTCGCGCTCAAGCACAACTGGAACTACCTGAGCATGCTCGAGAACGACTACAACGTGTTCCAGTACGTGAACCAGTTCTACTACCCGCGCCCCGACCACAAGAACAAGGGCGACCTGGTGACCATCGCGTGGTCGGCAACGCGTTCCGAGAACATCGCGAGCATCTGGCTTTTGGACCACCTGCTCGACAAGCTGAACCAGGACGAGTTCAATTCCGTGGCGCAGGAAAACGGCTACGCCCGCCTGAGCGACGAAGATACCAAGGCATACTTCGCGAGGCTGCGCGACAAGTTCGGGCTCACGCTTAAAGAAGACGTGAAGCGCGAAATCGAGTTCACGCGCGCCCAGTACGCGCTCGCCGCGGAATACGAGGCCGAAGAAAAATTCGACCGCGCCATCGACGTGCTTGACCTGCGCTACGGCACCTACAACGACGTGGCCATAAAGCAGGCGAAGAAAGACGACAAGATAAAGGCGTTCATCGCGCACAACTTCAAGGACTACTCCGAGATACTCCGCAAGCGCGAGGTGCAGGAACTCGACCCGGACCTCTCCGAAGCACTCCCGCCGCTCGATTCCGTAAAGCTGTTCAGGAACTTTACCCTCGGCGACCTGAAGCGCATTACCGTAAAGATGCAGCCCGTGAATTCCGAGGTGGACTACCTGGATGCGGAACACCTGCGCTACTGGCCGGATTTCCGACGCTCCCTTTCCATGGCGGAATACGCACGCTTCGCACATGAAATCGGCATCAACCAGAAGTTGCAGAAGGTGTTCAGCATGCCGCTCGGCGTGAACGAGATTACCCTTGCCGAAATCAGCACGGCATACCAGTCCATACTCACGGGCAAGGTTTACAAGTGCAAGGACGGCGACTGGAACGAACCGTGCTTTATCAAGGAAATCAAGAAGGACGGGCAGACGATATTCAGGAACTCCGTGGAATCGAAGGTGATTCTCGATTCGCTCGTGACATCGCAGATGGGCGCCATGCTGCGCTCCGTGTTTACGAACGGTACGGCACGTAGCCAGGTGGGCGCCCTCACGGTAACGAGCCCCGACAAGGGAACCTCGCTCCGTTACCCCGCCCTCGGCAAGACAGGTACCACGAACGACTACAGGAACGTGGCGTTCATGGGCGCACTCCCGGTGTACGTTACCGAGAAGGAGGCCGTGGCGCTCGATACCGTAGTGGCAATCGGCAGCTACGTGGGCTTTGACAACAACAAGCCGCTCAAGTCGGGCAAGACCCGCATCGCGGGCGCCTCGGGTGGCCTGCCGCAATGGGCCGCCTTCGCTAAAGAAGAAATCGAAATCCTCGGGACGCCGAACATGATTGACTTCTTCGACATCTCGATGCTCGCCGCAGGCGAAGTCCCGCTGCACCTGGCAAACGAGCGCGGGCAGATTAGCGTGGATCCCGTCACCGGATTCTACATCGCCGACGCATCGCAGGGCAGGCCGCTCCCCTACATAGAGGTACCGGGATACGTACCGCCGCAAATCCAGGAGAAGGCGGCCGAGGCCATCGCGACCACCGGGATTATGACGAGCATGCCGATGCCGGGTACGATGCCCGCCCCCGCAGAGAATAACGGTGCAGGCGCCCCTGCAGAAGCGGGTCCGGATGCGGGCGCCGTGCAGAACGCAAGTGCAGAGGCTGCCCAGCCGACCGCAGAACAGGCAAGCGCACCGCAGGCAGCGCCTGCAACGGCCGCTCCGGTCGAGGCACCCGTGGAAACGCCGGCTCCGGTTGAAAATACTCCAGTTGAAGCACCTGCAAACAATGCGGTTGTAAACAGCGCGCCGGCAGAACCGAAGGCCGCCATGCCGAAGGACGACGACTGGGATCTGCCCGCCGGTATGGACGGTGGCGCATTCGTACCTATCGAGGCTGAGTAGTGTCATCCTGAGCGGAGTGCACAGCACGAAGTCGAAGGATCCAGTAAGGATTGAACATGAGCATTAAAATTTTGTACAAATCCCTCCTGATGCCGGCAGTGGCTTTCGCGCTCGCCGCCTGCGCAGGGAACACGCCCTGCCCCGCGACCGACGCAGCACCGCAGGCAAGTGCAGGTGAAATTGCGGCCGACACGCAGGCCGTACCACAGGGCAATGCGCCCGCGGGTGAAAGTTCCATAGCCGGCGACAAGTCCGCATCCGCGCCCGGCAAGCAGGCGGTGGCTCCGCAATCTGACGCATCGCCCGTCTTTACATCGAGCGCGCTCGACAGCTACAGGCTCGCCTCTCCGGATTCCATTCCCGCGACAAGCCCGCACAAAGGCAGCGGTGCAGACAACGTTGCCCATAATACGCCCATTCCCGTATTGAACGACATTCCCGTAGACCCCTACACTGCCTTCCCCGCGCTGGTCTCCCGCGTGTTCGCATACGCGGATTCCCTCTACGCGCAGGGTCTGACCGATTCTGCGAGCGCATACCTGCAACGTTTCCGCATCATCAAGCCGCTCTGGAACACCTGGGAAACGCAGACCGATTCCATGCTGAACGAGTTCGGCAAGACCCGCGCCGAGAAGGCGAAGGCGTTCGAGCCCTACGTGCTTACCATCCAGAACATGAACCGCGTGCAGGCCGCCTACAGCATGGTCAAGGAGACTGCGGATAGCCTCATCGCGCTCGCCCCGGGCGACTCGCTCGTGAACTGGGCGAACGGCCAGATGCAAGTCGCCTACAAGAACACGCTCGCAAAGGCAAAGAAGGAATACGCAAGCATCAAGGCGCTCGCCGATGACCACGCCCAGTTCAAGGAGGCGGCACAGAAGGCAAACGAACTGCAGATGCGCTACCGCGATTTCGAGAAAGAAATTCAGATCCAGGCGCTTATCGACTACATCGCGGGCCTCATGGCCGCAAACGACGAGGAGGCAACCAAGTACTGGGAATCGCACGACCCCGCCGAGGCCCTCGCAAAAGCCGGCGAACTCGTAAAGGCAGGCAAGTACGCCGAAGCCAAGTCACTGCTCACCAAACTCAAGGCGAGCAAGCTGCGCAAGGAGGCGGGCACAAAGTACCAGGAACTCGCCAACACGTTCTGCAACGCGCAGCGCAAAACCACATCGCAGATATTCGCGAAGGCGCAGAAGCAGAAGGATGCCACAAAGAAAAAGAAGTTGCTCCAGGACGCCATCGCACCGCTTGACAAGTGCCTCGCGGAATACCCCGAATACACGCAGAAGCAGAAGGTCGTAGACAACAAGAGCTTCCTCGAGAAGGAACTCGCGAAATGATTGACTCCGAAGTGTGGCAATACGCGCAGTACCCCGCATTCTTTGTGCTGGGGGCAGTAGTCAGCCTCATCAACAGCATCGCGGGCGGCGGTTCCACGCTGAGCCTCCCCATCATGATTTTCCTCGGGATGCCTGCGACCGTCGCGAACGGCACCAACCGCATCGGGCTCATCATCGGGAACTGCAGCAGCGCATACAACCTGATGAAGCACGGCTACCTGAACAAGAAAATCTTCATGCAGCTCGTGATACCCACCTTCCTGGGCGCGCTCGTGGGAGCATGCTTCCTCGTGCACATCGGCGACAAGGCGTTCCAGGCGATACTCGCGGTCGTCATCTGCGCCGTGGTGGTCATGAGCAACCTCCGCAAGGACATCCTCGGCAAGCCTCCCGCGACACCCCCCGAAAAACTCACGTGGAAGGGTGCGCTCGGGTTCTTCGGCATCGCCATCTACGGCTGCATCGTACAGGTGGGTGTCGGGTTCGTGCAGATATTCGGGCTTACGCGCTACACCGGCATGGACGCCGTCCACGTGAATGCGCTCAAGAACGCGCTCACCAACGTGTTCCTTATCGTGAGTACCATGGCACTCGGCATCGCGGGCAAGATCGACTGGCCCATCGCCCTCGTGATGGCCGCGGGTGCATGGTTCGGCGGTTACCTCGGGAGCTTTACGCAGAGGAAAAAGGGCAACAAGTTTGTCCAGCACTTTATCAGCGCCTGTAGCGTCGCGATGGCCGTGTACCTGATTGCTGATTTGGTTATGAAGTGATTCGCCCGCAGTATAATTTGCCAAATTCACAACAAAAAGATAACTTTTGATAACTCACAGCATGTATATACAACTAAAACTGTATTTACACGAAAAAGAATATTGAGGAGTCGATAAATGAAGAAAATTTTAGAAAGAGGTCTAGACAAATTGTTTAGATCAAAAAATGCTAGATATAATTTATGCATTCCAGCATTTTTTATTTGTTTAATGCCTTTTTGGATTTGCGTCATTGTCTTATTATTATCATTTAAATTGAAATCAAATCATTTCTTTGAAGATTTCATGAATCCTTTTTATTATCATGCAATAGATACAACATGGGTTATCTTGATAGGAGCGATTTATCAAATAGCCTTTGTGTTATGCATTTTGGGCTTCGATAAAATAGATGAAGTTTGGAAGAAAAACAAAGAAGCGCTTTTCATTCCGATAAGAAATTTTTTAATCATTCCCTTTTGTTTATTTTTCCCAATGATAATTATAATTAACGGATATATTAATGAAGTCACTAATTATTTTGTTAATAATTCTGATAATGCCATAGCATATTTAGTCAAATTTCTTCGTTTTTTAACAATAGTTATCCCTTTATCTACGCTTGTACTATATGATACTCTTTCGCTCCTTATTTATGGCAGATACTATTCGAATCTAGAACTGAAAGAAAAGATAGAAGCATTAACAAAAGATTTAGAAAAAGAAAAAATAAAGTCTAATCTTTATCAAACATATCTGGATAAAAATGACAAAAAATTGCGGGCGCTAATCAACCAAAATTTTTCTCCCTCAGGCGATAACTATAGGTATATCCAAGAAAGGCCTTTCGTTGAAGTTTTAAAGATTAACAAAGAGAAAAACATTAAGTTATATGAATATTTTCATTCCTTTTTCACTACATTTAATTCCTTTCCAAAAAGAAAATCATACTTAAATTTCCTAGTGATGATTGAAAAAATTTTTGAGAAAATCGATATGGATAGATTAAAATGGCATAAAAGAAATTCTTGCCTTGACAGAAATTACACAACAGATAATTCAACACCACTTATTATTACAAATGATTTTTTCAGTCTTCCCGAAAATGCAATTTCAGTTGCAGGTGATTACAATAATTGCATTAGAGAAAATATCTTTCTTAAACATAAAGATTCATATTCTTTTGAATATATATGGCCGACATCCGAAAACCTAGTTTCTCAACGAACAAAATGGGACTGGGAGCATGTTGGATCTGCAAGAGTTCTCGCATACGGCAAACCCAAAGACGATTCTTTTGAACTAGATGAACTTCAAATAAAAGATATTTTTATTATTCCCGAAAACGAAACCGAGGATTCTTTAAGCGTGCTAATGGGCAATGTCTTTTATATTCATAAAGAGGAAAATGGGGATATATATTTGCTTCTTTTTTACGATTATCAACATTATCGTCATTATGTTGGGAAAAAGGGTAATCCATTTTGGAAAAAATCTATTTGGACAAAAGAACAAGAGCAACTTTTCCAAATATATCAACAATACGCAAAAGAACATCCAGAATTTATCTCTTCTCCTGAATCCACATGGTTATAAAATAGCATAGAGCTTTCAGGTTAATCCTATTTTTCTATGCCGGAGATATATTACGGGCATGGCTAAATGTCGAGAATAAAATTCGCCCGTATCTGGAGACGCTGATTTGAAAGCCCTAGCGCTTCTCTTTCCTTTCACGTCTTTCACGCGCAGACTTTTCCTCGAGGGTTTCGTTCAAACCCGCAAGCAGTTCCGTCGCAATCGCATCGTCACCGCCGGCAAGCAGTTCCTTCTGCCCGCGGGCTAGCTTCTTGATACGCGCCTCGAGCCTTAGAGCCTGCTCGTACGAGGGCAGTTCGAACTTGCGCAGTATGCACTCCGGCGGGAACGCCTTGGTGAACTTCGCCCCCTTTCCGGATTTGTGCTGTTCAAAACGCGCCTCGACATCTACGGCATAGCCCGTGTATATGCGGTTACCCGCACAGCGAAGCATGTAAACGAAGTGGGGCATTTTATGGCAGTCGGCAGATTTTAGTTGGCAGAACTTAGTCGGCAGTTGGCAGAGCTTAGCTGGCAGAGCCTAGGTCGCTTCGTTCTTCGGCTCTTCGGGAGCGTCATGCGGCTTCGAAACGATGTTCATATATATCGTACCGAGGATTGCAGCACAGAAGCTTCCGAGCAATATGCCGAGTTTCGCGGAGTCCTGGCGGTCGCCCACGTCGAAGGCAAGGCCCGCGACAAACAACGCCATCGTAAACCCGATACCCGCAAGCATGCCGCCACCCCAAAGGACCTTCCAGGGGTAGCTCGGCTTCTTGGAAATGCCGATCTTGACCGAGAGCAAACTGAACAGGAATATGCCGATAGGCTTGCCCAGAATGAGGGCGATTGCCACGGCACCCATCACCGGAATCTCGACACCGCCGAGCTTGATTTCGACACCCGCATTGCTGAGCGCGAACAGCGGCATAATGAAGAAGTTCACCCAGGGCACCAGCGGCTTGAAGAAACGTTCCTGCATCGAGATACTCTCGCGCGCACCGCGCTTGAGCTGCTGGAACACCTCGTACTGTTCGTTCCTGTCCTTCGCCTCGCCCGAAAGTGCGCCGCCCAGGCTACCCGCAAAGTGGGCAAGCCTGCCCTTCGCGAGCACGGGCTTCGCCGGCACCGAGAGGCCAAGCAGCACGCCCGCGATGGTCGGGTGCACGCCGCTCTTCACAAAGAACGCCCACACCGCAACGCCAATCACGCCGTGCAGCAGGTTACGCACGCCAATGCGGAACAGCACGTTGATAAGCACCAGCAGTGCAAAGCCCGTCCCGAGGGCCACAAAGTTGATGCCGTCGCCGCTCGGGTATCCAATCGCAATCACGAGAATGGCGCCGATATCGTCGGCAATGGCAAGGGTCAGAATCATCACGCGCAGGGCATGCGGCACCTTCTTCCCGAGAATGGCCATGCAGCCCACCACGAAGGCGATATCGGTAGCAGTCGGCACGCCCCATCCGTGGGCGGCGCTATGTTCGCCATGCGGGCAAAGGAGCAAGTAAATAAGTGCAGGGAAAAGCATACCGCCCGCAGCCGCGATAATCGGCAGGCTCGCCGCCTTCGGGTCGTGCAGTTCGCCGTATGTCATTTCGCCCTTGACTTCGAGACCGATATTGAAGAAGAATATCGTCATCAGGGCATCGTTGATAAACCAGTGCAGGTCGCCAGCGCCAGTCCAGCCGCCAATCGTCATGGAGAACGGCAGGTGCCAAAAGTGGTGATACGTTTCGGGGCTCAGGTTCGCCCAGACAAGAGCGGCAAGCGTCATGATAATGAGCACGATGCCGCCCGTCGTTTCCACCTTCATCAGGCGTTCAACAGGGGTAATGATTTTCCGGACAGGGGTTTCCGGGAACAGATCTTCAATCTTGTCGCTGCTAGTAACTTTTGCTGACATACAAAAACAATATAGATTATTTTGAAAAAATCTTTGACGGAAAAGCGAAAAACTGCAAAATTTTACGATAAACGGGCCTAGCCGAGTATTGCGCGGTAGGCTTCCACGAGCCTCTCGAGCGATATGGCGCAGTTCGCGGGCGACGTGGAGGGGAGTTTGACCGCATCGATGCCTACATCGGCGGCACAGTACTTCTGGTATAGTTTGTGCGCAGTGGCGCCCGTACAGAATATGCGGGTCACCTTCGACCTTGCCACCAGCGCGGCTATCTTGTTCGGGACGGCATCCTCGATGCTCGTGTCGCTCGCCCCCACGATGGTACAGCTTTCGAGCACGTCCCAGAGGGCGATGTGGTGCCTCTTGAGCATGGCCTTCTTTTGCGGGATGGTCTCGGGAATTTTTTCGCCGAGGACTGCAGCGAGCACCTTCCAGAAACGGTTCTGCGGATGCCCGTAGTAGAAGCCCACCTCCCGCGACTTGGGAGATGGTATCGAGCCCAGCAGGAGTACGCGCGAATCCCGGTCGTAAACTGCGGGGAACTCGTGCGTCACGCGGGCGCGCACGTTTTTGCCGGCGGGCGGTTTTTTACCAGCGGTCGGCTTCTTGCCGGCAGGCGGTTTGCCGGCAGCAAGATGCGCGCGGTTCGTTGTATTTTCTGTTCCGGTGGTCATAAGCAACTGCGGGTAAAAATACGAAATTTTCTATCTTTCCCTGCATGGACAGAGCACGCCGCCGCAAGTTTGGCCAGAACTTTCTGGATGTACCTACCGCACAGATGATTGCGGGCGACTTGCCTGCAAATGCCGGAGAGGCAGTGCTCGAGATCGGCCCTGGGCACGGCGCCCTCACGGAACACCTGCTCGACCGCGCCGTGCAACTCACTGCCGTCGAAATCGACGAGCAGTGCGTGGAATTTCTGCAACAGAAATTCCAGGGCCGCGAGAACTTCCATATCGTAAACTGCGACTTCCTCAAGTTCGACCTGCAGGCATTCCTCGACGCGCACGAAAAACCGTGGGTTACCGGGAACCTGCCCTACAACGTGTCCACCGCGATTATCGCGGGGCTCATGCCCAGGCTGCATCTCACGAAGGGATTCATGGGAATGGTCCAGCTGGAAGTCGCCGAACGCATCTGCGCCGCCCCCTGCAGCAGTAACTACGGGAGCCTCTCCGTACTCGTGTCCGCGTTCGCCGACACGCAGATATTGCGCAAGATCGGGCCCGAGCACTTCACGCCCCGCCCGAACGTAGACAGCGCCACGATGCTCCTCACACCCAAGGAATGCCCGCTTGCCGCTCCCGAGGGCTATTTCGAGTTCGTACGCGCCGCCTTCACGCAAAAGAGGAAGACACTCGCAAACTCGTTCGGCCGCGCCTACGACAAGAAGAAAATCCAGGAAGCCATCGAGCTTTTGGACTACCCCACTACGGTACGCGCCGAGGAACTTTCCCCCGCGCAGTTCCTGGAATTCTACAAGGTCATCGTCGGGGAATAACCTTATTTTTCAGCCGTGGCCTGCTCAAAGTCAGTTGCGGTAAGGCTGCTCACGTCAACACTGCCCAGGTCGGGCGATGCCGCCAAGCGGTTCGCCTGCTTCTCGATGACCTTCTCGAACAGGTTGCGCACGTAGCGACCGTTACCGAACCTGCTATCCTTCCGGCTCACCGCTTCTGCAATGCAGCGCTTCATGGCTGCAGCGGCGGCCGTGCCCATCTTGTAGTCGTATTTGTTGAGGAACGATCTGAAAATTTGCGCAAGCTCGTCTTCAGTGTAGTCGGGGAAGTCTATGTACCTGTTGAACCGCGAAGAAAGACCCGGGTTAGAATTTACGAAGCGCTTGATTTCTTCGGTGTAGCCGGCAATAATCACCACCAGCCTTTCGCGGTCATCTTCCATGCGCTTGAGGAGCGTGTCAATCGCTTCCTGCCCGTAGTCGTTTTCCGCACTGCGCGCAAGCGTGTAGGCCTCGTCGATAAACAATACGCCGTCCAGCGCCTCGTCGATTACCTTGTTCGTCTTGATGGCGGTCTGCCCCATGTAACCCGCAACCAGGTCCGCACGGGTCGCCTCTACCAGGTGGCCCTTCCGGAGCACGCCAAGGTCCTTGAAAATTTCGGCCATGATGCGCGCAATCGTCGTCTTGCCGGTACCGGGGTTTCCTGAAAACACGAAATGGTACGATGTCGGGGGCACGGAAAGCCCCTTCTTCTTGCGTTCATTCTGCACGCGGATAAAGTTGTAGAACGTGACGACTTCCTTCTTTACCGTCGAAAGCCCGATGAGGGAATCGAGCTGCTTCACCGCCTCGCCAGACGGGACGTGTTCCTCTTTCTGTATGCGGAAATTCCGCTTTACGGCATCCTTCAGCGGGGTATCCTTGTAGTTCACTACGCGCGTGGAGCACTTCACGAATCCCGGGCGACGCGCCGCCGAGCGGTTGTTGCCGATATAGCGTTCCAGGTACTGCAGCCACTGCACCTCTTCGGGCGTGAGGGTGCCATCGATGTTCGCGAGCGCCGCGGAGTAATCGTACATCAGGCGCATGTACTTGCGGACCGCATCGGGCGAATACCCGCCAAAAATTGCGGAGAACAGGAAGAGTTCTCCCGTAGATTCCAACTGCGCGTGGTTCTTCTCGAGGTTATGGACCAGCGGGCCCATCTCTATTTCCCTGTCGACAAACGACTGCAGTACAAGGCGGTTCCAGTCCGTAGTGGCAGGGGCGTTCGTACGCAGGCGCAACAGCAGGGCTACAAATCCGCACGACTCGTAATCGTCCAGGCTCATCTCGTGCCCGAGCTTTTCCGAGAGGTAGTTGACATCCGAGAGGAATATGGTCGAAAGTTCCTGGAAGGTATCCGTGCCTTCGCCCAGTTCAAAATGCTGGCGCAATTTCTCGGCAACGCCGTCGTAGTAAATGAAATCCTTGAAAAAGTTCGAGATGGCATTCACCGTTGGTGCAAGTTTTGTCATGTACTTCGTGAGCTTCGGGTCTATCTTGCCATCGGGCCTTAAGGCGACGGCATACTGCGAATCGCCCGCGAGAGACTTTTCCAGCGGGGAGGTCATTACCTCCTTCATGAGGTCGGCAACCTGCTGCGCGGTCTCGGTAGAGCGGTAGCGGGTCCATATATGGAATCCGATAACCGCTACGATCAGGAAAAGCAAAATAAAGAGGAAGTACGAAGATGGGCCGAGAATAGTAGTGAGCTTGATTATCCCAAAAGACCCAAAAAGCATCACCAACATCATGACGATGGTGATGCACGTAAGCATTGTCTGGTTTATCTTTCTTCTCGGCATACCTTTCCAAATCTATAAAATAATATCCGGAAAAGAGCGCCAGGCATGCGGACAACAGAAAATTACTTGCGGTTCGGCCTCTTGTAGCCGAAGGGCTTCAGCAGGTCGTCGCGCACCTTGCGCACGTAACCCTTCCTGTTGGATTCCTTGTCCCTTTCCACGGGCGGCGTATCGCACTGCAGTTCGGACCTGACCGAGACATCGGTCTTGTACAGGTATGCGCCGGTCGCGTACTGGCGTCCGTCCGCCGTTCTCACGTAGCCGTCCTTGTCCGGTTTCTGCTCGAAGTAAAGCGTCATCACGCCCGCATCGTTCGTGTATTCGGGCTTGTCGAGATCCTGCTCGAACGAGAAGTAGTCCACAAAATTCCCGAGCGTCGTGTACACCCAGATTTTCACCTTCATCGTCGTGTGGTACAGGCTCGCCTTCGAGATGTCGCTCCCGAGGGATTCCTGGAATTTCGCAGTGCAATGTTCACGCACGTATTCCTCGACGGTGTGCTTGTCGCCGTTCTCGGAATCGATACCATCGTAGTTTACAAGGCCGTCCTTCCCGACAAGGTCATCGAGCGTGGCGAGGCCAAGCGTGGGGCGAATCGTGGAGAGCTTCGTGTCGATGGCGAGCGTCGGGCCAAGGTGCCCCTCGAGTCCCGGGTACGGTTCATCGCCGCTCCCTTCCTCCGTCTTGAAATCGCCGCCACGGAGCGTCTCGATTTCCTTGTCCGCCTTCGAATTGTAGATGGTCACCGCGAAGGTCTGCCCTTCCTTCGGTTCGTTGCTGGCATAGTATTCCTCGGTCTTCTCGCGGGTCACGATTGTCACCGGGGTGACCACGGAAATATCCAGGTCCTTCGAGTTCTTCATGATGACCTTCACCGTATCGCTCGCCACGTTGCCCGCCTTGTCGCGGTAGAAGCGCACAATCGCATTGCCACCCTTCACGAGCCCCTGCTCGGTAAGCGTGTCCATCACCACGGGGCCGTTGCCGTCGTTCCTGTCAACAGTCCATTTCACGTCCACGTAGTTGGCATAGAATATCGCGTTGTTTTCCGGCGAAAGGATTTCCACCTTCGGGGGAATCACGTCGACCACGATATAGATGGACTGGCTAGATACATTGCCGAACGCATTCTCGTACGTGTAGGTCACCTCGTAGCCCACGTTGCCGTCCTTGTCCTCGATGGTCTTGCCCTTGGAATCCAGCGCATAGCCCACCGTGACCGATTCACCGTTCCTGTCGGTATAGCGGTAGCTTACCGTATAGACCGCACCCGTTTCCGATTCCACGGGCGCGCCGGTGAAGGCATCCGCCACATACGAAATCTCGACAGCCTTCCCGTCAATCTTCGTCGTGAACGAAACCTTTATCTGCCCGTTCACCACGTCGCCCTTCGCGTTCGTCACGTAAGAGACGGTCACGGTATCGTTCCCGATAGCCTCCCTGTAGCTCACGAGCACGAGGCTGTCGTTGAAGGGCGCCTGCTTCACGCTGCCAGCGGGCATATCGTTCAGCACGGGCTTTTCCGAAGCAATCTTTTCGACCGTCTTGAACGTCGCCTGCGGTACGTTCAGCGTCTCGAACATAACTGCAGAAACGATGATTTCGCGTTCCGTGTACTTGCAGGTAGAATCCGTGTACGTGGAATCGAGAACCGGTTCCTTGACCTTGACGGAGATATCGTTCTGCTTCTTGTTCACGTAGAACGCGGTATCGCCCTCAGCGGGTTCTTCCGCGATGGTATAGATATTCGCATCGGGCATCTTTTCGACCGTCGTAGAAACCTGCACCTCGGGAGTCTTCGTACAAACGAATATCGTCACCTCCTTCACGGCGGGCATGTCCTTCGTCTTGTCGTAATAGGTGAGCGTCACCACGTTGTAGCCCTCGTGCAAGTCTGTGAGGGTCGTATCCGGCTGGGGAATGGCATCGCCCGTCCACGAGAGCGTAAGCGTCTTGTCGTTTATCTTAATCGGTTCCTTCGGGTTCGACTCGTTATAGTTGCCGTTGCCCGATTCCGCGTGGGTCACGACAATCACGGAGGTCTCCATCACGTTCACGATGTTGATTTTCACTTCGGCCACGCTCTTGTTGCCGTCGGTATCCGCAATCTGGACCTTTACCACGTAATATTTCTGGCTGTCCGGGAGCGCCTCGTAGTCAAACACCTCGCGCGTCGTAATCACGCCCGTCTGCGCATCAATCTTGAACAAGCTCGAATCGCCGCCCACGAGGCTAAAGCTGTTCTCGCAGAATCCGGAATTTTCGCCGTCCTGGTCGTAGTAGAGCATCGTACCGACGGTCGCCCCCACGGGCATGTTTTCGGAGACCTGCATCACCGTATCCGTCACGGAAGGCGGATCGTTCTCGTCGACAATCAGGATTTCCACCGCGGTCGAATCTTCGGACGTGCTGTTTGCGCACTTCACAAAGAACACGTAGGAGGACTGAGTCTCGAAATCGAGAACCCCGTTGACGTATATGCGCGTAGTATCGAACCTGAAGGTGGCACCCGTATCGCCCGAAACGATAGCGCAGCTCTCGATGTCGCTAATGCGCAGCTCATCTATAATCCCGACGAGCGTATCGACCGACGCGTTCTCGTTGATGGTGTACTGGAACCGCACCACGTTTATCGTCATCGTTCTTGCGGAATCGCTGATGTCCGGGTTATGGATGTTCGCCACCATAAATTCAAATGTCGTATAGGGCGAGCCGTACTCGTCATGCGCCGGAGTGTAGTTCAGGCTACCGGGGAACTTGATGAAGTCTCCAGCCGCTACGGGAGCGCCGTTGTACTTGAGCGTGCCCGAGGCAGGGAGCGTCTTGATAATCACGCCGTACTTGTCGAGTACGGTCACGCCGTCATTCTCGTACGCCGGGAAAGCAGTTATCGGCAAGGTCTCGTTCATCATGACGGTAACGGAAGTATCTTTCGATACGGGCCGCTTGTCGTTATCCACAATGGGGTAGATCATTGAGTAACTCGAATCTGCATTGCGATCGCCGCTCGGAGTCACGGCAGCAGAGATGTTGAAAATCTTCACCAAGACGATCTCGTCCGCTTCCTCGAGCATGTCGTCCTTCGCGTGGAAAACAATGGGCGTTTCCAAATCCGTCGAGAACTGCGGGAACGCCGCATGGGCAGTGTCCCTGCCGCAAAGCGGGATGCTGCTCAGCGTAGATTCCAGAACGTCGTTCACGTTAGCAAAACTACAGGCAGGGTCATCCATGAAGCCGTTGCATTCGCTCGCGGGCTTCAGGGAAAAACAGTAGTCGAACGTCACGCGGGTCGGCGGTTCCTTTGAAAGCACGAGTTTCACCGTATCGCCGCGGGCCTCGTTATCTTCGTAGGCCATGGAACCCACCGCCATGTTGATTACAGGAGGTTTGAACGGCACGTAACGGAAGTCGCCCGCCTTGAATTCCGCATTGATGGAAACCTTCTTTGCCAGGAGCTGCCCCGCAAAGTTGTAATGCTGCTGGAAACTGATCGTGCCACCCGAAATATACGTCCCCTGAATAGTGCAGTTCTCTGCCGGGAATGCGATGTCGTTCGGCGTATAGAAGAGAAGGTTGCCGCCGTAGTTCTTGTTCAGCGTGGTGTCCAGGGTACCGCCTTCCCACTGCTTTGTCGTCTCGTTCCAGGAACCCTCCATCACGTTCAAGATGACAATGTTGTGCAACGTAGATGTAACCGTAAGATTCCCGTCGATAAAGATTCTCACATAACGATTCCCCGACATGCGAATGAACAGGTTGTCGTTATTGTTGTCCAGCAACATGTCCCCTTTCACATGGATATTGTAGAACTGGCCGGAACCTGAAGGAATGTCGATGTAGTTGGTCTTGTCGCTGAACGTGTACGAATCGACTTCCAGGTCATAGGTAATCGTGGAATGGTCTACGCGCGGCACATCCAGTGTGCTATCAAGTGCCGGGATATCACTTGCGGCGCAGTCAAGCTTTCCCCCGCCCTTGGCCAAGCCCTTGGTCATGGTAGACTTGTCCCCACGCACGCAGAAGTTCCCGTGAAGTTCCACGTTATCGCTGTTAACGGCGTTATTGCCTATGTTAAAATTTCCGCCGAAGTACGAAGGGCCGGTCGTGATATTGTCCTGGCCATCCCCATTTTGGAAATTCCCTGCAAAGGCGAGCGGGCCACCGATACTGTGCTTGATGTTGCGCATTTCAAGTCCGGCAGTCGCGCTCCCCGAATGCCCGACCGAATCAGTAATCTGCACGTCCTGCCCAATGAAGGCGACGCCATAGGCATCCCCACTTATCCCCGTCCCCCATAGTTTGTACTTGATAAGCCTTTGCCATTCGTCGTTCTGCTCCTTATCCGTCAACGCGTCAGGACTCGCACCGAAATAGAACGGCGTAATTTCCGAGGCGAAAAGTTCCGCCACGCCCCCAAGACACAGGACCAGCGTCCCTAGTGCAAACGACAATTTACACTGTTTCATTGTTTTTCTCCTAATAAATGCTCGAAGCACCCCGTACGTAAAAAAATATAATAAAAAAAAAGTAAACGTTTGTCCGCAATTACCCCTTCTATAGACAATTCATCCATAAGCATCGAGGAACGGCGGGGAACATTTTTCCTATACCACATTAGATTACTTAATGTCAGGGTGTGCTCCGTAGGTGGATTAGGGCAAAAAAGGAGTACAAATGAGTATTATCACGCGCAGTTTTCTTGCGACGGCGAGCATTCTCGCTTTTTGCGGGCTCGCTTCCGCCTACACCGTGTCGGGCAGCGTTTCCGACGAGCAGGGCAAGGCGCTCGAGGGCGTCTCGGTAAGCCTCCTCAAAGAGGGCAAGGCGACCACCACCGACAACCAGGGCAAATTCACCCTCTTCGAGGACGAAACCATCGGCTTCCATGCCGTCAGGAATTCCGTCGGGTACGTGAGCATCAACAACGGCGTGCTCTCTTACTCGCAGAGCACCAGCGCGCCCGTCCACGTGCAGATATTCAACTCGCTGGGGAACCAGGTTTTCGGCAAGACCCTGCAGGGCTCCGGCATGTTCGACCTGAACAGGGCCATCAAGGCGCACGGCACCTACTTCGCGCAGGTAACCGTAGGTAACGCAAGGCAGAATTTCAAGTTCTCTACCGAGGGCAGCTACAGCAACACCTTCAGCGCACATGCAAGCGCACTCCTGAAGGAGGTCGCGCAGGGCGAGGCAATCCGCTTCGTGGCAGAGGGCTTCGACACGCTCACGGTACCGCTCGGCACGCTCGACACCACGCTCGACGTGAAACTCAAGGCAGTGGCACCGCAGTTCAAGTTCGGCTATGCGCTGGGGAACGAACCCACCCCGAGCAAGGGCTGCGGCATCAATTCCAGTTTAAGGAAAGTCCAGAGCGTCGAAAACGGCGACCAGTTCGAGATTCGGGTCGGAAGCGATACCCGCAAATACTTTATTACCCTGCCCAAGAACTACGACAACAAGAAGCCGCACAAGGTGCTCTTTGCACTGCACTGCTACGGCAGCAATGGCGAGGACTTCGTGCACCACAAGGCCGACTACGACCACCCCACTCCATACTACGGCCAGCAAGTGCTCGACAAGAACGGCGACTACATCTTCGTTTCTCTCGATGCGGTTGGCGGCCTGTGGACCAAGGGTCAGGGCGACCACGACTTCTTCGCGCAGACGCTCACCACCCTCGAGGAGAACTACTGCATCGACACGAGCCGCGTGTTCATTACAGGCTTCAGCTTCGGCGCCATGTTCAGCTACTCGCTTATGCAAGATATGCAGAGCCGCGTGCGTGCCGCCGCGACATACGCCGTCGCCGACTACAACATCTGGCTGCCCGAAGGCAACAACATGAAGGAACAGCCCATCGCCTGGATGAACGTACATGGCGTAAACGATGGCCGTTGCAATTACGACCGTGCAAAGAACAGCGCCCTTCCGCGCATCCTCAAGCGTAACGGCAAGGCCGACGCGAACGGCGACTTCACCGACGCAAGTTCCGAGAAGCCCAAGGAAATCAGTGGCAATACAGGGCACGTGTGCTACGACTTCAAGGACGTAGACGAACGCTTCCCCGTCAAGTGGTGCACCTGGCCGGGTGACCACCAGTGGACCGCGCACGACACCGGCAACATGGGCGTCGGCTGGAACTGGGAACAGACCTGGGTTCCCGAAGCGGTACACGAGTTCTTCGAGCAGTTCTAGAGTTTTACACCTCCATAAACTACCCTAGGGTCCGCCGGTAACACGGCAGGCCTTTTTTTATTTTCCGTTAAGCCGGAAAGCCACGCAGGCGATATCGACGGCGCGGGGCAGGCTCATTTCGCGGCTCATGCCCTGCGGCAGGTTGCGGAACCCCACGTTGCATACCACATCGCAGAGTTTCTGCGCCACACCCGCAACGGAATCACTTGCGGGGGCAGAACCCTCCGCGGTATTGCTCGCCGCGTTCTGGAGCATATTGAGCAGCATGAACCCTGCACCAAGCCGATGCTGCCTATCTACAAGCGTCACGAGGCGCGAGGTATCGGCCACAAGGAAACCAATCTGCAAAAGCGAATCGCCGGCGAGTTTCACCTTCACCTGGCGCTCCACCGCAGAGGCAGGCCGCACATGTTTCTGCAGGGGCTGCATGTAGGCGGCGAAGGGGCGCGATTGTGGCACTTCGGCAAGCTCAGTGGCCTTAGCCAGCTCGTTTATACCAGATTGACGTTCCGGTTGGTGAGCTTGTCGAACCATCGCGCATTCCGCCCTATAGTTCGCCATCACGATTATGTTGTCTGCAAGGTCGAGATAGTCCCCGCAGGCACCGGCGACAAGGATAAAGTTCATACCCGCAGAAGCGAGAGAACGAATGCGGTCGGTCAGCGGGATTAGCGGTTCGCGCTCGTCGCCCAGCAGCTTGCGCACGCGCACGTCGCGAATCAGGAAGTTCACCGCCGAGGAATCCTCGTCGATAAGGAACATGCGCGCTCCCGCTTCCATCGCCTCGAGCAGGTTCGCCGCCTCGCTCGTGGAACCCGAAGCCGAGAGCGTGCTGAAATCCTTCGTGCTTATACCACCGGGCAGGTCGCGAACGAACATCGAGAGGTCGGTCCCGCGTACGCTGCGCCCGTCCTCCACGCCCACACGGAGAGCAGTATCGTCCACGACTATACCCTCGCGCCCGTCGCCCGGAACATGCGGGTACACCGCACGTACAAGCGCCTGCAGCAGCGTGGACTTCCCGTGGAACGCACCGCCGGTAATTACCGTAATCCCCTTCGGGATACCCATCCCGCGGATTTCGCGCCCGCAGGCATCCAACGTCACCGCAAGTTCCGCAGGCGCTGCAAACGGCACCGCCCCTTCAAGCGGCAATTCGCTCAGGCCCGATGCCCGCGGAAGCACAGCCCCGTCGGGCACAAACGCGCAGAGCCCGCGCCCGTCCAGCTGCGCAAGGATTTCCCTGCGTTCGGCAAGCACGCGGTAATGTCGCTGCATCGCGGGTTCGTCGCCCTGCGTGTAGTAAAGCCCCGCCGCTACCAGGTCGGGCATGACCATCGTGAGGATTTCTGCGGCGAGTTCCGCCTGGATCTTGCGGCCCTCGCCCGGGAGCCTCACCTGCAGGCACGCGCGGATCTCGCCGTTGTCTATCCACAGGCTGTTCCGCACCAGCATTTCGGGTCCCGCCGTGTCGAACACCACGGCGGCATCCTTACCCGAGTAGCGTTCCTGTACCATACGTCCGAGCCTCCGGTACAAGAAATCGCTCAGCGCAAGCCGGTGCTCGAAATCCGAGCCCCACTCCGGCGCATACCCGAGCGTCGCGAGTTTCGCACGCAGCAGCACGCGCGATGCCGGCGCATACGGGTCGCCCTGCACGTGGATGAATTCCAGCACAAAATCGCCGAAATCCCATTCCCGCGTGGCGAGGTTCTTGTAGGTCCCGTAGGGTTTCCCGTCGAGGGAACGTATCTTCTGGTACAGTGCTTTCATATAAAATCAGGCCCGAAAGGCTCGTTTAAAAGAATTTTACCTACAAAATATTATAAAATGCGAGCCACTTCAAGGAAATCTTTATATTTTAGGGTAAAACGCAAATAGGAGTAAGCAAATGAAAAAGCTCTACATTTTCGCCCTTATGGTGGCGTTCCTTGTTACTTCGGCTGTCGCCGACGAAGATCCACCCCGCGCGGTAAGGCCGCAACCGTGACCATCATTACCAACCCGCCCAACAGCGACGTGTACCTGGGCAATGAACTCCTGGGCAAGAGCCCCATCGAGAACATGCAGGTCAAGTCGGGCCGCCAGACGCTTATCGTCATCGACCAGGGCTACGAACTGGTGAACCAGCGCGTGAACGTGTGGCCGGGCAACGACAAGCGCAACACCTTCGACTACGGTACCAAGATCCCGAAGGGCAACATCGAAGTGACCACCAAGCCGGGCAAGTGCATCATCTACGTCGACGGTGAAAACTCCGACAAGACCGATGGTGCAGCGCTCACCATCCACAACCTGGATGCCGGCGACCACCTGGTTCGCGCAGAATGCTCCAACCGCAAGTCCGCCGAAATGCTCGTGACCGTGAAGGGTGAAGAAACCGTCAAGATCGAGCTCGACGCCACCAGCGGCAGCAAGAAGAAAAAGAAGTAATCGCCCGCTCAGGCATTACAATTAAAGGACGCCTTCCGGCGCCCTTTATTTTTTACACAAGAAAAATTATTTGAAAGCAGGCCTTACCCGCCCATTTGCATCCGCACCGCTAGGCGCCCACGAAAATAACCCACCTGCCCGAATGGCACTGCCTGGACGAAGCGGGTTATTGAGTGTTAGGAGGGTTTTAGGGAGGGCGGACACAAGAAAAAGTCGTGCAAAACTAGTTTGCACTCCCGTTCATACTTCGTATGAACGCAGAACCCTCCCTAGTCTCTATTTGCAAACCTTGTCGAATTCCTTGACCTTGAGCTTGCCGACGGCCTTCGTCACCGCCACGGCCTCGGTCTTGCCCACGCCCTTCGATGACTTGGTAAAACTTACCTTGTCACCGGAAACAGACACCGCCACGTCAAAGGAAAGCAGCTGGTTGAGCGAGCCCTTGGGCGTCGCCTTCACCTCGGCCTTGATAACCGGGTCCTTCGCGTTCTTGCCCACGAGCACCCCCTGCTTCGCCATCTGGTCGGCAAGCGCCTTGCAGCCCTCGGGGCTACCCGTGCAGTCAAACCGCACATTGCACGAGGCCTGCTTCACTTCGTAGGGTATCACGAAACCCTTCTCGAGTCGCGCCGCCTTCAGGATCTCTTTCGGGAAGTCGGGCACGAACGATATGGCGAGCGTGCCTGCGCCAAAGTTCACGTTCGGGATGGTAAACACGGCGGCTCCGTTATCCTGCGTGCGGCGGGAATCCAGCTTCTTGCCGTCCTGCACCGCCTTGAGCGGGAAGTCCGTCACTGCGCCCTTCGCGTCGGTAACCGTCACCGTGAGGTTCTCTATCACGTCCTTCTCGAGCACGAGCTTTTCGGGCGCGGTCTTTACCTGCAGGTTACCGAGCTTAGACGCGATATCGGCACGCAGGCCCGGAAGGTTATGCTTCAGGTTGAACGACTCGTTCAGGGTAAACACCTGCGCAAGTTCGCTCTTCAGCGCACTGTAAGGCTCAATGAGCGCCTCTGCAGCAGTGAGCATGCGGATAGCCTCGTCGTAACGCGATGCTTCCAGCGCGGCACGGCCGTCGGCCTCGTACTTCGCAATCTTCTCCTTCGCGTTAGCCATCTGCAGGCGGATGTTGTTCGTCATCTCGTCCACGTCGAGCGTCGCCGTGGCGCGGAACTTCTTGCCGTCCTTCGGGAGCGGCTGCACCTTCACCCACTTGAGGTCGACATTCGTCTTCACGTTCTTGTTCGAGGTGTAGGTCTGCGAAATCTTTTCCTTCCCGCCCGCGGAAACATCCTCGGTACGGAGCCTGTCGTCGGTCACGACCGTCGAGGAAACCTGCTTGGCGACACCCGCGATGGCCGTGTTGTTCGCCTGTTCCTGCGAAACCTCCGAGGAGGCGGTGTACGTGATTACCTTGCCCGCAAAAGCGGCTACAGAAAGGGAAAGCAGCAAAAAGGCAAACTTCTTGATGTTCATATTACTTGAGTTCGATCAGAATCAGTTTCTTGGTAATGTTTATCTTGCGCACGGTCACGGAACCCTTGAGTCCGCGACGGATGTAGCTGTAGACTTCCTGCGAGTCGGCGAACTTGTCCATGTCGGCAAACACGGTCATGTCGATAGTCTTTGCCGTCTGCACGTTCGTGTTCACGCGCTTGAACGCCTTCTTCGCGAGCATGTTCACGTCGTCCTGGATATCTTCCACGCGCTGCTCGTCAAAGTCGCCCTGCAACTTCATTATTACCTTGTACTGAACGCCGTTCTTGCGGTCCACTTCCCAGTAGCCCTTGATTTTCTTCTCGAGACCCGGCATGGCACGGTTCGCGGCATCGAATACCGCCTGCGCGATGGCGCCCTTGCTCTGCCCGTTTGCGGCAGCCTGGCTCGTCTGGCTACCCAGCAGGCGCGCAGTCGCCGCCTCGTAGGCGCTCAGCTCGATAAGCACGATACCGCCTTCGATGGAGGCGGAGAACTTGATGTAGATATCGGCACTCAGGGCGAGGCTCGCGAGGTACGAAAGGTCTTCTTCCGTCTCGGCGATATCCTGCTGCATCTGGATGACCTCGCCGAGGGTCTCCTCGCCGGCAAGCGACTTCACCTCGTACTGGCGCTGGGTCAGGTAGCCGTTGATGGCCTCGATGGCCATACGGTTGTTCGGGTTGCTTTGGAACGCCTGGAGGTCGCTCATGCCCTTCGCCTTCTGGGCGGGGACAACGATAATCGTGGGCAACGCCTGGTTGCCCATAGCTATAGACTGCTGTCTGGGAGCGGGCGCCTGCCTGGCAGGGGCCTGCTTCTCGTAGGCGGGCCTCTTCGCGGGCCTTGCCTCGTCGGCATCAAGTTCGTTGAACGCCTTTGCGGAACGGCGGCGGGTGGCGGCATCGTCTGCCGCAAAGGAAAGGCTCGCCATGAGTCCTATAAGGGCAATCAGTGTTATCAGTTTGCGCATATTTCTCCTCTTGGAAAGAAAGTCGCCGGGAATCCCAAGGGACCCCCTTAAAACTTACATAATATATACTTTTTTTCGCGGGTATATACAATTTTGTTTACATAGTCTTGATAAATAAGCCATAAATACCGATAAAATGCGCCGGAACATCACAAAAAAGCGGATTTTGGCACTTTTTCGCCCCAGGGGGCGCCCCATTTTGAAAATTTTTATCTAGTTTCAAGTCTAGAAGTTTTCCTAGGAGCATTTATGAACGCTAAAATCCTACTCGCAGCAGGTGCCCTGCTCGCCTCGCAGTCGTTCGCCATCATCGGTATCGGCGCGCACTACACCCCCAATTTCGGCAGCAAGATGACCGGTTTTGCCGAAACCCCCGACAGGTTCGGCAACAGCGTCAGCGTCAACGTCACCGACGCGGGCAAAGTCAAGCTGTGGCACGGCGGATTCGACGAGATGATGCACGGTTTCGGTTTCAAGGTGTGGGTGGATGTCCTCCCCATCATCGACATCGAAGCGACCTTCAACATCCAGTTCGGCTCCTACGACGCATCGCTGTTCGTCATCAAGGACCCGACCGCAGTTCTCGCGGGTGCTGCGGCAGCCGACCTGAGCGCCTACCAGCAGATTGACCTCGAGGTGGAACTCGGCGGCACCCCGTTCGGCAAGGCGAACCCGAAGTTCGTGCAGATGAACGGCGACCTCTCCATTACCTACCCCATCACGTTCATTCCCATTATCCGCCCCTACATCGGCGGCGGCCTTACCTACTACATGAACACCTTCATCCTGAACCAGCCCTTCACCTCGAAGGTCGTGGGCGGTACCTACAACGTGGTGAAGGCCGAACTCGAGGCCGAAATGCAGAACGCGATTGACGGCGTGATGAGCAACCCGGCAGCGGCGCTCGACCCCAATTCCATTGCCCTGCCCGACCAGAACGCAATGGCACAGCGCCTTACCGACGCCCTCGTCGAAAACATCCAGGACGCCGCCCTCGAGGAAGGCCTCAAGACCAGCATCGGCGGCCACATTCTCGTTGGCCTGCGTGCAAAGCTTCCGATTATCCCGATTGCCGCATACGCGAACTTCAAGTACTACTTCGGCGGCGACTTCCCGGAAGAAATCGAACCGGGGCGCATGGCTGCTGAAATCGGCGTCGGTCTCGCAATTTAAACTAAATACCCCCATAGGAGTTTAAGGGAAACAAAAATGGCTAACAATACTAGCAACACTAGCATTCTTATTGTTGAAGACGAAATTGCAATTGCAGAAAGCCTCGTAGACCTCTGCGAGCTCAACGGCTACCACGTAAAGCATGTCGCCGATGGCGAAAGCGGCCTTACCGAGGCCCTCACCGGACAGTACGGCCTGGTGCTCCTCGACGTGATGCTCCCGGGCATGAACGGCTTCGAGGTCTGCGACAAGATTCGCGAAAAGGACAGAAGCCTCCCCATTATCATTCTCTCTGCAAAGAACACCGACGAAGACATCATCAACGGCCTCAAGTTCGGTGCCGACGACTACATCCCGAAGCCGTTCTCCACCCCGATGCTGCTCGCACGCATCGAGGCCGTACTCCGCCGCAGCCGCCAGTCCATGGAAAACGAAGGCAAGCTCGTGGCAGGCAACCTCCGCGTGAACTTCCGCGAATACGCAGGCACGCGCGGCAAGGAAGAACTCGCATTCACCCGCAAGGAAATCGAAATCCTCGAATACCTGTGGAACAACCGTGACCATGCGGTCCCGCGCTCCGAACTGCTCCGTGAAGTCTGGGGCTACGAGAACGCCGAATCCGTGGATACCCGCACCGTCGACATCCACATCACCAAGCTCCGCAAGAAAATCGAGGACGATCCTTCCCATCCGAAGCTCTTGGTCACGTTCCGTGGCGAAGGCTACCAGATGCGTTCTACACCTGAATGCTCAAAAACCGCTTAATAAAGAAACGTCTCGTTCTCATCTATTCAGCCATCTTCGCCGTGATTGCACTCCCGGTGGCGGGGCTGCTTTACGATTCGTACCTGCACATGCAGGACGAGTCGAAGGCGGAATGGGCCATGCACGCAACGCAGGTCCTGAAGATGGCGAACAACCGCATCAAGGACGACCTCGCGATAGAGAACAAGCGCTCCTTCATGGAGTACAGGTTCATCAAGGTCGCGAAGACCATTTCTGCAGGCGAGCAGCCCACCTACTCGGACCTCGCGCTCAATTTCCCGGTAACATCATGCAATAGCGATTCCAGCAAGCTGGACTACTGCAGCCAGTACGCCGGGCTCGTGGGCCATTTCCAGATAGACCCCGACGGCGTGTTCAGTACCCCCTACCTGCCGGCGGGCGCGCTCGGGCAGGTGCAGCTCGAGAACAAGGAAATCCGCGAGTCGTTCCAGAACAGGCTCAAGTTCATCGTGCGCGACATGGGCATCAAGAACAAGGGGACGGCCGCCACGCAGGATACCTCCAAGATTGCAGGCGAAAGTTCCAACGCGCTTGACCAGCTCGCCAACGAGGTGGACCTTTCCAAGAGTAAGAACCGCAAGAAGCGCATGCGCGTGGAGCGCACCTCCGAGCAGGAACAGTTCGCGTTCAACGTGGAATCGGCCAAGATGGACACCTCGGGCCTGTACAGGATATTCCCGTACGTGGGCACGATGGACATCGCCATCGAATCGTTCCAGGCGGAACTGAACCGCCAGTACATCGTGTTCTACAGGAACGTGCTGCGCGGCGAGGAGAATTTTGTGCAGGGGTTCGTGGTAGACCTTCGCGAATACCTGAGGAGCATCGTGGATCTCGAGGTGGGTGACTACGCGAACGAAGACAACCACCTCGCCCTGAAGTTTACGTACAAGGGAGACCTCGTATCGTTCGGTATCGACACCCGCTTCGCCGTGAAGGTGTTCGAGGAAAACCTCGCCGAACCGCTGAACGCCATCACCATGAGCGTCTACGTCGACAAGTCGGTGCAGGAGGCAGGCGGCAACGGCCAGATTATCAGCAACGGGCAGCTGCTGATCTTGATAGGCGGAATCATGTTCCTGCTTCTGGGGGGCGGCCTCATCTCTATCTACCGGCTTACGCAAAGCCAGCTCAACCTGGCCCAGAAGCGACAGGACTTTATATCGGCGGTGAGCCACGAACTCAAGACACCGCTCACCACCATCAAGATGCGCGCCGAGATATTACAGACAAGTTATCAGAAGATGGACGACGCCAAGCGTAAGCGCAGCTTTGACCAGATTGCAAGCGAGAGCGACCGCCTCACGAGGCTTATCCAGAACGTGCTCGACCTCTCGAAAATCGACGGCAACCGCTGGGTGGCAAACATCAGGAAGGACTGGCCGAAGGCCGTGCTCGACGACTTCGTGACCATGTACACCAAGAACATCGAGGACCACGGTTTTTCGCTCACCGTGTCGTGCGACTCGGATATTGACCGCGTGCAGTTGATGATGGACCGCGACGCCGTGATGCAGATTCTCACGAACCTCGTGGACAACTCGCTCAAGTTCTCGAAGAACGCCGACTACAAGATGATTATCATCGAGATGAAGACGGAAGGCGACCACGTGTACCTCGCCGTGCGCGACTACGGCCCGGGCATTCCGCCCTCCGAGATGAAGAAGGTGTTCCAGGAATTCTACCGCGTAGAAAACGAGATGACCCGCACCACGAAGGGCACCGGCATCGGGCTCTCGATGGTGAAGAAGCTCTGCGCGCTCTCGAACATGAAAATCGAGATAGAGAACGCGAATCCCGGTTTGCGCACGAAAATCCATTTCCCGCCGATGGTCTAGCGGGCGCGGGCTCCGGATTTTTAGTATTTTAGGGGCATTATGACCCAGGAAGATATTCTCGCCAATCCGAAAGATTTTGACCTTTCTATTGAAACCGTCGGCAAGGGCACGCTGAAATCCCCCATGAAGGGAATCAAGTTCGTCTCGGAAGACGACCGCATTAGCCTCACCACCGACATCAAGCGCATACACGAATTCATAGACAAGGGTATCGAGGTCCCGTCGCTCGAGGCGGCCGGCCCGCGCGAAACCATTTTCCACGACCCCGCCTGGACACGCGCCGGCGTGGTGACCTGCGGCGGGCTCTGCCCCGGCCTCAACAACGTGATCAAGGGCCTCGTACAGGTGCTCTGGTTCGATTACGGCGTCCGCAATATTTTTGGCATCCCCTACGGCTACCGCGGACTCAACCCCGCATACGGCTACTCGCCCATCACGCTCAACCCCGACGTGGTCGATTCCATCCAGGAAGACGGCGGCACGATTCTCGGGAGTTCGCGCGGCATGCAGGACCCGATGGTGATGGTGGATACCCTGATGCGCCTCAACATCAACGTGCTGTTCTGCATCGGCGGCGACGGCACCCTCCGCGGCGCACACGCGATTGCCGAAGAAGTCAAGAAGCGCAGGCAGCCCATCTCGATTATCGGCATCCCGAAGACTATCGACAACGACCTGAACCTCATCGACCGCACGTTCGGTTTCGAGACCGCGGTCCTCAGCGCGACCGACGTGATTACGAGCGCGCACAACGAGGCGAACGGCGCATTCAACGGGCTCGGGTTAGTGAAGCTCATGGGCCGCGACTCGGGCTTCATTGCCGCATACGCAGCGCTCGCGACTACGGTCGTGAACTTCTGCCTCGTGCCCGAGGTCCCCTTCACGCTGGAAGGCCTGTTCAAGGCTCTCGAGAGCCGCTACAGCAGTGGCAAGACACACGCGGTTATCGCCGTCGCCGAAGGCGCCGGGCAGGAACTGTTCAAGGACCAGGAAGAACGCCGCGACGCGAGCGGGAACATCCTGAAGAACGACATCGGCGAATTCCTGACGCGCAAGATCAAGGAACACTTCGACAAGGTCGGCAAGGAAGTGAACATCAAGTACTTCGACCCGAGCTACATGGTGCGGAGCATCCCCGCGAAGGGAACCGACGCCATCTTCTGCTTCCAGCTGGCAGAAAGCGCGGTTCACGCCGGCATGGCAGGCAAGACCGACATGGTAGTGGGCAGCATGAACGAGCAGTTCAGCCACGTACCCATAGAGTACGCCGTGAACGAAAGGAAGAAGATTGACCCGAACGGCACGCTGTGGCACGCCGTGCTCGGGGCCACCCGCCAGCAGGATTACTTTGCAGGCAAGGGCAAAGGCAACAAATAAAGTAACATTTAAAATTTTGTATTATTACCGCACTATGCTCAAGAAAGAAGACAAGATTCTGATTCGCACCGCCATGATGGAATACCGTAACCTGCTGTTCAAGACATTCCACGGCACCGACGAAGAAAAGAACAGGATTGCGCACGTCAACAAGTTTCTGAGGAACTGGCAGACCTAAATGCGTATTGCATCCAAAATAGCACTTGCCGTACTGCTCTGTACGTTCACGGTTTTCGCAAACGACGACCTGCGCTTTGCGGATTCGTGCTATGCGGCACGCGCCGAGCAGGCAAAGGGCGACAAGGCGGATGCACACAATGCGAAACTCATGATTGATGCCTACAGGAAGGCGATGGACGACGCATCTGTTGCCGAGGCGGCGACCGAGGGCTACATAAAGAGCCTGTACTTTTCTTTCCGTTTTGTACCCTTCGACAAAAAGAAGCGCTCGCAGAAACTCGACTCCCTGAAAAACATCAGCGAGGCGGCCTATGCGAAGTTCCCGAAGAACAAGGACATCGCGCATATCTACGCGACCGCGGTATCGATGTGGGGTGCCGACAAGAACCCCCTGCAGGCGGTAAAGGACGGGATTGCGACAATCGTGCGCGACGTGGCCACGAAGACCGAGGACTGGCAAGTGCTCGGTCGCGCCCACCAGCTTTTGCCCTACGTGCCCCTGATTCTCACGTGGCCCGACAAGGACCTCGCCGACAAGTACCTGAACATGGCCCTGCAGCAGGACCCGAAGGACCTGTACAACTACTTCTTCCTTGCCGAACTGCGGTTCGAGCAGAAGCGATACGCCGACGCGCTCGACCTGATAGAGCGCGGACTTTCCCGCGGAATACGTACAAGCTACTTTATGGAAGACAAGCGCGGGCGCTGGCAGTTGAAAGAACTGAAGAAGAAAATCAACGCGAAGTTAGACAAGAAATAATATGAAACGTCATGCCGCAGGCAAGCTTTGCTTGACAAGGGCATCCAAAAAAAAATCGGCTGCGAAATAGCAGGCGATTTTTTTGGATATATGCCAATAGACACACTTGCCTTGCTACGCAAGGCTTCGGTGTGACGAGACCTTAACCTGCCTGGACGGCGGTGAGTGCAATCGTGTACACGATGTCTTCGACGAGGGCGCCACGGCTGAGGTCGTTCACCGGCTTCGCGAGACCCTGGAGCATGGGGCCGATGGCGATGGTGCCCTGCGCGCTACGCTGCACGGCCTTGTAGCCAATGTTACCCGCAGAGAGGCTCGGGAACACGAACACGGTCGCCTTGCCGGCGACGGTGCTGCCCGGGGCCTTGAGGGAGCCAACGCTCGGCACGGTCGCGGCATCGTACTGCAGCGGGCCATCCACGAGCATCTCGGGACGGGCTTCCTTCACAATCTTGGTCGCTTCGCGCACGAGGTCTGCATCGGGGCCCTTGCCGCTGTTCATGGTGCTGTAGCTGAGCATCGCGACACGGCTGGGAAGGCCAAAGGCCTTAGCGGTGTCGTCGCACTGCATGGCAATCCCTGCAAGTTCCTCGGCGGTCGGGTTCAGGTTGATGGCGCAGTCGCCGTAGATGTAAGTCTTGCCAGGCATGCACATGAAGAACACGGAGCTCACGGACTTCACGCCCGGGGCGCACTTGATCACCTGCAGGGCAGGGCGCAGTGTATCTGCGGTAGAGTGGATGGCACCGGAAACGAGGCCGTCGACTTCGCCCATCTTGAGCATCATGGTGCCGAGCATTACGTTATCCGCAAGAGCCGCACGGGCCTGGTCTTCGGTCATGCCCTTCGACTTGCGGAGTTCCACGAGCGTCGGAACGTACTTTTCGGCGAGTTCAGCACTGGGTTCGATAATTTCGATGTCAGCCGGGAGCTGCACGCCCTGTTCCTTCGCGACCTTCAGGATTTCTTCCTTCTTGCCCACGAGCACGGGAACCGCGATACCACGGTCGATTACGAGCTTCGCTGCCTGCACGGTACGCGGTTCGCAACCTTCGGGGAGCACAATGCGCTTCTTCGCCTTGGATGCCTTGAGGAGCAGGCCCGCACGGAACATCGCCTGGCTCGTCTTGCGTTCGGCAGGTTCTGCGGCGAGGTCCTTCGCGAGGCACTTGGGGCAATGCAGCAGGCGGCACGAGCAGAACAGGTCGGCATCTTCGCTATCGGAATAGATCTTCGCATCGAGCGCGGTCGCGAGGGTGTCGTTGAACTTCTGGGCAACGGCTTCACTCATACCCGTAGCACCTTCCACCACGACGGCATCCACGGAATCGAAATCCTGCTTGAGGAAGTCAGCGGCAATCTTTTCCATGAGCACGGCGGAGTTGTGCGCCTTGAGTTCGGCAGCAGCCTCGGCACCGTTCACGCACGGCTTGTAGCATACAGACTTGAGGCCGGCAGCGGCAACGCCGTCGACGACTTCCTTGACCTTCGCTTCCATGTTGGCAGAAGCAACCAGATATACACGGTTCATAAATTATCTCCAAAAAAACTGTTTGTTGAACGTATAAAAAGTAGGTTTTAACCGCGGGAAAAACCGGAGCCAGACCCAAAAACGGCACCCTTTGCCTTGCGGTAAACTTTTATTTACACAACAAGTATGATTTATGCACGTTTTTTGCACGCTTATTTTAAATTGAAACCCTGCCTCCTGTTGCATTTTTACCCAAAATAAGCGATATTTATAGTATCGCCCCACTGATTGGGATGTTTATTAAGGAGCGTTTATTGTGTGGTATAAGGCTATCACCCGTGTCATGTTGTTGACACTCATCGCCTCGATGTGCGCTATGTCACAGCCCGGGAACGGGAACGGCAGAGACAACAACAGGGAAACACCTACAGAACAGGAACCTGCCGGCGGAGAAGCTGCAGGCGGTTCTAACGTCGTTATCCGGTTCATGCCGAACTGGACGAACACCAACGCCATCTTGAACTACAAGGGCACCGAAACCACCATGACCGCGGTCAAGAACTACTGCGGCTGGTTCGAAGCCAGGGTCAAGAACGCACCCGCCACCGGCTTCGAGGTCATGTTCAAGCAGACCATCGGCAACACCTACGTGACCGCGGAAGGCCCCGAGCACGTAGCACGCGGGCTCAACCCCGTAGGCGAACCCATCAACCTCGACAGCATCGCGGCACTCAACGACACGCTGTGGATTATCGGCAACCCCTCCGGCCCCCGGACCAGTTTTCCGCATACCCGAACCGCCTGGGCGACTGCCCGGTAAAGACACTCTCGGTAATGATGTTCGACTGGTACGACGGTTCCGAAAGGGGCGGACGCAACGGCTACGAGGCGCGCGGGGTCCCAAGGCGCGGCGAAGGCACCAACGAGGACTTCGGCGCAGACGGCTGCACGCTCACCAAGGGGATGGTCGAACCCGTACTCGGCAGCAACGGCGTACCCGTGCGCGTACAGGAACTCCCCTCCAGCTGCACGAACGCGACACATCTCGACTACTGGTTCTTGCCCGATGTCATCAACACCGACGCGAGCGGCAAGAAGTACACGAACGCCACCTGCCGCGACCTGGAACTCGAACTGACCGACGACGGATTCTGGCTCGGCCAGCGTGACGACGGCAGCCCCGAAGGCGGGCTGTTCTTCCTCGACGACTTCCGCTGGCTCGACGAGGAAGGCACTGTCGAGAACGTGAACTACGACTCCCTAAGCGGCAACAAGGGCTACCACAACTTCGGCTTCACCATGAAGATCCAGGCGAAGTTCGAATACGTGCCCGGACAGTACTTCGAGTTCAACGGCGACGACGACGTGTGGGTGTTCATCAACAACCGCCTGGTGGTCGATATCGGCGGGCAGCACACGAAGGCATCGGGCGCGGTGGACCTCGACACGCTCGGGCTTACCGAGGGCGAAACCTACCCGTTCCATATCTTCTACGCCGAACGCAAGCAGACGCAGTCGAACTTCATGATGCGCACCTCCATAGACCTGCGCACCGAGGCGAGCATATTCCTCACCGACCTGCGCTCCACGCCCGCCATCAAGAACTACGACGTGTGGCAGATTGTGAAGAAGGACGCCCTCAGCTGTGACTTCTCCGCGAACGAACTTGCAGACGTCGACACGGTAGAAGGCCCGTCCAACTACAGGCTCACCGGCGGCAACCTCGGCGAAGCGGGCGTAATGCTCGATACCGCAGGAACATGGTTCGAAGGCATCACCATCGAGGACAACTGGTACCAGTTCAGCATCGACTCCGCACGCATCGTAGAGAACAACGGGCTTGCCCCGGGCCACTACTACCTCGAGGTCTCGCTCAAGAACAACCCCGAACAGAAGACCGGCGTGTGGATTACCATCCCGCCGTACAAGGTGCCCACGCTGGTGTTCGCTACCGAGCAGTGGAAGTCGCTCACGTCGCAGGTCTCGGGCGACACGCTCCAGATTGGCCAGTGGGCGTACGAGATGTACAAGGTGCAGGTGATGTTCGAGGAAGACTGGGCGCAGGTATCCATCTACAACCAGAACATAAACCTCTCCTCTAGCGACCCGAACATGAAGACGGTCGACGAGACCGGCAAGGCAATCAGCAAGGTGGTGCTCGACTCCACGGGCCGCGCCACGTTCTACGTTATCGCGAACGCGCCCGTTACGGGAGCGATGCTGCAGGCGAAGGGCGCCGCATCTTCCGCTGCCGTCTGGACCGACCTCGTGTTCCAGGAACCGCCCATCCCGAGAATCTCCAGCGCGGAATTCTACGACCGTAACGGCGACGGGCGCGGCGACAGCCTGCACATAAAGTTCAACAAGGAACTGGGCGGCAAGAACACCCTCGATTCCCTGAAGTTCGCGTTCGGCGAAGGTTTCCCGGTACAGACAAAGGAAAACTGGAAGGTTTCCGGCAACAACACCGAACTTACGATTGTCTCGAGCGGCACCTGCGAGCCCTACAAGCTCTGCGGTTTCAGCAGCCTGATATTCACCGGCGGCAAGGAAGACCTGTACACGGGCAGCATCGACACCTGGTTCACCTACACCGAGAACAACAAGGGGTACCACTTCCACATTGCGGCGGACTCGCTTACGGATAAAGTAAACCCGATTGTTACCCAGGCGGTAAAGAGCATCACCAAGAGCGGGCACGAGCTCACCCTCACCTTCAGCGAGGCGATTACCGAAGACACGAAGCAGTACTTCAAGGACATGTTCCGCTATTCGTGCGTGCGCGGCGGCGAGAAGGTCGACCCCGAAAAGCCCGTAGGCGCAGACAACGGTTCTTCGAACAGTTCCATGACCCTGCTGTTCACCATGAGCACCTACGATGCGGTAATCCCCTCCGTGGGCGACTCCGTAGGCTTTGTACCGCAGGGAGGTTCCACCACGAGCCTCGCCGAGGACATGAGCGGCAACAAGCCCCACAGGTACACGCCGATGGTGCGCATCTCGGGCCAGCAGGACATGCAGATTACCGGCACCGACGTGCTGCCGCTCGACCCGAATAACGAGATTGTGCAGGACGAAGAGAACACCACGCAGCCGAAGCTCATCACCAACAAGGATGCCGACGCGAAGCACGTGTCCGATTCCCTCGGCGTGCAGGGCCACCTGATAGGCTTCGACGTCGCCGAGCTCATCTCGACGCAGACCGCCGAAGACATCGCGAGCCTCGATGCGCTCATCTCCACGCTCCTGAACGGCGGCGAAGACGACACCACGTACACCGTGCTCGAGATTACCGAGGAGGAATCCATCGCGCAGCTCATCGAGGCCATCAAGGCGAGCGCCATCAGCGGGTTCACCGACGAGGCCATCACCGGGTTCATGGACTCGAGCATCACCGCGAACAACTACAAGAAGAAACTGAGTGACGAAGACCTCGAACTGTTCGAGGAATACGTGCAGCGCGGTATCGAGGCGAGCCGCGATACCATCGTGAACATCAAGACCGCCGCCGACATGGACGTGGGCGCGCTCTTCCAGGATATCATCGACGGGAACATCTCCGCGAAGGAACTCAAGAAGAACGGCGTGAGCGAAGAGGTCATCGAGGCAATCAAGAACGGCACGATTACCGCAAGCAACATCGACCAGTTCCGCGACGGCACGCTCTCTCTCGCGAAACCCGACGATGTGAAGCTCAAGTACGAGACGCACTACTACACGCACCTCGGCATCTACGTAGGCGGTTCTTCCGGAACCATTCTCTGCTCCGACAAGGAAGTCTACGGCGACGCGGGCTGCCTTGCCAACCCGGGCAACCTGTTCCTCGCGTGGAACATGCGCGCCGACGACGGGCGCCTCGTGGGTACGGGCGCCTACATCGCCCGCCTGCACGTGAAGGTGATGGTGGGCCACAGGACAGTATCGAACATCACGCGCGACCTGATGTGGGGTGTGCGCCGCGGAAGTACGAACGGTATCAACCTCGGCGACATCCTGAACGAGAAAAAGAAAAAGTAGGGCATCAAAGGGTTTTTCGGAACCTTTATACCCTATTGTAAAATTCCTTTAACATTCAATACGCGAAAAACGCCCCTTTTCGCGTATGTTCTTGTGTTGTAAATAATTATATAGTTGCTTTTTTGCTTACAATAAGGCATATTTATATAGAAGAGTTATCGCGTTTTATACAGGGATGTTAAAGGAGCGAGATTGTGTGTAAGTCAATTACTCATGTACTGCTGTTGACCCTAGTCTTGGCAGTGTGCGCTGCATCACAGAGTGCGCCCGGCGGCGAACCCGACCAGCCGGTCGCCACCACAAGTTCAACTAAAATCATCCGGTTCATGCCGAACTGGACGAATACCAATGCCGTGTTCATCTACAACGGCACCGAAACCATCATGTCGGCGGTGAAGAACTACTGCGGCTGGTTCGAGACGAAGGTCAAGAACGTACCCGCGACAAACTTCACCGTAAGGTTCAAGCAGACCATCGGCAACACCTACGTGGGCGCCGAGGGCAACGAGGAAGTCGCCGCGGGCGGCATCCCCGTAGGCGGCGAAATCGTGCTCGACAGCATCGCCGCCCTGAGCGATACGCTCTGGATTCAGAGCTTCAAGAACGACGCACCCGAAATGTTTGCGCAGTACCCGGGCGTGCTCGGGCAGTGCCCGGTCCGCACCATCCAGGTGATGATGTTCGACTGGCTGCACGGCGATGGCTGTGACGGCATCGAATGCTCCGCTTCCTCGAACAAGCCCTACGCAAACGGCGCCAAGGACCAGTACTTCGGCAACACCCTCTACCTGATCAGCAACGACTTCGGTAGCGGCGGCTGCAGCGGATCTTACAACAACTACAAGAACAACGCGAAGGACAGCAAGGGCACCAGCTATATGTCTGGCATGGTGAGCGAGACGCTCGGCCCGAACGGAGTCCCCGTACGCTCGCCGACCTTCCCGGAAGACTGCCTGCTTAGCGACCACCTCGACTACTGGTTCCTGCCCATCGTAATCGGCCAGGATGCAAGCGGCAAGCAATATACCAACTCCGCATGCCGCGACGTCGACCTTGAACTTGACAAGGAAGGTTACTGGTACGGCCAGAAGAACGGCAGCAGCCCGGAAGGTGGCTTCTTCCTGCTCGATGACCTCGAATACCTCGACGACGCCAAGACCGTAAAGAACATCTTCTTTGACCAGCTGAACAGCAAGTCAGGGAACAAGAAGCACAACTTCGGCTTCACGATGAAGTTCCAGGCCAAGTTCGAATACGTGCGCGGCCAGAAGTTCGAATTCAAGGGCGATGACGACGTGTGGGTGTTCATCAACAACCGCCTGGTGGTGGACCTCGGCGGGCAGCACAGCGAAGTCGTCGGTTCCGTGGACCTCGATACGCTCGGCCTTGTCGAAGGCAAGGAATACCCCTTCCACATCTTCTACGTGGAACGCCACACCAGTTCCTCCAACTTCATGATGCGCACGTCCATGGACCTGCACACCGATGCAAGCATATTCCTCACAAACGACTCGCTCAACGCGGCCGCGATGGGCAAGGCATGGAACCCCAAGAACTACGACATCTGGCAGATTACCAAGGGCGACGCGCTCAGCTGCGACTTTGACGCGAACGAAGGCGGCCAGGTCGATACCACCGAAGGTCCCTCGAACTTCCGCCTCACCGGCGGCAACCTCGGCGAAGCGGGCGTATTGCTTGACTCCGTAGGCATGTGGTTCGAAGGCATCAACATCGACGAGAGCTGGGCGAAGTTCAGCATCGACTCCGCAAGGATTGTCGAGAACAACGGGCTTGCTCCGGGCCACTACTACCTGGAAATCACCCTGAAGACCGACCCGACGCAGAAGACCGGCGTGTGGATTACCATCCCGCCGTACAAGATCCCGACGCTCGTCTACGCGACAGAAGAATGGAAGCCGCTCGGCGCACAGGTCTCGGGCGACACGCTCCAGATTGGCAAGTGGGCGTACGAGATGTACAAGGTACAGGTGATGTTCCTCGAGGACTGGGCGACGGTCACGCTCTATAACCAGAACGTGAACCTCAATTCCTCTGACCTGAACCTGAAGACCGTCGACGAGACTGGCAAGCCCATAAACAAGGTGGTGCTCGACTCCACGGGCAAGGCGACCTTCTACGTTATCGCGAACGCTCCCGTATCGGGCGCGACGCTACAGGCGAAGGGAGCCGCGGCCTCTGCCGCAGTATGGACGAACCTCGTGTTCCAGGAACCGCCCATCCCGAGAATCTCCAGCGCCGAAATCTACGACCGTAACGGCGACGGACGCGGCGACAGCCTGCACATCACGTTCAACAAGGAACTGGGCGGCAAGAACCACCTAGACTCCCTGAAGTTCGCGTTCGGCGAAGGATTCCCGGTGCAGACGGAAGCGAACTTCCACATCCACGGGAACAAGACTGAACTCGCGATTGCAACCGAAGGCGCCTGCGAGCCCTACAAGCCGTGCGGTTTCAGCAGCCTGATATTCACCGGCGGCAAGGAAGACGTTTACACGGGCAGCATCGACACCTGGTTTACCTACACCGAGAACAACAAGGGCTACCACTTCCACATTGCGGCCGACCCGCTTACGGACAAGGTAAACCCGATCGTGACGCAGGCGGTAAAGAGCATCACCAAGCAAGGGCACGAACTGGAACTCACCTTCAGCGAGGCGATTACCAGCCAATCGATGGAACACTTCAAGGACATGTTCCGGTACCACTGCGTACGCGCCGGTGCCGTCGTCGATCCGGAAAAGCCCATAGGCGCAAGCAACTCTTCTTCGCAGAGCAAGATGGTTCTGCTGTTCAGCGTAAGCACCTACGACGCTGTGATACCCTCCGTGGGCGACTCCATAGGCTTTGTACCGCAGGGAGGCTCCACGGTAAACCTCGGCGAAGACATGAGCAGCAACAAGCCGCACAAGTACACGCCGATGGTACGCATCACGGGCCAGCAGGACATGCAGATTACCGGCGCCGACGTGCTGCCGCTCTCGCCCGACAACCCGATTGTGCAGGACCCGACAACGACGCAGCCCATCCTCATCACCAACAAGGATGCCGACGCGAAGCAGGTCTCTGACGAGAAGGGAGTGCAGGGTCACCTGATTGGCTTCGACGTGGCTGAACTCATCCAGACGCAGACCGCCGAAGACATCGCGAGCCTCGACGCGCTTATATCCACGCTGCTCAACAGCGGCGAAGACGACACCACGTACACCGTGCTCGAGATTACCGAAGAGGAATCCGTGGCCCAGCTTATCGCAGGCATCACGGCAAGCGCGGTAGGCGGGTTCAGCGAAGAGGCCGTCAACGGGTTTACCGAAGGCACGATTACCGCCGACAACTACAAGAGCAAACTGAGTGACGAAGACCTCGACCTGTTCGAGGAATACGTGCAGCGCGGTATCGAGGCGAGCCGTGATTCCATCATGAACATCAAGACCGCGGCCGACATGGACGTCGGGGCACTGTTCCAGGATATCGTCGACGGCAACATCTCCGAGAAGGAACTCAAGAAGGCCGGCGTGAGCGAAGAAGTGATTGACGCCATCAAGAACGGCACGATTACCGCAAGCAACATCGAGCAGTTCCGCGACGGCACGCTCTCGCTCGCAAAGCCCGACGACGTGAAGCTCAAGTACGAGACGCACTACTACACGCACCTGGGCAACTACGTGGGCGGCAGTTCGGGAACCATCCTCTGCTCCGACAAGGAAGTCTACGGTGACGCGGGCTGCCTTGCCAACCCGGGCAACCTGTTCCTCGCGTGGAACATGCGCGCCGACGACGGACGCCTCGTGGGTACGGGCGCCTATATCGCCCGCCTGCACGTGAAGGTGATGGTTGGCCGCAGGACCGCCTCGAACATCACGCGCGACCTGCTGTGGGGCGTGCGTCGCGGTGGCAAGAACGCCATCAACCTGGGCGACGTCCTGAACGGAAACGACCAGAAGAAAAAGAACTAGCTCTCTCTTTCTGCAACAAGAAACCCGCGGAAAAATCCGCGGGTTTCTTGTTATAAACGAACTTCGATAAACGAGCGTGCCCGGCAAGCCGGGCGCGTTACGCTATACCGTTCCGTAGAGTTCGGTGATGTCCTCGTTGCTGCGGTCGAGCATCCAGAACTGGTTCACGTGGGCGCAGGTATCCTCGACGAGGTTTATCTTGAGCCCGTGCTTCGCTTCCAGGTAACGGTAGAGGCGCAGGGAATCTGCACACAGCGCGTCGACCATCATGGTGCTTACCACCAGGTTGATTTCGCGGAGTTTGCCCTTGTTGCGGGCACGTGCCATCCAGCGGTCGATTTCGCCCATCGTAGATTCGAGCGTCGCGATGCGGCCACCGCCACGGCATACCGGGCAGATTTCCGTCTTCTCGGTCATGAGGTTCACGCGCACGCGCTTGCGGGTAACTTCCATGATGCCGAACTGGCTAATCTGCGCAGGGCTAATCGGCGCCTTGTCGCGGCGGATAGCCTTGCGGAATTCCTGGTACACGGCATCGCGGTCGGAATCCGCGCCCATCTCGATGAACTTGATGATGATGAGGCCGCCCACATCGCGCATGCGCAACTGCTTCGCGATTTCGCGGCAGGCGTCCAAGTTCGTCTCGAGGGCGAGCTTGTTCCTGTCCTTGCCGCGGGCACGCCCGAGGTTCACGTCGATGGAAACGAGCGCTTCCGTCTGCTCGATCACGAGGTTCGCCCCGTTGTAGAGCGGAATGCGACGCTGCAGGGAACGCGCGTAGTCGTTCTCTATCTTGAAGTGTTCGAAAAGGCTCTCGTTCTTGTCCCAGAGCTTCACCTTGTCGAGCTTGTCCGGAGAAAGCACCTTGAGGTAGTCGCGCAGCGCGAGGTATTCCTCGCGGTTGTCGATATACACGTAGTCGGTGTTCTCGCCGAAGTATTCGCGCACGGTCTGCTCGATGGAATCGGATTCCTCGTAGATGCAGGTTTCGGCGGGCTGGTTCGCGAAGTTGAACTTGGTCTGTTCCCACTTGCTCTCGAGCTCGCGCATCTGCTTCTGGATTTCGAATTCGGATTCGTTGAGGCCGTTGGTACGCACGATGTAGCCCACGTCGCGGGCCTTGAGGCGGCGCACCACCTTCTTGAACTCGCGGCGTTTGGCCGGGTCGCGTTCACGCTTCGAAACGCCGATGAAGTTGGTCCCCGGCATGCACACGAGGAAACGCCCCGCAAAGCTCAGGTGAGTCGTGAGGCGTGCGCCCTTCGTGCTGATGGGTTCCTTCACCACCTGCACCATGATTTCCTGGCCTTCCTTCAGAATCTCGTCGATGGAGATTTCCTTGGACGGGCCATCTTCGTCATCGTCGTCACCGTATTCGCGGCGCAGGAGTTCGCTACGGTCCATGGCATCGTCCTGGTGCAGGAACCCGGCCTTCTCCATGCCGATATCGATAAACGCGGCCTTGAGCGCGGGCAATACCTTCTGCACCACGCCCTTGTATATATTCCCGAGCACGCGGGTCGAGGAAACGCTTTCCACCACGAGTTCGGCAAGCTCGCCGTCTTCCATGATGGCAATACGCTTCTCGTAGGGAGTCTTGCTGATGAGGATTTCGCGCTTCACCTTGTTGCGACCGCGCACGTTGCCGCGCTTGGGGCGCGTAGGCTTCGCGGGCGCATCGGACTCCACGAAGTCGTAGAGCTCGGTGATGTCTTCCTTCTGGTCGTTGAACATCCAGAACTGGTTCACGTGGGCGCGGTCGTCCTCGATGAGTTCGACCTTCATGTCGTGCTTGTATTCCAGGTAGTGCAGCATGCGGGCGCGGTCACGCACCAGCACCTCCACCATCGGGGCGCTGAGCACGAGCGTCACCTGCTTGAGGCCGCCCTTCGAGTGGGCACGCGCCATCCAGCGGTCGATTGTCCCGAGGGCCGACTCGAGCGTGGCAATGCGGCCACCGCCACGGCACACCGGGCAGAACTTGCTCTTGTAAGAATCTTCGCGCACACGTTCACGGCGGATTTCCATGAGCCCGAACTGAGTAATCGGGGAAGGCTTCACGATTGCCTTGTCGCGACGGGCGGCCTTCACGAATTCCTGGTAGATAATCTCGCGGTCGTTGTCAGTCTCCATGTCGATGAAGTCCACAATGACAAAGCCGTCCACATCCCTGAGTCTAAGCTGCTTCGCGATCTCGCGGCAGGCGTCGATGTTTGTTTCGAGGATAATCTTGCCCTGGTCCTTGCCGTGCACCTTGGGTCCCGTGTTCACGTCGATGGACATGAGCGCCTCGGTCTGCTCGATCACGAGGTTTCCGCCACGCGGGAGCGGTACCTGGCGCTGCAGGGAACGGGCGTAATCGTTCTCAATCTTGAAATATTCAAAGAGGCTCTCGCTAGAGCTCCAGAGTTTCACCTTGTCGAGCATCTCGGGAGCGGCGCTGCGCAGGTAGTCACGCAGCGAGAAGTACTCGTCGCGGTTGTCCACGTACACGTAGTCGGTGTTGCCGTTGAAGTATTCGCCGATAGCGCGGCCCGCGGAATTGGACTGCTCGTACACGCAGGTACCGACGGTGGCACCCGCATAGTTTTCCTTGGTGCGGTTCCAGAGGGCCTCGAGTTCCTGCATCTGCTGCTGGAGGGCTTCCTCCGTCGCTTCCATGCCCGAGGTACGCACGATGTAACCCACGTCGCCGGCCTTGAGGCGGTTGATCATCCCCTTCACCTCGCGGCGACGGGCAATGTCACGTTCACGCTTCGACACGCCAATGAAGTTCGTGCCCGGCATGCAGACCAACAGGCTACCCGCGAACGTCACGCGCATGGTGAGCCCCACGCCCTTGCCGCCCGCGGCTTCCTTCGAGACCTGCACCATAATCTCGTCACCCTCGTGGAGCACATCGGTTATGGCGGACTGCCCGTAGGCATCCGAATCGTCGTCATCGAACCTGCGTTCGAGCGCGGCCTTCGCGTCAAAGACATCCTCTTGCCGCAAGACACCGTCCTGGCCGAGCCCTACATCTACATAGGCAAGCCCGGCCGCAGGAACGACCTTCTGTACGACACCCTTATAAATATTACCCTGGACCTGATTCGAAGAGCTCCCCTCGACCACGAGTTCCGCCAGTTCGCCATCTTCCATGATGGCATAGCGCGTCTCGTAAGGGGTCTTACTAATCAAAATTCCACGTTTGCACTTATACGTCATTAACAATCCTAAAAGTATGGTAAAACTTTATAGAAAAACGCCCAAAACGGCAATCCGGGTCCGGAACGCCGTAAAAGGTAACATAAATATAATAAAAGATATTTAAATGATATTTAAGTCAAGTGAGCACGTGAGCCAGAGCGACCGATATCAATCGGTCGCGTAGGCGAAAGTGAGCGCTGACCGGAGGGGCCTTATATGAATTCGGCGCGAACGGATCTCGTAAAAACGCCGGCTCACGTCAAGTGAGCGGGCGGCGCGCCGGCGCTGTTGCGGATGGCGGCCTGCTTCCTTTCCACAATCTGGTCGGCGATGGCACGGGCCTTCTCGGTCAGCCACAGCCACGACTGGCTACCCGTCACGTAGTCCGCCTCGCCGAACATCTGCACGCGTTGGGCATGCCGGAGAGCCTCCACCTGGCGGAAGGCCTTCACGTCGCCCTTCGGGTACACCGCAAAGGTAGAACCGCCGTTGTAGTTCAATATGCTGAACGCGGGCACGTCACTCGGGCCGTCCGCAATGTAGACCATGTTCTCGAAGGGCACGCGCCTGCTCTCGCGGGCAATCGTGGAATTCACGTCGATGGAATCGGGATACTTGTTGCTCCCCTTGTTTATCTCGAAAAGGTAGCGGGTCTTGCTCGTGTTGTCGAGCGCGCTGGCGACCTGCGAAATCTCGCGGTCCGGAACCAGGCCGAGTTCCGCGGCAGACGCACCCGATTTCAGGTCCCCCGCTGCATCCAGAAAACCGGGCTGCAACGGGTTCTCGATAAACTCGCAACCAAAAATGCCCTCCACGTAGGGCGCGATGGAACTCCCGCGAATCGTCTCCGCAAACCCGGTACTAACAACGTAATGTTCCAGCCGGATATCGAACGCCTTGTACTTCGGGTCTTCCTCGACAAGTTTCTTGATTTCGCCAAAGAACTGCGGGAGGCCCGGGTAAAACACGAGTTCCTTGCCGAACTCGCGCAACAGCTTGTTCGAAAGCCCCTTGAAGAGCCCCGCCTTCACGTAGGTAAGGATATGGTTCAGGTAGCTTGTATCGGAATTCACCGAAATGCCCTGCGCGCCGTAACGTTCCTTGAGCGCATTCACCTCGGCCCAGAACGTTTTACCGTCCACGCCGAAGTGGCGAAACAGAGGTTCCTGCATGTACGAACTGATGAGGGTCTTGTCGCAGTCCCACACCATCGCGATGATATTCTGTTCAAACGGCGCCTGTTTCATGGCGGCACCTCCGCTATTTAGTAATAAAGTAGTCTTCCGGATTTACGGGCACGCCATCCACGCGAATCTCATAATGCAGGCCCACGCCGGATTCTCGCCCGCTCTCGTTGACGGTCGCAATCGGGTCGCCACGGCGCACCACGTCGCCCTCGTGTACCAGGGCATGCCCCAGGTGCGCGTAGAACGTGCGGACTCTCGGCAGGTGGCTAATCTTCATCGAAAGCCCGAACCCGCGATGCGAACGCACCTCCATCACCACGCCCGCGCCTGTCGCGTACACCGTGTCACCCACGTCGGCCACGTAGTCGATTCCGCGGTGCGGCAGTTCAATCTCGGTAAACGGGTCGCGGATCATCTCGAACCGGTTCCTTATCGCATGCCCGTTCTTGAGCGGGTGAATCACGGGGAAGCGCGCCGCCAGCGCCGAATCGGCCTCGATGCCCTTCAATAGCCTCTTGAAACTGCCCTCGATCTCGCGCAGGCTCTTCCTGGAAGAGAACGGCACCGATTCCTCGCCAAGGGCATCGTCCAGCGTAAACCCGAGCCCGCTCAGTTTCATGGTGCTGTCGCGCAGGAGTTTCGTTTCCTCCGCCTTGAGGATAGATTCGTCCACCGTCTCGCGGATACCCTTGATTTCTTCCTTGATGGCCTTGTTCTGGCGGTAAACCGAAACGATATCGTCTGTTGTTAAGTTGTCTATAATCTGCGTCGGGGAGAACAGGATAAACCCGACTGCCGCGAGCAGTATGGCCACCGGCACAAGGAGTATGCGCCAGAACGACAACCGGAAGTTCTTGCTGCCGGACGTCCGTTCCGTAAACACATGGACTTCGAGCTTGCGCACGGGCTAGCGGCCCCCTCCGGCAATCTTTGCCTCGAGGTCTTCGATACGGCGCTTGGTCTCCTCAATATCGCCGATGAGTTCCACCACCGACGGGTCGTCCTTGATGGTAGAAAGAAGGTCGCCCTGGACCGCCTTGTAGAGCTTTTGACCGAGGGACTGGAACTTGGTTTTGAGCCTACCTTCTTCCGTTGCCAGTTCAACCCTGCTCAGTGCGGTGCCGGCAACCCCCAGCGCCTTGCTTTTTATCTTGTTTAGAGCCGTTCCGTTCATAAATCTTACCTCGCTCGGCCTTAAAAAATAGTAGTTTTTCATTGTAAAAAACAATGGAGACATAACATGAGCCGAAGCGAACGCAGACGCGCTAAGCAAAACGTCAAAAATTTTACGCCAAACAAAAAGAACGCCCTGAATAAAGGGGTTATCGTAATTATCGGAATTATTGCGGTCGTATTCTTCGTGGGTACGATGCTTATTCAGAGAGGTGCCTAAACAATGAAGTTCGTGATCGAAAAGAACGCTTTCCTGGATGTACTGCAGGCAGCCATCAACGCAGTCCCCAACAAGTCCACCATCCAGATTCTCAACAACTTCGCTCTGCGCCTGGAAGGCAACTTCCTCGAAGTGAGCGCGACCGACCTGAACCTCGGTATCAGGGTCAAGGTCGAAGTCCAGGGTGAACGCGACGGTTCCGTGGTCATCAACGCGCGCAAGCTGCTTGACCTCGTGAAGAGCCTCGTCGACCCGAGCATCACGAATGTCACCTTCGACGTGCAGGATTACCTCGCCACCATCCAGTGGAGCGCGAAGGGCAAGGCCTCCATCAGCGGTATCGACGCAAGCGACTTCCCGCCGTTCCCCGAAGTCTCCGAAGGCGAATCCCTCAACTTTGCCGCAAGCGAACTCGCTTTCCTCGCCGAAAAGACGACCTTCGCCTGCTCGACCGACACTATCCGCCTCAACCTGAACGGCGTCTATCTTGAAGCCAAGGACGGCGTGATTTCCATGATTGCGACCGACGGTCACCGTCTGGGCCGTGCCTCCATCGAACAGGAAGGCGCGAACCTCACGAACGGCGCCATCATCCCGAAGAAGGCCCTCCAGCTTATCCTCCACATGGTGAAGCCCGATGCCACAGTCGAGGTCCGTACGTCTGCAACGCACATCCTCTTCAACACCGGTTCCACCCAGGTTATCTCGAAGCTCTTCGAAGGACCGTACCCCAACTACCGTGCGGTGATTCCGCAGAACTTCGAACGCACCGTGCAGATGAACACGGTTGAATTCCAGAACAAGATGCGCAGCGTGATTGCCATGGCGAACGTGCGTACCCACAAGGTGCGCCTGCAGATCGACGACAACAACATGGAACTCAGCGCAAGCGACCCGGATGTCGGTGGCGATTCCCGCGAAGCACTCGCAGTGACGCACAACGGCGAAGGCAACTTCAGCATCGGGTTCGATGGCCGCTACCTCTCCGAAATCTTCAGCATGTGCAAGAGCGAAGAGACCATCATGAAGATGAACAACCCCATCGGCGCCTGCATCATTGAACCGGTAGGCGACAATCTCGGGTTCAGCTTCCTCCTGATGCCGACGCACCTGAACGACGACTAATAATCGCGCTTTGAGCTACGCGTTACAAACAAATTAAAAGACTCCGCCCGGCGGGGTCTTTTTTTCACCGGCGGCAACACTGCCGGCGTAATTTTACGGAGAATTATCAAAAAGCCAAACCCTTTTCCGGGAAAAAAGATTATTTTAAAACCATGACATTGATGATTATCCAGCTCTTGATTGTGCTCCTCGCCCTCTACGTGGGTTCCCGTTACGGGAGCCTTGCTCTCGGCGCTATTTCGGGCATCGGCCTTGCCATCCTCGTACTCGGCTTCGGCCTACAGCCGGGCAAGCCGCCTACCGACGTTATCTACATCATTATCGCGGCGGTGACCTGCGCGGGCATATTGCAGGCATCGGGCGGCATGGATTGGCTAATCCAGATTGCGGAGAGGCTCCTGCGCAAGCACCCGAACCACATCACGATTCTCGCCCCGCTCTGCACGTTCTTCCTCACGGTTCTCGTGGGTACCGGCCACGTGGTTTACACCCTCATGCCGATTATCTGCGACATCTCGCTCAAGAAGGGAATCCGCCCGGAACGCCCCTGCGGCGTGGCCTCGATTGCATCGCAGGTCGGCATTACCTGCTCGCCGATTGCAGCAGCGGTCGCATCGTTCGTGATTATCTCGAACGCGAACGGGTTCAACATCAACAACCTGCAGGTCATCGCGATTACGATTCCCGCGTGCCTTTGCGGCCTCATGGCCGCGGCAGCCGTCTCATACAAGCGCGGGCTCGACCTCGACAAGGACCCGGCATTCCAGGCGCGCCTCAAGGACCCGCAGATGAAGGAATACATGTACGGGAATACCGCTTCCGTGCTCGACAAGGAAGTCTCCAAGGAAGCGAAGCGCGCCGTGTTCATTTTCCTCGGTGCTCTCGCCGTCATCGTATTCTTCTCCATTATGCAGATTGCGGGCCACGACATTCGCCCCAAGTTCCCTACAGGTAAAGTAATTGACGGCGTGGCGCAAATGAAGCCGCTCGCCATGAACATCATCATCCAAATTGTGATGATAACGGCCGCGGCGTTCATGATTATCTGCTGCAAGGCGAGTCCCAAGAAGGCCGTGGCGGGCGCCGTGTGGCAGAGCGGCATGGTCGCCGTCGTCGCCATTTACGGAATCGCCTGGCTCGCCGATACCTACTTCGCGAACTACATGGACGTGATGCAGGGCGGCCTCAAGGACATCGTGCAGCATTACCCGTGGGCCATCGCGTTCGCGTTCTTCGCGGTGAGCGTGCTCATCAACTCGCAGGGCGCGGTGGTGGTCGCCATGCTCCCGCTCGCCTATAGCCTCGGCATCGAAGGCCCTGTGCTCCTGGGCGTGTTACCGAGCGTGTACGGGTATTTCTTTATCCCGAACTACCCCTCGGACATTGCGACCGTGAACTTCGACCGCTCGGGCACAACCGTCATCGGCAAGTACCTGCTGAACCATAGCTTTATGCGGCCTGGCCTCGTGAGCGTCATCGTCTCGACCATCGTGGGTACACTGCTCGTGAAGCTGTTCTACTAGAGCCCGCTTTATCCGTGCAATTTGCCGCCTATCGTAAAGATTAGCCTGCATTATTGACCGTGCAGGGGCAATTTCTTACCTTATGCGCATGAAATTCGCACGAACAACAGCACTAGTCATTTACGCATTGACAGCCCTGCTTACCACGGGTTGCGTTACCACGCAGCTCCACAAGTTCCGTATGACCGTATCCGAGGCGCCGGAAGTCCATGGTGCAAACACGAACCAGAAGCAGAACTCCAGCGTCTGGCGTTTCACCGGGAAGGTCAATTACAACTATGAAGAAAAAGTGAACATCTCCGAAGACATACACTGGAATAAAAGCCTAGAAGAACTCTTCGATGGAGACGATCTCGAATCCAGCGACGCAGCCTACAAGATGGGAGGTCTCGATTTCGCCGGAAAATTCGAATTCCTATACAAGGCTAATTATTCTGTGTTCGGTCTAGGCGCGGGCTACAAAGACGGGTTCATCAACCACATCTTGCTCGGGTGCAACTTTTCGCACATCGAGTTCGGGGCATTCCTCGGTATTTACAACCAATTTAGCGACCTGCAATATTCCGGCGAAGTTGTCTCTGACGACGACAACTACAAAACGATCCGTGAAAATGATTCACAAATCTACACCAGTTTCTTTGCAGGCGCATATGCCGGCTTCTACATCGACAAGTTCTTTGTCAACTACAGCGTGAGCTTCTATACGCCCAATCCCGAAATCAACGGCAAGGCCCTGAGCGTCCCCACTATCACAAGCCACTACTTCACCGTAGGCTACAGGCTCACCGACCTGATAGAAATCTCCGCAGGGGGAATATTCACCGACATAGATACCGACGGGGGAGCCACCGGCGGCTATACCGGCGGCGTAAGCTTCTATCTATAATTATAAAGATGGTGCGGCCTTGACGCAGCGTACCGAGCGATAGTCGCCCTTGGGGAAGGCATTCATGCTTGCCGCCTTGCTGCTGAAATCAAGGAAGAGGTAATATGCGAGATCGTCGGGCGTAACTGTCGCGCTCCAGAAGTAGGCGTAGCCGCCGATGCCGTCGTATTTTTCACCGCGATAGCCCGCGGGGAGCGCGTTAAAGCCAAGCGCGTCGGTACCGTTCCCCTTCTTGAACCACCCGCTGGTGGACTTGAGTTTTTCTCCCGCGACTGCCATGCCGCTCGCAAAATCCGCGCCGCCCGCCTCCGTAATAAGCAATGCAAAGTCCGCGCTGTCCGGGAGCTGCCAGCCTTCGGGGCAAGCCACTCGCGCATCGTCCCAAGTGTATAGCCGCCCATACTTATCGCAGTTGCGGGTATCGCCCTCGGGGCACACGCTCCCCTCGGTCACGAAATTCAGGTTCTCCGCAAACCAGGTCCGTTCCCCGATTTTCACAATGTCATAACTCCGGCCGTCGCGCGGGTCGGTAAACGACTCGGAGCAGGCAATAAACAGCGCCGACACGAGAATGCAAAGCAGGAATAAAAAGCGACGCATGCTACTCCTTCACGAATTCATCCAGTTGCCAGATATTCCTGATCATACCGGCATCCTCGCCACACAGCATCATGCTGCCCTTTATCAGTTTCGAAAAATCGAATGGTGTTCTCTGCTCGCCGGGCTTCAACTGAATCGGCTTATCAAGTCCTTCAACACGTTCATACCTGCCGGGCTCCGGAGAGTAAAGCACCTCACATTCTACGGGCTCGGGCAGTTTTACGTTCGAACGCACCAGGTTGCTATCCGGCACAAACTCGATCGTAAAGTAGTCGTCACGGGTCCACTTTGCCATTTCCTTAAAAAGTGCGTACATCCTCGGAGAATCAAAGAAGTAGCCGCCCATGACACTCTCGCTCCTGCATCTTCCATCCTTCTTATAGAACAGGTGTTCTATATTCGAATCCACCAGAACGTAATCGGGTTTTTCCACCTTCGTCGTCTCGGGCATGAACGATTCCATCTTGTCAATCATTTTCAGGAACATCGCCGTATCCGCAACGGAATCCACCACCATCTTTTGCCACCGCATGGCATGATTGTAGGGGTCTGCACCCATTTTCATGTAATCCTTCCAGTAGCCTATCGTGCGCTGCACAAACCACGTCGAATCGCGCGCAATACGCTCTAGCCTTACGGAGAATTCCGTCTTGCCAAACCCGCTACCCTCCATGGAATACTCGATAAAGTCACCGCCCTTGCACATGGTCGTGACCGCTTCGCGGATAAACCTGTCCTTATCTGACGACTGGGGCCTTGAATAATTCGGGATGACGTGCAACAGGTTCTCGAAACTTGCAATAACCAACACGGAATCTGGCGGGCCCTTCGGGGGCGGCTGCGTAGTTTCTCCTTTCTTGACCGTAGCGGGCTCGCTGCCGGCACAGCACAGCAGGAGCATCGCAAAGAAGGGTACGAGAAGAAGGCGCAACTTCATGCCCTGAAAATACTTCTTTTTGCAAATCGCGTCAATGTGGATGGAGCCTGTTTCCTGCGCGAACCAGAAAATGCGTTTTTGAGGCTTATAAAACGCACAGCAAGTTGTATATTTTAGTTGAAATATTTTATAGGCGGTACCCTATGCTGATAGAAAAGATTGCATCCCCTGCAGATGTGAAGAAGATGGACGCGGAAAGCCTCAAGGTGCTCGCGGCCGAAATCCGCACGGCACTTTTGAACAAGATTTCAAAATGCGGCGGACACTTGGCGCCGAACCTCGGATTCGTGGAGCCGACCATCGCGCTGCATTACGTTTTTGAATCGCCCAAGGACAAGATTGTCTACGATGTAAGCCACCAGAGTTACACCCACAAGATTCTCACTGGCCGCGCCGAAGCGTTCCTGAATCCGGAAAAGTACTGGAGCGTCACCGGCTACACCGAACCCTGCGAAAGCGAACACGACCAGTTCATGATTGGCCACACCTCGACTTCCGTAAGCCTTGCGCTCGGGCTTGCAACCGCCCGCGACATCAAGGGCGAGAAGGGCAACGTGATTGCGGTAATCGGTGACGGTTCCCTGAGCGGAGGCGAGGCGTTTGAAGGTCTCGACAATGCGGGCGAATACGCGACGAACTTTATCGTGGTGGTGAACGACAACGAGATGTCCATCGCCGAAAATCACGGCGGGCTTTACGGGAGCCTCGCGGAACTCCGCGCTACGCAGGGCAAGAGCGAAAACAATTACTTCAAGAGCCTCGGCTTTGACTACCTGTATGTAGAACAGGGTAACGATATCGAATCGCTCATCGCAGCATTCAAGCAGGTGAAGGATTCCACAAAGCCCGTGGTTGTGCACATCCACACGCTCAAGGGCAAGGGCTACAGCTTCGCCGAAAACGCGAAGGAAGGTTTCCACTGGGCCGCACCGTTTGACATTCCCACCGGCGTCGTGAACTGGGGTAGCGGCGAATCTTACGGCGCAATCCTCGGCGACTACTTGATGAAGAAAATCAAGGCGGACCCGAAAGTCGTCGTAATCCATTCTGCCGTGCCTGCGGGCATCGGGTTCTTTGCCGACCGCCGCAAGGAAGCGGGCAAGCAGTTCATTGACGTGGGCATCGCCGAAGAGCACGCCGTCGCACTCGCATCCGGACTCGCGAAGGGCGGCGCAAAGCCTATCTACAGCACACACGGCACGTTCATCCAGCGCACCTACGACCAGCTTTCGCAGGATTTGTGCGCGAACAACAATCCGGCGACGATTCTCGTGACCATGTCGGGTGCGGACGGCATGAACGACACTACGCACCTCTGCATTTTCGACATCCCGATGATGAGCAACATCCCGAACCTGGTGTACCTCTGCCCCACCTGCGTGGAAGAGGCAATAGCCATGATGGATTACGCAATCGACCAAACAGAACACCCGATGGCCATCCGCATCCCGAACGGGGTTGCGCACCGCAGCGTAAAATTCGACACTGATTACTCCAAGCTCAACACATTCAAGGTTGACAAGCGCGGAAGCAAGGTGGCCCTGATCGGCCTCGGCAGCTACTACGCGCTCGCTGAAGAAACCGCAGCAGAACTTGCGAAGTCGGGAATCGACGCAACGATTGTCAACCCGCGTTTTGCGACAGGTATCGACAGCGATGTGCTCGAAGGACTATGCGCTGACCACCAGGTTGTCGTGACGCTCGAAAACGGCGTGGTCGACGGAGGCTTCGGCGAAAAAATCGCCCGCTTCTACGGCACCCGCGACATGAAGGTGCTCGTGAAAGGGCTCAAGAAGGAATTCTACGATAAGGTGCCTTACGGCGAACTCATGGAAAGGAACCGCCTCACGCCCAAGCAGATTGTGGAAGACGTGAAGGCAGCGCTCAAATAACGTCACCGAAATAACGTCACCGATACGAGAATCGTGCCTTTCGCCCGAAATAAGTATATATTTCGGGTATGTCCATCTCGCAGCACATATTCCGACTCATGCTTCCCGCGCTCTTGTGCGGAGCGTTTTCGCTTGTAGCGGGGCCGTTTGCCGGCGCAGTTCATGCGGCGGGGTTCGCGGGTATTTTCGACGCGGGCTGGTCCACAGCCTACTACCCGCAAGATTCCATCACGCACATGCACCAGCGCCTGCACGCGCTCGGGATGGACGAAGTCGTGTTGCAGTACGCCGCGGTCGAGGCGACGCACTTGTACTACCCCTCGCAACTGGACTTTCTGCAGAACACGCAGTACAAGAACAATGAACTTTTCCCCAAAAGCATCGAGGCGGCGAAGGCCACCGGGACCAGGGTCTGGCTCGGGCTCTACTACAATGGCGACAACTGGTACACGCCACCGACCGCCGAGCAGCTTGATACTTTGTCTGCACGCAACCTGAAAGTGCTTGAAGAAATTTACGCGCTGTACGGGAGCGAGACCGTAGTCGCGGGCGTGTACATCCCGCAAGAGATTGCGCGCTACTACTGGGACGGCCTGCGCGATGACGCGACTCCGGAAATGCTCACGGAACACTTCTTGAAGCCGGTCACCGAAGCCGCACAGGCTAGGGGCTGGAAGGTGATGGCGGCCCCATTCTACAACCAGAATCTGGAAACGCCCGAAAAGTTGCAATCGTTTTTCGAGAAACTTTTTGCCACAGGATTCAAGCCCGACGTAATCGCCGTACAGGACGGCGTAGGCGCAAGCGATGCGGGCAAAGTTCATGCCGAAACCGCGACCGTGGGCAACTACGAACGCGCGGTGGCACAGGCCTGCAATCAATACGGGATTGAATTCTGGGTGGACATGGAACTGTTCCGCACCGACGACTCGCACGCGCTTGCCGACAGCGCAAGAATCTCGGCTCAACTCGATACCGCATACGCCGCGGGGGCTTTGAAGGTCATCGGCTATGACTTGGCCGTGCTCGGGAACGCGGGCCTCGATTCCTTCGAGAAGTGGAAACTCGAATCCAGCGCGGAGCCACCGACCCGCATCTTCGAAACACCCCGCGAAAACCGCCGCGACTTCAATGCCCGCAACGAAAAAACGCAAAAACGCGAATTGTTCCTGAACGGGCGTTTACAGAACAGCCGTTCCCTGAACGAGAATTCACAGTATTTCAAGGCGAACGGCGCGAAGGTTAAGCAGAATTAACGCCCACCGGGCCAAAAAAAAACTTATATTAACAACATGAAGAAGAATCTAGTGGGTTTAGGAATCGCCCTCACCATGGGCTTGGCTACGACTATCTATGCGGAAAGGTGTCCTAACGCATGGCCCGCGGAGGGCGAAAACTACGCCTCCGGCACGATAGACGGTACAAACTACAGTTACGAAGTCTGGCGCGATGGCTACAATGCTTATTTGGAGTGCTACGATGATGGCGGCTACTTAGTTTACTCCAAGGTCGCGGACGCTATCGTGCGCTTTGGTCCCAAGTTCGACGAGCCAAAGACCTTCGACCAGCATGGCAATTTTTCTGCGGACTACAAGTTTCGCACAAAAGGCGGCGGCTTCGGCACCCCCTATTTTCTGGTTGGCATCCAAGGCAATACCACCGAGCCGAAAACCGAATTCTATATCATAGACTACTGGATAATCAAAGATACAGCCGACACATCCACTTTCGGAACCAGGCTCGGCGAATTCACCGTCGATGGCGACACCTACGACATCTGGCAGAACACCGCCAACAGTCACATGGGCGTCCAGGGCGACTCCTCGTTCAAGCAGTATTTCAGCATCCGACGCACCAAGCGCGATAGCGGGCACGTCGACATTACCGCCCACTTCAAGAAGTGGGAAGAGCTCGGCCTGAAGGTGGGCAAGATAACCGATGTCATGGCGCTTGTGGAAGGGTATAAGGGGCAGAGTTCCATCAACTATTTTCAAATTGACTACTTCAACATCACCGAAACGGCGGACAGTGCCGGCACAACGCCAGACAACCCCGAAGAAACGACGGCTATTTCAAGGCGTGCAAGCCTTACGCTCCTAAAGGGCGACGCACGCGTGTTTGACATGCAGGGCCGCTACCTCGGCACCGGCGAAAAGAAAATAAGCCCTGCCGTCAGGACCGTGAAGAAGCGGTAAATCAGGCAAGATTCTTCCACTTGAAGAAAAGCGCCTTCAGTTTCTGGAGGTAGAACTTGCTTTCTTCTACATCTATAAAGAACGTGGCAATGCACACCACAAGGTGCGCACTGAAAACTATGCCCACGACAGCATTGGCAACGTGATACGCGCCAAACATGTTTGTACGGACAAATTCAATGTGAGTACACAGGAGCCAGAGAATTGAACATACCGCAAAGGCCTTCAGGACCAGCGTGTTATTCTTGGCAAGGGCAACAATGCCCGCCGCAATCGAAGCCGCAGTCATGATTACGACAGGCACGGAATGGTCGTACCCGATATGCACCAAAAAGCCAAACCCGTCTACCAAAAAAACTACGGCGCAGAACCGGAGCAGGCTCAAGTTCACACGGCTCCCTTCTGGAGTCTTCATGTTCCCCATAAACAACGAAACGAAATAGACTACCATAAACATGTTTATAAAGTGGTCGGCCAGCCTTTGCAGCAGGAACCCGACACCCGGCGAATATTGAAGGCCCAAATACACACGCGCAAAATTTATAGCGCCAACAATATTCACTATTATCATGATTGCGGAAAAGACCCTCAGGAGTCTCGCGCTCTTTTTTGCGAACACGATTATCCCCACGAGAATAATGGCGACACTTGCGAGAATCATCGGAGCAATATCCGTAAAGGACTCGCCCTCTTCAAACCCCACCATAGTAACCTGCAACAAGAGCCTCACGAGTCTGTTTAACTCGTGCACGGCAATCAGGATGCCGAAGACTCTAAGCAAGGCAAGGTTCATCACAAGTCCTAATGCTCGTGTTTCCCTGTCGGGCTATAACTACAGCCGGAGCCATAACTAGTCGAGCCGCAATAGGCACACTTGTCGTTACCATGACCGTGCTTGTGCCTGCCGGTGGGACTGTAACTGCACGAACCGTAACTGGACGAGCCACAGTAGATGCAACTCGAAGAGTCCGCAATATGGACATGCTTGCCGGTGGGGCTGTAGGAGCAGCCGCTCCCGTGACTGGATGAACCGCAAAAACGACAATGTGACATAAGATTACCTCTGGATGTAATATATATAAAAACGGCCCGGATAATTCCGGGTCGCAGTTTATATTCGGGTTTGAGATCCTTCGTGGCTTCGCCACTCAGGATGACACCGGAGGTGTTACTTCACGAATGCGCCGTAGATGGCCTTGATGGCCTTCTCGGTATCGGCTTCGTCAACACCGGTGATGATGTTGATCTGCGAAGAACCCTGGTCGATGATGCGGACGTTCACCTTGTTCTCGGCGAGAGCGGTAAACAGCTTCGCGGCCACACCGATCTTGTTCGTCATGCCGTGACCGACAGTCGCGATGAGCGAGATGCCCGGGAACACCTTGATACGGTCGGGGCGCATCTGCTGCGTGATGTCTTCGAGAACCACGTCCTGCACGGCGTCGAGGGCCTTGGAGTCCACCACGATGCTCATGGAGTCGATGGCGCTCGGGCACAGTTCGTAGGAGAGGCCTTCGCTTTCGAGCACGGCGAGCACGCGGCGGCCGAAACCGACTTCCTTGTTCATCATGGACTTTTCGATGTAGATCATCGAGAATCCCTTGCGGCCGGCGACACCCGTAATCGGGAGCTTCGCTTCTTCCGGAGTGGGGCCGATGATGGTACCCGGATCCTGCGGGCGGTTCGTGTTGCGGATGTTGATAGGAATCTTCTTCGCGCGGCACGGGGCGATAGATTCGTCGTGGAGCACGCTGGCGCCGGAGTAGGCGAGTTCGCGGATTTCGCGGTAGCTCACGTATTCGATGGGCAGCGGATTTTCGACGATGCGCGGGTCTGCCATGAGCATGCCCGAGACGTCGGTCCAGTTCTCGTACTTGGCGGCATCGATGCCGTTAGCAAGGATAGCGCCCGTGATGTCGGAGCCGCCACGGCTGAAGGTCTTGACTTCGCCACGGAGGTTTGCACCGTAGAAGCCCGGCAGCACGTAAAGCTGGTTCTCGTCGGAAAGCGTCTTCGCGATGTCTTCGTAGGTCTTCGGGACAATGCGGTACTTGTCGTCGAAGGTAATCAGCGGGAAGGTATCCACGAAGTTTGCGCCCAGGTACTTGGCCATGAGGCGTGCGCACAGGAATTCGCCACGGCTCACCAGGAAGTCCGTGCTCACGGATTCGGGTTCGTTCTTGAGCTTGTCCTCGAGGCTGTCGAGGTCTTCGGTCAGCTTGTCTTCGAGACCCAGGTCCTTGCAGATTTCGTCATAGCGCTGACGGATCAGGTTCCACGGGGTCGAGAAGTCGAGGCCCTTGGAGGCGAGGTCGTAGGTGCTGTAGAGGAGGTCGGTAAGCTTCGTCTCTTTGGGATTCCTCTTACCGGGGGCGGAAACGACGATGACCTTGCGGTTCTTGTCGGATTCAACGATGGCCTTGATCTTCTTGAACTGGCCTGCATCGGCGACAGAGCTGCCGCCGAACTTGCATACGATTCTTTGACTCATTTTTTCCTTTCGGGCCACCAAACCTCTCGGCTTCGAGCGCAGTCACTTTCCTCGCGACCGTCGTGCCCAAGCCTACCCATCTGGCCAGCCACTTGGTTTATTTGTCTATGTCTGCGACGGCATTTTACCGCCGCGCGGGGGCAAATGTAGCAAAAGGCGAGCGTCACGGCAAGGTTTTGTAAAAATTGATACGCGAATGTAAAAAAACAGGGAGGGCTTGGCTCAAAATCCCCGCGAAATCGTTTTATGGTTAGGAGACCACCATGAAACAACCTAAGGAACTCATGAAAATCGCGGCGAACTCCTCCGTACCCGTGCTCATCCAGGGGGAATCGGGCGCAGGCAAGGAAGTCGCGGCACGCTACATACACGAGCAGAGCCCGCGGAGGAACGGCCCGTTTATCGCGCTGAACTGCGGGGCGCTCGCGCAGAACCTCATCGAAAGCACGCTCGAGGGCTCCGTGAAGGGCGCCTACACCGGGGCATACGCCGACCAGAAGGGTATCGTGCGGTCGGCACACGGGGGCACGCTGTTCCTCGACGAGATAGGCGAACTCCCGCTCGACGCCCAGAGCAAGCTACTGCGCATTCTGCAGGAACGCACGGTACTGCCCGTAGGCGGCTCGCACTGCATCCACGTCGACTTCCGGCTCATCTGCGCTACAAACAGGAACCTCAAGAAGGAGGTGCTCGAAAAGCGTTTCCGCGAAGACCTGTTCTTCAGGCTGAACGTATTCCCGATAGTCATCCCTCCCCTGCGCTCGCGCGACGACTTCGAGGAGCTCGCACGCGACCTGTGGTACAGGATATGCGAGCATGCGAGACGCACGCATTTCGAGGTCCCCAAGACAAGGCTCACCATTGGCGAGATTACCGCCCTCAGGCAGTTCAAGTGGCCCGGCAACGTGAGGCAGCTGAAAAACGTGCTGCAGCGCTACGCCCTGCTGGAATCGCACGGGGTAAGGCTCGAGGAACTCCTGTGCGAGGAATTCGCGATGGCATCGGTACACGAGGAAGAATCAAGGCAGAAGGGCGAGCAAAACGCACTCTGGGCCAAGCGGCGCGCGGCCGCCCCCAAGTGGGAAGTCATCAAGAACGTGCTCGACTCGTGCGAATGGAACAAGAGCATGGCATCGAGCAAGCTAGGAATAAGCAGGGGGAGCCTCTGCTACCAGGTGCGCAAGCACGCGGGGAGCATGGCGGAGGCGCTAGAATAAGGGCTAGAATAAGGGCTAGAACCTTACGCCCAGGCCGAGATAGTGGTTGCCATCGCCAAGCGCGGGGCGCGGCGAGTAGCCGTAGTCAAAGACGATTCGCCCGAAGGTGAACCCGAGGCCCGCGCTGAAGCCGTCCTCGGTATGCGGGCGTGCCGCATAACCCGCACGGAGCAGCAGGAATTCCTGGTAGGCGACTTCCATGCCGAAGCGCCATTCGGGGTCGTCCATGTCGGCGCGGCGGTAGGCGTCGGCAGAAACGTGAACTTCCCAGAGGCTCTCGAGCCCGAGGAGGCTACTCACGGGAACGATGCCCGTAATGCCCGCCTGCAGTGCCATCGGGGCGGCCTCGTGCTCGCCGCTGTACTCGCTGTCAGTCACGTAGCCGAAGTTCGTGATGGTGGCACCGAACGAGAGGTACTTGAGCATGCGGTAAACAACACCCGCATCGCCCAGAATGGCGAGGGTCGACTCGTCGTCAATCGCCTGGTAGGCAAAACGTGCAGAAAGCGACCAGCCAAAGGCCTTGCCGTAATTGCCGGCGCCAGCCTGCAATGCCCACGCATACGCACCGTAATCCCCGGTAAGCATGCCTTCCTCGTCGCGGCCCTCCAGGTCATCGTACCCGAGGTACTCGAGCCCGAAGGAGAGGGCGAACGATTCAAAAAGCGGCAACCCGTAATAAACAGAGACAAAGTTGTCTGCACCCGCATCACCGAAAATTATCTGGTTAAGCCCGAATTCGGATTCGCGCAGACCCGTGAGTGCCAGAGGGTTGCGCGTCACTTCGGAGATGCGGCTTGCATCGGCGACGCCAGCACCCGAGAGGGCGGCGCTGCGGGGCGATACCTGCATCGAAAGGAACTGCATGGTCACCCCGCCAAGCCCGGTATTCCAGTAGCGACCGCTGGCCGCAAAGGCGGCCACGCACGGGAGCAGGAGGATAATCAGCAGTTTCTTCAACATACAAGTTATAAGATACAAAAAATAGTTGCGCAGGTCTTAACCGCGCCAGCCTTCCATGATTTTCATGCAGGCTTCGAGAAGCTCGGCGGAGCGCACCTTGTCCTCGGTTTCCACGTAGCAGCGGAACTCGGGAGCGTTGCCGCTCGGGCGAAGGTGCACAATGTCGCCGGAATCGAATTCCATGCGGTAGCCATCGGTCTCGTCGATTGCGACAATCTTGCCCTGGAACTGCGCCGGGGCGGAACCGTCCTTGGGCTTGAAGCGGCTCGGCTTCGCGGTCAGCGCGCCGAAAAGCTTTTCGCCGAGTTTCTGCTCGCGGATTTCGGCAAGTTTGGCCTTCGAGGTCGCAGTCGGGAATTCCTTGAGGCGGTCGCTGAGCGTGAAGCGCTTGGGGAGGCGCTTGAGCAGGTCGACGACGCACATGCGTTCCTCGCGCACGCGCACCATCACGGCAATCATCGGGAGGAGCGCATCGCGGGTCGGGAGTGCGGGCAGCGTGCGGGTTGCACGCGTCTCGCCGCCGCGGCCATCGGTATCGACAAATTCACGCGTGAGGTCGGTCTGCAGCAAGAACCCGCCATTCGCCTCGTAACCGGCGACGGACGCGCCCTTGTCCGCGGCGTCCACAAGGCTTTCCATGCCGGCAATCACGTACGGGCTCCCGATGCGGGTGCGGCAAATCTTCTCGAAGGAGCCGGACTTCTCGAGCGACGTGTTGCAACTCACCGGAGTTGCAATGCGCTTGACGCCAAGCGCCTGGGCAGCGAGGATGCCCAGCACGTCGCCACGCAGCCACATGCCGGTATCGTCTGCCAAAAGCGGGCGGTCGGAGTCACCGTCCGTACTGAAAATCGCATCCACAAAGTCCTTATGCGCGAAGTCGCGGGCAAGGTCTTCGTCTTCCTTGCGGATAGCTTCCGTATCGACCGGGATAAACGTCTCGCTCCTTGCAAAGGGCTTCACGGTGGCACCCAGGCTTTCGAGCACCTTCACCACGATGTCGCGGCCCACGGCGGAATGCTGGTACACGCCGATGGTGAGGCCCGAGAGAGCCCTGCTGCCAAAGAACGCGGGGTAGCGCTTCAGGTAGTTCTCTTCCGCTTTCATCTCCACGGCGGGGAGTTCCGGGGCATTCTTCAGCATGCCGCTTGCATCAAAAATCGCCTCATCAAAGTCGACAGACTGCGAAACGATTCCCTGCTCGTCCTTCTTGGAAATCTCGCCCTGCGGGTGGTTGAACTTGATGCCGTTACGGTCTGCGGGGATGTGGCTGCCCGTGACCATGATGGTCGGGAGCGCCTTGTCGATGCCGTACAGCGCAATCGCCGGACTCGGGATGCGGCCGCAGTACACGACCTTCCACGCGCTGTCCTCGCCCGCCTTCACGAGCGCCTTCAGAATGCGTTCCGTACTCGGGCGCAAGTCGCCCGCAATCGCAATCGTATGCTCGCACTTGTAGCTCTGTTCGCAGTACTTGATAAACGAACGCGCGTACACGTAGCACACGCGGTCGGTCATGGCAGTTACCAGGCCGCGCGCACCGCTCGTACCGAACGCCACGCCGGACTGTTTCATCACATCTTGCATCGAAACGGTCATGGAAACCTCAATTTAAAAAAGCGCCCCGCCTAGCGGGACGCGAACAAACTAGAAAAATACGGGCGGCCAACGCGGGTTCTTCGAGCTCATGTCGATCTTGTAGAAGTCCTTCTCGAAGCGTCCGTCGTCGAGTCCGTACATCTGCATCACGTGGCGGGCAATCCACTTGCCGAGCTTCATCACGGTGAGCTTCTTGCGCAGGCGGCCCTGGCAGTCGCGGTTCATGATGTCCGGGAGGGTGGAGGTCGTGAGGATTTCGTCGATGGCCGGGCTGTTGAGCTTCTCGCGGGCCTCGGGGCTCGTGTGGAAGTGCGTCACGCCGAAGCACACGCGGTTCGGGTTGCCCTTCTTGATGTGCTCGCAGCACTGCACGATGGTCGTACCCGTACGCACCATGTCGTCGAACACGATCACGTCCTTGCCCTGGATTTCCTCGATGCTGATGTCGGAGAGTTCCGGGTTGAAGGTCATGCTGATTTCACGTTCGCCGGTACGGACCTTGTCCATCACCACGCGCTTGCATTCCGGCAGGTCAAGCGCCTCGTAGACGGCGTTCATGAACGGGCGTGCGCCCTTGTCCGGGGAGACGATCACCAGGTTGTTGCCGTCCTTGCCCGTCTGCACGAAGTTGCTGTTCTTGATGTAGTGTGCGTAGACGTCGGTCGGGATGAGGTTGTGGAAATGACCTTCGAAAATTTCGCTGAAGAGGTTCTGCACCTTGACGCTGTGGTTGTGCACCGTCACCACGGCATCCACACCGGACTTCTTCAAAAGTTCGGCGTAGAGGAGGCTCGTGAAGGCCTGGCCGTCGAACTTCTTCAAATCGATGTCCGGGCGGTCCTTCTCGAGAGGGCCAATGCGGTGCGGGCCGCGGTCCTGTGCGCTGTAGAACAGGTCGGGTTCCACGAGCACCACCTGCTCGGCACCGTTGTCCTTCGCGGCGCGGGCCAGAATGCAGTTGCGCATGGCGTAGTCGTTACGGCTGCGTTCGTGGTTCGAGACCGAGCAAATCAACACGATCTTGCCCTCGAGGCGACGGCCGATATGTTCCATATCGTCCACGTCGAGCCCGTAGCGGGGGCAGAATTCGGAGTTGGCGAAGGTCTTCAGGGAGACCACGTCGGAGATGTCTTCACGGAGGCCGATGTACTGGGCCATGTCGATGGCGAACGGGTCATCGGTGAAGTTGCCGGTCACGATAAAACGATCTGACATAAATGCGCCTTGATGTTAAAGTTGAACCTTTTGGGTAGCGCAAATATAGTTTTTTAATCAGAGCCTCGCCTTCACAAGCGCGAACAAATCCGCAAAGACTTCGTCGGGAGTGCGGTCCGCATCGATTGCGGCAACACAGTCCGGGTATTCGCGAGCCGCGGCCAGGTAGCCCTGGCGCACCCGTTCGAAAAAGTCGGCCTTCTCCTGCTCGAGGCGATCGGGTGCCTCGCCCCGCTTCGCGGTGCGTGCGCGGCCGCGCTGCACGTCGATATCGAGCACTACCGTAAGTTCCGGGAAGCACCCCCCGCAGGTCAGTTCCGTAAGCTGCTGCACCATGCCTGCACCGAGCCCGCGGGCGTATCCCTGGTAGGCATACGTGCTCCACGCAAAGCGGTCGGCAATCACGACCTTGCCCGCATCGAGTGCCGGCTGGATAATCTCGTGAATCACCTGCGCGCGGGCGGCGTTGTACAGGAGGAGTTCGGTCTTGTCGCCCATCACGCCCTTGAACGCAGGGTCGAGCAGTATCTCGCGGATACGTTCCGAAATCTTCGCGCCGCCAGGTTCGCGCAACTTCACGACGGAATAGCCTTCCTTCGTGAGGGCGGCGATAAGCATGTCAATCTGGGTCGTCTTTCCCGACCCGTCGATGCCTTCCAGACTAAAGAAACGCTTCGCGGTCTGCACCGTATTACTCCACGTCCTTGCCGTGGCACTTCTTGTACTTGAGGCCAGAACCGCACCAGCACGGGTCGTTACGCCCGAGCTTCGGGCCCTGCTGCTGGGCGCGCTTCCTTGCGGCGGCGAGCACGGCGGGGTTCGTGTAGGTACGGCGCACCGTCGGGCGCGTGCCCGGCAAGGCGGACTGCGGCATCGGCTGGGCGCCCTGCTGTTCTTCCGAGATGGCGTTGCTTTCGGAAGTAGCGGCCTGGCCGGCGAGACCCGCGGCCTTCGCGCCTTCTGCACTCAGCTGCTCCGCTTCGGCAGGCTCAGCAGCCTTATCGGTTGGCGAGCCGCCCTGTGCCTGCGCGGCTTCGGCGGCCTTCTTCTCGGCATCAATCTGTTCCTGGCTCTTGAGCTGCAGCTGGTCCGGCGACACGGTCATGCCGTTCGGGAGCGTAATGCGGATGTTCAAGATGCGCAGCGCCGTGAGGGTCGCAATCTTCTCGAGGCAGCCCTCGAACAGCTTGAAGCCCTCGTTCTTGTAGACCATCAGCGGGTCCTTCTGCGCGTAACCGTGGAAGCGGATGGCATCCTTCAGCTGGTCCATCGCATACAAATGTTCCTTCCACACCTGGTCAATCGTCATGAGCAGGAAGCGGCGCTCGATGTTGTGGAAGTCGGCTTCCGGGATAATCTTGCCGAGCTTCTCGTAGCGCGCCTTGCAGAGCCCGATAATCTCGTCGAGCACCTGTTCCGGAGTCTTGTGCATCGCCTCGTCGAGCGTGAGGTGGTATTCCATGCCGAGCGTGCGCTGCAGGTCGGTATGCAGCCCCTCGAGGTTCCAGTCCTCGGGGTAACTCTTCGCCACGATGTAGTTAGAAACCTTGATATCGCACGCGTCCTCGATGCGGTCCATGATTTCCTGGCTGATGTCCTCGCCGTTCAGAATACGGCGGCGGAGCCCGTAAATCACCTTGCGCTGCTCGTTCATCACGTTATCGTAGTCGAGCAAGTGCTTACGGATATCGAAGCTCTGGCCTTCCACGCGGCGCTGTGCACCACGGATGGAGCGGCTCACGATCGGGTGGGTAATCACCTCGTCCTCGCCCACGCCAAAGCGGGTCATCAGGTTCTTCACGCTGTCGCCACCGAAGATGCGCATCAGGTTGTCATCGAGGCTCAAGAAGTACTGGCTCGAACCCGGGTCACCCTGACGGCCCGAACGGCCGCGCAACTGGTTGTCGATACGGCGGGACTCGTGGCGTTCCGTGCCAAGCACATGCAGGCCACCCAGTTCCGTGACTCCCGGACCAAGCGCGATGTCGGTACCGCGGCCAGCCATGTTGGTCGCAATCGTCACCTTGTCCTTGTGGCCGGCATACTGGATGATTTCCGCTTCGCGTCCATGGTTCTTCGCGTTCAGCACTTCGTGCGGAATGCCTTCCTTCTCCAAAAGGCCGTGCAGGTGCTCGGACTTTTCGATGGACGCCGTACCCACGAGGAGCGGCTGGCCCTTGCCGTGGCGTTCCTTGATCTCTGCCACGATGGCGCGCCACTTCGCGTCCTCGCTCTTGTACACCATGTCCTGCAGGTCCTGGCGGATGCAGGGCTTGTTCGTGGGAATCACCCACGTGTTCATGTTGTAAATCTTGATGAATTCCGTAGCTTCGGTTTCGGCGGTACCCGTCATGCCCGAGAGCTTCTTGTACATGCGGAAGTAGTTCTGGAACGTGATGGTCGCAAGCGTCTGGTTCTCGCGACGGATCTGCACGCCTTCCTTCGCCTCGATGGCCTGGTGCATGCCGTTGCTGTAACGGCGGCCTTCCATGAGGCGGCCCGTGTTCTCGTCCACGATGACGATTTCGCCATCGCGCACGATGTAGTCCACGTCCTTCTCGTACAGGTGCCATGCGCGGAGTGCCTGGTCAATGTAGTGCACCCAGTCGGCGTGCTCGCCGTAGAGGTTCGTAATCTGGAGGAGGCTTTCCACGTGGTTCACGCCCTTCTCGGTGAGCATGATGTACTTGTCCTTCTCGTCCACGCCGAAATCCTTGTTCTTCACGAGCTTCTGGGCAATCTCGTTCGCCTTCGAGTACTTGTCGGTCGCATCCTCGGCAGGGCCGCTGATGATAAGCGGGGTACGCGCCTCGTCAATCAAGATGGAGTCCACTTCGTCCACGATGCAGAAGTTGAGCTCGCGCTGCACCAGCTGCGAGGGGTCGACCGCCATGTTGTCGCGCAGGTAGTCGAAGCCGAACTCGTTGTTGGTACCGTAGGTCACGTCGCTGTTGTAACTCGTGCGGCGCGTTTCCGGGTCGAGCCCGTTCACGATAAGGCCCACCGTAAGCCCGAGGAACTTGTACACGAGGCCCATCTGCTTCGCGTCACGGCCTGCGAGGTAGTCGTTCACCGTCACCACATGCACACCGTGGCCGCCGAGGCCGTTCAGGTACACCGGGAGGGCGGCAGCGAGGGTCTTACCTTCACCCGTCGCCATTTCGGCAATCGCGCCCTCGTGGAGCACGAGGCCACCGATCATCTGCACGTCGAAGGGCATCATGCGGAACGGCTTTACCGATTCAGGGTAGAGCTCGCGCACCTTCGCGTAGAGGGCGGCAGGCAGGTAGACTTCCCATTCGTTCTTCCCGCTGTCGAGTTCCGCCTTCGCGTCGTTCACCGCATCCTGCAGTTCGGGGCCGAGGCGGCTGAAGTCGAAGCCATATTCCGGCTTGAAGATGTTGAAGATACCGAGCCTGCGGTCACAGGCTTCCTGGCACACCGCAAAGGCATCGACCTTGATATCCTCGAGAGTGCCGCCGTTCTTGAGTTTCTCGCGGAATTCCGCGCTCTTCGCGGCAAGGGCCGCATCGTCCAGGGCCTCGAGGGCAAGCCTTGCCGCATGAATCTTCTCGATTACAGGGCGGAGCTGCTTCACCTTGCGTTCGTGCGGAGTTCCGAAAACCTTGTGGAGGACAGTATCTACTATGCTCATAACGTTCCTTTATAACGGCCGAAAGCGTACCCGCGGCCACCGATTAAATTTTACGTCTGCAAATTTAGGAAAAAACGCCCACACAAAAAGCCCCCGTACGCGGCAGGTGGCCCAAAACAAACGTTTTTGAGGGTTCAGGCGCTAGAACCTGTTGAGTTCGTGGTTCCCGTGTTCGCGAAGCCAGTTCTCGAACGCGATTTCCCACTTTTCCTTCTTGCGCACCGGCACGAAGTGTGCCTCATGGCGGTAGAGCCTCCAGCAGGCGTATGCGAACAGCACGACCGAAACACCCACAACGCACACGAACTTGATTACAAGAACCAAGAGTTCACTATCTCCAAACAAGGTCATTTCAACCCCTTTCCTTTGTCTCCAATCAACAACAGACAAACATCCAAAACCGGGGCCAAATATAGATACATCTCGCTAGGGCATTGCGACAAAAACCCTATTCGTTTCTTTCAAAATGCTTACAGCACGCACAAAGTAAAGAAATTTGTACGTAGGGAGGCCTAAAAGCAGTTAACGAAGTTCTCAAACTTTTGCATACAGCAGCCTCCCCTCTCGAGCAATGGCAGCCTTCAACTTGTCCGAAACGACCTCGTTCAGGTTCACAACATCAAACGACAGAAGCGTATCCGCCTGCTCTTCAAGCAACTCTTCGAAGCGATCCACGCCGCCACCGAAAACAGCCAAGTCAATATCGCTCCGTTCCCGGTTGTAATGCAGTAAAGCATTTTTAGCCATTTTGATGGCCCTTATCGGTCCAATATTTAATATATCACATGTGTTGCTCGTTCCAATCCTTACACAATTCATAGAAATATCTTAGATTAGCAATCTGTTCTTCACATGTTGTCGCTTTTTCGAACAATTCAATAGGATCCGGTGTAAAAAAAGTACTCGGAATTGTATCAACAATTTGGTTTCAACACAAAAAAAATTATAGCATTTACAATTATCATTTTCACAATTGTTTTCCATCCTTTGCTTGACAAAGCCTTATTAAACATTTTTTACTTAACCGACGGATATGATTCTTGGTCCGAAATAGTTTCGTCTAAATCTTTTAGAGGGAATTTCAAAAGAGCCTCCTTGTTTGCCACATATAGAGTATCCCCTACAGTAACCATACCATAAGACGATCCATGAGCTAGGCAAATCATATTGGCACAAAAATTGCCATAAATCTCTCGCCAACCTTTATATTCACTTCCATAGGGGGGCCATAGTCACCCATATAAACATATGGTACAGATGGCGAATCTCCTGCCACAAAGAGATGTTCCCCATTTGACGCAAGAGAATATCGGTTATGTGGAACATTTTCATAAGTTAAATATCCATAAGGAGTATCTTCGGAACCAATCACACTATCTATAGGATTCCATAAATTCTGACTTTTGGACCATGCAGGAGTTTAATAAGAGGGTAGCATAAGCTACTATATTCATTGCGCAACCCCCAAAAGGTAAAACAATGGCAAAAATCAACTATAGCTCCGAGACAAGGGAACAGGTCATCAAGCTGGTCCTGAAAGGCGAAAAGTCAGCAAACCAAATAGCCAAGGAACTCGGAATCGGGCCCAATACAGTCGGTCGGTGGGTAAACGAGTACCGCAAGGAACACAACCTGCCGAGCTACCGCGAGGAACGGCGAATCCGCAAGGTGTCCGTCGAGGAACTCGCCGCCAAGAACAGGGAACTGGAAAAACTCCTGAAGAAGCGTGAAAAGGAGCTTGCGGACGAGAAGGAGACGGTAGAGATCCTAAAAAAATCCCTGCACATCTTTATGCGACCACACGACTGAAATGCGAGGCGATACACGTGAACCGCAAGAAATACTCAGTCAGGAAGATGTGCAGAGCCCTAGGAATACCGCAGTGTTCCTACTACCAGTGGTCGCGCCAGCAGGAAAAACGTGCCGAGAAGAAGGCCCGCGAAGAACGGCTTGTCCAGAAGGTCCGCGACACCTTCGAAGAAAACCACCGCGTGTACGGTTGCCCGAAGATGCAGGCGGCACTCCATGACAAGGGTGACGAGGTAAAGGTGTGGAAACTGCGCCGCATCATGCGCGAGAACGGTCTCTATCCGGTCACGCTCAAGAAATGGAAACCCTACCGCAAGGGCAAATGTGACTCCATGTACAGCGAGAACCTGGTGCAGCGGAAGTTCGATCCCGACAGTCTGAACGCCGTCTGGGCCGGCGACATCACCTACGTCAAGACTACGCTTGGCTGGGTGTACCTTGCCGTGGTACTTGACCTATGCAACAAGGAGGCGGTGGGTTATGCCGTGAGCAAGAACATCGACACGGAACTTGTCAAGCGCGCGTTGTCCAATGCCATCATGCAACGCGGCCATCACGACGGACTAATCTTCCATTCCGACCGCGGCGTGCAGTACAGTAGCATGGGTTACCGCACGATGCTCTCGGAGAACGGGATAACGCCCTCGATGAGCGCACCGGGCTGCCCCTACGACAACGCCTGCATGGAAAGCTTCTTCGCAAGCTTCAAGAAGGAGATGGCCTACAGGCGTGACTTCAAGGACATCGAAGACGTGCGGGAGGCCGCTTTCAGGTATATCGAGCTGTTCTACAACCGGAAACGGCTCCATAGTTCGCTGGGATACATGACTCCGGTTGAATATAGGCTGTCAAAACAGGCTGCCTAGACCACAAGGGTATACCACTTAACAAGAAAAAAGGATATATTTAACTTAACCGGTAATGAATATGGTTGTTCATGAACCCACTATTAAAAAAACTACAAATCCAGTTAGCGTTGATGTAGTAAATCTTGTGGAACTTTCAAAACATTACGGAGACTAAGAAAATGGCCGAAGAACTGAAACCTTTTTTCAACCCGGGTCCCGGTGACATTATCCGCGACGCTATGGAAGAACTTGGATGGCAGCAGAGCGATCTCTCCGATATTACGGGACTAACCGAAAAAACAATCAACCAGATTATCAATAACAAGCAAGGCATAACCCCTGAAACGGCAGTTCTTTTAGGGAAGGCATTTTCCACATCGGCGGAAATGTGGTTGAATCTCGATGCAAAGTATCAACTGCGCAAACGTCAAGATTCCAACTTGGAAAAAGAACGTTTAACAGGACTGAAAGCGACCTTGCGCAAGTATATGCCCGTTACCGAAATTAAGAAAAAGGGTTGGTTCGCCAATGATGTTTCTACGGAAGAAGGCATAAAGAAAGAATGTTTTCGACTTTTTGGCGTAGAGCGCATTCCCGAAGAAGAATATAACCAAGGAATGAAATTTGCAGCACGCCAAACAAAATACGATTATCAATACAGCCAATGGTATTGTAGAACCTGGTATGAATATGCAAAATTACACGCAAAAAAATTCACCAAACTAAAACCTTATAACAAAGAAAAGCTAGACACTTTATCAAAAAAGTTTTATCAATATACAGCAAAAGAAAATGGTGAAATTGAAATCATTAAAAAGCTGAAGGAATGCGGTGTCGCATTCTTTGTACAAAGCCATTTGAGCAAAACATACCTTGATGGTGCGACATTTATTGTAAGAGAGAACCCTGTTATAGTTTATACAGGGCGGTACGACAGAGTTGACAATTTTTGGTTTGTCTTGGCTCACGAAATAAGTCATGTTCTTTTGCATTATGACATTTTAAGCAAGCCAGTCCTCGACAACCTTGATTCTGATGCGAAAAGCCAACGGGAAAAAGAAGCTGACACAAATGCAAATGAAATGCTACGCACAGACGATGTGCTCTGTTACGGCGAAAAGTATGGGAAATATTTAACCGCAGCACGTTTAAATGAACTTAGTGAAAATGTTGGCATCTCTGTACCAGTCGCGCTTGGCATTCTGCAGCATAACAAACTTATAGAATGGCGTCAGTTCACCAAGTACAGAGAAAAAGTCGTGGAAAGAATACCTGCAATGTGTAAGGTGGGATAAAAATTAATCCTCGAATTTGACCTTTTTTTGAAAAGGGACACACATGTTCTTTAACAACGATCCCATAGGGCAAAATGCACCATACTTTGAATATGCCGGTTCGCCACAAACAACGCAATCATGCATCGACGCTTTTATACGATATTTAAACAGCAATGATTCTATCACTTTAATGTCCATTTTGTCATGTAATCACTATCACGCGCTTATGCTAACTTTTGGCGAAAGCGATAGACTCGCTTTTATTCGCAGTGGTTTTACGTCAGGATATCCTGGAGAGGGGCCAAAGGGTCTTGCTAAAGTATTTCGTTTAGCGCAGTTCTTCAATATCCAAATACGAGAGTTCAACGTAAACGAAGATTGGCTCAAAAAAGTCAATTACGGTCAAGTCACCCAAGCAGATATTCAAGGGCTAGATCAATATAGATCAAAAGAACCAACCGCATGTTATGATTATTTAGACGCCTTGCCGTTTAAATACGACGATGTAAAAGGGATTTTCAACTTATTTAAAGAAATTATTCCGTATTCAATTATTGATCCCGCAATTTCAGACCTATTAGAAAAGTTTAAGTTAAATCCTGATGAGACTCTGTCAAACGGCTACAAACGCCTGGAACAACATCTACAAGAAAAGTTCAAAACGAACAGCTTTGGGACAAGAATTTTTGAAATGTTCCTTAGCCCAGAAAAGGCAAACAATAATATTTGGCATGATAATCCATCAAATGGAATTTGCAAGGCTCGCTACGACTTATTCAAAGCATGCTTCGAAGGCTTCCGCAACGAAAGAGCTCATAATGAATATGTGAATAACGAAGACGCCTTGTTTGAGCTTATTTTATTGAACTACTTGTTCAAGATTACCAAATTTCTCAATAAGAGGGCCGAGAAACAAGGGGCTTGAGTAGAAAAATGCCTTTTTTGGGGGAAAATCGGCAGATTAGTCATTGCAACGTAAAAATTTTACGGCAAGTATTGTTTTTATTTAAATATTTAGGTATATTTATAGCGATTTAAGGTAGGTTTTACGAATGCTAGCGAAATTCTCCGTAAAAAATTTTAAGAACTTCGAGAAAAAGTTCACGATTGACCTGTCTCAAACCAAGCAATACGCTTATTCCGAGGCCTGCGTCAAAGACGGAATCGTCAAGACAGGTTTGATTTATGGCCCGAACAGCATTGGAAAATCTAATCTTGGTAAGGCGATTTTTGATATAGTGCAAAATTTGACGGACAAGCAGCGAAATCCAATGTTGTACATGTCCTATACAAATGCAATGCATTTAGAGAATAATGCCGAATTTGTATATGAGCTCGTTTTTGGTTCATCCCGTGTTCGATACGAATATAGCAAGCCTTCTTATGAAGATATTTTGGAAGAAAAATTCTTTATAGATGATGTCCAGGTTGTATCTCGCAGTTGGAATGATTTTCATACGGATTTACAAGGGGCTGAAACCCTTAATGGAAACAAACTTGACATAAAGATTTCTGCCATGCGCTTTATCCGGGCGAATGCAGTTCTTGCGGACAATCCGACAAACAAGGTCGTCAAGGAATTCTTTGACTTTGTTGATCGAATGCTCATGTTCTCGCACCTTCGGCAAAACTATTACCAGGGTTTTTCAGTCGGCAGCACGCAAGTTGATGTTGAAATTATACGGAAAGGAAAACTCAAGGAACTTGAAGATTTTCTTAATTCTGTTGATGTTGACTGCAAGTTGAAAAGCCTAAAAATATATGGGCAGGAAAAGTTGTTCTTCGATTTTGGCGGTAACCACATTATAGATTTCTGGGAGAATGCTTCTACAGGAACTCAAGCACTCGTATTCTTCTTTTTCTGGTACATGCAAATGCAAGGGAATGCATCGACCACGCCCAGCTTTGTTTACCTTGATGAATTCAACGCTTTCTATCACGAGAAAACTGCTGCGAAAGTCGTGGAAATGTTGCGGGACGTCCAAAGCCAGGTTCTGTTGACTACGCATGATTCTACTTTGCTGACAAACGATTTGATTCGCCCAGACTGTGCGTTCAAGATGTTGCCGGAATACAAGAATTCGGATTCTTATGTAATGGGACCGCTTTCGTCCAGGACTGAAAAGGAACTGCGCCAAGCCTTGAACATTCCAAAGATGTTCCGCGCGGGAGCTTTCGATTGAGTTCCGCCAAAGTCCTCGTTGTATTGGAAGGCGAAAAGCCCGAAGAAAACACTCTTGCCCGTTTGCAAAGAGCGTTTCCCGAGGAATTAGCCGACCTGTCAAAGGACTTGGTAGAATACGTCTACTCGTCGCACATTTACGGATTATACCACAAACTCAAAGAAGATGACGGCTTCTCAGATGTAATCGAGGTTCTGAAAGAACTTTATACCGATGATGACACCTTGCAAAATACGAATCGTGAAGACATCTCGCAGGTATACCTGTTCTTTGACCTGGATATCCATAAACAACCGATTGAAAAGTCATGCGAACAGTTGAACGAACTTATTCAATTCTTTGACAACGAAACTGAAAATGGCAAGTTGTTCTTGAGTTATCCGATGGCCGAAGCCATCAACATTTGCGACGTTGAGAATGGGCTGATGTCTGATGACCGTAAATTATTTAGTATCGACAAATGTGTCAATGACGGGTTCAAACATTTCGCAGATGATTTGAATCGCGACACAAAGACCATCTGTAGAGCCAACTGTCGCGAAAACTGGCTAATTATTAGCAAGGCAAATTACGAAAAAGCCAAGTGGCTAATGAAATTGCCAACTAGGACCTTATCGCTCGAACAAATGCAGCAGCCAACCATTTTACAGCACCAACAAGTTTTGATAAAGAATGAAGGCGTTGTCGCAACTCTAAGTGCATTCCCGTTCTTCTTGCTGGAATATTTGGGAGTGGAGCGGGTAATAAGATTGTTTAATTAGACAAAACTTTTTTCCCTCGAAATAACTTATTGTAAATTTGCATACGAAGTTAGTATAAGCTTTTGTCCAAATTTCCTCTCATACTCTGAACAAACGCTATTTATCATATTGTCTCTATTATAATTTGATTTATGATAAACTTGATCATTGTCGTTCATTACATCTAACAAAAGAGTATACTGGAGTTGTCCAAAAGAAGACAAATGAGGCATTACCGCCTTACAAAAGATTGCATATGCAGACTCAAAGGATGCCGCTTTACTTAAATGTTTTATAAAGAATTCATATGTCTTTGAAGATAAACCCATTTGATTATAAAATAAATAGAATTTATCATACGACTCCTTTGTAATCAAACTTGAATATGAGATAAAAGGATTTGACATTAAATACTCTATATGCTCCACTGGAGATGTTTTATACCAGCACAACAAACGACTATTTGGGCTCCTGTCAAGAAAAGCGTCAACAATACCTTTCCATGTGCCCGGTATATACTGATATAAATCGTAGAATTCTTCAAAAAAAGATGTTAATCTAAACATCGTTTCGTCAGAAGTTGATGTTGTGCTGAAAATATGCCCATTTCTGAAAACATCAATACAAAAATGATGAGAATTTTTTGTTAAAACTCTTATTGTAAAGTAGTTTAGTTCCTTATAATCGATTAATGTTTGATTAGAACTATCTTGAAAAACAAATTTCCAATAAGCCTTGTAAATTCTTTCAAAATCTTTTTTTTCACATCTTTTTAGATAAGAATCGATAATTTCTTGTTCAACAGCTCTTGAATTGCTACTAAAACTTGTATTATATTTTGCCAAGGCATCCGTCATTTTATCCACCACATTTCCTAAAAATGGCGCCGGTCTTGTCAAAAGATTTTCATACATATACGAAATGAAATCTATAACGGTTTCATTAGAAGGTTTTTCGAGTTCATAATCAACGTTTAAAACAGGATGAGCACATAAGTGACGTTGTTTTTGCAAATAATCTATTTTACCAGCAACAGCTGTGGTTACAACACCTTGTTTTAATATATCTTCGATTACATCGTTTTCCCATGAGGGGTCGGATGGGTTGGTTGCCTGTTTGGTGTGAACTTTCGTTAAAATTGCAGTAGCTTTAGCATCGCCAAAATCTTCGGATAATTCCTTTAATTTTTGCATAACATCAGTAATAACGGTAGAATAAAGAAGAACTATTGCAGAACGATTATGTCCACTCATGTAGTTTGCAAGAACTTCTTCAAAGTAATCACGTATAGAGCTATTTTTTATCAATTCGGTGTCAAATTTTCCTATTAACATACTATCTCCCTTAATACATCCTTATAGCTATGTTGTTTGATTGATTGAAGAATTAAACCTCTGTGCACATTTTTGCAATCCGGCGCTAAGTGCTTTTTCTCGTATTTCTTTTACACGCTTACGCTCTGTTTCTTCAAGTATATTCTTTATCAATTCATATAGAAGATCAAAGGCTGATTCGCAATCCTCTTCAGATAATTCATGAATGCCTTTACTTAATATACCATATGCAATGGGATTGTTTTGCATGCATTCCGGAAGATGCTTTTTAAGCTTTTTTATTCGTTCGACTAAATGTTCTTTTTTATAATCCTCATATGTAAATTCATTATTTTTTATTGCTTCCTGAGCAGCTTTTTCAATTAAAGTTTCATAAATACGACGTAAATATGCATACGCACCAATCAACACACCCTGCGCCCTTAGGCCTAAAGCTGTTGACAGTTCTCTAGGAATTTTGCTACTTGGAATTGCAATTTCTTTCATCAATTTACCGCGAACAATGTCTTTATATGAAGGATATGAGCCAACTTTAAGTATTTTATTATCTTCATATTTAAAATAAAATACTAGTTCATGATGACATAAAGAACATTCAAACGCTTTTCCAAAATTTATATATCCACCAAAATAATTTTTCATTCTAGAAGAAGGATCCATTTGTACAAAAGGAGATTCAAAATCCCTCCTCCCTTTAGGAACCCATACAGACATATCTCCACAGTGTGGACAAAAAGATCGATAACTTCTTTTATCCGATAAAATTTTTTCCGCATCTTCAGGACGACTCAAACCCTTTATTGGTTCATATAGACCTTTTTCAAAATAATCTATTTCGCTTTGAGACATAATAATTCCCTTTTCTAATGTCATATAAATATAGTTTGTTTTCGAAAATTTTTTCATAAAAGAAAATAAATTATCATATTTTTTTCCATACAAGAATAAATTCTCGGTTCTGATAATAAATTGATAAACGGGTATTATCCCTAGCAAAAAAAGATTTCCTAGAAAAAATCTTGGATGGATGTAATCCTTTGGAGAGAAAGATAAATTTTGAGATGGCGTTTGGATGGATTTGCCAAATTCACTAAAAAATGATGGATGATTTTGTATACTTTAAACCAGTCCTAAAAATGGGTAGCTGACAATTATGGGGAAGCTTACAGAGGATTTTCCCGTTCCCCATCCACCAAACAATCCCACTGTGTATGATTTATCACCAGACAGTGAATCTATCGTCTTTTTCAGCGAATCCGCATATACTTTCGTATTTAGATAGTCCTTATTCTGAAGATTAATCTCTTCGTCTTCAATATAACGAACCATTCTTTTTTCCAACGAATCTTTTTTTCTGTTTTCTTCATTTATCTACCTTTTCCATTTTTTGCATTTTTCCAAAAGCAACCAATAAAAATTTTTCGTTATAGAACTCTATTGGGAATACATTTTTTCGCACCTTCGCCAACCATCATGTAGATTCGCGAGCCACATTTGTAATATAAGCAAAGAGCCTTGTAAAATCAAGTAGAAAAGATAGCCAGACAAAAAAGATCTATTTATTCAGCACTTCGTTTTCCGCCAACGCAATTCATGCTCTTCCTCGCATTTGATGCCGACGAGTATTCGAAACGTATTCAGAGTGTATTCATTCCGTATTTAAAACAACATAACGCGCCTTTAATGTGATTTGCCTCACGCAAAAAAATCCTGTTGATTTTTCATCAAGAAAAAGACATTTTTTTACAAGGTTCCAAATAAAAAAGGAGTATTTATGACAAATAATGTATGGATGGTCATTTCAATAGATTCCGATTCTGAGTCCTCAACAACAGACGAAAGAGAGGATATTCTCGCAATTCATGGTTTCTCTAAATTATCTCCCAATAAAGGAATTCGGCTACCAGAATCAACTTACATTGGCCTCATTCCTGATTCAGAAGCAGGGACGACAAAAGTGGATGAAATATGGGAAGACCTCAAATTAGCCGGATTAGAACCTCGGCGAATATTCGGCGGAACTATTGACGAATGGAAGGTCATTCGAAGCCGAAAAGATAAAGACTAGTTTTTCCAAAGCCCTGCTGTAGCAGGGCTTTTTCATCCCCCCCTTAAATACACATAATTTTATGAACTATATAGCTGGGTAGTGGGCCGATTGTGATACCACGAAATTGTAGAATAGGGCTCGGTCCATTAACAGAAAACTATACTTAAATTTATTAAAGAGGCAAAACATATTTTACGGTATTGCAACATTGTGAAACCGATGATCTTGGCTTCGCAAGAGACGTCGCCTGGAAATTCCACGCAACATGACAAAATGACTGGCTATGGCTTGGTCAACTCCAAGATAAATACCATTTTATGCGCGATGGCACAATGAACATCGAAATGAATTCTAATGTTCAGGCAAGAATCCTCGCGGAACTACTGAAATAAACTGAGTTCGCTTAAGCATAGATGCCAAAAAATTGCACGGAAAGAGACCTTATCGTAAAAAAAGTAATGGATTGCTGAAGCATTTCTTATTTGGCAAACAGTTTTTTCCATGATTTTTGGCCCCACACTAAAGACAAATGTTTTGGCTGCGCAGGCTATCCAAAAAGAGCCTCAAGACAAGAGTCATTTACCATTATTTCTAGCGAATAATTCTCAATATCCAGTTCATGCAATCTACATTCTAAAATTCCCTTTTCTGGTATTGTAAAACCTAATTTTCTAAAATGTTCTTGATGCTTCCTAGGCATTTTATATCCTGATGAACCATCATGTCCTTTACCATCTATGCGAATAGAATAAAGTTGGCCGCCCTTACCTTTGGGTTTTGCATAAACATGAGCATGTTTTATCGTATTAGATAGTGTATCCATTTTATGAATAACATATGACTGATTTGTTCCCGGAATCATTTCAAAGTTTTCAAATAATGCCTTTGTGTTGTCATATGCATAAATTTTTCTTTCCAATTTTTTGAAATATACTTCATCTATATATTCTAAAAAAGTTTCCATTTTTTGAGGATAAACAGCAAATGGAATATTTAGGCCATTATTGTAACTTTGAGGATTTTGTCTTTCTGGGCGACTACTTGATTGCAAAAAATCATTAGGTTTGTTCTTGGACACTTCGAAAGCATCGTCAAAAGTTAACAAATCTCTAATCACAAGCCCACTTGATGTGTTGATGTATAGATAAGAAAAAAGACCAACTACCTTACCCTCTATTTCACATTCATAAGCAAATTCACCTCGCGAACAAGAATGGATAATGCTCATCCCATTCGCATGAGGCATATTGTTCCACCATTTTTTCTTGGCATCTGCAGGATTAATTTTCTTCGATTCAAGTAAAAGCCCCTTATGCAAAGATCCTTCTAAAAAAATTTTTAACTCTTTTAAAGGAATTTGCTTTCGTTGAACCGATTCTGAAAGTGCTAGTTTTTTCTGTTGCTGTTGATAAGGCGTGAATTGTGCATACCCTTGTATAGTTGAGTAATCATTATATTGGGGAGCATTTGTTACTTCCGATCGACAACAATCAACAAATATCAATGCTTTTTTCGTAACATCTTCTAACAATTTCTTTATTTCACTTAAATACATCGCTGAATATGAACTACAATAGATAAAATCTCCCTTAGGAGACATTGTATCATCTATAGTTGTATCAAATCCACCATGACCTGAAAAGGCGAAAAATATATATTCACATTCTTCTTTAATTTCTTCAGCTAAATAATGATGCAATTCTGCAGAATTTGATATGTTTAATATTTCTATTTCCGAATCACTCCAGAATCCTCCTAATGGGGAATTTAGATATTCCTTCCAATTATTGATGTCGTTTTTAGGGCCTTTTAGCGGGCTTAGGAATCCATTGTCTTTGGGATATACGAGAATTGCTTTTCTTATCATTTAAGAAGTTCCTTATGATTATTTACAAATTTACTCTAAATTATATTAAAAAAAGGGAAGGAATCAAAAACGAATTTTAGGTTGGCGTGAAGTTTGTATAAAGAATTTATTGTACGACTATTTCCAAAATAACTCCGCTTTAAGGTTTAAATATTTCCTCAGACATTGCTTTTTTGAATTGTTTTATACCTTCGTTAAAGGCTTTGGCGTGACTTTGATAATCTTTATAGGAGTTCGGATATTTTTCCCGAAGATTATCATAAAATTCTTTCCAAAAAGTAGTATAAGGTTTATTCGAATTATTCAATATCTCTAAAATCTGTTCTATTCGCCCCCACAATTCGTAGGTAGTTCGGTCATATTCACAACCGCTTTCTTTGGGTTTAGCAAAGATTTTTTCTAATAGAATAGAGAAATGATTTAGGTATGTTTCCGCTTGATAATCGTCAAAAATATCTTTTTCCAAAAACACATCATAATAAAGAATAAAATCATCAGATTTTAAGACATTTGTGTTCTCAATTAAATCGATGAATATTCTCGCTAAATCTTTCATACAAGCATTGAATAAATGCTTTATTACGGTTCTGCTAGCATCTTGATACTTCATAGAATAAAGCAAGTGTCGATATTCTTGCAACACAAATTGAACACTCTTTTTGTCATAATTTTTGAGTTTGAAAACCTTTTGGTAAATTGACGAAATATCAAAATAGCATTGAAGGTAATTGCTATTCCAAGTAATAAATTTATTAGAATCATCACGATAATTAAATAAGCGCCAAGCAATAAAGGTGTGACTTATGAAATCAATATTTTCATATTTTATAGCTGTATCGTAAAGGTATAAGACGCTATCTAAAATGGTTTCCTTAAATCCTTTATAATCATCGGATTTTTCAACATAAAATCCTTCATAGGGAGAAACTTGAATCTTATTGAGAATATTTTTAGAAGGGTCTATTATAGCGTGAAATATGTTGGTTGCGACGGCGTTATCTTGACTGAGTCCTCTTTCAATCAATACACCTGCTAATATCTTTAAAGAATTTAATTGAAAGAGATTTTTGTCAAAATCATGATAATCTATATTCGTTAAAAAACTCTTGTATATCGCATTAACATAATTGATTTTTATGACCGAATTATCTTTTTGATTTATTTTTTCGCAAATACTTAAGAAAAATCCATTGAATTTATCACTTTTTTGATCCCAATAAACTTTAGAACAGGGCTTTATCTGGTCAATATGCTGGTAAAACCAATCAAATATGAATTCAAAAACAATTGCTGATTCAAACTCATCATTTCTCTCAACAACGCCGCAACACAATCTTAATAGATCATCAAAATTACTTTGCCCCTTTGGAATCAAGCTTTTTTTGTAAGAAAAGAAATCATTCTCTTTAATTTCTGAAATGATTCTTTTTGCGGCGTATATAGGGTCCAACATTTTTTTTAAGCGTTGCAGTAGATAAATAGATGTTGCTATTCCATAGACGATACCGCAAGCTGAATAAAAATTTTTACCCGTTTCAGGTATTACATTTGTAATTGTCAACAAAATGATTCCTGCAGGAACAATAATGCAGAATAGTATCACCAATGGCGAGAGAACCATTCTCAATAATTTAATCGAATTAAATTTGTGAAAATTTTCTTGAGCTAAAATAAACAATGATGTGAAATTAAAGATGAAAAGCGGAGAAAAAAAAGTAATAAGAAAAATGAAATTATCCATAATACTCCTTTGTATGTAGTAACAGGATTATCATCCCGAATTTATATACTTTTTCTAAAATGTAGTTAAGAACTGTGGTTTCATTTTCTTTTTTTATTTTTGAAAAATCATAAGCAAAACAGAAAAGTGTGGTTATCCAAAGTAAAGCTTTACAAAGAAAAGGTAAATTAAATAAAAGTAGATACGCTAAGCAAAATGGAATCCACCAAGATATCAACGATATTGGAATTTCATATTTGTTTTGGCAGAATAATTGCCATTTACTAGTTGGAATTCCTTTAAAGAACGACTTTTCATTGCAGGCGCGCATGACAAGTAACGGAAACAGAAAAAGAATGTTTTCACTTATCAAAATCAGGCTGTTGGTCAGTCCTCTCGAATAAAAACGAAATAAAACAAAGAAGCTGAACAAAAACATCACAATGCTCGTAGCAATTTTATCTCCTTTTTTCCCTTTTCGAAAAATACTTGAGTGAAATAGGTCCAAACTCAGCAAAAAGAACGATTGTATTTCAACAGCAAGGTAATTTGAGCTTAGAGATGCTAGCGTGAATTTGATTATTTGCAACCAAGAAAATTTTTTATTTCCCCATAGGAACCAGTCATATAGAAGAACAAATATCAATCCATAAAAGAGAAAAAATTTCTCCCACTCACTAAATCTTTCAAATTGAAGGATAGAATATACATAAATGACAATATCACTTACAAAAATAATTCCAGGGAAGATGCCCCAAAGTTAGTTGAAATTTCTGCAACCAAAAAGAAAAAGGTGGTCTCCAACTTGTAAATTTGGTTCAGCAAAAAAACACCAAGCAAGAGGATAACCACCATGATGAAAAGTACAAAAAGAACCCCCAAACTGTCAATCGTCCGCCGCGAAGAAATCGACATTTCGACCAGTGTCGGGGTGGTTCTGGCCGACCTTGCCGAACAGGGGAAAAGCTGCCTTGACGCGCTGTCGAGGGAGATGGGCGCAAGGCTCGTGGAGGCGATACTCCTGGCCGAAAGGGAACAGCTCGGCGGTGCAGCATACCACCCCAGGAAGGGCTTCAAGAAGTGGTCCAGCCAGGGTGGTTCCGTGTACATCGCGGGTGGCAAGGCGAAGGTGCGCGTACCCAGGCTCAGGGACGAAAACGGCGAGGTCAAATCGCGTATCTACGCCCGTCTGAAAGACCCCGACGCGTTCTCCGAGCACCTGCTGCACGCATGCCTCTCAGGCCTGTCCGGGAGGCGTTACGAGGATGTGTTCTCGACTGCCGGGGAGGCGTTCGGCGTAAGCAAGTCGTCGGTGTCGCGCAAGGTCGTTGCCGCATGCACAAGGAAACTGAAGGAACTGAACGAGCGCAGGCTGGAGGACTTCGAGGCGGTTGCCGTCTTCATGGACGCAATGCATCGCTGCGGCGAGGTCGTGATGGCCGCCATAGGCGTTGACGCGGAAGGCTACAAGCGCGTGCTTGGCCTCTGGCAGGGCAGTTCGGAAAACACCGAAATGTGCCGTTCGTTCCTTTCCGACATGGAGAGCAGGGGCCTCGCCCTGCACCCCGACATCATCTTCGTGACCGACGGCGGGACGGGCCTCAACCGCGCCCTCAAGGACCGCTTCGGCAAGGACCTCAAGCACCAGCGCTGCGTGATCCACAAGAGGCGCAACGTCGAGTCCCATCTGCCCGAGATGTACCGGGCCGAGTTCGACAGGCGCTACAACAACGCCATCGGGATGGTGGGCTACGAGGACGCGAGAAGGGAACTTCTCAAGGTCCACGAGTGGCTCGAAGGCATAAACACGAGTGCCGCCAAATCGCTTTCCGAGGGCGGCGAGAGGCTGCTTACGGTCCACCGGCTGGGCATCCCCGCGCTCCTGCGCAAGTCGCTCATAACGACCAACATAATCGAGTCCACCTTCAACGGTCTCGACGCCATCGAGAAGAACGTGAAGCGCTACAGGGACATTGGAATGTTCAAACGCTGGATGGCCGCTGAGGTCCTCCACCGCGAAAAGAACTGGAGACGGTTGGACGGCTATGCGGAAATCCCCGAACTTGTCGAAAAACTTCGGGAAAAGAGCATGAAATTACTTGACAATGAAGCGCTAATAGCCTAGATTTACACCAGTTGGAGACCTGGATTTTCAACTAAAAAAGGGACAAATTCCCGGCTTGCATGCGCCACCTTCGGCGCCTTCGATCACCATCGTGGTAATCGTGTTGGACTTCGCGGTCATCGAAAGCGCCTTGCCCGAAACCACGATATCGGATTGCTTGGTGAGGCTGCCCGGCAATTCAAATCGCACCACCTTCGCGCTCGTGCCAATCTTCACGAACTCGCCCAGGTCGAAGCTGTACTTCACGTCGCTAGAACCGCTATTGCGCACGATAAGCACCAGCGCTCCCTCGGGCGAGAGCGCCGCGAGCGTGTTGCCGTTGTCGCTATCGATAATGCGCGAACCCGGACGAATGTAACGGCTGAATGCGGCGTGCATGTAGTAACGTGCATTCGGGCTGAAAGTCTGCTTGCTGTGGTTCAGCGCGAGGCTACGCCAGTTCTCGGCCGGGTCGCCAATCTGCCAATCCACCCAGGCGCTCGCCTTCATGTCGCGCAGGTCTGCAAGAATCACGCCCGCCATCCAGAGCGCAATGTTCTCGTCGCCGCTCTTGTGAAGCGGGCCCGTCTCGGACTGCCACACCTTCTTGTCTTTCGCGAACGCCGCATTGAAAAGTTTGGCGCGGTTATCGCCGCCGGAATAGCTGTGCGTGTTCACCTGGAACATGTAAGAAAGCGCTTCGCCGCTGTACTTGTTGAACTGGTTCAGGGCATCGCCGATGTTCGTCTCGTCGGCAGCACTCACCGAAGTCTCGGGGAACAGGCCCTTCTTCTGAAGCGCCTTGCCGAGTTCCACAATCATCTTCGTCTGGTTGTTCTTGAAGCCGCAACCTTCCTGACCGCCGTTCGCCTTCCACCAGCCGGCACTCGGCTCGTTGAACGGTTCCACCGTGCGGAACGTGATTCCCCATTCCTTCTTGAAGTGCAGCGCCACTTCGGAGAGGTAGTCCGCGAAGTCGTCGAAATAGTCTTCCTTGAGGTTGTCGCTGCCGTCGCTAGAGCCCGAGACGCAGCCGCTCTTGGTCATCCACCACGGGGGCGAATTGCTGAACGCCTCGAATATCGGGCTTTTCACGCGCTTGGAAAGTTCAATCGCAATCGTGCGCTGGTAAGGGTCCGCCGTCCAGTCGTAGCTTCCCTTTTCGGTAGGCTTGTAGCCAGGAACGTTCGCGCCGCCGTCGCCCTTCGTGAGGTGATTATGGCCCGGCTGGTCGCCGCCACCGATATTGTAGCGGAAAATCGTATAGCCCAAGCCCGTATCGGGGTCGGCAATCGCACCCAAAAGCTTGCTGCGGTTAGCCTCGCTCCAGGCGCCCGCCTTTACGGCCCACCAGCAGAGACTCGTGCCCCAGCCCTCGAAAACCTGGTATTTTTTGCCAGGGTCGACAACGACCTTAGTTTGTGCATGTGCGGGAGAAACGATACCCGCGAGGCCCGCGACAAACGCCGCCATCGCCAGAGCCGCACCGGATACTCCAAAATTCCTTTTTTTCATAAACCAATCCCTTTCTTGCGCCATGTTATTTTACATGGCCTGATTATAAATATACCCTAACAACTGGGGATTGTCAAATGTGGACTTTTTCGGGGGAAATTTTTTTTCAAGTCCTATTTGACATTTTATGCCATTCTGGCGATACTATATTTGAAGCGATAAAGAACTCCGGCTCCGTGCCGGAAAGGAAGAACATGAAGTTCATACACACCGCCGACTGGCATTTGGGCAACTCGATGCACGACATCGACCGCCAAAAAGAAACCGAGCAGTTCCTCGCCTGGCTCAGGGAACGCATCGTGGAACTCGGGGCGCAGTGCCTCGTAATCGCAGGCGACATCTTCGATACCACCAACCCGCCCATCGAGGCGCGCAGGCAATATTTCCGGTTCCTCGCCTCCCTGCTCGAAACAAACTGCAAGAACATCGTCCTCATCGGCGGGAACCACGACTCGGGCGCACTGCTCGACGCCCCGCGCGACCTGCTCGAAGCCCTCAATATCCAGATGGTGGGTTCCCTCGGGGAACGCCCCGTAGAAGAACTCGTGAAGGAACTGACGGATGCCAGCGGGAACGTCGTGGGCATCAGCGCCGCAGTCCCGTATGTACGCGAAACGGAACTGCGCCGTTTCAAGCCCGAAGACGCGGTGGATTTCGCCCAGAGTACATACAGCGGGCTCTACAGCGCCGTTTACGAGGCCGCCGAAAAATTGCGCGCCGGCCGCGACATCCCCATCGTGGCAACGGGCCACCTGTACGCCTCCAGGCTGGAAGGCCGCCCCGAAAACGACGAGGGCAGGGACGCGAAGGAACACGGCATGCGCGATATCGTCGGTAACCTCGGGACTATCCCCGTCTCCGTTTTCCCGGAAGGCCTCGACTACGTGGCCCTCGGGCATATCCACTACACCACCATGGTGGCGCGCAACCCGAAGGTGCGGTACTCGGGCTCGCCGTTCGTGCTCGGGTTTGACGAGGCAAGCATCCCGCACCATATCCTGGCAATCGACCTGCAGAAGGGCGAAGCGCCCAACGTGCAGAAAATCGAGACCCCGCAATACTTCAAGTTCCTGCGCGTATCGGGCTCTGTCGCGGATATCGTCATGCAGCTGAACCAGCTGAAAAATGCGCCCGCAGAAAAGCCCCTGAAGGTGGAAGTCGTGTACGACTACGCTCCGGGCGTGAGCATCAACGAGGCGCTCGAATCCGTGCTGGAAGGCGCCCCGTTCGAGGTCGTGAGCAAGAAGGTGAAACGCGCCGACACCCTTGCGGCGGACGCCTTCTCGGACGATACGCTCGAATCGGTAGACGTCCTTACCGACGAGGAAGTTTTCAAGCGTCTCGTAATGAGCAGGATGGGTGCGCCCGAAATGGACGAATGCATCCAGAAGACCCTCGATGATTACCTCCCGCTTTTCAGGCAGGTAGTCGAAGAAGTCAACAACGAAACCGGCAGCGAGGAGGCCTAATACATGAAGATTCTGAAAGTCGAATTCGAAAATATCAACAGTCTCGCCGGCAAGTGGTGCATCGACTTTACCGACCCCTCCTACAGCGAACTGGACCATAGCCTTTTCGTCATCAGCGGAAAGACGGGCATGGGCAAGACGAGCATTCTTGACGCCATCACGCTCGCCCTCTACGGCGCCACCCCGCGCCAGGGAGTAATCTACAACGGCAACGACGGTAACGCCGTCATGACATCGGACAAGGGCACCTGTTTCGCCCGCGTCACGTACCGCTGCCGCAAGGGCACCTATGTATCGGAATGGAACCAGCGCCGCGCCCGCGACAAGGCCGATGGCAACCTGCAAAACGCGCAGGGCAAAATCTGGCGCATCGAGAATCCGCAAGACCCGATCTTTGCGGGCAATACCGGCAGGAACAGCGAACTGGCCAGGGCGAATGCCGAAATCATCCAGCTGGACTACTCGCAGTTCTGCCGTTCCATCATGCTCGCGCAGGGCGAATTCAGCAAGTTCCTCACCAGCGAAGAGAAGGAACGCGCCGACATCCTCGAAAAACTGAACGGCACCGAAAAGTACCGCCGCATCGGAAAGAAGGTGGGTGACCACAGGCGCGAGGCGAAAGCGGCAAAGGAGACTTCGCAGGCGGCATTCGATGCGTTGAACAACACCATGCCCAAGGCCGAGGACATCGAGAAGGACAAAGCCCTGCTTGCAGAAGTCGCGAACAAGGAAAAGGCCCTCACGGACAAGAAGAAGAATCTCGAAGCCCGTATCGCCTGGCGCAACTCGATGAACGAAAGCACCCGCAGCCTGGAAAGCGCAGAAACCGAACTTGCAAAAGCGAACAAGGACAAGAGCGAATTCGCCGGCAACGAGAAGCGGCTCGCAGATGCCGAGAAGGCCCGCGAATGCGCGACGCTGCATACGGAACTGCAGGGATTCCGCAAGCACGAGGCAGACGACAAGGCGAAACTCGAAAATTTCCAGAAGCAGCTCCCGCAGGTGGCAAGCGACCTAAAATCCGCGGGCGATAACAAGGCCATCGCCGAAAAGGAGAAGACGGCCACCGAGCAGTTTATCGCCGAAAACGAAGCGCTCTGGAACGAAATCCGCAAGCTCGACCAGGACTTGAAAAACGCGACAAGCGTGAAGGCCGAAGCCGAAAACCGCAAGGCCACCGCCGCACAGTCTCTCTCCGAGGCAGAAGCGGAACTGAAAAAGGCACAGGATACCATCAAGTCGCTCGAACCGCAGGTCGAATCCCTCGCACAGACCCAGGAAGCGAACGCGAAGGACGCGGAACTTGCAGGAATTATCCCGCAGAGCGAAACGCTTGTCGCAAGCATCCGCGGGTTCGACAAGAAAATCGCCGACGAAGAGAAGGCGAAAAAGGCGTTCGCAGATGACTTGAAAAAGGCAGAAGAAGATCTCAATGACGCAAACGCGCTCAAGCAGGAACTTCTCGAGCAGCAGAACGAACTTTTCCGGAACGACGTGCTCGCGCTCGCCAACGTCATCCAGAACCACCTGGAAGAGGGCAAGGCGTGCCCGGTCTGCGGCTCTACGGAACATCCCGCCTGCGGACACTCGAACGGAACGGTCGCCGATGAATCCAGCGTGACAAGCACCGCCGAAAAGATTCGCGAACTGAACACGAAGTTGCAGGACGCAGATGCGAAACTCGGGCAGTACGAAAATGCCAAGAGCCGCGCGTTGACCGCCGGGAATGCGGCAAGCGAAAACATCGAATCGCTGAACAGCCAGAAAAACGAGGCGAGCGAAAAGGTGGCGGAACTCTGGAAGCCCTGGGCTGAATTTGACCTTGCAAACGCGGACAGCACCCTTGCCGACCTGAAATTGCGCCTGCAGCAGTTCACCGCAAACAAGACCAAGTTTGATAAACTTTCGAATGATCTTGCCATCGCCCGCAACAACGTGGAACTGTACGGCAAGAAGGTCCAGCATGAACAGGACCATCTCGAAAAGGAAACCGCAAACCTCAATGATGTCTCCCGCAAGCTGGATGAACTCCGCAGTTCCCGCAGCGAGAAGTTCGGCGACAAGGACGTGGAAGCCGTCGCGAAGGAAGCGACTGCCAGCAAGACCGCAGCCGCCAACAAGTACGACGCTGCCGACAAGGCGTTCCGCAATATCGAAAACAGGCACAATGAACTCAATACGCAAATCACGGCGCTCAAGGGTTCCCTCGAAAAGACCGCGGGCGATATCAAGACCGCAAGCGAAAAATTCGTGAACGCAATCGCCGCGAAGGGTTTCGCCGACGAAGCCGCCTTCCAGGCCGCATTGCTGCAAGAAGCCGAATTCACGAAGTTGCAGAACGAAAAGAAGCGTATCGACGGCGCCATCGCTACCGCAACCGGCAAGAAGCAGGCGGCAACCGAGGCCCTCGAAAAACTGAAGGCGGAACGCTCCGACGAGACGCCCCTGCAGGCCCTTACCGATGGGAAGGCCGCCGTCGAAAAGGAACTCGGCGAACTGCAAGGCTCATCGGGTGCGGCACGCGCCCGCGTGAAAGCCTATACAGAAAACGTCGCCCAGTTGCAGATTCTGCAGAAGGATCTCGACGCGAAGAAGGCGGAACTTTCTCGCTGGGAGGCGATGGGCGAATGGTTCGGTGTAATGGACGGCAGCGACTTCGCCACCTTCGTGCAGGGGCTTACCTTCAAGTCGCTCCTGAAGCTTGCCAACAAGCACCTGGCGATTGTCAAGGACCGCTTCAGGCTTGTCGCCGAAGGGAACCTCGGTTTCAAGGTGGCCGATTCTGAATTCGGCAACGACCGCCGTATCTCGAACCTCTCCGGAGGCGAAAAGTTCCTGGTGAGCCTCTCGCTCGCCCTCGGGATTGCCGACTTCGCAAGCCGCAACGTGCGCGTGGAATCGCTCTTCATGGACGAGGGTTTCGGCACCCTGGACGACGCGACCCTAGAAGACGTCATGAACTGCCTCCGCTGCCAGCAGCGCGAAGGAAAGATGCTCGGAATCATCACCCACGTGGAATCGGTGGTGAACAGCATCAGCCAGAAAATCATGCTGGAACGCAGTACCAGCCAGAAGGGCCACAGCACGATAACCGGCCCCGGCGTCACGCGAGTTGCATAGCACACCTCACACAACAAAGATGCCCGCTTATAAAAGCGGGCATTCTTGTATGAACCGCTCGGCCCGTTCCCGATAGACCTTGTCCAGCCATTTTTTCACCTTTTCAGCTAGGTTCCGGATAAACTCGTTTTGCTCGGAATCCGTATTCCACACCGCTTCTAGCCGCGTGCCGCTAAAAATGCCATTTATGTTGCACTCGTCAGAAACTTCCCAATGGCTGACGTCACCAAAAAAGCGCGACTCGGCGAACATCTCTTCCATATTCTCCACATTATTAACATGCCAGCCATAAACACCTCCGTTAAATGAGGACTTATAGAACATCCGCCGCATGTTCTTTACTTTAGTTGGTTTCCAAGCGCCAATGTAGCCATCAAATGGCGATTCCGCAAACATTTCGCCCATGTCTTCCACATTAGAGACATCCCACTTGTATATACCGCTAATGAACTTGGAATTGCGGAACATACTGTTCATATTCGTTACATGCGAGACATCCCATAGGCAGATATCCCCGCTAAATTCGGAATCCATAAACAGTCCACTCATGTCCGTTATGTTAGACACATCTATGAAATTCAGATCGCATTCGGGGCCTTCTTTCTCGATAGTCTCCGCAATCAACTGCTCAAGGTGTTGACGGTCCTTCGCTACAACGGTATCAATATATTTTCTCAAGTCTCTCTGAACATCATAAAGTTCGAACTCGTTATCATCAAAACTTCCAAACAGGTCCTGGCTTCTTGATTTCGGCTTCGTTTTCTCTTCTCTAATAAGCCTCTTCAGCAAATCCCGAAGTTCCATCAGGTCTTCTTTGCTTGTCGCAACATAGTAGTCTTCCATAATCACCTACACTTTTTCAAAACGTCTTCGTGTGCGTCAATGAGCCGCTTGAGTTCGGGGATTACCGAATCAATGGCCTCGATTTCGAACTGGTCGCGAGCGGCCTTATCGGCCTTTGTCGCCTTGCGCATCTTCGCGTAAACCGCCTCCTTCTCCTTCAGGGCATTCCTGACAGAAACGAAGCCGTCGTCCTGGGTGACCTTGCGCAAGTTGTCGATGAGTTCAAAGGCATCCGCGAAGTTCAACCGCAGTTCTTCCAGGTGGTCTACCGCCGTCGCCTCAAACTCCCTGAACGGAGCGTCTGTGGATCCCCCCGCGGTATAGTCCGTCTTCCACAAGGTAATGCCGCGGCAGAACTGCCTGCCGTCAGGCTTTTTGCCGTAGAATTCCCGCTGCCAGTACCTGATGTCGAACTGAATGATGTTCCCGCAATGCGGGCAGGTTTCCTCTGCCGCAATCGAAGTGCGAATTTTGAAGAAGTTCAGGCGTTCATCCCCCGAAGCGTCCTCGAAATCCACGTTGAACGTTGATTCCTTCCCGCATTCGGAACACGTGGCCTGCACATCCTCAGACCAGAAGAATATTCCATCGCTATGCATAACGTCGCTCCTTGTTGCATTTTTACGGTTATAATATACACACCGTATGCGACAAATGCTGACTGAAGTGAAAAATATTTGAATAAAAAAGTAGAGAGGTATTGACAGAAGGATGAAAAGATATATTTTACTAATGCAATCACTTGTCAATAGGCAAGGATTTATCAATGAGGTGCTAAATATGAAAAAAAGTATAGGACTTATTGCCTGCAGCAAGAGAAAAAATAAAAAAGCTGTTGAAGATAAGGGCAAAAAGTTTGCTGCAGAAGATTTGTACGCAGGGAATATTTTTCGACAATCAAAAGAATATGCACAATCTCATTGCAAGGATTGGCTAATTCTTTCTGCTAAGCATCATTTATTGGACAGAAAAAAAGGGATTTGCTACTACGATTGCTATCTCGGCAATAAAACTGCATCAGAACGAAAAAAATGGGCTGACAAAGTTCTTGATTCGTTGAAAAAGAAATTCGATTTAAGAAAAGAGCACTTTGTAATTTTTGGCGGCAAAAAATATTATGAAAACCTGTGCGAACATTTGAATTGCAGTGTGTATAAATGCTATAGTGGGGGAATCTACTTGGATAAGCCCATAAAAGAGTATCGTAATGGAGGAAAATGATATGAAAATCAAGGCAAAAGAATTAAGACCCACGGAGCAAGGTAGGTCCCCTAAATTGCTTGAAATTGAAACTCGACCCGGATATTACAAATGGTGGGCTAAGAAGAGCGAATTGAATGATTTGCTAAAAGGATTAGGCGAGACTTTTTCTAATGTCAAAGATGATATAGAAAAAGAGGACGATTTATATTGTATATATGTCGGTATTGCTAGAACATCCCTCAGACAACGGCTCAACTGGCATGTCAATGACAAGCATACAAAAAAGAGAGTCGAGAATGGATTCCTTTCCACTTTGCGAAAAAGTTTGTCCAGCGTTATCGCAAAAGATCAATATGACAAGGACAAAACCAATGATTTTATTGATAAATTGGTAGTTGAATTCTTCTATACTGGCTATAAAACAAAATCGGAAGAATCAACGAAAAAACTGTTGTCTATCGAAAAGAATCTCATTGGAAAAAAGTTGCGTATCTTGAATATTATGGAGAATAATCATCCCAAGGCAGCCAAAATCAAGAAAAGGCTGCAAGAACTTCGAAAAGAAGCGAAAAAATAAAACAGCTTTACTTCGTCGAAATCCTAAAATATTCCCAAATGCGGACCATGGATAGCGTGTCCAGTTTGCAGTATTCAAGAGACGCCCTGCGAATGGCTTCCGTGTGCAGCTTGTTAAAGCGACCCGCCTGCAGCAGCACATAGTCCAGCTTGCTAATTCCACCTTTATTGATTTGCTTATCGGCATTCCAGACATCCGAATCGTCAAAGTCGGCAGGGAATTCGTCCTTGTTAACTCCGGCAGCAAATTCCTCTAGAGAAGGCAAATTGTGATAGGGATCCATGTCGTCGCCGTACTTTTCACGGAAAAACGGATCGCTATGCAGAATAGCAGGCATCACTTGCTTAATAGAATTTGATGAACCCATGCTCGGATGATAAAAATATTTCTGGGTAAGCACCTTAAGGTCTATCATATCCCGACGCGTTGGTACGTAAGGGTGCTCACTATTTTTTGGCGGGTGTGAAATGCCCTCAATAAACCGTATCAGTTCCTCTTTGTCCGATTCATTCGAATCCATCAGCTGCAATCGAATTGCATTGAGAATGTTATTTTCGTGATCAGCATAGCGGAAAATATCGCCATCGTCTTTTTCCAATTGACGTTTCAATTCACGAATGAATTCAAAATTCGGGAATTTACCAGGCTCAAGCGAAATATATTCCCCAGCATGCTTATAAGTACCATCTTCATAAGCGATATGGTGCGAGAACTGGTAGGCAATTTCTTCATTGGGATGATTTCCCTTGAATAGCGGAACAGCACCCAAGTATGTTTCGAAATCAATAAAATGGAGCGGATACTTCCACTTGATTTTCTTTGCGGCCTCTTTCAGGAATGTCGGTTCGTTACACCCCGTCTTTGTGCTGTGCACATGCAAGTAGCGGAGGTCATCATCCGATAATTCAGTGCGTTTTTGGAAGGCCTCGGGCGTCGCATTTGCGGCAGGAACGTATTCGTTTTCGTCAATATCGGACAGAAGGAATTTCTTTTTTTCAAGCCAAGCGCCATTCTTAAGACTTGTGGGCAAGCCGCCATTTCCGATTCCGCCTTTAGTTTCATTAATTAGAGCCTTCCCGGCTATATCAACCCCAAACAGGTTCTGGAAACATTCGGCACGGCCATTCTGCTTTTGTTCATCTTCTTTGCATTTTGCTATGGTTCCGTCATCTCTCTTTTCATACTTGACATAGAACGGGCACTTGAAGCATTTATCACTAAAGCGGCAATTGCAATAATCCTTGCGGTTGTTGACATACATATCCGCAACTTTTTCAACGAATTTTACAAAACAGCCGTCAAAATATTTTTTTGCAATGTTCGGGATTTCATCCGCGATAATCTTGTCGCTGACTTCATCGACATCAATAATACGGTTAATACGTGCTTTTCCCTTCAATTTTTCGCGAATATCAGGAGCGCATTCTATTTCGCGATGACCGCCTTCAAGGAATTTTATTTGCAAAAGGGAGCTTAGTGAATCAACGTCGCTCACAGCATCGGAATTTGCAAGCATCAGACTGGCACTCACTTTGAGATGCGAGAATTCACTATGAGTCTTGATAAATTGCTGAATTACATATTTCTGGAAGGTCACATCCAAAATTTTCTTAAGATAATCAGAAGGAATATTTCCATTTTTGCCAAATGGCGATTCATCTGCACCAATGCACTTGGACTTGACTTCAATTATTTTAAGTTTGTCGCCTCGCTTGTGAAGGATGTCCACATAGACAAGGAACTTATCTGTCGCAAAGGCCGCTTCACCGATATCTACATTTTCTTTCTTCAAAAGCTCAAGCGTATCCGCAATCGACTTCGCCTGCGCCTCAATCGGATTTGCCCCTCCCCTTTGAATGATATTCTCGCTAGGGACGCCCTCGTAAATACAGGCAAGAGCGCCGAACTGATCACCGACTTCGGCAATGCCATCCGGCCCTTCATAATGGTAGGCATAATCCTTGCTGTTACGGTAATAATATGCGCGCATCGGGCATTCTACGGCATGGTTAAAAGCAGATTTAGTGAAAAGTTTGGGCATGTTTATTCCTTTTACTCGCCAAAAAAGCACTTGTCAAGTTTTTCTTTTAAGTCCGGGTCCATTTTTGTGTTATTCGCCACCTCAGCGGCTCTCCTTGATCCATCAAGTTTCTCGTACCACTCGGGCCGTTCCTCCGCCAAATCCAGGACGGAGCCGTCGAACATTCCTATCACGGAGTTCGCCTCCGAAAGGCCCCACCCACTTATGTCGCCACGGAACATGGATTGTGCGAACATGTGGTCCAATGCAGCGCCTTTAGCAATCTTCCAGCCCGAAATGTCGCCGTTGAATTCCGAGCATTCAAACATCTGCGCCATGAGGGTTACGGCGGACACGTCCCAGCGGCTGATGTCGCCATTGAACTGCGAACAGGCGAACATCGAATACATGTCCTTCACCTTCGACACATTCCACTTGCTTATATCGCCATTGAACCTGGAACCACTGAACATTACCGACATGTTATAAACACTGGACACATCCCATTGCGAAATGTCACCGTTAAAGACGGAATCGGCAAACATCGAGGACATGCTTTCTACATGTGAAACGTCCCAGCACGCAATATCGCCTTCAAAGCGGGACCTGGCAAACATGCCCGACATGTCCTCCACATTCGAGACGTCCCACTTGCTTATATCGCCGTTAAAGTCGGAACCGTAGAACAAGTTCGACATGTTCGTCACGTGCGAGACGTTCCACCTGGAAATATCCCCGTTGAACCTGTGGTTCGGATACGAGAAAACGCCGCTCAGATCCTCAAGGTACGAGACATTTATAAAGTTCAGGTCGCAATTCGGGCCCTTTTCTTCGATACACTCGTGAACAACCAGCTTCAAGTGCTGAAGATTGAAAGGAATAATTTCTTTCATGCAAACCTCCTCGGCTAAAATATTTGTATTGCCCTAGCCGTAGGTTTCCGTCAGGTATTCCGCGAATTCCTTGAGTCTGCTGCGCAATGCGGCAGGCTTTTTTACGTGCGCCACGTTCGAGAAAGACACGACCCAGTTGAACAGGAGCTGGTTTACCTCGGCCTTGAGCCTCACGTTGATTTTCCCGTCCTTCGTCTTGCCGATTTTCATGGAGCGGTTGAACGGGTTTTCTTCTAGGTAGAGGCGAGCCCGGCTCTCGAACTCGATTTCGATATCTTGGAGTTTCGGTTCCTGCCCGCTCAAAAACGCCGCGCCCGATGTCACCTGCCGGCGCAACTTGTCCACAATCTTCGGGTCTTCGACAAACGTCTGCTTCGAGAGTTTCACGCTCTTCATGCGCCTGAACTTGAGCGTATACGTGTCGCCCGCATGCTTTTCGGACTGGCAACCCACATAGAGTTCGTCCTCGTAAATAATGACCATCAGCGGGATGCGCGTCGACTGCTTCTCGGAATCGCCGCCATCGCGGTAGACCACGTCAATTTTGCGGTGGTCGTGAATCGCCTGCAAGATGGTGCGGATCTTTTCGCTCGCATCCTCCTCGATATCGGGCGGAGTCCCCATGAAAAGTATTTTCGTATTCAGGTCGTCACCGAGCTGCCGGAGCGATTTCTGCTCGCGGGTAGGCAGGCTTTTCTCGATACGTTCCAGGAGCTGCGTGATGATTTCGCTTGTCGCAGGGTATATATTCGCGATGCGCTTCAGGAATATGAAATGCAGCATGGTGTTCTCAAAGTTCGGGAACAGCAGGCGTTCCGCGTTGTGGAGCGCAGAACGGTAGACCGCCGTGCGGCCCTCGGTTTCGCAGGCGATGTAGCGGCCGCCATCCATCTCCGACAAAAAACGCATGTCGCGCTGCACGTTGCGCCTTTCCTCGTCGGGAATGTTGAAGGATGCCATCAGGTCGCTCACGGTGAATTTCTTGTCGGGGTTCGAAATCACCTTCGCAAAAAGCTGCACAGTTCTTTCGCCGCGGGTCATCTCCGCCATAATGCCTCCTGGATATACTCTCCCTAAATATAAACAAAAAGAACTATTTAGGGAAAAATAGTTCTCTTTTGCGACAAATACAGTCGTTTTTTTTGCACCGATTAACTACAGCCCCATCGTGCGTCCTTCGCGGCTATCCTTGTAGGCAAGCTCCGACTTGAGCGCATTGAGGACTGCTTCCGCGGTGAGTTCGCTCTCGTCGTAAAAACGGAGCGATGCGTATGCAGCGTTGAAGTCGCCCGGAGTGAGCATGCGCAGGCCACGCGCCGCCTCGGGCATTTCGACCTTCGGGAAGAATCCCTTCCACAGGGCCTCGATGCCTTCGGGCTTCAGGTAGCCGAACTTCACCTTCAGCGCAAAGCGCCTGCGGGACGCCGTATCGAGTTCCCCCTCAAAGTTCGTCGCCGCGATGAAGATCCCCTTGAAGTTCTCCATCTGCGTGAGCATCTCGTTCACCTGCGTCACCTCCCAGTTGCGGGCGGCTCCGCTGCGGTCGCGAATCATGCTGTCCGCCTCGTCCAGGAATAGAATCGCCTTCTTCTCTTCCGCTTCCTTGAACATCTTGCGGATTGCCTTCTCGGTCTCGCCTACGTAGCAGTTCAGCAGGTCGCTCGCCTTCTTGATTATTAGCTTGCGGTCGAGAGTGCGGGCAATATGCTTCGCGAATTCCGTCTTGCCGGTACCGGGCGCCCCGTAGAAGAAAATGTTCAGACCCTCGCCCACCTTCGCGTGCTTGATCATGTCGAAAGCCATTTCCACCTTCGGGTCCTTGCGGCAGAGTTTCTTGTACGGCACGCAGCCGCCCTCGTAAACCCTGAAGTAGAGGCTGTCCAGGTCATTGCCCGAATGCCCGTCCAGGAACATCCCGATTCGCTTGGAAATATCGAGGTCTTCGTCCAGGATACCCATCTGCTTGAGAGTCCCCTTGTTCGAGACCAGGTTCTCGAAATCCACATCCGGATAAAGCTGCGGGAAAACATCCGGGAGCGCCGCCCCGCGGAACCTGCGTGAACCAATCATGTCCAGGAGCGAACTGCACTGCTCCTTGTTGAAGAAAATCCACGAGAACAGCACGATTTCCATCTCGGCGTCGCTCAGGTTGAACGCGTTCTGCACAATGTTCAGGCGGCGGAAATATCCGTCGTCCACGCTGCAATTCTCCGCAAGAACCTTCTCGAGCTCGCGGGCGACGCTCTCGTAAAACACCTTCTGCGAGGAGGTGTCGAAAATGCCCTCGCCGCACAGGTAGTTGCGCACGAAATCGGCAATCTCCTTGACGGAACACGACCTGTCGATTACATCGTTAAAGCGCACAACCGCCATTTGGCGCCTCTGGTAAGCAACGCTCGTCTCCTCGCTGCTTTCGTCGCAGCGGAGCCTCTTTCCGGCGTAACTCCCGTTCACTTCCTTCACGAACCGCTTCTTGGCGGCACCGGTAATGCAGTCCTCTTCGGCATTGAGCTTCTCGAAATGCTCCGAGAGGTCCTTCAGCACGCGCGAGGCGGCCTCCTTCGTGAAAATCGCGATGCAGTCATCCGCATCCGGCATGCTCTTGGAGGCGCGCATCATGCGGATCCAGTACTCGTAACTCTTGAGCGTCACGAAGTCGTGTGTAATCTTCTTGTCATAGCGGCCGGCCTTGAGCGAGCCCAGTACACCCTTAAAATAATTCTTCTTCATACAATCCTCACCTATATATCGTCGCGAAAGTCAAAAACGTAAAGCACCCCGCGACATTTTTTTTAACACTCTTAATATAGATTGAGAATGCGACAACTAATGACGCATAAAGCCACCCCCCCAAAAAAAACGCTAGAGCGACAAACGACAATATTTGCCGCATATAAAAGATATTTTTAGATATTCAGCAGGAATCGAATATGAAAAAGACAGAAATTACATTCGTTAGGGATATGGAGAGCCCGAAAATCCGCAACATGTTACAGTCTGATATAACTTTCGTAAACTTTGAAAAGCGTCGCTATATCAGTGAAACCCCGATAAACGTTCAGGAACTTGATTTTCTGCACAAGGACGGTTACAGAGCCATTGATACGGCACTGGCGGATACCATTATGCGGCTTAACAGCATGGATGGTTGCAGGACTCGTTATTGCTGTTCAGGGCATCCCGGCAGATTTGGTGAAGGGTATATCGTATTTGAGGAAATCCCAGAAACGCTAACGGAACAAATCGGCAAACTCACATACTGGAAACATGATGCAAGTTGGGGAAATGGTTCAAGTCCCGACGCCGCCCATCCACCTTTAATCCGCTGGGAAATGAACGGCATCGCGTGCACTTGCGCAACCACTTGGCTTAAAGCGCTACTTGAACTCGCCGAAATGGAATGTTTGCCCCAACGCAATTCGTTTGATGAATATCGAATCGAAAGTACGTATAAAGGGCGCTCTCCGCACAAGCAAGAAATCAGGCACGTATATCCTGTAACGACGAGAGAATGAAATTAGCTGGATTACGACAGACTATAACTTGCTTTTATTTTCGCGGAAAAACATCAAATAAGATGTCCCGAGGGCATCGGCTAATTTCTTTGACATGAGCATAGAAATGGGTCTGGCGCCACGTTCAAGCGAATTGTAATTCTGTTTTGCGAGACCAACCTTTTTGGCCAATTGCGCCTGGGTAAGCCCCGCATTTACCCGCATTATTTTCAACGCTTTTGCGGGGTTCATCCTCTTCTTCGCTTTTTTGTACCAACCCAATTCTTCCACCGGCTCAAGCGCATCATCGTCTTCATCGATACGGACGGAATCAGGAAAAAGAGCGTCCAAAAAGGCGATGACGGGCTTCGGGATGTTCTTGCCCGAAACTCTGAACGACACGGGTTCATCAGTGTTCTGCATAGGGGGCGCTTCCACGACTGCCAGCATATGTTACCTCAACTGTTATACCTTTTTCTGTTTCAATCCAACATGCCACCCATTTGTGGGAAAGGTGACAATGGTGAGTCGACGTTCCTGCTAGAATCCCGTAATTCGGCCAATTTGTCCTAACGGGTCCATTCAGCTTAATGTCATCAACAAGCAAAGCAAGTTTTTCTTGTTGCGCTATTGGCATCGTTGAAACGGCCCTAGAGACTCTTCTTGACATTAAAACATTGTACATAATAAATATATATTACTTTTTATTACTTGTCAATAAATACTTAAAAAATTGAATAGGATGAAGCTACTTGATGCCTTGTTCCGTAAAGGCGTAAGGCAGTTTTCTTGTTCCGTCCCGATTTGATATCAAAAATTTTGATATCAAACCCGCGAATCGCGTAAACACGCAATTTCAGCAACTCTTCGTCTATCAGGGAAAATTGTGTCCTTTCGGGTGCGGGCGAACCGCTCTTTTGCACGACTGCATTTCGCTTATTCATATCATACACCTCTGTTTACAAGCAAGAAAAAACAGGAACTACTGCACAAATATACACTAATTACAAACTGTCGTCAAGAGAAAAACGCGAAATTTTTCAAAAAATTGCGGATGCAGATATATTTGTCGCAAATATATGCTATTTTGAGATTGACATAGCTCTCACCGAATGGTGCGGAGCGACCGGAATTTTTGAGATTCGTCTCTTATTCTCGAACCTGAAACTACCACTTTCAATCCATACGAGAGTAAGACGAACGCTCACGCCCATATTGGGCGTGGGTCGTTTGTGCTTATTGTATGGTAGGGTGTGGTAGCCCGCAGGTTCGGTAAGCGCTGCGACTCCACGCCTTTTTTTTGTTTTGGCTAAAGTTTTTGTGCTCCTGAGTAAGAGTCGAGTGGACTTTTATACAAGGAGTTAAAATGAGCCTGTTCGAAAGACTGCAGAAAGCCTCGTCCGAAGAAGACGTGAAAGCCGAGTACATCAAGGCATTGCACCTTAAAGGCGTGCAACGTAACCTCATCGACATCCAGACGCGCGAGGTTTGGTTCGAGGCCAAGTTTGGCTCCAAGAAGTCCCTCTACGAAATGTTTACGCAGTTGCTTTTTTACATTCACAAGGCCTTGGATGATGGAGAATATATTCCGCCATTTCTTTGTGTGGTTGATAGCGTGAAAGCGGCTATTATGAAAACCGATGTGGCACTTCCACTTCTGCAAAATAAAAAAATGAAAAGCATGTGGGGTAAGTCGGCAAGCGATGTCACCCGCGATGCACTCGATATGGTGAGCCAGTACATTGGCACGCATTTTGTGAGCTTCAATATCGAAACGCACGAACAAGAATTTATTGACACTTTCCGCAATGCCATTGATAAAGGCGAAATCATTCGCACGCAGATTACTCCCGACAATTTGAAACAGGTGTTTGACAAATGGGTTGAGATGGTCGGGAAAGAAATTGTCGGAGCATCCCCTGAGAACTACGCCGAATTCTTTTATGCTGACATTATGAGTGATGGCACGGTTAGCACCCATCAACATCTTTCTGCAGAGCTGTTGCATAAGGGGAATAATCCTGTATTTAGTTTAAACGGAAAACTTTATGAGTTGGGATCTACAGATGGTTATAGCCACTTTTGGACGATATACCATAGGCCGCCAGAAGAAAAACACCGAACGTACTTATTAGAACGTCGCGATAGCTTGATTCCTGTTGAAGAGAGAACTTTCAAGGGAGCATACTACACTCCTCTGCCAGTGGTTGACAAGGCTTACGACTTGCTTGAAAAAACGCTTGGTGCAAACTGGCAGAAAAATTACTATGTGTGGGATATGTGCTGTGGAGTAGGAAACCTCGAGGCCAAGCATAGCAACCACCGCCATCTTTTTATGAGCACACTTGACGAAGAAGATGTGAATATCATGAAATCTGCCAAGATCTGCGTGGAAGCAGAACGTTTTCAGTACGACTACCTAAACGATGATATTACGAATGATGGTAAAATTGATTACAACCTAACAGATAAAATTCCGCAGAGCCTACGCGATGTGATCCACGATGCGAACGAAGGTAAGAAAAAGTTGTTGGTGCTGATAAATCCACCGTATGCAGAGGCGACAAGTTCTGATAATGCGGTAAATGGCGTGGGTACCGATGCTAGTAAGATTGGCGTTGCTGATACAAAATTTGCTAGAAAAGGAATGGATGAATTCGGCAAGGCGAGTAATGAATTATACACGCAGTTCGTAGCAAGGATTTCAAAAGAAATTCCTAATGCAACATTGGCGATGTTTAGTACATTGAAACACATAAATGCACAAACAATGGAAAAATTTAGAATTCAATGGAATGCGAAATATTTAGGTGGATTTATTGTTCATTGCAAGTCCTTTGAGGGTTTGAAAGGAGAATTTCCAATAGGCTTTTTGATTTGGAAAACTATGAATAAGCCGACAGAGTTCCCCTCTGAAATAAGCTGTGAGATTCTTGACAAAAATGTTAATGCTGTTGGAAGTAAGTCATTTTATAATATTCCCGTTGATACTTATCTTACCAAATGGATTAAACGTCTAAAGCCCAACAAGGAATTGTGTATTCCTCTAAAAAATGCAGTGACACCGGGAACAGCAACGAAAGATTTGCGCGGGACACAATGGTGTGATAATGCAATTGCGTATTTTTGGTGCAACAGCAATGATATGCAACAGGCTCCCACTAGAACAGCACTTTTCTCTTCGGGGTTTAATGGAGGACATGGAATATATGTTACAGAAAATAATTTATGGCAGGTATCTGTTGTTTTTACTGTAAGAAAAGTAATTCCTCATACTTGGATTAATGATAGAGATCAATTCCTTCAACCCAACGCAGACCTTTCCGAAGAATTCAAGAACGATTGCTTGATTTATATGCTCTTCAATGGTTCAAATCTCACCGCAAGCGCCAATAATCTTGAATGGAATAACCGCAAGTGGAATATAATCAATCACTTTATTCCTTTCTCCGCCTCTGAGGTTGGAGCGTCCAGTCGCTTCGAAAGCGACTTTATGGTTCGTTACATGAGAGGAAAAACGTTTAGTGTTGAAGCCCAAACTGTTCTTGACGAAGGTCGCAAAATTTGGCAAGAATATTTCAAGCAACAGTTCAACCACAAAATCCGTGACGAATTCAAATTGAATCGTGCCGATGTGGGGTGGTATCAAATATGCAAGGCTCTCAATGCTCAAAATGGATCTGGCAATACTGTTCCAACTAACTTTGAGCACTTTGAAAAAGCTTACAAAACGCTATCTGAAAAAATTCAACCCCAAGTGTATTCATATGGTTTTTTGAAATAAGATTAAGATCAATCCATATTTTGGAGGACACTAAACATCATCAAATAGTTTGATTTTGACATAGACTGAAGAGATTTCTGATTCCACTACTGAAAATCTGGTCGTTTGCTTTAGGCGAATCAAGAATATCCACAATGAAAAAGAATCTTCGCTCAATTTGGGCGTGGGTCGTTTGCACATATTGTGGATAGGTTTACCAGAGCCTCAGTAGTGTATGTGCATTCGACACCACGCCTTTTTTATTCATAAAAAAGCATAGGCATGCTGAAGTTGCGACAAAATGAAAATAGACGGAAATAGCGGATTGTATTATTCAGTGTCAGAAAAGATGAGACCAAAACGCATTTGGAAATAGAGTGTAAAAATATTTTTATTACAGGTGCTGAAGCAACTAATTTATTAGCGAGACGTGTAGTTTGAATGGTGAAGAAAAAGGGCTACTTTCAAGGTAGAGCGGAGATAAACTGGCCTTGGGCCAAAGGAGCGAAACATAAGACCATAGGGTAAATGACATCGTGTTTTTAATCAAGTTTGTCGGGCAAATTGCTCGACAGGTTAAAGGATGTTTGTTTAAAAGATTCGATTTTATAATTCAAAAAAAGATGAGCCTTTTTTCAGCCTTTTGGAATTTAACTGACTAAAATAGTATAAGATGCAGCAGAAGGAATCAATACATAAACCCGACCAGGAGCAGGCCTTGCAAGACCTGTGGTTGAAGGAATGTGCTGATCTCAAAAATCTTTCTTGCACTCAAAAATTGGATTTTAAAGATAGATTACAAGAATTATTCCAAATAAAAAAATGGAATTCCAGTCGTTTTCAAGAAAAAACAGAATTAAGCCCGACGATTTTTACGAAAATCAAATCAGATAAGTACTGCCGGTACAAGCCATCTTTGGAAAGTATCATTGCTATTTGTATAGGTTTAGACATTCCCTATCTTTCTTCAATGCAGTTGTTGAAGGCGGGGAACTATTGCTTGGACGATTACGATCCTTGTCACCAGATGTATATGTTCATTCTTCGGAATAATTATCGTTTTGACATAGATAGAGCGAATCGGTTTCTAATCCAAAATCATTTCGAACCAATAAGTGGTAAGGATATGTATTAGGCGTATTCCTAGTCTACGAATTGCTCTTAAAAATATTTCTTTCGCACGGCGAAAAGAAAATAACCCAAAAACGCCATTTTTCAGCATGACTTACATTAAAAATGGCGAAATTCGCAAAATTTCCTTTCGCGCTGCGAAAAGCATTTTTATACCTCAAAAGGCAGATTTGTCTCTGAAGAATTAACAAGGAGACAGATATGTCTAAAAACAAAAGAGCCAAAGCAGCTATTGATGACGGTTTTCAGCCTGAACTAGTAAAAAGCGCCCGTTTTGAGGGCATTTTCGAGATTCCTGTCATTGACAAACCCAAAAGAATCTTTATCCCTGGCGGAATTACGCCGTTTAGCCGCAGAAACGAGGCTCCGACGGATAGCGAGGGTATCGGATTCTTCGAAATGGACCCGATGTTTGCCGACGTCCTGAGAAATCCCCAAGCCTATGCTAAAGAACTCAAAAAGTTTCCTGTGGTTATTTCGCCCGATTGTTCACTTTACAGGGATGCTCCCTTAACCGTGCAAATAGCAAACGTTTACAAGAAGAATGCAATCAGCCATTATTGGCAAACTCAAGGCATAGACGTTTTTGCACTTGTTCGCTGGGGCAGCCGCGACACTTACACGACAGACGTGTTGCCTGAACCGATTGCATTTGCAGGAATCCCTCACGACAGTATTATCGTCATCAGCACCTACGGATGCATAAAGACAAAAGAAGACAAATATCATTTTGAAGCCGGACTTGATGCATGCCTACGAGCGCTCACGCCCAAGATTGTTCTTGTCCATGGAGCCATGCCAGAAAAAGTCTTTGGAACGTATTTGAAATATGCGGAATTCCATAACTATCCAAATTGGATTGCAAGAAAAAAAGGGGGGTGATATGGGTAGCGGAAATAAAGGGGGCTATCATGGAACAAGAGGAAGTTCTCAACCGTTCGCCCCTTCATACGGCGTAATGCCTGATATGCACAAGAGCGACGTTTCAAGAGGTATTGTTCAGAATGGAGTGTACCCTAAAAATCCAACAGCAAAGGATATTCGTGACCTGATTCATGGAAACTATATAGGCAACAAAAACACCAATGGTTTGTTCACATACGCCATAGATATGAACGACAAAATCATTGTCGGGAAAAGGAACGGCAACGGGACAAACTCCAGCGATGCGCCTACGCCCCACCCGACCTTGATAGGAGGCAAGAACCCCAAGGTACAATGTGCAGGAATGCTAGATATTCGTGGCGGAAAAATCTATTCTTTTGATGACAGGAGCGGCCATTTTAAGCCCAATCCTAAATCTTTAGAAAAAGCTGCCGAGATTTTTGCTAGATTGCCTAAAGGCGTGTTTCACAAGAACTATATCGGAGGAAAATCCAAATGACAGATTACTTAAACAAATGGTTTTGGATTAAAGACCGAAGCGGAATACTTGACCCCATCGCTCGCGACCAGTGGTTTATTCGCGGTTGGGAAACCCTTCAATGTATTGAAGAAAAAGAAGATTCTGTGGTATTGTGTTACAGAAATAGTTCTAGAATTCTTCCGACCCTCAAAAGCGTTTTAGAAGAGCGCCCGGCACCATCTTTTTTACCTAATGAAAAAGTAAGGGTGATAAAAAAGGATCTCTATGCTGTTGTCAAGCAGTATCTCTGGCACTATAACGACCAATATTATTATTACATGCTAGCCGACGAGAACGGAAAGATGCTGAAAAAGAGGTATATGGCTGACGAACTCGAAAAAGTGGAGCTGGCAAAATGAATCTAGTTGACCTTTCCAAAGAAATTTCCTATGCACTTCGGCACGCTCCGTGGGAATACGAGTTGGAACTTGACGAGCAGGGTTTTGTTCCGATAGCACAGTTACTCCATGCCCTGAATGAATCCGGAACGTATGAATGCGAGGTCACGCAAGCAGACTTAGAACAAATTATCACTACTTCCGAAAAGAAACGCCACGAAATTGTTGGGGACAAAATTCGGGCACTTTATGGTCACTCTGTTCCTCAAATTATAAAGAAGGAACCAGGGATTCCCCCTGCCGTTCTATACCATGGAACAGCGCACAAGGCTTTATCGCAGATTCTTCATGATGGCTTAAAGCCGATGCAACGACAATATGTTCATCTTTCTGCTGATGTTGACACTGCTACTCGTGTTGGTAAACGCCGCGATGGCAATCCGGTCATCTTGAAAATAGATACCGAGGCAGCACAAAAGGCGGGCATCCAGTTCTATATCGGCAATAACAAGGTTTGGCTTTGCGACAGGATGCCGAAGGATTTTCTTTCGATTTTTCACTCCAAAAACATTGCCATGTAGTATGGCAGTGTAACCATCTTGCCCGCAACACCTATGTTGTTTTCGGAAAGCTTGTAGCAAACCTTGGCTGCGTAGTTGTCGTTACTCAGAACGGTCTTTGCCGACTTGGAGCGTCCCGTTGTTGCCTTGACTTCAATAATGGCGAGTTCGCCGCCGACATTTTCTACAAAGTCAATTTCTAGCCCGGATTCTTTGCGGAAGTAGAATAGTTTGCGACCTTGTTTAGAGAAACAATCTGCGATGATGTTCTCGTAGATGGCACCTTTATAGAATCCCAGATCGCCGCTTAGAATCTTGGCCGCGGTGCCGCGTTCCAGCATGGCGACAAACAGGCCGGAATCCTGCACATAAATTTTAAAGGTGTTTTCGATTTTGTAGCCGTCAAGAGGTTCTGCGATGTTGGTCAGGTTGTGGCAAATGTTGATTATGCCGCAGTCGTAGAGCCATTGGATTGCGGTTTGGTAATTTTCGGAACGACCCTTCTTTTCTAGTTGCGAATAAACGAATTTGTTGTTTTCCTTCGCGAGTTGGGCGGGAATTGAATCAAAGACGCGATTGATGCGGCCAAGAAGCGTGCGGTCAATTTCCTCGTTTTCATTCTCGTCAAGGTGTTTGCCGAAATCGTCCTTATATTCTTCAAGAATGTCCTGCTGTTCCTGCCAAACAACGTTCATGTCGTTCGTCTCGACAAATCGAGAAACGACATAAGGGAGGCCACCCACGCAAAGGTATTCCTTGAAATAGCGGAGCATGGCGTTATGCGTCGCCTCGCTTACGGGTTCTTTTTTCTCGTAGCAGTCCTTCAGGTATGCGATGACGTTTTCGCCTATGCCCTTTGCCCACAGAAATTCCTCGAAGTCCATGGGTTTCATATAAATTATTCTTTCAAAGCCAGTCGGGACGCCTTTTCCCTTTTTACGGTTGTACCCCTTAATACCAAGCAGGGATCCAGTACAGATGACATCGTAGCGACCGTCTTCCATAAAAGGCTTGATGCTTGCGCGGGCGTTTGCACATTCCTGAATTTCATCGAAGATGATGACAGTCTTGTTTTCGACAAAATGAGCGTTGGGAAAGAGTGCTGACAGGTCTATGGTAATCCTGCTCACGTTCAGGTCGTTGTCGAAGACCTTCTTCGCATTTTCATTTTCCTTAAAGTTGATATAGACGACGCTCTCGTAGTTGCTGCGGGCGAATTCCAGGACGCTGGATGTCTTGCCGATTTGACGCATTCCCTTGACAACCAGGGCCTTCTTTTTGCCCCCCGAGATCTTCCAATTTTCAAATTCTTTAAGGATTTTTCTCTTGAACATGTCCAAAAACTACACTTTTCCGACCGAATTGTCAACACTTTGACGCACTTTTTCAACCGAATTAGTGCAATAAAAGCGCACTTTCCCCACCGAAAAAGTGTAAAATTGCTGATTTTATGCAAATTTCGTCAATTTTAGTCAAATCTTCGGTTCCATCAAGAAATCAATGACGTTCATGGTTAAAATTCCATTTTCGTCATAGAAGGCCGGCGCAAAATACCGTTCACATCCTTCTAGGAATTATTTTTGCATATTTTGCGGTTTTTCTTTAATTGCCGCAAAAAAATCATTTCAAGTCCAGGACAGGGCTGAGGGCAGCGCCCCAATAGTACACGGCCCGCATAAAGCTCCCCAACCGCTTCGGAGCGCTCGCATTTATAGGGAAATACTCCTTCTCGTTCAGGGCTTCTACGCTGTAGTATTTTTCCTTGTCGTAGCAGAGGACCTCGTCGCGGAGGCTTTCCGCAATCGAAGGCAGACTTTCTTCCGGCGACATCTGGATTTTTACGGCGTGCATGCGTTCCGCAACCGTTTGCATGTTCTGCTCGAAGGTCGCCGAATTAGGCGTATTGAATACAACGTAACGGCAATCCCCCGCAATCTTCTTTACGGCGTACCCCAGATGGTTCATGCAGAGTTCAAAACGGGTAAGGTTGAACATCGGGGTAAGCTTCTTTTCCGATTCAGGCAACTCCACCAACGCGAACTGCTGTACCTTGAGCCACTCAAGTGCTGCCTCGTAGGTTTCGTTTTTTCCGAGGCCATTGTGCATATAGTACGCACGTTTCCGGAATTCCAAAAATTCATCCACGTTCTCTTCAGAAAGCATTTTCCGCGTTTTTTCGTCCAGCCCATCCACAAGCGCATCGATCTGGGCGATGGCATCGAATACCGCCGACGGTTCCTGAAGCGGAAGGCTCGAATTCACCTGGACTAGATAGTAATAGCCGGTGTCATCCGTCGTCTTGGAATACTGCGAGAATTCAGGCGAACGGGCGGCCGCGCGTTCCATGAAGATGTAGCCATCCACCTCCAATCTCGCTGCCAACGTCTTGGCGATTTCCGCCGAGGCGACAATACAAACAAGGCAATCGCCGTGTTCACCTTCGACAAGCCTGCACGGGAAGAAATTCTCCTGCATTTCAATCTCTTGCGGGAACTTTCCCTTCTTGACGGTAAACATCGCCATGTTCATCCCGTTGCCCGAAACAGGCGCTCCGCCCGCCTGGCCATAGTCGGGCAAGGTCATCTTGTGCGATTCACAGAGCAGGTGCGTCATGGCATCCAGCTCGTGGTGCATCTCCCTCCGGTCCCTGCGTTTCCCGGCACCCTGCAACTGGTCGATTGCAAAGTGCAATTTGCGGATATTCCACGGTTTGATTTTGCATTGTTCCATTTTATCCTCCTTATATTTCATCATCGTGAAGCAAGCTGGAATTCCTTCAGCTTCAGTTCGTTGATCATGGTTTCAAGGTTGCAGGGTTCACCGTCGTCATGCAATTCGCGACCCGCTTTTCGCCATTTCGCGTCTTTCCCTTCGGCGGCATTCTTTCCGTATGCGACCTCGGCGAGGGTCCACTTGGCGATAATACTCTTCACGACCTTTTCGATATCCCTGTCGTGCCCTGTATGCATCAGGCCACAGTAACCGCCAAAGCTACGGTTCTTGACGTGAATTTCCTTCTTGCACTTGGGGCAAACCGCAGTCGCCATCGATCCTCCCGAAAGGGGCGAACCCGAAAACGAGCGGATGACCGCCGTGTCGCCGCACTTGCATTCCACCTTGAACTGTTCGTTGTCCCAGATTTCGAGGAGCGAGGAAAGCTTGAGGCCGATGCTGACGAGGGTGCCGGCGAAGTTAAAATGCCTTACAGCGGACAGGTGTCCCACATAAAGCCCGCCACCCTTGATTGCGTATTGCACATCGATATTCGCGTACCGCGGGGTTCCACGGATTTCGTCACGATGCCGCAGAATCAAGTCCAGGTTGTCGTAGAACAGCGCCTTCTTGCGTTCGCAGCTCTTTTTCATGAGCTCCTGCATTTCCGCCTGCTCCCTTTTCTCCTGTTCCATCTCGTCGCTGACGATGTTGAGTCCCGTCTCCTGCCGCTTGCAGAAATCCGCAAAGGTTTCGCGCTTGTTGTTCGGCTCCGCCGGGAAACACGGGAAAGGTTTCGAGTCGTCGATGTGAATTGTCGCCATAAAAGACCTCCTGTCGATGGCATTGTGTTATCGCCTATTTATGCATATATGCTAATATACGCATAATCATTATCGAAAAACAAGGAGAAAATGTAAAGCGTTTGTCAAATTTTTTTGGGGAAATGTGTTATTTGTTTAAAAAATCAAACTTTTCTCAGTTCCAAAACGGGCAATTCGAGCAGGCGTTTACCCTTTTGAAGATCCTGAGCCTTTTCGTCCTTTTCTTCAAGGATGTCAACCGCCTTGTCAAGGACCTCTTTCCACTGCGGGAGCAATTCGTTGGAAAAACCATAATGGATGTAATCGTCTATTTTCGATATAATCCACCTTGCCCACTCTATTTCGTCGCAATGCTTGTTGGAGACATCCCATTGCTTCACGATGCCTTCAAATTCTTCCTCAGAACTGAATCCGAAAATTCTCATTGAGGGAGATTCGCTCGTATCGTCGAGAAGTCGCTTGTAATGAAATATGTCTTCGTCGATTTCAGTTATTTCTTGAGCTACAAAATCCTTCGCACAAAGGATCGGTACGGGGAAAGCGTTGTTTTTTACAAACAAATTTTCAGAACCGCCCACCTCCACCCAATAGGGTTTGCCGCATTTTTCAGCAGATTCCCGTCCGCTCATATTCGGCAACTCGCGGATCAATCGGTTACGTTCAGTTTTCAGGAAACATAGGTGTTCCACGATTTGACTTTTTAGCACAGATGCCTGCCTGCTAAATATTTCGGTCAGGATGCACCGGAGTTTCTGACCTTTGCCTTGAGCAATCGCTTCATCCGCTTTCGACAATAGATCGTGCAGCATCTCTTTATCACTGGCACAAAAGCGTTTCCACAAGGCACACTCACCGCCGACTGGCGGGAAAAAATTTCTGATTTTCCGGAATCCATTCAGTATCTCCCGGTTCTTTTCATCAGGGTCATTTTCTTTTTTTGCAAAGAATACAAATTCATCTTCCGTGTCAGCAAACATCTTTCCGTAATCATCGGAAATTAAGTCGCGCAACCTTTCTATAGCGGCAACTGTTCGGCTATATAGGTCGATCGCAATTATTGTTGCATTGATTTCGTTATCAATGTTGTCAAGGTTCGGACAGTCCGTCGGCACCGCATCATGATCAATCTCCATTCCGTCAAACCAGCAAAATGAAACTAGTTCTAGATGAATCTTGCGCAGCATCGCACGCTTGCTTTCGAAAACGACCAGTTCCTTGCGAACGGACTCGATGCAACCCCTGATTTGCGGAAGCGTGTGCATTTTAGCCCATGTCGCTCTTGTCTTCCGGCTCTCTATAGAAATATCCCGACTTTTCTTCCTCGTTCATGTCGCAGAATTCCAAATACTCGGAAAAAAATTTTAGAAGGATTATCTTTTTATCCACATAGAGTTCGGCCAGGCGTTTGTCTTCGTCCCGGTGCGTCCGCATATAGCGCCGGTCCAGAATCCAGACAGAATCCGCCTGCTGCACGGCAAGGCCGATCTCGCGCAGTTCTTCCGGCTTCAGGTGGCCGGCACCCTTCTCGTTGTGGCGGCTGAGCATCGCGGTGACGATGATGGGGATGCGGAGCTCGTTGGCAAGGACCTTCAGCTCACGAGCGACATTCTCCAGTTTTTCTTCGCGAGATTCTCCCTTGTCCGATATCACCAGCTGCAGATAGTCGACAATGACGAGATCGAGTTTCTTTTCCTTGTTCATCTCGCGCACCGTATCTACAAGTTCCGCAACATTCCAGTCGCGGCGCTCGTCGATAAACAGCGGAGCGTCCTTGACAATTCGGGCGATTGCTGCGATCCGGTCCTTCTCGGCGGAGGTCATCTTGTTGTTCCGCAAGGCCGAGCCCTTCACATGCGCACGAGAACAAACTATGCTCTGCGCAAAAAGCTCATTGCCCATTTCCATGCAGAAGAACGCGACACGCCTATGGCAATCAATCGCCATGTTCCCCGCAATATTGGACGCGAGCGTAGATTTCCCAACGCCGGGGCGCGCCGCCAGCAGGATCAAGCCCCCCTTCTTCATCCCGTTTGTCAAGTTGTCAATGTCCCGAAAGCCAGTAAAGCCCTGGCAATCCTGGCGCTTCGTGCAGTCCGCCTTCGCGACCATCTCTTCCACAAAATCCGCAATAGGCATCATCTTCTCTTCGCTCATAAAAACCTCCGTTTTTGTGGATAAATATACAAACACCATGCGACAACTGATGACGCATGGATTATATGGTCAGCTAAAGATTTCTCTTAATCTAGCGCTATTTACAGCGTGGATTTGTAGTTTTTTTAATAGTGGGTTCATGAACAACCATATTCATTACCGGTTAAGTTAAAATATATCCTTTTTTCTTGTTAAGTGGTATACCCTTGTGGTCTAGGCAGCCTGTTTTGACAGCCTATATTCCACCGGTGTCATGTAACCGAGCGAACTATGGAGCCGTTTCCGGTTGTAGAACAGCTCGATGTACCTGAAAACGGCCTCCCGCACGTCTTCGATGTCCTTGAAGTCTCGCCTGTAGGCCATCTCCTTCTTGAAGCTTGCGAAGAAGCTTTCCATGCAGGCGTTGTCGTAGGGGCAGCCCGGGGCGCTCATCGAGGGCGTTATCCCATTCTCCGAGAGCATCGTGCGGTAGCCCATGCTGCTGTACTGCACGCCACGGTCGGAATGGAAGATTAGTCCGTCGTGATGGCCGCGTTGCATGATGGCATTGGACAACGCGCGCTTGACAAGTTCCGTGTCGATGTTCTTGCTCACGGCATAACCCACCGCCTCCTTGTTGCATAGGTCAAGTACCACGGCAAGGTACACCCAGCCAAGCGTAGTCTTGACGTAGGTGATGTCGCCGGCCCAGACGGCGTTCAGACTGTCGGGATCGAACTTCCGCTGCACCAGGTTCTCGCTGTACATGGAGTCACATTTGCCCTTGCGGTAGGGTTTCCATTTCTTGAGCGTGACCGGATAGAGACCGTTCTCGCGCATGATGCGGCGCAGTTTCCACACCTTTACCTCGTCACCCTTGTCATGGAGTGCCGCCTGCATCTTCGGGCAACCGTACACGCGGTGGTTTTCTTCGAAGGTGTCGCGGACCTTCTGGACAAGCCGTTCTTCGCGGGCCTTCTTCTCGGCACGTTTTTCCTGCTGGCGCGACCACTGGTAGTAGGAACACTGCGGTATTCCTAGGGCTCTGCACATCTTCCTGACTGAGTATTTCTTGCGGTTCACGTGTATCGCCTCGCATTTCAGTCGTGTGGTCGCATAAAGATGTGCAGGGATTTTTTTAGGATCTCTACCGTCTCCTTCTCGTCCGCAAGCTCCTTTTCACGCTTCTTCAGGAGTTTTTCCAGTTCCCTGTTCTTGGCGGCGAGTTCCTCGACGGACACCTTGCGGATTCGCCGTTCCTCGCGGTAGCTCGGCAGGTTGTGTTCCTTGCGGTACTCGTTTACCCACCGACCGACTGTATTGGGCCCGATTCCGAGTTCCTTGGCTATTTGGTTTGCTGACTTTTCGCCTTTCAGGACCAGCTTGATGACCTGTTCCCTTGTCTCGGAGCTATAGTTGATTTTTGCCATTGTTTTACCTTTTGGGGGTTGCGCAATGAATATAGTAGCTTATGCTACCCTCTTATTAAACTCCTGCATGGTCCACCACTTTGATTTCTCTTCAATGAACGAGACAAACGGCATGCCTAGCACGTCCGCCTGTTCGGCCGTCTTGCCTTCGATAATCTGTTTGCATTCATCATCAACATAGAACGGAGTCAGAACATGCTCATGCGGATTCTTCAACACCTCAATAGCCTCAGGCGCAACTTCGGCATAGGCACGTTTTTCGCCGTCGCTCCCCACGCTCTTCTTGACACGGAAAAGGCTGTTCAATCGCGGGATGGAATTCACCTTGCTCTTGTCCGCCATCATCAAGTAAGCGCGCACTGTAAATGTCTTGCCTGGGTAGTCATTCTTCAGAGCGTTCTCGACAACCCACTTCTGGAACGCAACATCGTAAAGGTAGTCACGAATGCCTGAATTCACGACACGCTTTCCCGCATTGGCGCCCCTAGTCGGCGTATTCACGAAAGCATCTTTCGGGTCCCAACTTTTAGCCTTCACCTCTATCAGGTCAATAAAATTGCCCTGCTTTTTCACCACATCGGCACGGACAAAGCAATCACCGAAACGGAACGCCGCTTCTGCGATGTTCACGTTTTCCTGTTCAAAGAGTTCACGAGTGCGCTTAAGGGGCTCGTCATAGCCATAGCAACCTTCCAAGTCATTCTCTGGTGGAACCTCGCCATAGATTTTTGCCAGTTCACCAACCTGAAAACCGCCCTCGGCCATGGATTTCAGGAACTCGTCCATAGCGGACTGGTTCTCGTATTCCAAATTTTTGCCCTTGGAATTACGGTAATAATAAGCCTGCATCGGGCAGTGGGTTGCAATCTTGAACGCGGATTTGGTAAAAAGAACTTCTGGCATCTCGGGCATTTTGTATCCTCGTAAAAGAATATATACTGAAATTTTCAAAAAAAACGGCCCGAGAAAACATTTTTTTCATGCGGCTACATTTGTCGCGCTGCGGGGCTATATTTACCGAAAAAAGGCCAAAATGGAGGAAAAATGATAGGTGCGATTATCGGCGATACCATCGGGTCGATTTACGAATTCGACAACATCAAGACCAAGGATTTCGATTTCTGGGGCGAGGGCATCGAGCCGACCGACGACAGCGTGCTGACCTTCGCAACGGCAAACTGGCTTTTGCACGGTGGCGAGGCGTGGCGGCACTACTGCGATTTCGCTACCGAATACGACAACCCCATGGGCGAGTACGGCTCCGGGTTCTTGCAGTTCGTCGCGAACGCGCGCAGGGGCAAAAAATCGCAACCCTACAACAGCTGCGGAAACGGTTCCGCAATGCGGGTGGGGCCTGTCGGCTGGGCGTTCGATACCATGGACGAGGTTCTCGAATGGGCGAAGGTATCTGCGGAATGTTCACACAACCATCCCGAAGGAATCAAGGGAGCACAAGCGACCGCCGCATCAATCCTGCTAGCCCGCAAAGGCGCCGACAAAGCCGACATCAAGAAATTCGTGGAAAGCGAGTTCGGCTATGGTCTTGACTTTACCCTCGACGAACTACGACCCATATACGGATGGGATTATTACGGGGCGGAGCAATGCCAGGGGACCGTTCCGCAGGCAATCCGCTGCGTGCTGGAGGCTACGGATTTCGAGGACGCCATCCGGAACGCAATCTCGCTCGGCGGCGACAGCGATACGCTCGCGTGCATTGCGGGGAGCATCGCGGAACCCCTGTTCGGTGTCTCGCAGGCGATGTACAAGCACGAAGTGAACATCCTCAAGGCCCTTTTCCCGAAGTTGCAAAAGCTGCTCGTCGAATTCGAGAAGAAATATGGCAACAGGGTGATTTAGATTTTGGCTTGAATATTGGCAAAATTTAATTCACATTATCTTGTGAATTATCACGCAATTCACGCTACAATTCACTAAATTTTATGAAATAATATTTGACTTTTCCGGGACTTTTTACTATATTCAATACAGGTACCGGGAGGGTTCATGGCTACATATTCCGCACAGACCGACAAATCCGCGCTTGCCCTGCTCGGCAGGCGCATGGCGGCATTCCGTATCCGCCGCAACTGGACGCAGGCCCAGCTCGCCGAACAGGCGGGCGTGAGCAAGGGCACCGTCGAGCACATCGAGCGGGGCGATTCCGTGCAGGTGCTGAACCTCATCAAGGTCCTGCGGGTATGCGGCATGCTCGAAGCGTTCCTCGCCATATTCCCCGACGACTCGCCGTCGCCCATGCAAATCCTGCGGATGGGCGAGGTCAAGGCGCGCAAGCGCGTCCGCACCCCGCGCAGCGCAAATAACTCGCTGGGCACAAACGCCCCGCGCAATACCGGCGCAACAAGCGCCAGCGCGAATTCAGTCGCCGAAAATTCCGCGGATTATGTTGCAGGCGGCGTAGCGTCTAGCACGAAAGGCAAAACATCTGCCGCAAAAACTAAACGCAAAACGCCCTGGGTCTGGGGCGAAGACAAGTAGGGGCTCGCCATGATCGCGGTAGAGGTAAAACTCTGGGGCACGACCATCGGGGCGCTCTCCATGCTCGAGGGCGAATCGGTCGCGCGTTTCGAGTACGCACCTGAATTAATCGGCGCGGGCGTCGAGCCTGCGCCCATCGCGATGCCCGTTTCCAACCGCATCTACACCTTCCCGCAGCTTTCCGGAACGTTCCACGGGCTGCCCGGGCTTTTTGCAGATAGCCTTCCCGACAAGTTCGGCAACAGGGTAATCGATGCGTGGCTCCTGCAACAGGGCCGCACGCCCGAAAGCTTCACCGCGCTCGAACGCCTGTGCTACACGGGAAACCGCGGCATGGGCGCGCTGGAGTTCCTGCCGTTGCAGGGGCCCGACTCCGCAGGCGACGACTCGCTGGACGTAGAAAACCTGCGAAAATTTGCCGCCGAGGTGCTGAACCAGCGCAAGCGCTTTTCGGTAAGGAACATCAAGGGCAGGCCACTCTCCAAGAAGAACGGCAAGGCCTTCGAGGAAATCCTTCGGGTGGGCACGTCGGCGGGCGGCGCGCGTGCAAAGATTCTCGTGGCATACGACGAAGCCACCGGCGAAATGCGCTCGGGGCAGGTGGCGACAGACCCGCGGTTCGGTTACTGGCTCCTAAAACTTGACGACGTACAAAATAACAGCGACAAGGAAGGCGCCGACCTGTTCGGGTACGGAGCCATCGAGTACACGTACTCGCAAATGGCTAAACTCGCGGGCATCGACATGACGGAATGCAGGCTTTACGAATGCGCGGGTCACAGGCATTTTATGACGCGGCGTTTCGACCGCCTCGCGGGCGGCAAGAAACTGCACTACCAGTCGCTCTGCGCGCTCGCCCACTACGACTTCAACATGCCGGGCGCATACAGCTACGAGCAGGCGCTCGATATTGTCAGGCGGCTCGGCCTCGGCTACGACGCTCTCGAAGAAATGTTCCGCAGGGCGGCATTCAACATCTGCGCACGCAACCAGGACGACCACGCGAAAAACATCGGATTCCTGATGGACAAGCGCGGAGTGTGGAGCCTCGCGCCCGCTTTCGACATGACGTACGCCTACAACCCGCAGGGCACATGGACCGGCACGCACCAGATGACGTTCAACGGCAAGCGCGAAAAATTTACGCTGGACGATTTCCATGCGGTCGCGAAGTTCGCAGGACTAAGGCAGGGCCGCTACAAGAAAATTCTCGCCGAAGTCGAAAGCGCGGTAAAACGCTGGCCGAAACTCGCCAAAAAGAACGGCGTCCCCGCAAGCGTCATCCGCGCAATCGCAGGCGTTCACGAATTCATGCTTCGCTAGACAATCGCGGCAAATACCATTCCCTAAAACGGAAGATCGTCTATAGATTCCTTCTCCGCCTGCTTGAGCCCGCGACGGAGTGCCGCGGCGTACTTTTTCTGGACAGGGAACGAGGGCGGGAGTACATAAGCCGTATTGCCAAAACGGCCGCAAAATTCGGAGGGAGCGTTTTCGTCCAGGTTATAGGTGACCACGGTATAGGAGCAGTCAGCATTGTCAAAGCCTTGAACAATCCCAAGTTCAACATAGTCGTCATAGGCTATCTCGACGAGGTCGCCTTCCTTGAATTTTGCAGTCTTGTCGCTGCCCGTGCACCATAGTGAACCGTCTTTTAGATAGCGCCGAATCGAAAGGGGCATATACACGTTAACAACGCAATCCCGCGGCATTTCCTTGATGACAAACCCATAGACGTCATCGCGCTTGCGACGAACAATTTTCTTGATGCACTTTTCGGCATCACGCAATGTCTCGAAATACCCGACTCCTCTTTTCCAGGTGAGGGCGCAGGGACCGGTACAGCGGCTCCATCTTTCTTTGTAGACCTGGTAAGCACGCCTTTCGCAGGGTGCGAACTCGTAAACCTCTAGGATGAAAATACTTTTTGTTTGTTCTGCTTTTTTCATGCTTACTCCTTCACGTTTTCCGTGCCCTTGATCCAGCGGGTACCCGGGCCGTAATTGACGATGTTTACGGCGAAGGGTGTCTGTTCCAGCAGTTGCTCGATCTGCTTGACCACATTCAGGATTTCGGGAATCTTCTCCGCGAAATTGTTCTTGTTCAGGGTGATTTCTATCATCTTGTGCTTTTTCGTCTTGACGCGCAGAATGTAGCTCTCCGGAATTCCACCGCGGCCCCACCCCTTGTACACACTTTCCAGAATCCACTCGTAACCCGACTGCGACATAATCTGCGGCACAATCGTCTCGATACTCTGAGACGCCATCTCGGCAAGCTTATGCTGCTTTATCTCCTCGGTCCTCTTCTCCTCTGCAATCGCCTCGGCCGCCTTCTCGTATTCCGGATACTTCTCAAGAAATGCGCGTATGTCTTCCAGCGAGGCAAGGATATCCACGTCCCGGATTTCTTCCGACATCAGGTGCACGTGATCGCCCTTGAGCAGGCCGATCTTGCTTTGGAAAAACACATGCCCTATTCCCGTCACAAAATTGACGGAAAGTGCAATGCACATTTTCGAGCGGTCCCTCCATGCCTTAGGCCTGAACTCAATTCCAACACACGAGTCCTTGAGGCGCCTGGTCACATCGTTAAAATAACCCTTGACACCATTCGCAAAGACGGTCATTTTGAAGGCCGCCATCTTGTAATCCCTGCAGTAGGGGTCCTTCCCGTCTTCGCGCGACCTGCCGAGCCCCAGGGTGAGCCCGCGCCAGAACTCAGCCATCAAGAAATGGCACGAGGTCTCTAGAAGTTTCTTTTTTTTCATCATTCACTCCTCGGAATAAAGGTGACGCGATTGCGTTTCATCTTGCGGATCCACTCGGCATTCTCCGCGTAGCACTGCCTGCTGCAAATGACCCACAGCACATCGATGGGGCGCTTGGTGTTGAATACAGGAGGCGGGGCGTAACCGTCGGTAAAGTAGATAAGCCCGTCGTATTCGGGGTGTTCGCAGTAATAGTCGGCAGCGGGCTGGAAACTCGTACCGCCGCGGCCCATAATCTTCACGGTCTTGCGCGCCTTCTTGAGCGGCTCGATTTCGCCCTGAATTTGGGCGTCGAACTGCAATACGTCCAGTTTCTCGACTCCGTATTTGAAAAGGCGGTTAATGACCGAGAAGAAAAATTGCAGGCTCTTGTCGGTAACGGACCCGCTCACGTCAACAGCGATAAGCAAGTTCGTCGAAAGTTCGTAGCGGCTACCCATCGCGTCGAAACCGGAGCGGCGGTTGGGCCGCATGCGCGTGAGGCGGCGCCTGCTCGAGATGACCGAGGTTTTGAACAAACTGAGCATCTTGCGGTAGTCCATGTCAACTTTCAGGCTTGCCTTGATGAGCCCCTGCAACTTGCCCGCGACGGTGCCCCAGTTGTTGCTCGCGGTGGCGACTTCGATAAACTCGTTTATGTTGCAGCAGGCCTCCTCGTTATCTTCCCAGAGTTCCGAGATTTGCGAGTCGCGATGTTCCTGCGAATTGCCGGCGCCGGAATTACCCGAAGCGCCCGAACCCTTGCCACCGGAGCCGCCGCCGTCTCGGCCAGAACTCCCGCGCGAATTGCCTTTCGAACCGCTGCCATTGCCGCGCGAGTCACCGGAAGCGTCGCCAGAATCTGCGCCGCTCCCGTCACCACCCTGTTGTCCGGATTCGCCGCCTTCCTGATTGCCGTTGCCGGAGTCATCGCCACCCTGCCCAGACTTGTCGCCCTGACCGGGGCCACTATCCGTTTTCTGCGGCTCGCCGCCAGACTTTCCCGAATTCGGGGTCGTATTTTGCAGGAGCAGATTGTAGTATTCCTCGAAACACAGCCCGCCGGGGAGTTTCTGCTCCGTACCGCTCATCTGCTTCTTCACCTCGCGCGATACATCGTACACGTCCGCAATCGTTATATTGCTCGCCATGGTCAGCAGGGCCTTCGCGGCGAAAGAGGGCTGTCGCTGGTAGGGGTGCTTGAGCAATATGCGAAACATCTCGATTTTCAGGTATTCCACCAGCACATCGTCTGCAATCTTGTCCAGAATTTTTGGAGCGAATTCAATCTTCATGTTGCCGGTTCTCATCGGTACTTCAATCGCACTGTTCTCCACGAATTCGTGACTGCAGTAAACCGCAAACAGCAGCGGCTCCGTCAGGAACCACCGCTCGCTGATTTTCTTTATTCTGTCCAAGGCGTTCATGCCGACCTTAAATTGACTGGACAAACTGCGTGATTTTCTTGTACAGCTCGGGGCACTTCATGATGACAAGCGTCATGGCGGCCGGGTACATCGAGGAGGAATACAGGTTCGCGAAATGCGCCTGCGCCTCGCGGAACTTTTCGCCCGAAAGGAATTCAAAGTATGCGGCGAAGTTCTCTATCACCTTCGCCTCGTCCTTCGCGTCGTAGCCCTTCGTCTCGATAAAGCGGAACACGGACTCGTTCACGGAGGCAAGTTCCGGCGTGGTGCATTTCTTGATTGCCGCCTTCTGCTTCGCGAAATCGCCGAGCAAAATATTCTTCGCGCTCGGGAGCTTTTTCTGGTTGATAGTCGCGAAGAACTTCGATGCGGCAGGCATCCCGATGATGCCCGCAATTACGGTCTTTAAGAGCGCCGTCACTTCGTTTGTCTGTAACACCTTCGAGACGCGTTCCCACCCGCGCCTATCGGGCGACTTTTCGAGCCCCTGGTCCTCGCGGGTAAAGGCGGCACCGTCGAGCATATCCGGGTTTTCCGAGATGAAGTCGATGACGCGGGAATCGAGCCCCGCCTTTGCCGCCCACAGGAGCCATTCCTGCGCGGTGGGCTTGAATTCGTAGATGTTGAAGCGGCTCACGAGTGCCGGGTCCAAATCCGTGAGCTGGTATTCCTCGCCGTCGTTCACCGCGCTAATCACGCGGGAGCCCTCGGGCAATTTGCGGCCCGCAAGAGTCCGGTTGAGCGTCAGGTCCATGATGGTCTGCAAAACTTCCGGGCGGGCGCGGTTCAGTTCGTCCAAAAAAAGTACCACGGGCTTGCCGTCCGTCGGGAACCAGTACGGCGGCATAAAATGCGTCTTGCCGCTCAACTCGTCGAGCCGCGGGAGGCCTATCAAATCGCCCGGATCGCTCATCTGCCCGAGGAACAGAATCACCACGCGCTCGCCACGCGACGTGAAGAACCTCTCCAGGATCTGCGACTTGCCAATCCCGTGCTTGCCCGTGAGCATTATGTTCTGCGATGCGGGTGTCGCCGCCAGCAGCTTTTCCAATTCATTCGCGTTTATTCTTACCGCCATATATTCCTCTTGCCTACTTTATTATCTCTATTTTCATCGGAAAGGTCATGTTCTTGCTCAGGGTTTCTATCTGCCTGAGCACATCGGGCAACTCCGCCAGACGCTTGGAAAAGTTCCTGCGGTTGAGCGTAAACTCCATCCAGGTTCCATGCCCTCCAACCTTGAGCAGGTAATCCCTGCCCCGTTCTACCAGGTCCCAACGGTACCCCAGCGGCGGAAGAATCTGCGATACGGTCGTCCGGATACTGCCCTTCGCCATCTCCTCCAGCTTCTTATTTTTCTCGAATTCAAGTTTCTTTCGTTCGAGCCCTTCCATGTACCGCGGGAAATTGTCGATGAAATTTTCAAAGTTGCTTATTGTCTGCGTCAGATCGCAATTCGCTTCCGTCCGGGATAATGGTGAAAGCCCTTCGATATCGAGGCGCACATGGAAATCGGTCGACAAACGGAATTCGATAGTACCGACCGAATCAAGCTGCCGGACAATTCTGACACCAGCGATTTTATCGCCTTGCTGGTAGAATTCCCCCGAATGTGTACCAGTCCTAAGTACAATGCAATCACATTCAAGGTGCCGTTCCTTCAGCTCGTTATAAGCGCAAAGCACCTCCCCTTCGGAAGGCACATACCCCCGCTCACCGGGGACAAGAATCCCGCCAACCAGCTTTTCCCAATACCTGTACGCAATCCGTTCAAAAGAACGGTCCTTGTTCTTATTAACCATAATAGCGTCCTGTGCATAATATAGCACCCAACTGCGACAAATAATGTCGCTTTGGAAATTGGCCGAAAAATTCCCGACGAATGCATTATTTTATCGTTTTATACCGAAATTTTGTCAAAAAAAAGCCGAGTAATAGGGAAAAACGCGAATTACCCGGTACGCTAGCGCGCAAAAGGTGTTAAATTATGTTATATAGGTACAGAGGATTCTGCGCATGAATACGTCTAGATTTTCGACTCTTTCCGCCATCGCCCTGCTCGTGGGCTTGTTGGCATGCTATTCCGTGGCCGCACCCGCTTCCGGCCGCACCGACAAGAACGATGCCGCACTCATCGACGAAGACAACGCGAAGGCACCCGAGGCAAAGGCCGAAGGGGCCGAGAGCGCCGCCCCTGCAAAAGAAGAAGCCGCACCTGCGCAGTCCAACCCCGAATGCGACAATACCGCCAAGCCGGAAAGCAGCATCCCGATATTCCCCATCGTAATGTCGGCCATCGGTACAGTCGCCTTCATCGTCCTCGCCATCATCTTCTAGGGGGCTACCATGCGAAACATTTTCAAGATTTTTCCTGCAATTGCATTCCTCGCCTGCTTCCTCGCGACTGGCGCCCTCGCCGACTCGATGTGCTATGACCTGTGCGTATCGTGCCACGGCGAAACACGCGCCGAGAACTGCGACAAGATAGAATCCACCTGCAACTGCCCGTTCGTCATCGACAGCGCGAAATCCAAGAACATGGGCGTGGAACTCGGCAAGCGCAAGCTCACCGAGGCGATTCTCGCAGGCTGCGACAAGGCCGCATGTGCCCGCAGCATCACGTTCGAGAACGGATACTACAAGTCGATGGACAAGGGCCGCACCACGCTCACGAAGTTCCAGCTGCTCTCGGGTACGTCCGACGCAAGCGAACGCGCCCTCAAGATGCAGCCCCAGGCTATCCGCGCCGCAAACGCTACGGTCGATTCGCTCCAGAGGCGCCGTAGCCTGCTGCCCATCGCGCCGATGTCGCAGGAATGCACCGACCGCTGCAACACTTGCGCGCTCGCTGCACAGCCCGCAGGCGACGTGATTCTCATTGAGCAAGAACCAGAAATTGCAACGCCGCCCGATTCCGCGGCGCTCGCGAAGGCACACGCAGATTCTATCGCCCGCGCCGATTCCGCCGCGAAGGCCGAAGCCGAACTCAAGGCGTTCTGCCAGCTTGCGGAATCCTCGTGCCAGTGCAAGGCGCACGAGCAGAACACCCGCGACATCATCGCCATCGACAAGGAGATTGCCGAAAAGACAGCATACGCCGACAGCCTCCTCAAGTTCCGTACAAAGCTCCTGCGCGAAGAGATGGCCCGCGCCATCGCGGATTCCGTGCAGGCGCATTGCAACGTGGAAGGCAAGTGCAGTTATACCGTCACGTTCACGAGCGCTGAATTCGCCATCCTCGAGATGCACCCGACCGAAGAACCCAAGCCGGTAGCGGTCGCAGCACCCGCGGATACCGCGAAGGCGGCACCCGCAGTAGAGCAGGCGCCCGCAGTAGAGCAGGCGCCCGCAAGCGCACCTGCCGACACCACGGCCGCGCAGCCCGCGCCCGCGGCCTGCCCGCAAGCCGCCGAATCTGCCCCTGCCGATTCCACAAAGAAGAAGGACCGCATTTTCTACAAGGTCATGGAATTCACGTACGGCAACTTCGGCGAGCACAGCTACTACCAGAAGGGCTACGGACGCATCCGCAACCTTGACGACGAAACCGGATACGAGGGCGGGCTCACCTATTACCTGCGCTGGTACTTCTACGACGGCGGCGCGTTCAGCATAGGCATGGGCACGTTCTACCACTACAAGAAATTCACCCTCGAAGATACCCTCGCTCTTACAGACAAAGTAGATATATACTATCACAACATCGGGCTCGATATCCCGATATCGTTCAGGCTAGGCGTGCCCTACATTCCCATATTCAAGCCGTTCATAAGCCAGACCTTCAACTTCCACAAGCCTATCTTCGAGATATACAAGGTGGAGGCTCCGGAATCCGAGAAGGAACTGAGCAAGGAAGAAGAAGTCAAGGAGGCGGCGAAGGACCAGCTCGGGCTCGGGTTCCTCGACGATATCGAGACGCGCTTCAACGGAGTGAAGGACCTCACGTTCTCCGTGTGGCTCGGGATTGGCCTGCAGATTACGCGCCACTTCTCCGCCGAATACCAGTTCAACTTCGGCGTAGGCGGTAGCGGTCACTCGCACAGGTTCGATACCGACAACTACTGGCGTATCGTAGTCGATTTCGCGTGGTAGTTTATAGCCCGCGCGGCAAGGCGCTATTACTTCTTCCTGAAAACTGTAAGGAGCGATTTCGCGCGGGTGGCACCTACGAGCAGGCAGCGTTTCCAGTCTTCGTGCCTGCTCGCCTCGGCGGGTTCCTCGATGTCGGTAAGTATTACCGCCGTAGAATCAAGACCCTTGATACGGTAGACGCTCACGATATTTACCTTGTCCTTAATCAGAGTCTTGTCGCCCCCCGCATTCCATACGATGCGGTCATCAGAAATACCCTTGAGCGCGGAACTCTTGTCGCTCTTCATCGATACCACGAGGATATCCGAAACGGAAAGGTGCTTCTTCTTCATGAGTTCGTCGATACGAGCGCGCAGCATCTGCGCCTGCTCTACACCGTCCCTGTACTGCATTTCCTTGACAGCTTCACCAAGCACTATGTTGTCGAAAGCCTGTAGCCTGAACCCGGTATTCTTGCGCACCCATTCAAGAATGCGCTTCGTGCTGCGGAATCCGCGGTTCAGCACCATCACGGGCATCTTCTCGACCTGCGCGTTGTCGATACCGTTGCGGCTTGCATATAGGCGCTGTGCCGGATCGTAGAAGAACCTCACGGTGCCGTGTTCCTCGTTGTGCAAGAGCCCGAGGAACGAGTCTACCCATTCGCTAGCGAAGTCCTGCCCTTCGTCGATGATTACCGCATCGTAAAAGAACTTCTCGCGCGTTTTCTTGTCTTTCGCCAGAATCTTCTGCGCCTTCACGAATGCCTGGGGGAGTTCCTTGTCAAAATACAGCGACCTGTCGCCACTCTTCGCTACCTTCACCTTCGCGGCGCGTACATATTTCTCGCACCATTCGGAATAGGCAAGCACGTCTACGCGCCCGTAACTCACGCCGCCATCCTGCGCATACTTCTTTTCGACACCTATGCGGTCCTTGCTTATTACCTTGTCTACATCGTGCTTGAGTTCTGTTGCCAGCAGGTCGTTATAGCAGGCTATCGCCACGTTCTTGCCTATGCGCGAAAGGCGAAGCGCATCCCACACTACCATGTGCGACTTCCCAGAACCGGCCACTCCCTCGATGCGCATGCGCGGGTTGCGCGAGATGGATTCCATCATCATCTGCTGCATCTCGGTCGCCTCCTGGAAGCAGTTCTCGTAACTGCTCTTAATGATTTCTGCCGCATCGGGTTTTTCGCCCTGGCCGTCAAGGAAGTTCCTGAGCCTAAAGAGCGAATCCTCGTCGAGGTACTCGTTCATGAACGGCATGTTGCCGTTCGCCTGTACAGGAGTTTCGAGAATCTCGATGATTCGCTTCTCGAAACGTTTCGCGTTGAGGACGTCTGGCCGCAGCAGCGCGCGCTTCCTCGGGATTTCCGAACCGGGAATCCCTTCCATGCTGTCCATGTCGCTAAAGCATACCGCCCACTGCACGCGCACCTTGCGCATCTTCCCTTCGCGTGCCGGCTCGAGGATTTCCTTCATGTATTCGTGCAGGGGAGAAATAAGCGAACCCACTTGCTCGCTCGGCGGCGGCACCAGCGGGTTATTGCCACTGAACCATTCCGTGGCCTTTGATTTCTCGTTATACCTTGTCCAAATCTTGCCGCCCTTGCATTCCACAATAAGCATGCCGTACTCACGGTGGTACAGAATGCAGTCAACCTCCCTGTTCATGGCGCCACACGCACGGCTGTTGAAAACAAGGTGGCGGTTCATCCACACGTCCCACGCGGGTCCGAGTGTTTCTGCCATATGGAAAATGGCCCACTCCGCGCTGGAATCTGAATTCGGGTTGATAGTAATACGAATCGGCATCTAGATCTCCGGCATAAAGGTTGACAACATATATCTATAAAAAAAACCGCCCCAGCGGGCGGTCTTCTGCAAATTTTTTCTTGCGGGCTTTCTCTACTTCTTGAGGCCTGCCGCCTCGAAGAACGGGATGTTGCGCGGGTTGGGGAGCGCCACTTCGGTAATCCAGTTGTATTCGGCGATGCCCTTGAGGCCAATGCGTGCGCACAGCTGGTCGCGGGCCACGTTGTAGGCGTCGAGAATCTGGACCTTCTCGCCTTCCTTCGCTTCCTCGATTTTCTTGGACCAGCTCACGCCGAGTTCCACGAGTGCGGCGCTCGCCTTCACGTACTTGTTCGCCTGGTCCTGCGTCACTATGGGTTCGGCGGGGGCGGTGAACGGGTCGACGTTCACTATGGGTACGGATTTCGGGAGGTTCGCCTGCACCTGCTGCATCTGCGGCTGGTCGCCATCGTCGTTTTCACAGGCAACAAAAAAAGAGGCGATAGCCAGAATTGAAATTGCAAGAATTCGTTTCGACATATGCGCCTCTTTTTTTAATAGCGGTTCAGGGATTTGAACCCCGGACCAATGGATTATGATTCCAGTGCTCTACCACTGAGCTAAACCGCCACGTAGGGGCAAATATAGCATAGTAGTCGAGCAATTTCAAGGGATTTCCCGAAAAAAACTAGTAATGTACCTCGGTTTTGACGGAATCGCCCCAGTAAATAACCTGCCAACCGGGCTCGGTGCTCTTCAACTTGAAGTACGGCCTGTCGGCGTCAATCTGCATCTGCGTAGGCGGTGCGGCATGCACGTGGATGTGCGAGAACTTCATCTGGTGCTCGCTGTGGTAGTGCCCGCAGAAAACGTGGTTCAGGTTCTTGAACTTCGAGAGAACCTGCTGCACCTCCACCATGTTCCTCAGGTGGTAGTGCAGGTCCATGAACTTGTGCCCGCAAAAGCAGGGCGGGTGGTGCATGAACAGTATAACTTCGCCGTCGACCTTCGGGACTTCTTCCTCGAGCCAGTCAAGCTGGTCGCGGGAAACCTCACCGATTGCACTGTCCAGGAAGAACATGGACTTGCCTTCGAGGTCGTAGCGGAAATAGCACTTGCCGTTCTTCACCGGCATGTCGAAGAACTTCACCATAACGTCGAGGCTGTCGTGGTTGCCGGGGATAATGCACACGGGGCACTTGACCCCCTTGAGCTGTTCCGCGATATAGCGGTAGGCGCCCGGCTCGGCGTTCTCGTTCGCGAGGTCGCCCGAAAGCACGAGAAGGTCGATATCCTTCATGGATTCGGAATTCAACGCGGTAAGGAAGTTCTTGCGAACATCGATCCCTTGGACAAGGTTTTCATCCTCACCGATATGGATATCCGTTATCTGACCTATCTTCAATACTTTAGACGACATTAGCGCCTTTAATATAAAATATTAACTGCCGTTTATACAAGAAAAAAAGAATTTATCTGCACTGAGTGTGATATTTCGCATATTCACAGACCTGCAGGTTTCCGGATTCTTCAATAAGGGGGTGGTGAATAGTTGTTCACAGCCATTGAAAAGTAAGGTTCAACACTTGTGAACATTGAAAAAAGTTGAGAGACTATAAACTTTTCAACATTTCTCAACCTTCAACATTTCTTCATAACCTATTGACCATCATCACCTTATGCAAAATAGCCGGAAAACTTATCCACTATAAACAGCATCATAGTTATTACTATATATATAAATAAATAGATAACTATGATATGGTGGTGGATTAGGCCTTTTCCTCTTTCTTGGCAGGTGCTGCAGCCTGTGTCGGCATGCCCATCTGGCAGTTGCCCTGGAACATTGCGCCTTCCTGGATAATGAGCTGCTTGGTCTTGATGTTGCCCACGAACTTGGAGGAGCTCTCGAGGATGAGCTTTTCAGACACATCGATGTTGCCCTTCACGCTACCGGCGACAACGGCGTTGGTGGCCTTGATTTCGCCTTCGATGTAGCCGCTGCGCTCGATGATGAGCTCGCCTTCGATGTTGATGCTGCCGTTCACGTTGCCGGCAACACGCACGTCGCTCTTGCCGCTGATATCGCCCTTGATGGTGATGCTTCCGCCAATCTGGGTAATTTCCTGTTCGCCTTTTGTAGCCATTTTTAACCTCTTAGTAGTTGATATAGGTTTCCGGGTCCTGCGGGACCCCGTCTTTAATAATAGTATAATGCAGGTGCGGTCCGTTCGTGGTACCCGTGGCGCCTACCGATCCGATGATGTCGCCCTTGTGAACGGGGCTCCCCTTTCTCGTCTTGATGTTCATCAGGTGAGAATAGGTGGTAACGTAGCCGTTCCCGTGGTTGATTTCGATGGTGTTCCCGAGTTCGCCCTTCTTGCCTGCAAATTCAACGGTACCCGTACCGGTCGCAAAGACCGGGTTACCCGGGTTGGCCGAGAAGTCTATCCCCAGGTGGCTTCCGTCCTCGTCGAACTTCTTGCTCACGATGCCCACGACAGGCACGATATCCGGAATTTTCTCGATTTTTAACTTTTCCTCGAGGGTTTTCCACCCATGTCCTTCAAAATCAATTTCGTTTTTCTCGGAAGGCGAGTGCGCGAACCTGTTCCTGTCTATAATACTGTTGATTTTGTTGGAGTCGTTTTCGATAAATGTCTCGAATATGTTCTGGATACGCTGTTCCAGTATCCAGAGGGAGTCAAGGCGCTCGAACATTTCCTCGTAGTTCTTGTCTTTCTTGATAAGTTGGGCATTAACCACGCGGATTTTCTCGTAACTTGCGACAATCCGGTTGATTTTTGCCAGATTGTAGCAGAAAGCACCGAGAACAATTATGAAAATTACCAGAAAAATCTTCCCGAAGAGGAACCAACGCGTCGAAACCTTGAACTTTTTGATTTCGTGCGAGTCTTCCGGGATAATCTGTACTGTGTAGTACTTCTTTTTCATGAGCTGCCTAGCGGTTTTCCATGATTTCCTGGATGCGGGTCAGGTCGTCCATGCTGTAGTACTTGATGACGATGGTGCCTTCCGGCTTGCCGGAGCTGCTCGGGTTGAGCTGCACCTTCGTGCCGAAGAACGTCTCGAGCCTGGTCTCGAACTGTTTCATGTCGGCGCTCAGTTCCGGCTTGGGCTTTGCGGGCGTCTCGGAATTTTCAGGTCCCTGAGCTTGCCGAAGGGACGGTTCTTCTTCTTCATCGTCATTGTTGTCGTCGCCGCGGATAATCGCCTCGATCTGGCGCACGTTCAGGCCTTCCTCGATAATGCGTTCCGCAAGCGATTCGGGGTCGCCGATCTTGTCGCTGCAGAGTGCGCGGGCGGCACCGCTGTTCAACTTTCCTTCCTCTATCCACAAGAGCACCTGTTCCGGGAGCTTGAGGAGGCGCAGGCTGTTGGTAATCGCGGAGCGCGACTTACTCACAATCTTTGCCAGATCTTCGTGCTTGTAGCCGTGCTTATCGATCAATTGTTGATAAGAACGTGCAATTTCGACCGGGTTCAGGTCGACGCGCTGGATATTCTCGATGAGTGCCCATTCCGCCATCGCCTTGTCGTCGAGGTCCTCGAAGACTTGCGCCTTGATTGTGGGGAGACCTGCAATCTTGGTGGCACGGGTACGGCGTTCACCGCTGATAATCTGGTAACGGTCGCCCACCTTGCGCAGAGCGATCGGCTGGATAAGACCCTGCTGCTTGATGGAGTCGGCAAGTTCGGAAAGCCCTTCGTCGTCGAACGCCTTGCGCGGCTGGTACGGGTTCGGGTCGATAAGGTCAATCGAGATTTCAACAATCTTCTCGAACTTTTCGGAAGTTTCGGCAGGATTGTTGATAGTGTTCGCCTGTTCACCTTTAAAATTGATGTCGTGGTCCTTCATGATGGCGGCGAGACCGCGACCCAGTGCAAAAGATTTCTTTCCCATTACTTACCCTTGTTCAGAATTTCCTCGGCGAGTTTCATGTATGCCTGCGAGCCGGTGCTCTGCACGTCGTACAGGATGACCGGCTTACCGTGGCTGGGCGCTTCGCTCAGACGGACGTTTCTCGGAATCATCGTCTGGAATACCGTGTCGGAAAGGTTCTCGCGGACTTCGGCGGCGACCTGCTTCGAGAGGCTCAGATTTGCGGAGTACATCGTGAGGAGCGCACCCTCGATCTTGAGGTTCGCGTTCAGGTTCTTCTGCACTTCACGGATGGTCTTGAAAAGTTCGGTCATACCCTGCAGGGCGTAGTATTCGCACTGGATAGGGATAAGCACGCTCGTCGCGGCTGTAAGCACATTCAGAGTGAGCAGGTTCAGGCTCGGAGGTGCGTCGATGATGATGAACTCGTATTCGTTCCTGAGCACGTTGATGATTCGCTCGAGCCTGTGTTCGCGGCTCATCGCGTTCACCAGTTCGATTTCCATGACGGCGAGGTCCGGGCCGGAGGTGATGACCTTCAGGTAGTCGAGGCTCGTGTCCATGACGGCGGGCGCGATGTTTTCGAGAGTCATGTTGTCTGGGTTTTCCGCCAGGTCCAAGACCTCGTGGATATCCAGTTCCTGCGACTCGTTGAACCCGAGACCCTGCGAGGCGTTGCCCTGCGGGTCCATGTCGATAAGGAGAGTCTTCTTTTCGAGAGCGGCAAAACTTGCAGCCAGGTTCACGGCCGTCGTGGTCTTGCCCACGCCGCCCTTCTGGTTGCATACTGCTATCACTTTACTCATTTATTACCTCGAGTGACTAAGGCGTAATCCTGTTCTTCGTTCGGCAGCTTGTATTTCCAGATGTTGACTGCCGGGTCGTTTTCCAGGTGTGAAATGCTATTGAAACTTTTTAATGTGAGGAAGAGTCCACCCTTCTTGAGGGCGGGCTGTGCACGTTCCCAGTCGTTTTCGAAAGTCGAGAGGGCGCGGCAGCTGATGAAGTCCAGGTCGGCAAGGCCCGAAGTCTCGAAGCGCTTGCCTACTACGGTCAGATTCTTGAGTCCGAGTTTTTCCTTCGCGTAGTTCATGAACTCTACGCGCATGTGGCGGGGTTCTACTGCATAGAACTGGACTTCGGGCATCGCGATGGCGAGCGGGAAAACCGGGCAGCCTGCACCCGCACCCATATCCGCCCATGTCTTAGACGAAAGATCGCTTCGCTGGTAGACGATAGACGATAGAGAGTCTGAATGGCTTTCGTCTTTCGTCTTTCGTCTTTCGTCTAATATATATATATAGGGGACGAGCGAGTCGGCGATGTGTCGGCTCAAGAATTTCTCGGAATCCTTCGCCGAAATCAGGTTGCCGAATTGCTTGGTTTCTACCACCAGGTCGGCAAAGTCATAGAGCTTGTCCATTTGCTCTTTGGACAACTCAGAGAGAATATGTTCCTTCAGGAACTGGTTCAGAAGATTCTGCTGCTCTATGTTAGTTTTATAACTCAATCTAATCTCTGGTTGTGAAACCAACATGCTGGGCATGTTGGGACTTTGCTTCGCAAAGTCCTACGCCCTCATGCTCGGTCATGCCAAAATGCAAGCATTTTGTCGCGACACTCGCCATCGGGCGTTTCACGTGAAACATATAAGAGTGTTGGCATTCGCCAACAAACACGAAATAATTTAGTATATCTCACAAAAAAAAGAGAACGCCGACATCGGCGCCCTTTCATTTTTTAAAAATATCCGTGAATAACTTTTTGATAGATGTTGAAATAGTGTGAACTTATCTTGAAAACTTCACGGTGTACTTTCCCCTCGCGGGGCGTCCGAGGAGGTCGAAGTGTCTTCCCTTTTTAGAGATGTTAGTCGGGCGTGGTGTCTGGAAAATCCCCAGAGACTGCTCGGTGTTGAATGGTACGTAGAAGGTTTTGGTCCAAACGCTGTCGGTAGCCTTGCTGTTTGCCGAAGGATAGCCCACATTCCCTAGGAGTGCACCATAGTATTCAATGAGGGTATCCCCCTTGGTTTCGTACTCGTACAGTACCTCATAGGAACTGTTATTCGTCCGGGTCTCGAAGCACCTGTTTTCGAATCCGGGATCGTACGTAACAATGAGGGTGCTTGAGGTCTTTTCGTAAAGGGTGTCGTTCCGGATGTGCCAAATTATTATAGTCGTATCGGAGCGTTCGTTTGATAACTTCTCGACATAAATGGAATCTTCCGTGTGGAATACCCTGTATACTAGGGGGCCACGGTCATATATCTTGAAGTCTCCTTCTTGGGAGATTTCCGCTTTGTAACTCATCTGTTGAGGTTCATATTTCTTGAATTCGCTATTCGGACTCAAGCGCGCGTACGATGTCCATAGGTAGGTATGGTCGTTTGAAAAGGTGAATTTTTCCTGGGTATTGTCAGAGCTCGTGCTGTCGATAATCAGTCCTGTGTAATTGTCGTTGAGTGCCTCGTATTGCGCGACAAAGATATCGAACTTGGCGCGGATGCAGTCAACCGCATGTGCATTGAATGCCAAGAACGCCAATATGATGAATGTTCGCCTCATATAATGGAATATATATAAATCTGGTAGTGAAACCAACATGTTGGCACATGTTGGGACTATGGCTGCGCCATAGTCCTACACCCTGCGGTTCCCAAATAAAAATGTGCAAGCACATTTTTGCTTGGAAACCTTGTGCGTGTTTCACGTGAAACATGCGATAGCGAGTGTCGCGACGGGGTGCTTGCACACCGGCATGACCGAGCATGAGCATGTAGGCTCCGAAGGAGCCCAACATGAGCCGAGTGTCGCAGAACATATTTGTATGTTCTATGACCGAGGCGATTAAGGTTGCGATTGCTTTCCCAAACATGTTTTCCTACATGGCAATCGCAAACATTAGAACTTCAGTTTGCTGCTGGGTATCACGAAGCAGCCGGCGGTTCCGTTCCCGCCAAGGACAGCCCCGAGCACCGCCCCTGTCGCGCAGAGTGTATTTATAAACAGCGTATTGTTTGCAAGTTCACTCTTTTCTGCGCTCCGGACCGGCTGATTGATGGTCCTGGAAGTATCGGCGGGCATCTCCACCTCGTCACTGTAGTCCACCTTGAATATCATGGCGCGGTCGATTTTCGGCAAGTCCTCTGCCTGCTTTTGTGGCAGTAGCTGGGCGAACGATATCCCGCCGGCAATCATTACGAGCAATATGATGAACTTGCATTTCATCGTTCTCTCCCCTGTTGTCTTACTTCAGGAGAATCTTCTGCGTGTGGTTGACTCCCGGACCCTCGATGCGGAGCATGTACATGCCGGCCCTGAGTGCGGAAAGATCCATTATGCCGGTAGCTGGTGCCGACATCACGACATTCCCCTGGAGATCGACGACGGTTGCCTTCCCGAGGGCTGCCGCTCCGGTAAGTTGCAGTATGCGGCCCGAAAGGGTCGCCTTGACGGGAATCGTGGTGGGGTCGCTCCCGATTCTGTCGGGCATTGGACCGCAACATGAACACATGCCGTAAGAACCTATCCACTGTATCTGGAAATCCCCCTCAGTTCCCGCACTGTTTCTGAAAGCCAGCTTGACTGCGGCTGTCTTTGCAAGGACGGAATCTTTGTCGGCTTCCTTGCCCCATCCGGCCTCCTGCCTGAATTTATCCCATCGAAAATTCATGGTAGTCATGGTTGCCGCCTTCGCGACAGTTGCCCTGTAGTTGTTGAATGCGGTCACGTCCTCTTCGTTTTCGGGAACGAGTTCGATGCTGAAACCGATTGTGGACTGGTACTCGAGGCAAAAGCCTCCCCAGGCGGAAATGTCTGCGCCTTCCTTTTGCTCGTTCCAGACATTGAAACCGATTCCGGCATAGGGGAACTCGTAGCCATCATTCAACTTGACGGTGGCCTTGATTGCACCGTATGCTTCAGCCATAGCACCTATAAAGTCAGGTGATTCGATTGTCTCCATATCCGCTGGGATGGTTACATTGGACGTGCCCCCATAATCACTGTCGTCATAAAAGTACCACCAGCCGGACGTAGAGTCGGGTGATCCGGTCTCGATTCGGCCTATGGTGTCGGTCGTGGCGTCCCACAAAAATGTCGGGCTGGCGGTATTTGCCGCAAGTGCAGTTGTAGCGGCGCAGGCGAGCGCCATGAAAATCATTCTCCTATCCATATTTTCTCCTTTTAAGGAGGGCTTAATCCCTGATACTCAAATATATATTCAGTTTTCGCGAAAAATTCATTTATTTGAGATATTTTTTATTATTGACATTCTTTGTCATCAAATGTTTATATATTGCCGGCAGGACTATTTCAGGGGAAGATGCCCCAAAGTTAGTTGAAATTTCTGCAACCAAAAAGAAAAAGGTGGTCTCCAACTTGTAAATTTGGTTCAGCAAAAAAACACCAAGCAAGAGGATAACCACCATGATGAAAAGTACAAAAAGAACCCCCAAACTGTCAATCGTCCGCCGCGAAGAAATCGACATTTCGACCAGTGTCGGGGTGGTTCTGGCCGACCTTGCCGAACAGGGGAAAAGCTGCCTTGACGCGCTGTCGAGGGAGATGGGCGCAAGGCTCGTGGAGGCGATACTCCTGGCCGAAAGGGAACAGCTCGGCGGTGCAGCATACCACCCCAGGAAGGGCTTCAAGAAGTGGTCCAGCCAGGGTGGTTCCGTGTACATCGCGGGTGGCAAGGCGAAGGTGCGCGTACCCAGGCTCAGGGACGAAAACGGCGAGGTCAAATCGCGTATCTACGCCCGTCTGAAAGACCCCGACGCGTTCTCCGAGCACCTGCTGCACGCATGCCTCTCAGGCCTGTCCGGGAGGCGTTACGAGGATGTGTTCTCGACTGCCGGGGAGGCGTTCGGCGTAAGCAAGTCGTCGGTGTCGCGCAAGGTCGTTGCCGCATGCACAAGGAAACTGAAGGAACTGAACGAGCGCAGGCTGGAGGACTTCGAGGCGGTTGCCGTCTTCATGGACGCAATGCATCGCTGCGGCGAGGTCGTGATGGCCGCCATAGGCGTTGACGCGGAAGGCTACAAGCGCGTGCTTGGCCTCTGGCAGGGCAGTTCGGAAAACACCGAAATGTGCCGTTCGTTCCTTTCCGACATGGAGAGCAGGGGCCTCGCCCTGCACCCCGACATCATCTTCGTGACCGACGGCGGGACGGGCCTCAACCGCGCCCTCAAGGACCGCTTCGGCAAGGACCTCAAGCACCAGCGCTGCGTGATCCACAAGAGGCGCAACGTCGAGTCCCATCTGCCCGAGATGTACCGGGCCGAGTTCGACAGGCGCTACAACAACGCCATCGGGATGGTGGGCTACGAGGACGCGAGAAGGGAACTTCTCAAGGTCCACGAGTGGCTCGAAGGCATAAACACGAGTGCCGCCAAATCGCTTTCCGAGGGCGGCGAGAGGCTGCTTACGGTCCACCGGCTGGGCATCCCCGCGCTCCTGCGCAAGTCGCTCATAACGACCAACATAATCGAGTCCACCTTCAACGGTCTCGACGCCATCGAGAAGAACGTGAAGCGCTACAGGGACATTGGAATGTTCAAACGCTGGATGGCCGCTGAGGTCCTCCACCGCGAAAAGAACTGGAGACGGTTGGACGGCTATGCGGAAATCCCCGAACTTGTCGAAAAACTTCGGGAAAAGAGCATGAAATTACTTGACAATGAAGCGCTAATAGCCTAGATTTACACCAGTTGGAGACCTGGATTTTCAACTAAAAAAGGGACAAATTCATTTCAGGGAGGTTCCCATGTGTTCCCTCATCGCGGCCATTTTCATAACGGTTCTGCTCATTATGTGGTATAAATAGTATATTGTACCACGGAGGCCTATATGGTAGAAATCGAGATTATCCAGGGCGACATCACCAAGCTGGATGTGGATGCCATCGTGAACGCGGCGAACTGTTCCCTGCTGGGTGGTGGCGGTGTCGACGGTGCGATCCACCGGGCGGCGGGCCCTGAACTTCTGAAGGCGTGCATCCCCCTGAAGGGTTGCGAGACGGGCAAGGCGAAAATTACCCCCGGGTTCAGGTTGCCGGCAAGGTTCGTCATCCATACTCCGGGACCCATCTACCGGGACGGCCTGCACGGCGAACCCGAACTCCTGGAATCTTGTTATAAAAGTTGTCTTGACTTGGCTGAGGAGAACGGTTGCCGGACGGTCGCATTCCCCGCCATCTCCTGCGGGGTCTACGGTTACCCCTGGGAGGCGGCTACCGAGATTGCGGTTCGGACTGTTGATAAGTACCCTGCAAAATGCCTCAAGAAGGTCATTTTCTGCTGTTTCGGTGAACAGATGTTGAAAGTTTATCGGGACGCGTACCGAAAATAGGTGAAATCCATTTTTTGTATATTATATATAGTTGACAGCAACAGCGAACTTTTAACAAAAACAATAACAGACGTTATTAAGGAAAAACAAGATGGAAGAAGTCGTAAAATTTCTCAAGGCATGCGGTGCGTATTTCCTCGCGACGGCCGACGGCGACCAGCCGCGTGTACGCCCGTTTGGTACCGCCAACATTTTCGAGGGCAAGCTCTATATCCAGACCGGCAAGTCCAAGGATTGCTCCAAGCAGATCCAGAAGAACGGCAAGGTTGAAATCTGCGCGATGAACGCCGCGGGTAACGAGTGGGTCCGCGTTGCCGGTACCCTGGTCCGCGACGACCGCCGCGAACCGAAGGTCGACATGCTGGAGCACTACCCCGAGCTCAAGTCGATGTACTCGCCCGACGACGACAACACCGAGACGCTCTACTTCAAGGACGCGACCGCTACGTTCTACAGCTTTACGGCGGCTCCGAAAGTCGTGAAATTCTAGGCGCTAGTTTCACGTGAAGCGCCTGCCCGTTTTCCGGGTTTGACCCGGAATCTTTTGGACGGCGCGGCTGGCAAAAAAAAATTCGCCTCGACGACCTCCTCGTCGGGGCATTTTATATTGGAAGAATTCCCTGCGCTGTTAATTATATTGTAAACATTCTATTAACAAAATGCATGGAAGCGCAGAAGTTGACTTTTATATTCGTGAATAAATTTTGGATTGATTTCAATTTTTGGGATGTTTCACGTGAAACGCGGGTTGCTCATGTGGATAACTTGTGCGGTTTGGAAATTACGAATTACTCTCGCAAATCATAAATCAACATAGTATTAACATTGAATTAACACTACGTACACGGGTGCCATGTTGAAAATATGACCTTCCCGGAGCCAGGATGACTTGACAATTCCGCAATCGACTGCTGGAAAAAAGTTGTCGTTCGCGTCACGCGTAATTGCATTATCGCCGTGATAGGCTTGATTATACCGCTTTGGAATAATACGCCACGTGCTTTTTGAAAAATTATAGTCTATATTTATGTTTGTGTTGCGCCCTGTGGCGTAGTGTTTTTTGTTTCCGAGAGGTCCTATGTCTATATTCAGGAGCTTAACGGTTTGGGTGGTTTTGGCGGTCACCTTCACGATGGCTGCCCCGCAGAGCGCCAAGGTACGTTCTGTTCTTGGCGACGTCTCGTTCAAGAAGAAGGGTAACGGTGACTGGGCTAGCCTGCGCGTAGGCGCAAAGGTCCAGGACAAGGACCTCATCCAGACGGATGTGGAATCTGCCGTGCTTATCGCGATGCCCGAGGGCAGCACGATCTCCATCGAGGAGAACGCGCTTGTCGAGTTTACGCAGGTGCTGTTCATCAAGGATTCGCAGATTTCCGAAGTCAATATCAAGAAGGGCCTGTTGCGCTTCAACGCGCAGAAGCAGACCGGCAAGAAGAGCCAGTTCAAGTTCAAGACCGGGACCATGACCGCATCGATCCGCGGTACGGACGGCACCATCGGCGTGACCAACGGCGGGCAGTCGTTCGGTTCGCTCAACTCTGGCGAGATGGTGATGGAACAGGACGGCCAGGAAGTTGCGGTTCACGCGCAGCAGTTTGTCGCCTTCCGCAAGGGCAAGCCGCCCGTGGTTGTCGAGGCGAAGAACGCGGGCGATCCGGACTTCGCGAAGAAGATAAGCGAGGCCGTGGACGATACGACGAAGTCCGTCGAGGATATCCAGAAGCAGGCGAAGGAAATCGACGAGACTATCGAGAAGCGCAATGAGGACCTGCGGTCCAAGTACGAATGCCGGTTCGAGCCCGTTCCCACGCTGGTGAACGCCGACAGCATCGAGATCTTTGCAACCTGCACTGAAGGCATGCAGGTGGCGATCGGCCCGGAACGCAACATCTCCGACGGCAAGCCCATGCGCTTCGTGCCGCGCTGGAGCAGGGCCGCCCTCGGTCCGAAGAAGTTCGAGGCGATATGCACTGCCGAACACAATTCGTTTGTATGCGGTAACTTCTCGTTTGTCTACAGGTTCGATCGCGGTGTGAAGATTATCAAGTCCGACGTGACCAAGTGCGAGGTGCTCTACACCACGTCCGGGTTCAGGGACAACGAGGGTAAGCTCTCTATCTTTGCGCACGACAGCCTCCTCAAGGAAGTCACGCTGGATAGGGACTACGCGGCTACCTTCAAGCTGTTGCCGGGTACGTTCAAGTACAAGTTCGTGCCCGAGAACGTGGAAGGTGTCGATGCCAGCATCGAGCGCGAATTCTCCTGCTTCCCCAAGACGGGCGTGAAGGTGAAGGTGCGCGGTGGCGCGAAGGAAGTCTTCAAGAAGAAGGTTTCGCAGGGAGCCTCGCTCTATCCTGAACTCCTGTTCGACGTGGAACATATCGTGGGCAACGACCCTGCACAGATCAAGTCGGTGGAGGTCAGTGTTGGCGGCAAGGCATTCGAGACAAAGTTTGTGCCCTCGGAAACGGGTATCGGCTACAGCGCCACGGTGCAGATTCCGCGCGGCAAGATGACCACGGTGAAGATCAAGGTCAGCATGCTTAGCGGCGAGACCGTGCTCGCTACCAAGGTGTATGAGTTCAGGTAGCGTGCGTCTGGAAGATAATTCCCGGCGCGGCGCACGCGCCATGTTCTTCCTGAAATTCTTGTATATCATTATCGTCGTATTCCTGGTGCTGTGCAATACCGTCATCCAGGTTACGGGCTATATGGCGAGCGGGGCCGTGACGGATGCGGATACCGCCCGGCATCTCTACTATCTGTTTTTGGCAGCCTTGGTTCCGATGATTGGAACTATGGCCGTATGCTTCGTCGTGTTCTGGCTTTTTTTCGTCTACTGGATATTGTGGCTTTACCGTGCCATAAGGAATTTGCGCTGCCTCACGACGACGACCTTCTCTCCGAACGTTGCGGTTGTTTGTTCGGTGCTCCTCCCCTACATCGGGCATGTTTTTGACGTGTTTATCTTGCGCGATATCGCACGGCGGCAGCAGAAACTACTTGACGGGCGCGGTATTCGATACACGCCCGTGACCAGGCGCGACCTCGTTATTTTCCTTGCCTTCATTCTTGTCGGCATCGTGGTGGCATTCGCCGAGATTGCTGATTCCTGGTCTGGCTGTTTTGCGGCATGCGCCGCGATGGTCGGGCTTATGGTGAGCTACTTGCGCATGTTGCGCCCCTGCGTGGAGCAGGGAAACATGCTCTACAAACTTCACGAGGAAGATGTCCTGCGCGCGAAGGTGGACGAGGTCTTGCGCGAGCGCGAGATCGAGAAGGCGGCGCGCGAAATTCAGGAGGCGAAATTCGATGAATAGACTGACCATGCTCTTGCTTGCATTTTTACTTGTGCTTTCGGCCATGCTCGTAGGATGTGCGGGCTTGTACCAGTCGCCGAAGGAGGATGCGGCGCCTGCCATGAACATGACGTTCACGCGCGTGTTCGGTAACTACATGATTCGTTCGCCCGAGCCCATGAAGATTGCGCTTGCCGATACCGGATGGAGCGCGCTTGAACTGTACGAGGACGCAGATTCGAAAGTGGTGACTTTCTACCGCGACTCGGGCCGCGTGAGCGTCTCGGTTTCGGCGACTACCCCGCAGAAACTCAGGACCGATGGCATAAAGGACTACAACCCTGCCGACCCGGATTCCGTGAAAATCTGGAAGATGCTCGAGAAGGAAATGCTGGATTTCAAGGCCCCTGCGGGCGATTCGTCTGCGGCAGCTACGATTGGGGGCGTCGTGCGCACCGCGAACCGCGGGCACGTTTGCATGAGCGACAGTATCAAGAACAAGTGCACCTTCGTTATCGTGACCAAAAAGGGCAACTGGGTGGTTTCGGGCGTGGTTGCCCCGAAGGACGTGAACGCCGAGGAACTCGGTACGCGGACGCTTTCCATGATAGACAACGCGGAACTGAGCGATTACGAGAAGCATGCGACCCGCGTGCTGAAGAGCTACGGCGTGGGCATGTCCATCTGGTACAACTGGGAGGACGAGGATGCGAATCCTGACCGCGATTTTAGCAAGGCGCTGCTCATTCGTCGGGGTGGTATCATTGACTTTGGCGGAAGGCTCGCTTTCAACTACTCGAATCTATTAGGTTTCAACTATGGTGACGCCTGGCACAACTGGGGCTGGCGCTACATGACCATGTTCGGTTTCCGCGTCTACATGTTCAGCGCGTTCGTGTCTCCGTTCATTGGCGCCCATGTAGGGCTTGGCATGCAGTACGACGACCATTACAGCAAGTTTGCGGACAAGTTCGCGATAAACCTCGCGGGGGATATCGATGCGGGTCTCGTGATTTGCCGTTACTGCAAGTACCAGGTTGAACTGGGTGCATCGTACGATGCCGTCGAGGACGGGTTCTTCAACGACCAGGTGTTCGGTGCGTTCAACTTCTACGCAGCGGTGAACTACTAAAAAAACGAAAAAAATTGTTTCTTTTTCGTTACAATGAGAGTGTATTAGTGGTATGAAAACTAAAATACTCCTTCTCCTGATTGTATTTTCCCTGACAGGCTGCGCGAGTGTCGTCAGGTCTATCGGACGTTCCGTCCTGAACGATGCCGTGGGCGCCGTGGTGCATAGCGGTTCCGGGTCCAGCAAGGCCGACGAGTGGTATTCCGGCAAATACATGCTGAAGTCTCCGGAGGAGATGATGGTGTACTTGCCCGAACCGAGCTGGAAACTTGTGGACAACAGTTCCACGTCGAACAGCCAGAAGGTGGAATTTGAACGCAATGCGGGGAACGAGCGCATTTTGATCGAGACGTTTGGCAAGAGTGCGCTGGTCGGCGATTTCAAGCAGATGCTGGAGTACGCGAAGACGGATTCCGCCAAGATCCAGATGATGTTGAAATGGAAGATGGGGCAGAACAGGGTCACGAATTCGGAAGATGCGGTAAGGACCGAGGGGCAGGACTTGGACAAGCGCAGGGCGTGGACCTGCATTGCCGCCGACGGGAAGAAGGTGTGCGATTTTGCAGTCTATACCGAGAAAGAGAACTGGGTGTTCGTGAACGTCAGCGCTCCCCTGTCGGGCGATTCTCGCGAGCTGGGGGTAGCGCTGCTTGACCAGAAGGACGACCAGAAGGTTGCCGATGCCGATACCGATACCTCGGACAAAAAAGAGAAGTCTCACGACTCCCGTACCTGGCGCACGCTGGGCGGCGGCATGGCTATCTGGTACAACTGGGAAGACGAGGACCTGAACCCGGATCGGGACTTCAGCAAGGCGGTTATACTGCGCGAAGGAAAGATTCTTGATTCCGGAAAAAGACTTGAGTTTACTTCCCTCAACATCTACGGGTGGAACCCGGGCGACGCGTGGCACAACTGGGGCTGGCGCGCGATGTACATGATAGGTTTCCGCGTCAACTTCTTCAACTTCGCGGTGACTCCCTTTGTTGGCGCGCAGTTCGGGCTTGGCATGCAGTACGACGACCATTACAGCAAGTTCCGCGACAAGTTCGCGATAAACATCGCGGGCGACGTGAATGCGGGTATGGTGTTCTGCCGCTACTGCAAGTACCAGTTCGAAGTGGGTGCCGTTTACGATGCCGTCGAGGACGGGTTCTTCAACGACCAGGTGTTCGGCGCATTCAACTTCTACGCGGCAGTGAACTACTAGCCTTCGCGTAGTCCTGCAGGATTACTGCGTTGTTCTTTCGGAGTGCTGTTACCGGGCCTCGGCATTACACCTTGTTGTTCAGCGTAGTGCGTTCGGCGTAGAGCTTTTCGGATATGTGGCAGAACGCTTCCACCACCGTGGGGTCGAAGTGCTTGCCTGCGCCTTCCGTGATGATTGCCATCGCCTTCTCGTAGGTGAACGGCTTCTTGTACACACGTTCGGCCACGAGGGCGTCGAACACGTCCGCGACCGCCATGATGCGCGCAGACAGCGGGATTTCTTCGCCCTTGATTCCCGTGGGGTATCCGGTGCCGTCCCACTTTTCGTGGTGGTAGTGCGCCATCTCCATGGATTCCTTCAGGTAGTTGTCGTCCATCGTGTCGTTGGTGTTCGCCTCGATTTTCGAGAGGATGTTCGTACCCTCGGTGGTGTGGCTCTTCATGATGGCGAATTCATCGTCGGTGAGCTTGCCCGGCTTGTTCAGGATCAGGTCGGAGACTGCGATCTTGCCGATGTCGTGCAGAGGCGCGGAACGTTTGAGCTTCTCGATGTACTTCTCGTCGAGCACGTCGCTGTACTTGCCTTCCTTGAGGAGTTCGCGCGCGATGGCTTCCACGTAGAACGCGGTCTTCTTGATGTGGTTGCCGGTGCTCGTGTCGCGCGCTTCCACCATTTCGGCGAAGTTGATAATAATTTCATCCTGCATGTGCTGGATGCGCTCGGCGGCGGCCTCGAGCCTGTTGATGAACCCGATGGAATCCATGCACGTCTTGGTAAGCGCCCTGTAGAGGTGCTCGATTTCGTCGGAGGTGTGGATGTTGAGGTTCTTGATTTCGTGCATGTCGTTTGCACGGTCCTGTTCCATGTTATAGGCGAAGTGAATCGCGGCCGATGCCATGCGGTTCACCGGATGCACGATTCTCCTGTTCACGAACTCGAGCACGATGCTCATGATGAGGATGGATACGCCGAAGAACATCGAAAGGAGCTTGATGAAGAATTCCGCCTGGTCGGTGATGATTTCGCCCATGGAAATGTCGGCGGCGATGTAGGCGACCGTCTTTCCGGTAGAGTTCTTGAGCGGCTTGTAGACCGTGAGGAGCCAGCCGTACTGGTCGTCGGAGATGATGGGGTCGATGGGTTCGCCCTTCAGCAGTTGCGGCATGTATGGCTCGAAACTCGGGTCGAAGTCGATGAGGTCGCCGGGCTGGCTCGCCTTCTCGCCTTCCTTGGTGTCGAGGTCGAATACCACGTGGCAGCCGTCCGGCTGTATGCGGTAGACGTACAGGTACAGCGCCTGCGGGAACCCGTCCCTCATCCTGTAGAGTTTCTGTTCTATGTCGGTGTAGCCCTCCGCCTCGCGGCCCTTCTCGATGAACTCGTCTATCCGCTCGGTATCGACGGCGATGGATGCCGCCTCGGTAAGGCCGTGCGCGATGTCGGTGAATTTCTCGATGGACTGCTGCTGGTAGAGGACGAATCCCGTGGTGCTCGCGAGCACGCCGAGGAGGATTTCTGCCGTGATGACCATGACGACCACCCTGCGCAGGAGCGAGCGCTTGACGGCGCGGGTGCCGTCATCCTCGAACTGGGTGACGGGATTGGGGTCGAAGAGGAACACCCTGCTGCAGTGCGTCTTTACGTGCAGCGGAATCTTGTGGTAGGTGATGATGACCGCGGCGACGACGAATATCTTGTCGATGACGTCGATGATGAAGTCGGCGACGAGCTGCGAGGTGAACTTGGAAAGCCCGAGGTGCTCGTGGATGCCGATGGCGAACGGGGCCGAGACGCCTTCGCCGAAATCATAGCCGTAGAGGAAATAGGTGAGGATGGACCCGAGCACGCCGCCGAGGATGGCGAACATGAGCACCATGACGATTATCTTGGGGAGGGTCCTGAAGTAGCCCTTCTGCTGGAATATGGCGGCCATTGCGCCGATGAGGATGCTGATGATGCCGTAGTAGAGCGTGGGGAGGTCGGATATGCTGTTGAACGCGTTGGAGCAGAAGCCCACGATAACCGCGGGGAGCGTGCCGCCGAGCATACCGGCGAGGATCGTGCCGATGGAATCGATGAAGACGGGGATTCCGAGCGCAATCGCTATCTTGGAGGGGATTATGTTGACGAGGAACGCGATGGCGATAAGCGCCACGGCATAGTGCAAGTCCTTTGATTTCAGTATCGATAGCAGTTTCATCGAATACACCTCGGGAACCTAGGTCCGGGAAAATCTACATATAAAATCTATTATGATTTTTGGCCTACGGCACGTAATTTTTTAGAAAAGAGGGCGGATTGTGAGGGTGGGTCGTGGGCGGTCTAGGCGATGATGGCGGAGGCGACCACACCCGAGTCGGCGTACAGCACGAGGATCTGGCCGGGTGCGGAGGCGAACTGCGGTTCGTCGAACTGCACGCGGATGAACCCCTTCTGTGTGTCGAGCGCCTCGATGCGGGCGGGGGTGCCCTTGTGCCCGAGACGGATATGCGCGGTGAGTTCGCCCTTCAGGAGCGGGGAGGATTCCGATACCATCAGGTTGAGTTCCGTACCTTCGACTTCGGTGCAGTCGAGCGTGCTGCGGGGCCCGAGAACCACCTGGTTCTTCTTCACGTCGATTGCCACCACGAAGAGCGGCTCAGGCTGCCCGCCAATGTTGAGGCCCTTGCGCTGCCCGATGGTGTAGTGGATGATTCCCTTGTGCTGGCCGAGTACCTTGCCCTGCAGGTCCACGAAGTCGCCCGGGACGTTGTCGGACTCGTCGAAGAGCACCGAGTAGTCCCCGCATTCGAGGAAGTCCATGCTCTCCTTCTTGGTGGCGAAATCCACCCAGCCGATTTGCTTGGCGAGTTCCTTCACCTGGACCTTCGTCATGCCGCCCAGCGGGAAAAGTACCGTCGAGAGTTGCTCTGCGGTAAGGCGCGAGAGGAAGTACGTCTGGTCCTTGCCGTGGTCGAGCGCCGCGTACAGGAAGGGAACGTCGGGGTTCTTGAAATCGAGTCGGGCGTAGTGCCCGGTGGCGAAGTAGTCGAACGCGATTCCCATGCGGCGGGCCGCCGTCTGGAGCGCGCCGAACTTGATGAACTGGTTGCAGCGCACGCACGGGTTCGGCGTGCGTCCGGCGCGGTATTCGGCACGGAAGTAGTCGAGAACTTCGCGCTTGTAGTCTTCGGAAATGCGTACCACGTGGTGCGGGATACCGAGCCGGTCGGCGACCGTCTTCGCCTCGGCTATGCTCGCGTCTTCGCCTGGGCCAAAGCAGCCCTCGCGGCCTTCCACGTGCGGCATGTCGATGGAACCGTCCCATGTGGCCATCGTCATGCCGATGACCTCGTAACCCTGCTGTTTCAGTAGGAAAGCGGCGAGGGCGGAATCCACTCCGCCGGAAAGTCCGACTGCTACCTTCTTTGCCATGCGCGTGCCTGCTTGTTTGTTGCCGTGTAGTTGTGCGCTAGAGGTTCGCGTAGTGGAACATCGCGTCGATGCACTTCTTCGCCTTCACGCGCGTGTCTTCGTCGAGTTCCACGCGGTTCGCCTTTTCGGGGTGGCGGAGCGTCTCGAGGATGTTCTCGAGCGAGTTAGACTTCATGTACTTGCACATGCTGCAGCTCCCGATGAATTCCATGTCGGGGTGCTCGTAGTGCATGCGTGCGTTGAGCCCGCATTCCGTAAGGAGCAGCACCTTGCTCTTGGGCGGCAGCCCGTCGATGTACTTGACCATCTGGCCGGTACTGCCCACGAAGTCGCTGTAGAACGCCGCGGACGGGTTGCATTCGGGGTGGCTCACCACCTTGAGGCCCGGATTCTGGCTGCGGAAGAACTGGATGAGTTCTGCGTCGTATGTCTCGTGCACGTAGCAGCTGCCCGTGTAGAGCACAATGTCTTTCTTGACGCCGCGGCTTTCCATTTCGGTGATGATGTTCTGGCCCATGAGCTTGTCGGGCACAAAGCAAATCTTGTCGTTCGGGTAGGCTTCCACAATCTTCATCACGTTGCCGCTAGTGACGCACACGTCGCAGGCCGCCTTCACGTCGGCGGTGGTGTTGATGTAGCAGATGAAGGCGTGGTCCGGGTACTTTTCGCGCAGCGCCTGCACGTCCTTGCCGGTGATGGAGTCGGCGAGGCTGCAGCCCGTGAGTGTGCCCGGGATAAGCACGTCTTTTTGCGGGCTCAGGATCTTGGCCGTTTCGCCCATGAACCGCACCGCGGAGAACAGGATGGTGTTCTGCGGGACCTTGGTGGCGTCTTCGCTCAGCTTGTAGCTGTCGCCCGTGTAGTCGGCGACACCGAGCACGATTTCGGGTGCGCAGTAACTGTGCGCGAGGATGACGGTATCCTGGTCTTTTTTGCGTTCGTTGATCTCGTTGATCAGCGGGAGCATCTGTTCGACTTTTTCACGGGTGTAGTGGCAAAGCACGGCGCCCGGCTGGATTTTGTTCAGTCTGTTGAAAAGTTCGTCTGCGGTCATGTTTACAAATATAGAAAAGTGGCTGCTTTTTTTAAGGGCTTACCTTGCGAGGTGCAGCTTGCGGAGCACCTTGCCGAGCAGTTCATTCAATATATCCTTTGCGTCCTTGCTGCCCAGGTAGCGCTGCACGATGAGCGTGAGCGTGAAGAGCCCGATGCCCGCTGCGCAGGCGTATATGACGAGGACGATAAGGCTTGTGTTACGTACAAATTCACCGGAGACGTGGTCGAGCCCGATGGCGGCCGCAATCATGATGCCGAAGGCGATAAGCGCGCGGAGCATGTTGAGGAGGGCATCCCTCATGCCGTCGGTGCCGTTCTTCTTGGCCCACATGAAAATCATCGAGATAACTTGCAGTATGGCGCCCGTAGCGCCGACAATGGGCACGCTCTTGATGCCGAGCCCTGCTTCGGGAGCGCCAAGCACGATGTACGCGGGAATGGTCGCCGCGAAGATGCCGGTGTTGAGGAGGGTCGGCACCCACATGCGCTCACAGGCATAGAAACTGCGGACGAGAACCGCCTGCAGGCAGAGCCCGAGGCTTACGGGCAGGTACCAGCGGAGAATTTCGGAAATGGCTTCGGTCGTTTCGCGCTGGAAGGCGCCGCGCTCGAACAGGATGCGCACCGCCGGGAAGCTCAGCGCCCACACGGCGACTACTGCCGGGATGAGGATGCAGAACATGCGCGAAAGGCTCTTCCAGATTTTGCGGTTGAGCTGCCCGAAGTCGCCCTCCTTCACGAGGCGCGCCATGTCGGGGTAGCTCGTGACGGATACGGAGAACCCGAAGACCGCTACCAGCGTGTACATTACTCGGTAGGCGTAGTTGAGGCTAGAGATGCCTCCCGTGCCGAAGTTCGCGCCGAAGCTACGGATAATGAATTCGAGCCCGAACATGGACCCGACTCCGAGCGACATCGGGAGCATCATCTTGAAGTAGCGCACGATATCCGGGTGTGTCGGCTGTACCAGGAGTTCGTAGTGCACGCCGCCACGCCGGGCGCCGAGAATCTGGAGCGCGAAGAACCCGATGAAGGCGCCCACCGGCACGCCCCAGGCGAAACCTTCCAGGCCGTAATCCGTGCCGGTGTACTTACCGAGCGCGAGCCCGAGGGCACCGCCGCCCACGATGGCCACGTTGTAGATGAGGCCCGTGAGCGAGGGAATCAGGAACTGCTTGCGGGTGTGCTGCACGGCCACGAGGATGCTCCCCACGAAGATGAACACCTGGCCGGGCAAGATGATGCGGCCATAGTACGTGGCGCGCTCGATAAGTTCCGGCGTGGCTCCGTCTACGGTCAAGAGCTGCAAAAGTTCCTGCATCCAGATGAATGCGGGAACCACCAGAATAAGCAATGCGATGCCGAAGGTGTTCAGCACGTTGCTGAAGAACTTCCAGCCGCCCTTCTCGTCACCTGCGACCTTGTAGCCCGTGAAAATCGGGATGAAGATAATCGAGAGGAAGCCCGTACTCACCACATGGTTGAGGATGTCCGGAATCATGAAGGCGAGGTCGAGAGCGTTCTTTTCGAGCGATACGCCCGCGGCATGGGCGAGCAACATTTCGCGGAAAATCCCGAGGACACGGCTCAGGAGCATGGATACGGCGACGATGATGGCGGCTTTATTCATAGGTTAGTCATTGGTCATTAGTCATTAGGATTGTCATCCTGAGCGGAGGGCGAAGCCCGAAGTCGAAGGATCTAGTCCTGTATTTATTAAAAAAATAGAAAGTTGTATGCCAGGTTTGCCCACTTTTGGCACTTTTTTATATCTTTATGAATATGAAAAAGTTTATCGCAGCGCTTTTCTCCCTCGCGGTGGTTTCGTTTGCCGCGAACGTCCAGATACTCGAGCCGACGGGTGCCGACTTTTCGGATGATGCCCCGACGGTGGTAAAGTCCCTGCTCCGCGCGGCGGTGAGCAAGTCGGGCAATACGCCCGTCGAGGATTCTTCCGAAATCCAGCTCCGCACGAGCATCATGACCATGGGCGGTTACATCCTGGTGATCTGCGAACAGCTCAAGGGTGGCGCCGTTGTGGTTTCGAGCAAGCAGAAGTCTGCGAGCGTTGACGACCTGGATGTATCTATCGAGAAGGCTACCGTGGAGGCGCTCCTGGGCCCCCAGGAAAACCTTATCGACCAGGCTCCTGCCGAGAGTACGGCCGAGGCGAAGAAAGAACCGCTCCCGGTGAACACGTCTGTCGTTACCGTAGAGTACGAGGAAAAGCCCGCACCGGATACGCTCGAGAAGAAGCGCCCCACGCGCAACTACAACGGTTTTGGCCTGGGCGTTGCCCTGTGGCACAACTACGATTACTCTGCCGACCCCGATAACGAGGACGACAAGGACGTGGACCGCGACTGGTCGACGTCATTCGTGGTCCACTACGCGAGGATTTTCGAGGTGTCGAACCATGCCGCCATTACCATGCTGAACAACACGAATATGGTGTTCGGCAAGGGTTGGCAGATTCACGAGACATTCCTTATCGGTGGCCGTTACTACATCCAGTCGGGGGCGGTTTCTCCGTACTTTGGTGCCGGAATCGGACTTGGCGCGCAGTTGGATAACCACTACGCGGAGTTTAGCGAATATTTCGCGCTGGGTATTGCTGGCGGAGTCGAGGCGGGCATAGTGTTCTTCCGCAATTCCGCGATGCAGCTGGAACTCGGTGCCACGTGGGATGCCCTGTGGGACGGCTTCAGCGATTTTGGCCGTCGCTTCGGTGCAGGCAGCCTCTACATTGCCATTAACTATTAGTTGTGTTGCGACGTTCAGCACCCACATGTGCAAAATTTGCACATGTGATATTTTGCTAATTCATCCTTCAGCTGGTAAAGCACGTTTTTGCCCGGCATTAAATGCTTTCATTTCGTCTGTAAGAACTTTCTGTAATTCATCTTTAGGCAACAGCAATTGATAATCCGCAACACCAATGGGCTTATCAATACCATCGAGCGAAAGCTCGACTTCAACGGAGTCTTTTGTTGCGCACAAAATAATGCCAATGGACCTATTTTCATCTTTGCCACGTTCCAAGCGATCTAATAAAGACAGATAATAATTCATTTTACCAACATATTCCGGCTTAAACTCACCAATCTTCAAGTCTATCGCCACGAGGCTCCTTAACTGACGATTAAAGAAAAGCATATCGACCTTTCTTGTTTTGCCATTGTATTCCAATACATGTTGGTTTCCAATAAAGGCAAATCCTTTCCCCAATTCAAGAAGAAACTGCTTGACCTTTTCAACCAGTTTCTTTTCAAGTTCAACTTCCTCTAAAGAGCCGGTTACACTTAAAAAGCCAAGATTGTAAGAACTGCGGAAAGTTTCGTTTGCAAACGCAACTTGATTTTCAGGAAGGGTCTTTTTGAAATTATTTGCTGGATTGCTCAAAACGGCATGCTCATACATTTGCATTTGGACGGCATTAACCAGTAAATCTCGGGGCCAACCCTTAGAAACACATTCTGTTGCATAAAAGAGCGCACGATTGTCGTCATTCGCCACAGAGCGCATCAATAACAGAATGTGTCCCCATGGTAAAAGTGCAACAGCCTGTTGCACTTTTGGCGAACTGAGGCTAAAACGCTCATAAAATTTTTTCATATCCCATAAACTTCGAGGAGATAGACCCATGTCTGGAAAGCGTTCCTTCAAATCAATTGAAAGTCGCTTGACAACGGCGTTTCCATGCTTACTTTCCAATTTTCGCTCGTGAAGTAATTTCCCTATTTTCCAATAGGCGGTATTCTCGCTTGCGTTGAGTTGGCGAGCGATGTTTACCCTAGTTTCGTTAATTACCGCGACAGCCTGTTGCAGAATTTCATTGTAATCAGTTTCTTGCAGTTTTTGGGGTTCTTTTGCCATGGGAAGTTCCTTATTTCAAATAATTTGGACAAAATGTGATCAAAACTGCGACAAGTTGTCGCAGTTTTCTCCTTTTTCTTCTTTTTTCACCATTTTTACCTCATTTTCAAAAACAAAAAAGACCGCCCCGCTTGCGCGGATAGCGATCTTCTAATAGCACCCTTTCTGGTGTTGGTTATAATATACAAAAAAAGCGAGCGGAAAAACAAGCGGGGGAGGTCTCCCCCTCGTCAAAGCCTGTAGTCTTTGCCTACCCCCTCTGCGGGCGCTCGCCACCCCGCAACGCCCCGGCTATTTTTGCCCTCTTGTTTGTTCAACTTTTCATTCTTGATCACAAGAAAGACAAATTTTGGCATTCACTTGAATATATATTTACATACAGTTGCCAAGAGGTACAAAATGCCTATAGTGACCATATACCATAAGAATGGCGAAATTCTTGAAACACGCCCCATTGAAAATGGAATAATCAATGGCGTTGTCAAGCGTTATTCTGAAAAGGGATTTCTTGCAAGTGAAATTCCTTATGAAAATGGTCTTATGAATGGTGTTAAAAAGCGCTATTATCCTGATGGTACGATTAAGGCTGAAATTCCGTATGTTGGTGGATTGATTCATGGATTAAAAAGAAGGTTCAATAAACATGGATTATTGTTTGAATCTATCCGGTATGATTGTGGTGAATATGTAAAAACGAGTTTTTATGATTCCTATTTTGCATCTGGCCTTACTGAAGAAGAGCGTTTAAATGAAATACGACGGGATAAAATCCGTAAGGCTGCAAATTCTGTATTTTTGAACGAATTGGAGTCTTATTTTGCATTGGACGAAACATTTCAGTGCTTTAATCCTTCTAAAATTATAACAGACGATGTTCCTGATCCTGTAGGTGAAGTTTTAGAAAGACCGAAGGAAAAACGAATTGTTGATCCGTTGGTAGAAGCATTTACGCATCCCGAAGAAAATGGACGATTTCTAAAGGAGCGAATTGATCGTGGCATTATTGTCGGCGATTCTAATTTTACGAGCGAAACTGTTACATCCTTTGAAATCACGTATTTCAAAGGAATAAATCAGGAATTGACCGCGACTCCATCCAAACGTCCTGTTAAAGAAAATCCAATCACTATATGGATTGAAAAAGGCGATGGGGTGGAATTCAAAACCCGCGTATGGATAAGGAACGTCAAGTGGTTTGGTTGCTTTATAACTTCTAAAAATGTCAGTTGGGAACACTATATGTGGGTTATGTTCCAAAAATTTAATGTTTTGGAATGGAAATCTGATGGCGGACTAGACGCAAATTCCGGTGAATATGGTTCTATTCGTATATATACTCAGGAACTTGAGAAATTTTTTTCTTGGACACGTCAAAAGCCAGAAGGTTGGGACGAATTTCTGACATTCTTTAATCGGTTCTTCGGGAAAAATACTAGGACCTCTTTTGAAGAAGGTTTCTTCCTCACAAAAGAACAAGAGTCTTTTCTTGATAATGGCGGCGCAATAAAGGATTTTTGTGGTGCAAAATATAATCTACAGAATCTTCAAAAGCCTGATGATATATTCTATCCCAAAGATACGATGCCCTGCAAATGTCCTTGTTGTGGAGGAGAAACAAATTACAAGGATTACCGAGATCTTTCAAAAAGATTTTGTTATAAATGTTATAAAAAAGTGTGTGAGAAATTTCCGTTACCCAATGGCATTGATTTGGCGGATGCAGTTTCTTTTGTTAAAATCGAATTCGCTACGGATCAATTCTTTTTAGAATCTACAACAGGAATCGTATTAACGATTTCCAAAAAGAAACAGATAAAACTCAAATATGCAAATCTAGAGCAGGGCAAATTAGAAAAGAAATCTTGTATAATAAGTGATGATGATTGGCGGGAATTCCTTGAAATTCTATTTGACAAGGCTTATTGCCACGAGTGGGCTCAGTCGTACGAAAAACATTTATCTCATATGTATGATGGAAGTTGTGATAATTGGGGATTTCTTAAGGTATGTTTTAAAAATTTCCATTTAGGATACAAAAAAATATTGTCCCGTTGGTCTGGTAAAGAACCGCCTTATTGGGCTATTGCTTTTGATGGCGTACAGAAACTTATTGAAAAGGTTACTTGTACACCGTAATCACTCGGATGAATCCTTCTTTGGTGTGATAGTCTACTTCCATGCGCCAGCAAATGTAAGGGCTTTTTTGCTATAAAATACCCTACTTTTAGGGAAAAAGGGAAGTATTTAAAAGAGTCCATGTCCTACAATTCTGAAAATAAAGTATTTTAGTCTTTAAAAAGACTTGTTGCAAGCACGAGGCATATATGGAAAAGCAAGGACGTAAAATCGTTGTTGAATTTAAAAATGATAATCCTAATGGGATTCGGATTGTGAGAAATCCCTCATTTCCTTTTGACGCATATATAATTCCACGTTGTTGTATGTCAGAAACGACAAATGTTATTCCAGAAAAAAAGATTGGAGTATATTTTCTTTTTGATGAGAATAGAACACAAGTGTATATTGGTCAAACTGGAGATGGTTTAGGTCGTTTGCAAACGCATCATCAGCAAAAGGATTTTTGGTCTATTGCAATTATGTTTCTTGCAGAAAAAGATAAATGGATATCCTTGATAGATGAACTAGAAACTTACTCAATAATTCGCCTTGAAAAAGCTGAAAAAGGGACTCGCTTTAAACTACAAAACAAGAAAAAATTAGGTAGAAAAGAAGAATCATTAACAAATCTTTCTGAAATCAAGAAAATATTTTTTGAAATAAAGTTTTGTCTAGCAGCTTTTGAATATAATATCGAAACATCCTCTACTAAAATGGGTAATCCTGATTCCTCTGCTGTGCCGGTTCAGGCTACTCGCGGTGGAATAAATGCGAATGGATTATTTAATCCCAATGATGGTTCTATAATTGTTAAGGCAGGCTCGGAAATTCGGTTAGATGATAACCTCCCTGCCAATGGCGACAGCATTGAAAAACTCCGTCAAGAGTTCAAAGACAAAGGAAAAATCAAAAAAGTCAAAGGGAAATATATCCTTCAAGAAGACGTTCATTTTGGCAAACTGTCTCCTGCTGCCGAATTTGTTATTGGAGGCAGTTGCAATGGCAAAACAGAATGGAAATCTAACGGCAAGACCTTGAAGGAGTTGTTTAAACTGTAGCGAAATTACAAGAACTATTTCTTCTTGTTCTTGATTTTTTCGTATACCGCGATCTGCCGTTCTACAATCTTGCTCCAGTTGAAGCATTCGTCAATGCGTTTCTGTGCGCCCTCGAGCAGCTGTTTTTGCAGTTCGGGGTCTGCGGCGAGGCGCTTGTAGGCGTTTGCGAGTGCCTGCGGGTCCTTTTCGGGGACGAGTATGCCCGAGACGCCGTTTACGACCACGTCGGGGATGCCGCCCACGTTGCTCGCGACTACGGGTAGCCCGAGTTCCATGGCCTCGATAAGCACGACGCCGAGGCCCTCGGTATCGCCCTTGCTGTCGACGATGGCGGGGAGCGTGAATACGTTTGCCGTCCTGTACTCGTTCGCGAGCGCTTCGGGAGAGAGTTTCCCGGTGAAGATGATTTCTGCCGGTGCATCGTGCTGCCGCTCCGTCTCGCTTGCGTCATGCCGTAGCCCCGCAGGGGCAAGGGCATCCACCTGGGTTGCCTGTGCCTTTAGTTTGTCTGTAAGGTCGCCAACGCCCACGATGCGGATTTCGAACTGGTCGCGCGGCAGGTATTTTGCGGCTTCTATCAGGTAGCAGATTCCCTTGCGCTCGATGTGGCGGCCCACGAAAAGTATCTTGAACTTGCCGTTTACCGGGTGCGGCGCTTGGGTTGGTTCGGCAGAAATCTCTCTTGTCTCTCTTCTTTCGTCTTTCGTCTTTCGTCTTTCGTCTTTTGTATCTAGCGTCGTTCCGTACGGGCTCCATTCCACGTCCACGTTCCGGAGAGCCTTGATTTTACCGGCGGTAAAACTCGAGTTCGCGAACACGGCCTGCGCCTGCCCGATGGCGAATTTCAGGAGCGGCTTCACCCACTTCTTCTTGCGGATGAGCAGAAGTTCCGCGCCGTGGAAGTTGAGAACCAGCGGGATGCGGAAAAGTTTTGCGGCCCCGAGCGCGATGTAGGCGTGCGGGAACGGCCAGTGGGCGTGTATCACGTCGGGCTTGAACTTGCGGCATATCCCGATGCACTTGAAGAACCCGCTGATGATGTAGGGTATGGCGAGCAGTTGTAGCCAGGGCTTGCTTGCCATCTTGCTGGGCGCGCCTTCTTCGTGCGTGAGGAATTCGAAGCCCGCGGGCGCGTAGCGGAAGCGGTTCACCTTCACGCCGTCGATTTCGTGGCTCTTGAGGCCCTTGTATGCGGGCGCGAGTACCTGTATCTCGACTCCGGCCTGCTTCAGGTGGGCTATGGAGGTGCGTAGCCACGGGACTTCGGCGTCTTCGTGGAACCTGGGATAGACGGAGCCTATGACGAGGACTTTCATGTTATGCGGTTGCGGATTCCGTGCTTTCGACCGGGGCGGCGAGTTCCTGCGATACGGCCTCGATTGCCTTCAGGTCCTGCGCGTCGGCAATGCAGGTGGGGTACACGATGGGCTTCACGACGGCGGCCAGGATGTTTGCCGCCTTCTTGAACCCTTCGCTGTTCGCGTGCTGCAGTATGCGCCCGCGTACGCGTATCCAGCCTTCGATTTTCGAGTCGAGGAGCAGCATGCCCAGCCCGGTATCGTTCTCGAGGAACCCGAGGATGTCGCTCCCGCGGTTGTTCCTGTTGAGGGCCTCGAGCATGACTTCCCAGAACTTCAGGGCGTCCTCGTCGTTCTGCGCGATTTTCTTGATTTCGTCGAACTCGAATTCCAGGTAGACGAAGGAACTCTGGTCCTCGTCGCTACGGATAATTTCTTCCTGGCACCGCCTTTCGAATATTTCCGCCGTGTAGATGGAAATGTTTAGGTGGTGCTTTCTAATCAATTTGAAGAGTTCTTGCTTCATCGCACCACAAAATTAGTCTATTTTTTGTACATGCAACGACTGCTCAAATTGAAAAAAGTGCTGAAGAACAGTGTTTTGGCGACTTTGGCCGAAGGTGTCAAGGCCGCTAAGGCCTCTGGCGGAAAGTTCCGTTCGCTCACTCCCGAAGAGATTGCCTCCCTCGAGGGTAATGGCAACCGGTGCGAGGACTGGAACCGCGTGCAGGTCGAGGCGAATTTCGACCCCGCCCGTGTCAGGAATTCGGTGTTCATGGGCGACGTGAAGCTCGCGGGCTTTTACGGGACGCTCCTTTTGCCGGGCGACGTGTCGTTCCCGACGGGCGTGTACGATAGCCTCGTGTGCAACAGCATAATCGAGAACGCGCTCGTGTACAAGGTGGCGATGCTCTGCAATGTGCTCGTGCGCAGCAGTGCCGTTGTCGAGAATGTCGGCTCGCTGGTAAGCAGCGGCAAGATAAACTACATGATAGGGACGTCCATCACCGTAGGTAACGAGATGGGCGGGCGCAGCGTGCGCGTGTTCCCTGACATTACCCCGGACCTTGTCGACGTGCAGCTTTTCCACAAGGCCGAACCCGATGTGGAGGCGTCGTTCGACGAGCAGTTGCAGCAGTTCCGCGCCGAGATGGCTCTCCCGTTCGGAGTGGTGGGCAAGGGTGCCGTGGTGAGCAACACGAACATTGTCCGCAACAGCTGGATTGGCGCGCATGCCCGCATAGAGGGTGCCTCCAAGATCCGCAATACGGTAATCCTGAGTTCGCTCGAGGAATCGACGCACGTGTACGATTCCGTGATTGTCGAGAATTCCAACCTGCAGATGGGCGTGAAGGTGCATACCGGCGCCGAGGTGCAGGGGAGCGTGCTTATGGGCCGCGTGAAGGTCGGGAGCAAGGCCATCGTCAAATCTTCCATTATTGCCCCGTGCTGCCATATCGAAGAGGGCGAGGTGAACAGCTCGTACATGGGCCCCATGACGCAGATGCACCATCATTCGCTCCTGATTGCGGCGCTATGGCCCGAGGGCTGTGGCAACCTGGGTTACGGCGCGAATGTCGGGAGCAACCACACGGGCCGCATGCCTGACCAGGAGGTGATGCCCGGTCGCGGGATGTTCTTCGGGCTCGGCGTGAACGTCAAGTTCCCCGCGAATTTCCGTGAATCCCCGTTCACGATTGTCGCAAGCGGTATCACGACCCTCCCGCAGAGGCTCAAGTTCCCGTTCTCGCTCATCCGTCCGGGTGACCCGCAGCTGATGGGCGTGCCTGCGCGCCTGAACGAGATTGTCCCTGCATGGAACTACATGCGCAACGCCTACGCGCTCGACCGCAACTTCTACAAGTATTCCCAGCGGGGCAAGGGAGTCGTGAGCACCTCGTTCTGTAGCCTGTTCAGCCCCGACATCGTGCGTTATGTGTACGATGCGTGGATGCGCCTGCAGGTAGAACAGGTGCGCGATGTTTATACCCGCGAGCATATCGACGGGCTCGGCGAGAACTTTATGCGCGAGCGCGTGCGCCAGAATGCACTGCACGCATACGGCGAGTACCTGGAACGTTACGTGCTCGAAAGCATCATCTCGCTTGTCGAAAACGATACCTCGCTCCTGTCGCAGACCCCGCGCGAACTCCGCAAGCTTTTGCCTGCCGACATGCCCCGCGAGATTGCGCGTGCGGTGCAGCTCCCCGAGACGCTCGACGAGCTGGTGAAACGCTTCCGCGTGCTCGAGAAGGGCTGGTTCGAGTCGGTGTTCCATGGGCTCGACAAGGATAACCAGCGCGGTCGCGAGATATTCGACGACTACGATAGCGCACACCCCGTAGACAGCGCCTTCGTGGAATGGGAACGCGCCCGCTTCGAGGAATCCGTGAAGCGCCTCGCGAACGTACTCAAGTCGCTCGGGTAGAAAATTGTCTCTCCTGCTGGTTACATTACTTTGTATTGAACTTGTCGCGCGGGTGGTTCTCGAAATCCGGGAATGTCGCGCGGTGCAGTGCAGGTTTAGCGCCTTTACCGTGATGCGGATTTTGCCGCTGGTGAACGACCTTGTGCCGCTTCCCGAAAACCGCGAGCAGCCTACGGTGGGCAAGTTCGTGGAAATGCACGAGCAGGCGCACGCGAAGTTGCACCACGCCATCCTGCGCAACCTGGTGAAGGTCGCCTTCGCGCTCTGTGCCATATGGTTCATGGCCGCATTGATGGTGCGGTGGGAATGCTCCATTGTGGAATCGGTCCTGTGGCTGCACCTGGCCGCCATCCCGTTCCGCACGTTCTTCCATTTCTACTGCTGGAACCAGGAATATGAATGCGACCGCTACGCGCTGGAAAAGACCGACAGGAAGGTTGCGAAAAATGCCCTGCAGGAACTGGCCCGCTGCGAATACCCGCATACGGTTCTCTTCTCGCTTATTTACCGCGAGCACCCGACGGTTGCTCTCCGGAGCAAGCGAATACTGAACAAAGCGATAAAGAGTTTTTCTTAGAACGACCAGAGCGAAATGCCTGCGTTCAGCGACCAGTGACCGCCGTTAAAGTCGACGAGGATGTTCGTTACGCCCAGCTGGAATTCCGTGGTGGGGTTGTACCAGTACGAAACGAGGAAGTTGTTCGTGAACAGGTACGGGGTCGCGAACTTGAATTGCGGAATCGGCTTGTCGATAATGACGGACTTGTTCGGCCTGTAGATGTTGCCGTTGTACGAAAGCGTCACGGGGCCAAGGAACAGGCTTGCGTAGGCGCCTGCGCCGTACTGGAACACGAGCCTGTTCTCGTTGTCGAAGTTCTCGAGCTTGTTGAGGTTGCCCTCGTCGTCCCTTTCGTAGCCGAGGTAGTTGATAATTTGGTAGGTGAAGCGCTGGAACGTGGAAAGCCCGAGCTCGAAGTGCCTGGTGTTGATACCGACCGAGGTGGAGGCGTATATGCCGTGGTAGATGCCGAACCCGATGTTCATCATGAACAGGTCGCCCTTCGCGAACTTGTCGATGGAACCGTAGACGGGCAGGTAGGTAATCCTGTATTTCGAATCCACGTCGACGGAATCCCACTCGTCCTTGTTTTCTACGCCGTCGACACCGAGATGCTCGAGCTTGCTCACGATGAACCCGCCGTGCAGGCGCGAGCCCACGGTGTTTTCCTTGAGGTAGCGGTTGATGCCTTGGATGTTTGGCCCGGGGTAGGCGTCCATCTCGACTTCCTTGGCGTACTCCATCTTGGTGGAGGCGCACGAGGTGAGCAAGCCTGCGAGCGAAACTGCGAGTATGCAGGCGAGCAGGCGGTGAACCGCATGTCTGGAGAAACTTACACCCATATCCAAAAGATATGATATTACGGGGAGCCTGTTGGCCCGGCATTCCCGGAGACTACGCGCTTTTGCGCCTTAAACGGCCGGCGGCAAGGCAAATCCCGTTCACGATGAAGGCCGCAATGGTGAGGATATCGCCGGTATGGCTCCCGATAGATCCCGGAAGGGGAGGGCAGAGCTTGCCCGCGAGGGCGAGCGCACCGCCGAGAATTATGCCCGCGGCGACGCTTGCCGGCCTGGAACGGAGCCCCGCGAGGCCCCACAGGATAGGCACGGTGAAGGCGCCGGCGTAGACGGTGAGCGCGAGGAGGAGCGTGCCGATGATGTCGGTGAACACGAGCGCGAGCAGGAGGGCCACGATGCCGTTCAGGAGGATGATGACGCGCGCCTTGAGAAGCGTTTTGTTTGCGAGCCCTGCGGCGGTATGCGGGTCGCGAGCCTCCTTGGGGCTTGCGCCGGTGCGGAACAGCCCGCAGAGTATCACGGAGCTGCTCAGCAATGTGGTGTCGGCGCTGCTGAGGACGACGCTCAGGAGCGCGAGCGCCACCAGCGGGACGAGCGCCGGCGGGAGTACTGCGTTCGCAATGGCCGTGATTCGGGCCCCCTGCACGTCACCGAGGCTCGTGCCGAACAGCGCGAGAATCCCGATGACGAATGCGACCGGGATGAGCACGCAGGCGGCAATCGCGATTCCCTTCTTCGCGGTGGCGGTGTCCTTCGCGCAGAACACGCGGCTGAAGATGTCGGGGCCCGCGGTGTACGTTGTGCCGTAGGTGAGGATGAGCAGGAAGAGGTCGAAAGGCGAGAAGCCCGCGTTGAACGGGAAGGGAAGGTCTTTGGCCGGGAGCACGCCCGCGTCGCCCGCACCGTTGATCAGCGCGAAGCCCGCGATGAGCAGCAGGCCTGCGATAATCAGGCACGCCTGGAAAAAGTCCGTGCGCAAAATCGAAAGCTGGCCGCCCGCGAGCGTATAGCCCGTAAAGACCGCCGCCGACACGACGGCGGCCGTGGTGTATTCCATCGGGGTGAACGTCATCAGGAGTTTCGCCGCCGCTATAATCTGCGCCGCCACGATTCCCGTCCACGCGACCGGTATCACGAGCGACGCAACGAACCGCGGGCCTTTGCCGTACAGGTTCTCTACCAGGTCGGGGAGCGTGTATTTCCCGTGGCTGTATGCGCGACCCGCAAACGGGATGAGGGCGAATAGCCCGAGGGCGCCCGTAAGCATGAACCAGCTGGCGGCCCCGCCGAGTTTCATTCCGGAATCGATGGCCCCGATAACGGCCGACCCGCCGAGAATTGTCGCCACCAGGCTCCCCGCCACCATACGCGCCGAAGCGCCCTTCCGCGCTACAAAGAAGTCGGGAATGTCCTTGACCTTGCGTGCGCTGCGGATTGCAATAAGCACGAGGACTATGAGGTATATGATGAGGGCGGCTGTCATGTCACGGCAAAGATAGAATATGCGAAAAAGCCTTGGCGGCCCTAGAATTTCCTGCTCGCGATAAACATCACGGTGCGCAGGTCCCATTCGCTCCCGACCTGCTTCTGCAGGGGTTCCTCGGTGACCGGGTAGCGCCTGTTCTCGAACACGCGGTCACGCGATACGACCGCCATCAGCATGCCGTTCCAGTTCTCGCTTATCTTGACCGACGCCATCGGGGTGATGCTTACCGTCTTGAATCCGGGATTGTAGTCCTTGTAGACGCTGTCGAAATCGTAGGCGTGCTTGAACCCGCTCACGTTTGCCGATACCATGGCCATGTTCACGCGCTTGAACGGCAGCATATAAATTAGCGTGCCGCCGCACTTGTACTTGAATCCGTTCACCAGGTTCTCGCTGCCCGCCTTCCACACTTCGCCGTCATCGGCGCCGGTGTAGCCCGAGTAGGCGTATTCCGCCGTGCCCTTCAGGATAATCTTTGTCCACTTGCTCTTGGGCAGGAATGCGAGCAGCGGGATGGTCAGCGCGGCATCGTACTTGAATCCGTAGGCGTACTGTGTGAAGATGATGTCCTGGCGGTAGTCCCTCTTTTCGGGGTCGTACACGCCCATGAAGGTCGCGGTCTCGCCGTAGTTTAGCGCCGTTCCCGTGTTCACCTGCACGCCGAGTTCCAGCAGGTGGATAAGTTCCAGCGATGTGCCTATGCGGAGCCCGATTCCGTTGAATCCCAGGTCGTACGTGGCGAACCCCTTGAGGGTGAAAGCCCTGTTGATATCCCTCTTGAGCCTGATGGTCGATACCCAGGCGGGTGCGGCCAGGGCGAAGAACGGCCAGTTGTGAAGTGTCTTGGAATTGCGCAGCGAGTTGTGGGGGAGCACGAGCCCTATCACGTTGAAGATATGTTCCTGCGAGAATTCCGTCGTGTCGGCTATGGCCTGCGTTACCGAGTCGGCCTTTGCGTCCGCTTTTTCACCCGCATTCGCTTTTTCGTCTGCATTCGCATTTTCGCCCGCGCTTGCAAGTACGGCACCGGCTAGCGTGAGCACGAGGACGATTCTGCAAATGGACGGGAGTAACATAAATAAAGTTACAATATAGAAACTCTCCGGCCTGCATTTGCCGCATGGTTTTTCGTGAAAAGGCTGCTGCGGCCTGTGGCCTACATCCTGTACTTTTTTCTGGTAAAATTTGTATATTCTTCGGCACAGAGGTCTTTATGTCACGTTTTTCTTGTAAGAGCCTTTTCCGCCCCGCCGCATTGGCCGTCCTTTTTGCTTTTTGTGCACTTCCCGCCTTCGCCTTCGATGTGAGCGTCAAGGCGAACGTCGATAACGCCCAGGTTTTCGTGGGCGACATGTTCAATTACGAAATCCAGGTCACGGCGCCGGAGAACGCCATCGTGGACCTGCCTAGCTTTGTCGGGAACCTTGGCAGCTTTGAAGTCAAGGAGATGAAGAACGAGAAGGTGACCGAGGGCATGCCCAAGGGTACCGCGAAGTTCGTATGGCTCGCGACGCTCAACACGTTCGTGAGCGGCGACTTCTTGATTGCGCCGCAGCAGGTGAGCGCTGTCGTGGGTAACGATACGGTCAAGACGAATACTGACCCGGTGGCCGTGAAGGTTTCCATGCGCACGACGGGCGAGGAGACGGATATCCTGGAAGCGGAAGACCCGCTCGATGACCCGCGCCTGCCGCAGTGGTTCTACATCGTGCTGATTGTACTGGGCGTGGTGCTGCTCGTGTTCCTCGGGTGGTTCCTGCACAAGAAATTCGCGAAGAAGGGCGAGGCGCCGCGACTCCCGCCGTACGAGGAGGCGGTACTCGCTCTCAAGGAACTCAGGCAGAAAAATTATCTCGCCGAAGGCAACCAGGGCGACTACTTCATGGCGCTCGGGTTCATTGCCCGCCGTTACATCGAACGCCGTTTCGACGTGGACATTTTGGATGCGACCGTCGCCGAGCTCAAGCAGCGCATGTCGCATGTGGCGGGCCTCCCGCAGGCCTACAAGGAATCGGTCGTGACGCTCGCCGTCGAGACCGAGCCGGTCAAGTTCGCGAAGATGAAGCTCGAGGGCGAACGCTGCCGCTTCTGGGACGAGTGGGCTGACCGCCTTCTCGAAGATACCAAGCCTACGCCGGAAGAGGAACAGGCCAAGAAAGAGGCTGTTAAAGCCGCGGTTGATGCTGTTCGCGCCCAGCGCAAGGAAAGCGCTGCGAAAAAATAGCGCGCCATGTTGGGCTTCCGCCGCCCCTAAATTTCTATAGTCATTCCGGTGTGCATTTGCTCTGCACGCTCGCCGAGCACATCCCGCAATATTCCGTAGGCACGGTCGCCGGTGCAGTGCCCTGTGTAAATCTTCTGCACGTCGAGTTCGCGTAGCCTTTCGGCGAAGGCGCGCACGCGTGCATCCGGGTAACGGAAAAGATGGAACCCGCCGAGAATCGCGTAAATCTTTTTCCCGGGGAAGGCATCTCCGATTTCTTTCACGATGTTGTCTGCTCCCGCGTGGCTGCAACTGTTCATGACGAACAGCCCCTGCGGGGTATCGAACACCAGGCTCTGCTCGTGCGCGAAACTGTCGTAGCGGTATTTGCCGTTTTCTTTGACGCTCAGGTGCGCCATCTCGCCGATGCGTTCGAGCCCTGTGGTAGAATGCGGCACGAGCGTTATTCCCGGCGCAATTTCGGCATTGCCTTCCGCATAGCGGATGCGGCCCGCGAATCGCTCGAGCCATCCTTTGTGAATGCCGATGTATTCGTGGTAGGCAAAGCGCCCGAAAAGCTTGTGCGTGTGGTAGCAGTTTTCGCCTGCGCCCTTCCGCAGGTAGAAGGGTGCGGTCTTATTGAGCGCAAAGAATTTCGCCATGCCGTTCGCGTGGTCATAATGCGCGTGGCTCAGCACGCCGATATCCACCTGCGAGAGGTCGATGCCCATCACTTTCGCGTTTTTTGCGAACAGGTGCGATGCGCCCGTGTCGAGCAGCACCTTGTGGCCGCCATATTCCACGTACACGGAAAGTCCCCACTCGTCGAATAGCTTGCGGGTGCGTTCGCCTTGGGCCGCACATTTGTTCGCAGGTTCCACGTAGGCAGAAATCGCGCCGCCGACATGACCTGCGATGTTATCGATGAGAATCTGGACCTTCATTGCCGTTTGCGCCCTATTCGCAGTCGAGGCAAGTCCATTCCACTGTGCCCGAGCCGTAGTTGTTGAAGCGGGCGCGCGTGTAGCTCTCTATGTCGATGAGGAACCCGACCTTGCCCGCATTCTTGGTGCAGCAGCCGTCACAGTCGCTGTCGGCACACATGTCGTAGACGACGGCGTCGATGGTGTGGCCGTTCTTGCGCAGCCTGAATGTCTTGAGCTTGTAGGCGTCCCAGTCCTTCTCGTGGACGGCGATGATGTTGTGCTCGCTGACCCATTCCTCTGTCTGCTGGTCTTCGAGACCTGCGAACCAGCCCGCCCACGTACATCCGTTGTAGTCCTCGCATTCCTCGCTGCCGGGCTCCGGCCAGGAGGTGTACCACGTGAGGTTTGCCTTGTTCCATATGGTATCGCCAGGAACCGCTTCCGCCGAGGAACTCGATGCGGGCAGGGCCGCGCTGCTCGATTCCGGCAAAAGTGCGCCGCTGGATTCCGGCAAAAGCGCGTCGCTCGATTCGATGACTGCGTCGGAACTTTCCGGTGCGGGGGAACTGCTGGAACTGTCGTCACCGCAGGCGGCGAGCATACCCGCGAGCATGCCCGCAAGGGCGAAACCCGTGAAAGCGGCAGGGTTCATGCCGTGCAGAAACTTCTTCACAAACACTCCCGCCTCCTTAAAGCGTCTTCCCGTCGCTGAATGCATTCCCGATGCGGCGTTCCATTACGTAGTAGCCGTGGCCTGCGGAATCGTAGCATACCGGCGCGAGTTTTTCTACGGAAAGCTTGCCGTCGGCATCCAGCACGGATTCGTCGGCGGTCACGTTCACGATTTCGCCGAGCAGGAGTTCCGAATCGTCGTCGTAGCTCACCATCCTGCATTCGAGCGCGAGCGGGAGTTCCGCGATGAGCGGGGCGTCCACCTTCTCGCTCCTGACGGCGGTGAGTCCCGACTTGGCGAACTTGTCGGCAACCTTGTTCCCGCTGGTTATGCCCAGGTAGTCGATGGCCTTGATGTCCTTTGCGGTCGCCATGCTCACGGTGAATGCCTTGCGCGCCTTGATGTTCGGCACGGTCTTGTGCGATGCGGCCACGTAGATGGCCACCTGGTTCGAGTCGCTCACCGAGCCCCATGCGGCGACCATCGCGTTCGGCGAACCGTCTTCGTTGTAGGTCGCGATGACGAGTGTGGGTTGCGGGTACAGGTAGGTTTTTACTCCGAGATCTTTGCGCATTTGAAAACTCCTTTTTTTTACAAGATATAAAACTATCTGCGAAAAAATTATATACTTTTCCTTTAAAACGATTTTCAAAGAAGATGCCCCAAAGTTAGTTGAAATTTCTGCAACCAAAAAGAAAAAGGTGGTCTCCAACTTGTAAATTTGGTTCAGCAAAAAAACACCAAGCAAGAGGATAACCACCATGATGAAAAGTACAAAAAGAACCCCCAAACTGTCAATCGTCCGCCGCGAAGAAATCGACATTTCGACCAGTGTCGGGGTGGTTCTGGCCGACCTTGCCGAACAGGGGAAAAGCTGCCTTGACGCGCTGTCGAGGGAGATGGGCGCAAGGCTCGTGGAGGCGATACTCCTGGCCGAAAGGGAACAGCTCGGCGGTGCAGCATACCACCCCAGGAAGGGCTTCAAGAAGTGGTCCAGCCAGGGTGGTTCCGTGTACATCGCGGGTGGCAAGGCGAAGGTGCGCGTACCCAGGCTCAGGGACGAAAACGGCGAGGTCAAATCGCGTATCTACGCCCGTCTGAAAGACCCCGACGCGTTCTCCGAGCACCTGCTGCACGCATGCCTCTCAGGCCTGTCCGGGAGGCGTTACGAGGATGTGTTCTCGACTGCCGGGGAGGCGTTCGGCGTAAGCAAGTCGTCGGTGTCGCGCAAGGTCGTTGCCGCATGCACAAGGAAACTGAAGGAACTGAACGAGCGCAGGCTGGAGGACTTCGAGGCGGTTGCCGTCTTCATGGACGCAATGCATCGCTGCGGCGAGGTCGTGATGGCCGCCATAGGCGTTGACGCGGAAGGCTACAAGCGCGTGCTTGGCCTCTGGCAGGGCAGTTCGGAAAACACCGAAATGTGCCGTTCGTTCCTTTCCGACATGGAGAGCAGGGGCCTCGCCCTGCACCCCGACATCATCTTCGTGACCGACGGCGGGACGGGCCTCAACCGCGCCCTCAAGGACCGCTTCGGCAAGGACCTCAAGCACCAGCGCTGCGTGATCCACAAGAGGCGCAACGTCGAGTCCCATCTGCCCGAGATGTACCGGGCCGAGTTCGACAGGCGCTACAACAACGCCATCGGGATGGTGGGCTACGAGGACGCGAGAAGGGAACTTCTCAAGGTCCACGAGTGGCTCGAAGGCATAAACACGAGTGCCGCCAAATCGCTTTCCGAGGGCGGCGAGAGGCTGCTTACGGTCCACCGGCTGGGCATCCCCGCGCTCCTGCGCAAGTCGCTCATAACGACCAACATAATCGAGTCCACCTTCAACGGTCTCGACGCCATCGAGAAGAACGTGAAGCGCTACAGGGACATTGGAATGTTCAAACGCTGGATGGCCGCTGAGGTCCTCCACCGCGAAAAGAACTGGAGACGGTTGGACGGCTATGCGGAAATCCCCGAACTTGTCGAAAAACTTCGGGAAAAGAGCATGAAATTACTTGACAATGAAGCGCTAATAGCCTAGATTTACACCAGTTGGAGACCTGGATTTTCAACTAAAAAAGGGACAAATTCATTTTCAAAGGAGTTCTTATGACTATAGGAATTGTCATCGCCGTCGTCGTGGTCATTCTCGTCGTGTGTTTCATCTCCATGTACAATGGCCTCGTGAAGCTCCGCAACAACCGCGAAAATGCCTTCGCGAATATCGACGTGCAGCTCAAGCAGCGCTTTGACCTGGTGCCGCAACTCGTGAATACCGTGAAGGGCTATGCCACCCACGAGAAGGAAACTCTCGATAAGGTGACATCCGCCCGTGCCGCCGCGATGGGCGCCACCACGGTCGACGAGAAGGTTGCTGCCGACAAGGCCCTTACCGGTGCGCTCGCCGGGCTCCGCGTCTCCCTCGAGGCGTACCCGGAACTTAAGGCGAACCAGAATTTCTTGCAGTTGCAAACGGAACTTTCCGATATCGAGAACAAGCTCTCTGCCGCGCGCAGGTTCTTCAACTCCGCCACCCGCGAGTTCAACAACGCCTGCGAGGTATTCCCGAGCAACATCATCGCCGGCATGTTCAACTTCAGGCGTGCTCCCATGTACGAGGCGTCCGAAGGCCGCGAGACCCTCAACAAGGCTCCCGAGGTGAAATTTTAGACTTCGTAAATGAAGTACGTCGGCATCCAGACCCAGATTTGGCGGAATAACCGCAATACGGTTATCCTGCTTTTCATGTTCCCGCTGCTCCTCCTGGGGATGGTTTTCGGCACGGTCGTGTTGCTGGACTGGCTCGGGTTCTTCTGCTGGAACGGCGTATGCCCCGAGGGCCTGCAGGCGGGTACCTTCCATTGGGATGTCATCTGGCAGTATTTCCTTGATGCGGTGCCGTACACGCTCGCGGTGACGGGGACGTGGTTTGTTATCGCGTACTTCACGAACACCTTCATTATCCGGCATGCGACGCACGCGCGTCCGCTGGAACGCAAGGAGAACGTGCGCGTCTACAACATCGTGGAAAACCTCTGCATCGCAGGTGGCATCGAGATGCCGCGCATAAACATCGTCGAGGATTCGAGCCTCAACGCGTTTGCGAGCGGTATCGATATAAAGTCATACACCATCACGCTGACCACGGGCATTATAGACAGGCTGGACGATGCGGAACTCTCGGCTGTTGTGGGGCACGAACTCACGCACATCAAGAACCGCGATACGCGCCTGATGGTGGTGTGCATCGTTTTCGTGGGCATATTCTCGATGCTCATGAATGTCTCCCTGCGGCTCCTGAGCAGTGCCATGCGCTCGTCGCGCAGTAGGGGTAGCCGCAAGAATGGCGGGGGAGGCATAATCATCATTTTGCTTGCCGTGCTGGTATGGGCCGCCATCGGGTATCTCTTCAGCACGCTCACGCGCCTTGCCATCTCGCGCAAGCGTGAATACGTCGCCGATGCGGGTGGCGCCGAACTCTGTGGCGACCCGCTCGCGCTCGCTTCTGCCCTCAGGAAGATTTCTGCGGATCCGGGCCTTGCCGATGTAAAACGCGACGATATCGCGCAGCTCTACGTGATTCATCCGGACGAGGAATTCGACAACGATATGGGCCTCAAGGGTCTTGTCGCGAAGGCGAACATCCTGTTCTGCACGCACCCCGACACTCCGGAGCGCATCAAACTTCTGGAACAGTTCTAGTTTTGGAAGCCGCAGGTCACTTTATCGCCCGAAATGTCCCGCCTGTCGCAAATTTGCGGATGGTGTTGTCTACAAAGTAAATTTTTTTATATTTCTCGGAACATGAAATCAGTAAATATTTTAAGAAGGATTTTTTTGCTGGCGGTTCCGTTCGCCCTGATTGCCTGTGGCGATGACTCCAGTTCCGCTTCCGATGATTACAGTTCGGCTTCGGAAGTCCCGAGCAGTTCCTCGCGTACGGAATGTCCGGAGTCTCTTGCGGCAGGCGAGTTCTGCGATACGCGCGACTTTAATGTTTATGCAACGAGTGAAATCGGCGCCCTCGTGTGGATGACGGGGAACCTGAAGTACTATGTGGATGGCAGCAAGTGCCTTGACGACAAGGAATCCAACTGCGATTCTCACGGTCGCCTTTATAGCTGGACGCAGGCGATGGACCTGGACAAGTCGCTCCTTATAGGCGAAGCCTCGTCGAAGGTCTCGAAACCGCACCACCGCGGAATCTGCCCCGAAGGCTGGCATGTGCCCGATACTCTTGAATGGCTCTATCTCGTGGACTACGCGGGCGGTTTTTCTTCGCTGGAAAAATACGGTTTCTCGGACACGGAGCCGGGCTTCTATTCCATCTATTATTACAGGTATAATCCGGATTACTCGTTCTTTCACACGGCGGTGGAAGATTCCGTCGATGACTGGTATGTTGATTACGATAGGGATTACGGCCTGATTCAGGACAGGGACTACTTTACGCGCGTCAACTCCTATTATGCAATACTTGGCGAGGATGGCGTAAGGCTTTCGAACCAGAGCAAGTCGCACTACGCTCCGCTCCGCTGCGTCAAGGATACCCTGCTCATGGAAATGGAATTCAGGCCGGTAAGCAGTTCGTCTTCCTCCGTCGAGGAACCGGAATCCAGCAGTTCGGAACCTTTTAACCCCTGTTCTGTTGCAAAGAAGTCGTGGGAACACCTGAATCCCGATTTCAACTATGCGGATTCTATCGCGATGCCGGAACTCCGCGGGGCTAACCGTTGCACGCAGGGGCTGGAAGAAAATTGCGAGTCTACGGGGCGCCTCTATACATGGGATGCCGCGATGGAAGTGTGCCCGGATGGCTGGAGGCTCCCGACTGAGGCGGAAATTTACGATATCTGGCATGCGACGCACAGCGTACTCGAGGTGGTATCGCTCGAAATGCGCAAGGAAATCGATCTCGAAATTACGGATGCGTACGGGTTGTCGTTTGTTCCCTCGGGCTTATACTATGTGGATGACCCCTACAAGAATGATGGCGATGAAACCCTTCTGGTAAAGTCGTCGGTATGGCTTTCTGACAATACGGAAGATGGCTATGCGGAGGCGTACCAGATCCACTTTGAGGAATATCTCGACCAGACGGTCGAAGGCGAACTCAAGACGAGCTTTATGCCTGTCCGTTGCGTAAAGAAGTGAGCATCGCGCGGCAACCCTCGTTCACGTCGTTCCAGGTGGCTTCGAAGTCGCCGGTATACCACGGGTCCGCTACGTCGCGCGAATTCCCGGTCCAGTCCATCAGCAGGGAAATTTTCCTGTGGGTGTGGCGCGGGTCCTGCATGCTTCCACCCGCGCATTCCCTCTCGTAAATCTCGGGCGGTAGTATCCAGCGGAGGTTCCGCAGGTTGTTCCTGTCCATCAGGACTATATAGTCGTAGTATTCGTAGTCCCGCAGGGTCATCTGGCGGGCGGTTTTGCCCCTGCAATCTATCCCGTGCCGTTCCAGCATGCGCCTTGCCGGCGGGTACACCGGGTTCCCGATTTCTTCGGTGCTTGTCGCGGCGCTCGCGATTTCAAAATCCGCGCAGTTTTTTTCCGCGGCTCTAGACTCCGCGCATTTCAGACCCGCGCCGTCCTTGTCCGCACATCCCAAGGTCGCGCCGTCCTGCAGTTCCGTGACCATCTTCTTCATCACGAATTCGGCCATCGGGCTCCGGCATATGTTCCCGTGGCATACGAAGAGGATTTTCGGCATCAGTTCGCCCCGCGCTTTTTCTGCACGAGCGGAGTCGCGCTACGCCTGCCGTATTCCCGTTGCATTGTGCGCCCCTGCATGTCGAACCGGCGCGCATCCTTATCCATAAAGCATTGCGCATCCTGTTCCCCTAAACTATGCGCATCCTGCCCCGCGAACCCCCGCACATTCCCGCGGATTGCCGTCGTGGAATCTCCCGTCCCGGTCGAGTCGCTTACTCCGGGCACCGTGTCCGCGGGCGTATTTCCCGAAGTGTCCGCCGGCGCCTTCAAGATGCCTTCCTTTATAATCCTCGCGAGTTCCTTCGCGCCGGTCGCGTTCGGGTGCACACTGTCGGCCAAAAACCATGCGGGCGTATTGAATTGCGAATGCAGGTCGATAATTTCCACGCCCTTCCGGGTCGCGACTTCCTCGATGATAGGGTTGATCTGGTTCACGATTGCGGTATCCATGATTCCCCACCCGCAGTTGTTGGAATAGGGCTGCAGCGTCGCGATGACCCTCGGGCTTGTCGCGAGGTGCATGAAGGTGTCGAGCAGCGCCTCGTAATCCTTGTAGAGCTGTTCCTTCTCGTACTGCCCGTAGTTGTAGTTGTATTGGGGCTGTCCGTTCTCGATGCAGTTGTTCGTGAAGAACTTGCTGTCGTTTGTCCCGAGCTCTATGACGACAATCTCGGGGTTAAACTCGAGGGCCGCCTTGAACTTGTCGGTATTCCAGTAGCTCATGTTGTCGCTTGGGCCCTTGTTCGCGAACGTCATGGAGGAGACTCCGAAGTTCTGCACCTTGTAGCTATCGCCCAGCATACTTTGCAGTTGGAATGGGTAGTCTTCTTGCCAGCCGAGCCCGTAGCCCGCGGTGATGCTGTTGCCTACGCACGCCACGCGCGTCTGTGCGCTTGCGGCGCATGTAATTCCCGCGACTGCCATCAAAGCAATCGCCAAAGCCTTGCTATTCTTTCCAAACATCATGCCTACAATATAAATTCCCGAGCGCCCGGTCGTCATGGCCGGCGGGCAGTTTTGCAAATCGCCGGTGTGCGACAATCAACAAAAAACGACCCGCGCTCGCGGGCCGTTTATCAAATTGCTTGTAGAGTCGCCGAACTTGCGGCTTTTTCTACTAATATTTCTGCTTCAACACGTCGGGGCATTCCACTTCGACGTAGTTGTGTAGCGGGTTGCCTGCCGCGTGCATGAATTCGGCGAGGAACATGCAGCCCTGCTTGGCGGTCGCGTCGTTGCTGAACACGCTGTTGCACTTGTTCTTGAGGCAGGTGAGGGTCTTGGAGGAGTTGTAGTTGCTTTCCTTTTCGCAGTCGCTGAGGAGGCCGCCGTACTGCTCGCCCTGGCTGCCCCAGCCCATCTGGCTGCAGCCGTTGAATGCGCCCACGCCGCCGCCCGGGATCATGATGTCGAACTGTCCCTGTTGCACGTCGTGGCCGATGTTTGTGGTCATGATGATGAGCTTCTTGCCCTTGATTGCGCTCAGGTTGTTGTCGCTTGCGTACTTGCCCTTGCCGGTAAAGGTCAGCTGGTAGCACTTGCCGCAGGAACCGCCGTCAGCACCCGGGACTGCCGCGAAGGCGAAGCCCATATCGGTACAGCCGTTGACGGTGAACGGAATCTGGCTCAAGCAGGTCGCCTGGTAGCCGCCAGAACAGATGCTTCCGCCGCCGCCGACAACGTTCTTGCCCTTGGAGTCGCAGGTCTTGCTGGTGTTGCCGCCGGCATTTTCCGACCAGGAGCAGTGGGGTGCACAGCAGTCCCAGTAGCGGGTTGCCCAGCCGGAACCGGTTCTGCCGCCGCTCTTCACCTTGATGTTCGGGCATCCGCCTGCAGGGGCGACAGAGGAGCTGCTCTTCGGGGCGCTGCTCGAGGATTTCGGCTGGCTGCTGCTGGACTTGGGTGTTGCGGAACTTGTGGGGGTGGGGCCGATATCCGAGCTGGATTCGGGATTGATTGCACTGGAGCTCGATTCGATAACCGGGTCGGGTTCCTTGGTGAACTTGTCGCCCGGCTGCAGGACCGGGAGGTCGAGGATGTCTTCGACCTTGGTGAGTTCGGTAACGCCGTCGGGCGCGACAACCGTGTTGGTTTCGAAGTTGAAGAAGCCGATGACCGTAGCGTTGGAATCCTTCACGAAGCCGATGGAACCGCCGTCTTCGGCGAGGTAGATGAGGTAGTCGCCGGTTTCGTCCACCAGGTGGAAGGCCGGGCCGGTAATGGCGTACACTGTGGTGTTCTTTTCGAGCAGGGGGAGGCCCGCCACGTCCACGCCGTCGTAGAGCACGTTGCCCGCGAGGTCGGTGATGGCGCCCACGGAGGAACCCTCGATGAACTTGATGGTGGCGATGATGTCGCCTTCGGGGTTGGTGACGCGCCCGTCAAGGTAGATGATGTAGTCCTGGTCTGTGGAAAGAAGCCATGCCGAAGATGTTACTGCATATTCGGGAGCCTTCGGGCCAGTCGTGGATTCGTCGGAACAGTTCCAGGCGATCATGATTGCGCCCGCGGCGAGCAGGGCTTTCAAAAATGCATGTTTCATAATTTCCTCATTACCCTAATCACACCGCAGACAAAGATACTTTAATTGATGTCCATTTCATTGTAAAAAAAGTGCTAACTCGTTAATTGCGTTCTTTTTATGTTCCCGGTCACACGATGAAATCGCAAATGTAAACTGAATGTAAAAATTCCAAATGTAAAATAAATATTACAATAAAGTCGGGGGAGTATTGAAATTCCTGCGCGGCTCGGTACGTAAATGTTAGTTAGATGTTGATAAAGTGGAACTATCCATTTGTTAAAAATATTGAAACCTTGAAATTGTGCAAAAAACGGCATTTTGCCAGAAACGGGCTGGCGCAGTCGAAAATCGTGCCGCGCGAGGCATTTTTGATTGTGGATAACCCTGCATTTTTCCCCTTTTTCGTAAAAAAACAAAAAAAACGCTTGCAAAAAAAATGTCATTTACTAAATTTGTGGCTCAATTTCGGAGAGTACCGCTTCCTATGCTTTCCGGATTAACGGAAGTCCTTGAGGCTTCTTGACTTGAAGCGATAAACCTTCTGCTGAAGAAGAGGAATAAAATGGCAAAAGAACATTTTGACAGAAGCAAGCCGCACTGCAACATTGGCACCATCGGCCACGTTGACCACGGTAAAACCACTCTGACCGCCGCAATCTGCACGACTCTCGCTGCCCGCGGCCTCGCCAACGCCAAGCGTTTCGACGAAATCGACAACGCTCCTGAAGAAAAGGCTCGTGGTATCACGATTAACACTTCTCACGTCGAATACACCACTGCTAACCGTCACTACGCTCACGTCGACTGCCCGGGGCACGCCGACTACGTGAAGAACATGGTGACCGGTGCTGCCCAGATGGACGGCGCCATCCTCGTCGTGGCCGCTACTGACGGCCCGATGCCCCAGACCCGTGAACACATCCTCCTCGCTCACCAGGTGGGCGTGCCGAAGATCGTCGTGTTCATGAACAAGGTCGACATGGTCGACGACGCCGAAATCCTCGACCTCGTCGAAATGGAAGTCCGCGAACTTCTCTCCAAGTACGAATTTGACGGTGACAACACCCCGATCATCCGTGGCTCTGCTCTCAAGGCTCTCGAAGGCGAAGCCGAATGGCAGGACAAGGTCATGGAACTCATGGACGCTTGCGATACCTACATCCCGCTCCCGCAGCGCGATACCGACAAGCCCTTCCTGATGCCGATCGAAGACGTGTTCACCATTACCGGCCGCGGCACTGTCGCTACTGGCCGTATCGAACGCGGTATCGTCCGCCTCAACGACAAGGTCGAACGCATCGGTCTCGGTGAAACCACCGAATACGTCATCACGGGCGTGGAAATGTTCCGCAAGCTCCTCGACGACGCCCAGGCCGGTGACAACGTCGGTCTTCTCCTCCGTGGCGCCGAAAAGAAGGACATCGTCCGTGGCATGGTTCTCGCCGCCCCGAAGTCCGTGACTCCGCACACCGAGTTCAAGGCAGAAATCTACGTCCTCACGAAGGACGAAGGTGGCCGCCACACGCCGTTCATGAACGGCTACCGTCCGCAGTTCTACTTCCGCACCACCGACGTGACCGGCACGATTCAGCTTCCGGAAGGCGTCGAAATGGTGACCCCGGGTGACACCGTCACGATTCACGTGAACCTCATCGCCCCGATCGCCATGGAAAAGCAGCTCCGCTTCGCTATCCGCGAAGGTGGCCGTACTGTTGGTGCTGGCTCCGTAACCGAAATCATCAAGTAAGGAAAAATCATGGCTGGTGAACGCATCCGTATTCGCTTGAAGAGCTTCGATCATCGTATGATCGACCGCTCTGCCCAAGACATCGTGAATACAGCTAAGCAAACGGGTGCCCGCATTGCGGGACCCATCCCCCTCCCGACGAAAGTCCAGAAGTATACGGTGCTCCGCTCTCCGCATATCAACAAGACTTCTCGTGAACAGTTTGAATCCCGTACGCACAAGCGTCTTATCGACATCCTCGATGCTACGTCGCAGACTGTTGATTCCCTCATGAAACTTGACTTGCCGGCTGGTGTCGAAGTCGAAATTAAGGTCTAATAACAATGAACGGTATTCTCGCAAAGAAGTTGGGAATGACCCAAGTGTTCACGGAACAGGGCGAATGCGTCCCTGTCACGGTTCTCGAAGCCGGTCCGTGCGTGGTCGTTTCCCACAAGACAGAAGAAAAGGATGGCTACAAGGCTGTCCAGATCGGCTTTGGTCTCAAGAAAGAACAGCGTGCCAACAAGGCTGAAATCGGCCACTTCAAGAAGGCTGACGTCGCTGTTCGTGAACACCTCGCCGAGTTTGACGTTGCTGATCTCGAATCCTGGCCGGTTGGCAAGGAATTCGGTGCAGCTGACTTTGCCGATGCGAAGATGGTGAACGTTTCCGGTATCTCCAAGGGTCACGGATTCTCTGGTACCATCAAGCGCCACGGCTTCCACAGCGGTCCCCGCTCTCACGGTACGCACAACATGCGCGAACCGGGCGGTACGTCTGCTCACTCCTACCCGGGCCGTGTTTTCCCGGGCAAGCGCATGGCAGGCCAGTACGGCAACAAGAAAGTGACCGTGAAGCACCTCCAGGTCGTCAAAGTTGATGGCGATCGCAACCTGATCTTCGTCCGTGGCGCAGTCCCCGGTGCAAAGAACAGCATCATCGTGGTGAGGAAAGACTAATGGCTAGTGCAAAGCTTTTCGCCGCAACAGGCGATTTCAAGAACGATATCGAACTCCCGAAGCTGTTTGATGAAGAAGTCAACAAGGTCTGCATGTACCTCCACATCAAGGCTATCCTGAACAACAACCGTCAGGGTACTGCCCAGGCTAAGAACAAGTCCTCCGTTAGCGGTGGCGGTCAGAAGCCGTGGAAGCAGAAGGGCACCGGCCGCGCTCGTTCCGGCCAGAACACCTCCGCTGTGTGGGTTCGTGGTGCTAAGGCCCATGGTCCGAAGTCCCATGACTACTTCGAGAAGGTGAACAAGAAGGTGAAGAAGATCGCCTTCCACTCCGCTCTCGCCTCCAAGGCTCAGGAAGGCAAGGTCGTCGTGTTCGAAGCCCTCAGCTTCGACGCCCCGAAGACCAAGGACCTCCTCGCCGTCCTCAAGAAGGCTAACCTCGAACAGCGCAACGCCCTGTTCATCGTGAGCGCGAAGGATGCGAACCTTTACCTCTCCTCCAACAACATTCCTTGGTGCCGTTGCGCCCGCGTCGAAGATGTCAATACTTACGACATTGTCCGCGCCAACAACGTCGTCATCTCCCAGGCTGCTCTCGCAGAACTTGAAGGAGGCCGCTAATGAAGGAAATTCGTGAAATCCTGCTTACCCCGCACGTGACCGAAGAAACCATGAAGAACATGGTGAATCCGCGTAACGACGTGCACAGGTACGTTTTCAAGGTTGCCATGAACGCTACCAAGACCGAAATCAAGGACGCTATCGAAAAGCGCTTTGAAGTGAAGGTCGACGCTGTGAACACCGCCATTACCCGCGGTAAGATCAAGCGCGTTCGCATGGTTCCTGGCAAGAAACCCAACTGGAAGAAGGCCTACATCACGCTGAAGGCCGGGCAAAAGATTGCCGAGTTCGAAGGAGTATAACTATGGGTCTGAAATCTTATAGACCGCTTACCCCGACGCTGCGCTACAAGCAGATTGGTGACCGCAAGGAAATTACGGCCGAAAAGCCGTACAAGCCGCTCACCGAAGGCATCAAGAGCAGCTCCGGTCGTAACAACGCTGGTGAAATCACTTCCCGCCGTCGCGGCGGTGGCCACAAGAAACTGTACCGTATCATCGATTTCAAGCGCCAGTTCGCGGGTATCCCCTGCACTGTCGAAACGATCGAGTACGATCCGAACCGTACGGCCCGTATCGCCCTGGTCAAGTACCAGAACGGCAAGCGCGCCTACATCGTCGCTCCGGCTAACGTGAAGGTCGGCGATGTGCTGAATTCCGGCGAAGGTGCCGAATTCCGCGTGGGTAACGCTCTCCCGATTCGCGACATTCCGCTGAACACCATGATTCACAACATTGAGCTGAAGCCTGGCAAGGGTGCCCAGCTGGTCCGCTCCGCCGGTGCCGCTGCCGAACTCGTTGCCAAGGACGGCAAGCTCTGCCAGGTCAGGATGCCGAGTGGCGAAGTCCGCTTCATCTCTGAAGACTGCCTCGCCGTTGTGGGCCAGGTTTCCAACATCGACCACATGAATGAATCCTCGGGCTCTGCCGGCCGCTCCCGCTGGCTTGGCAAGCGTCCCTCCGTCCGCGGTGTCGTTATGAACCCGGTCGACCACCCGCTCGGTGGTGGTGAAGGACGTACCTCTGGTGGTCGTCATCCGTGCTCTCCGTGGGGTAAGAACTCGAAGGGTGCAAAAACTCGTAACAACAAGCGTACCGATAAGTACATCGTGCGCCGTCGTCAGAAGAGGGCCTAATTCATGTCGAGATCCCTTAAGAAAGGTGCGTTCGTGGATTCCCACGTTCTCAACAAGGCCCAGGCTATGGCTGGCTCCGACAAGAAGCAGCCGATCAAGACCTGGTCCCGTCGTTCCACCATCGTTCCGGATATGGTCGGACTTACCTTCTCCGTGTACAACGGAAAGCAGTTCCTCCCGGTCTATGTTTCTGAAAACATGGTCGGCCATAAGCTCGGCGAATTCGCAATGACCCGCACGTTCCGCGGCCACCGCAAGACGGAAACCGCCGCTGGAGGTAAGAAATAATGCAAGCTGTTGCTAAAGTGAAAAACGTCCGTTACGGTGTGCGCAAGCTCCGCCGTGTCGTGGACCTGGTTCGTGGCAAGCGTGTTGACGAAGCATTCGCAATGCTTTCCATTCTCCACACCAAGACCAAGGGCGCCCCGCTCGTCGAGAACGCTCTCAAGTCCGCCGTCGCGAACTACAAGCAGAAGGCCGCCGGTGCGGTCGCTGCCGAAGAGCTCGTGATCAAGACCATCGCTGCCGATGGCGGTACGATCATGAAGCGTATCCACCCGCGTTCCCAGGGCCGTGCTTTCCGTATCGAAAAGCCGCTCTCTCACCTCACCGTCGTCGTCGCCGACAAGGAGAAATAACAATGGGTCACAAGAGTCATCCCAATGGTCTTCGTCTTGGCGTTATCCGCGGTTGGGAATCCAAGTGGTATGCCGAAGACAATTTCGCAGATCTTCTTTATGAAGACATCACCCTCCGTCGCTACTTGATGAAGCGCTTCGAACATGCCTCCCTCTCCAAGGTCGGCATCGAACGCACCGTCAAGAAGGTGAACGTGAACCTCTTTACCGCCCGCCCGGGTATCGTTATCGGTAAGAAGGGCGAAGAACTCGATCGCGTCAAGAGCGAACTCCAGTTCCTCACCGGTAAGGAAATCTTCATCAGCGTGCACGAGATCAAGCGCCCGGAAACGGATGCCAAGCTCGTCGCTGAAAACATCGCGCGTCAGCTCGAAAAGCGTATCTCCTTCCGCCGCGCCATGAAGCGCGCCATCCAGTCCGCTATGCGCCTGGGTGTCGAAGGTATCAAGGTGCAGTGCGGTGGCCGTCTCGGCGGTGCCGAAATTGCCCGCGTCGAGAAGTATGCCGAAGGCCGCGTGCCTCTGCACACTCTCCGTGCTGACATTGACTACGCGACTTCCATTGCTAAGACCGTCTATGGTGCCATCGGTATCAAGGTGTGGATCATGCACGGCGAAAAGATTGGCAAGGACGTCATGAACGACAACAAGAGAGAGAAGTAATATGCTGAGTCCTAAAAGAACATTACATCGTAAGCAGATGAAAGGCCGCATGAAGGGTGTCGCTTCCCGCGGCAATTCCATGGCCTTCGGCGAATTCGGCATTCAGGCTCTTGAAAAGTGCTGGCTGACGGCTCGCCAGATCGAAGCGGCTCGTATCGCTATGACCCGTAAGATCAAGCGTGGCGGTCGCGTGTGGATCCGCGTGTTCCCCGACAAGCCCATCACTCGTCACCCGGCCGAAGCCCGTATGGGTAAGGGTAAGGGCGGCGTCGAATTCTGGGTCGCCGTGATTCTTCCGGGTCGCATCATTTTCGAAATGGGCGGTGTTGAACGTGAACTCGCCATGGAAGCCCTCCATGTCGCTTCGCAGAAGCTCCCCCTCAAGTGCAAAATCATCGAAGAATCGGAGATCTAATGAAGGCACGTGACATTAAAAACGAACTGAGAGCTCTCGACGTGAAGCAGCTCAAGGAAAAGCTGGCTCAGTTGAATCTCGATTTGTTCAATTACCGCATGACTGCGAAGCTCGGTAATTTGGAAAAACCCTCTATGATTCAGGCTGCCCGCAGGGACATCGCCCGTATCAAGACCATCCTCAGCGAAAAGGCCAAGGCATAAGCCGGCAGGAGCAGGAAATGGATAGAAACCTTCGTAAAGTCAAGCAGGGAATTGTCAGTTCTGACAAGATGGACAAGACCATCACGGTTGTGGTTGAAAACCGCAAGCGTCATCCCATGTACAACAAGATCATGACCACCACCAAGAAGCTCAAGGCTCACGACGAAAATAACGAAGCGGGCGAGGGTGACCTGGTGGAAATCATGGAAACTCGTCCTCTTTCCGCAACCAAGCGCTGGCGTCTCGTCCGCGTGGTCGAAAAGAAGAAGTAAACTCCTGGAGTAAGGCGAATTATGATTCAAGAAGAAACCAGACTCGTCGTGGCTGACAACAGTGGAGCCAAGGAAGTCGCCTGCATCCGTGTTTTGGGTGGCACGAACCGTCGCTATGCTAGCATCGGTGATGTCATCAAGGTAGCCGTTAAGGACGCTATCCCCCAGAGCAAGGTGAAGAAGGGTTCCGTGGCCGACGCCGTTGTCGTGCGTACGCGCAAAGAAATCTCCCGTCCGGACGGAACGTTCATTCGTTTCTCGGACAACGCAGTTGTGCTCATCACCAAGGATGGCGAACCGCGTGGAACCCGTATTTTTGGACCGGTGGCTCGTGAGCTCCGCGAAAAGAATTACATGAAGATCATCTCCCTCGCACCTGAGGTTCTCTAATGGCAAACATCAAGAAGAATGATAACGTCAAGGTGATTTCCGGTGCCTTCAAGGGCAAGACCGGCACCGTGATTAGTGTCAAGGCCGGCAAGGTGACCGTCAAGGACGTGAACGTCTGCAAGCGTCACGAGAAGCCGAGCCAGACCAACCAAACTGGCGGCATCATCGAGAAGGAAATGCCCATCGACATTTCCAACGTGATGCTCCTCGAAGGCAACACGCCTGTCCGTACCCGCATCGTTCGCGAGAAGGGCAAGAAGGGCGTTCGTACCAGTGTCAAGACTGGAAAGGCTGTGTAAGGTAAAGAAATGAACCAGATGAAGCAATTTTATCTCGAAAAAGTCGTTCCGGCCTTGCAAGCAAAGTTTGCCTACAAGAACGTGATGGAAATTCCCCGTCTCCAGAAGATCGTGGTGAACATGGGCGTGGGCGCTGCCGCTCAGAATCGCAAGATTCTCGACGAAGCCGCTGAAACCCTCACGGCCATCACCGGTCAGAAGGCAGTCGTCACCACCGCGAAGAAGGCTATCGCCAACTTCCACCTCCGTGAAGGCCTCGGCATCGGTGCCAAGGTGACTCTCCACGGCGACATGATGTGGGACTTCCTCTATCGTTTCATCAACATCAACCTCCCGCGTGTCCGTGACTTCCGTGGTCTCGCTCGCCGTGGTTTTGATGGAATGGGTAACTTCACCCTCGGTATCAAGGAACAGACGATCTTCGTCGAAATCGATATCGATAAGATTTCTCGTACCTTCGGTATGGACATCTCCTTCGTGACTTCCGCCAAGACGGACGACGAAGGCCGCGCCCTGCTCGAAGAACTTGGACTCCCCTTCAGGAAGTAAGGTAATACCATGGCAAGCAGAAGAATGATTGAAAAATGCAAGCGTACCCCGAAGTATACCGTTCGTGGGTATAACCGTTGCAAGCGTTGCGGTAGGCCGCACGCCTTTATGCGCCGCTTTGGCCTTTGCCGTATTTGCTTCCGCGAAATGGCACTCGCCGGCGAAATCCCCGGTATCACAAAGTCGTCTTGGTAAGGAGAGTATAACTCATGGCAATGACAGATCCTATCGCCGATATGCTCACCCGCGTGCGCAACGCCTGCAAGGCTAAGCTCCCCGTGGTGGACATTCCTGCCAGCAACCTGAAGCGTGAAATTGCACGCGTTCTGCAGGAAAAAGGTTTCATTAAGAAGTTCGTCGTGGTCGAAGACGGCAAGCAGGGTATCCTCAAGGTCCTGCTCCGCTACACCAACGGCGTTCCCGCAATCCAGGGCCTCCAGCGCGTTTCTACGCCGGGTCTTCGCCACTACGTTGACGTGGCCAAGCTCCCGCGTGTCCGTAACGGCCTCGGCTATGCGATTATCTCCACATCTAAAGGTGTGATGACTGACCACGAAGCCCGCGAACAGAAGGTGGGTGGCGAAGTTGTCGCAAAGGTCTGGTGAGGTAAAAGATGTCCCGTATCGGAAAAGCTATTATCAATATCCCGGCTGGCGTTAAAGTTAACGTCAATGGTCAGAACATCAAGGTGGAAGGCCCCAAGGGCAAGCTGGAAACTAACGTTCACGAGCTGATCTCCATCAAGCTCGAAGGCAACCAGCTTTCCTTCACCCGTCCGAACGATGAAAAGTTCTCCCGCGCTATGCACGGTACCACCCGCGCCCTCGTCGCCAACATGGTCGAAGGCGTCACCAAGGGTTTCGAGAAGACTCTCGAAATCGTCGGTGTGGGCTACCGCGTCGAACAGAAGGGCAAGGACCTGAACCTCGTTCTCGGTTTCTCCCACCCGGTCATTTTCAAGGCACCCGAAGGCGTCGAGCTCAAGGCTGTCGACCCGCTGAAGATTTCCATCTCCGGCATCGACAAGCAGAAGGTCGGCCAGGCTGCTGCAGAAATCCGCAAGTACAGGAAGCCTGAACCGTACAAGGGCAAGGGCATCAAGTACACCGGCGAAATCATCCGCCGTAAGCAAGGTAAGAAGACAGGTAAATAAGGGTAAACTATGACTGCAATTGCTAAGAAAAGAATCCAGTCCAGAATCGCACGCCATGCTCGTGTGCGCAAGACTGTTGTCGGAACTGCAGAATGCCCTCGTTTGGCTGTTCGCCGTTCCTTGTCCCACATGGTCGCCCAGATTATCGATGATGCGAACAACAAGTCTCTCGCTCAGGTCGCAACGACTGCCAAGGAATTCCAGGGCAAGTTCGCCGAAATGACGAAGACGGAACAGGCCAAGCAGCTTGGCCTCCAGATCGCTGAAATCGCGAAGTCCAAGGGCATTGAATCCGTGGTCTTTGACCGCGGCGGTTACATCTATCACGGTCGCGTTCAGGCTCTCGCTGAGGGAGCTCGTGAAGGCGGACTCAAATTCTAGTGAGGTACACTTTGGAACGCGAAGCTCAAGTTTCTGAATTTGAAGACAAGGTTGTACACATCAACCGTTGCGCAAAGACCGTCAAGGGCGGTCGCCGTATGTCCTTCTCCGCTCTCGTTGTCGTCGGCAACAAGAACGGCAAGGTCGGCGTGGGTCTCGGCAAGGCTAAGGAAGTTTCCGAAGCCATCCGCAAGGGTACCGAAGCCGCTCAGCGCAATATCGTCGAAGTCCAGCTCCTCGACGGCACCATCCCGCACGACATCGAAGTGAAGAGCGGTTCTACCCGCATCCTCCTCATGCCGGCTGCTCCGGGTACTGGCGTTATCGCCGGTGCTGCCGCCCGTGCTGTTCTCGAACTCGCCGGTGTGCGCAACATCCTCACCAAGATTCACGGTTCTTCCAACCCGAGCACTGTCGTCAGCGCTTGCCTGGAAGGCCTGATGTCCCAGAAGAACAAGCAGGACTGCGCCAAGCTGCGCGGTTTTGAAGCCTAAGGAGTAATACACCATGAAGAAAGTTCGTATTACTTTGATCAAGGGCACTGTTCGCCGCCTGCCGGTGCACCGTGCCAATGTGAAGGCCCTTGGCCTCCGCAAGATCGGACAGTCTGTTGAACACGTTTTGACCCCCAGCATCCAGGGCATGATCAATGCCGTGGCTGACATGGTGAAGGTCGAGGAGATCTAATAATGGAACTCAATACTCTCAATCCTGGCAAGGCTGCCAAGGGCAAGAGCCGCAAGCGCATTGGTCGCGGTCCGGGTTCCGGTTGGGGCACCACCGCTGGCCGTGGTCAGAAGGGTGCCGGTGCTCGTAAGAGCGCCCAGGCCGGTCGTGTCGCCTTCGAAGGCGGCCAGATGCCGATCCACCGTCGCATCCCGAAGCGTGGTTTCAAGCACGCCGGTGTTGAATTCCAGATCGTGAACCTGAAGAAGCTCGCTGGCGTTAGCGTCACGGACTTCGACGCTCAGGTGATGTTCGACCAGGGTTTCATCAAGGATATTGACAAACCGATCAAGGTCCTCGCTTTTGGAACCATCGACAAGGCAATCAACGTAAAGGTTAACGCCATCAGCGAAGCTGCAAAGTCTGCAATCGAAGCTGCCGGCGGCAAAGTCGAGATCGTCTAATGGAAGCTCTCAAGAAAGCCATAGATGCGTTCGTCAACGCGTTCAAGATAGCCGACCTGCGTAAGAAGATTCTCTTCACGCTCGCCGTGCTCATCATCTACCGCGTGGGCGCCCACATCACAATCCCCGGAGTAAACGCTGCCGTGCTGGCAGAATACTTCAAGAACTCGAACAACCTGTTCGGCCTGTACGACTCCTTCACGGGCGGTGCGTTTGCGAAAGCGACCGTGTTCGCCCTGGGTATCATGCCTTACATTAGCGCGAGCATCATCATCCAGTTGATGGGCTCCGTTATCCCGGGCATCCAGATGCTCCAGAAGGAAGGTCAGGAAGGCCGCGCCAAGTTGAACCAGTACACCCGCTACTTTACGGTGGCTCTCGCCGCCTTGCAGGGCTGGGGCATTTCTGTGTGGCTTTCCTCCCTCAAGGTGTCCGTTTCCGGTGTCCAGGTTTCTGCTCTCGCAGACGACTTCGCCACCGGTGCCGGTAACATCGGTTTCCGCTTACTTGCTACCCTGACCTTCACCGCAGGAACCATCTTCGTGATGTACCTGGGCGAACAGATTACTTCGCACGGTGTGGGCAACGGTATTTCTCTTATCATCTTCGCCGGTATCGTCGGGGGCCTTCCGCGGGCCTTCCTCGCCCAATGGGAAATGTTCAAGGAAGATATCCAGCCGCTCGCTAGCGAAATCATCATTCTCGCTATCGTGGTCGTGATTATCGGATTTATCGTTTTCGTAGAGCAGGCGAACCGTCGCATTCCACTCCAAAGTCCTCGCAGGACTGTCGGCAACAAGGTCATGGGCGGCCAGTCCAGCTATTTGCCCTTCAAGGTGAATACCGCTGGCGTGATCCCCGTGATTTTCGCAAGCTGCATCATGTTCATTCCGGCCATGATCGCATCTTGGTTCCCGAACGTTTCTGCGATGCAGTCGTTCGCCATCGCGTTCGTCCCTGGTCACCTGTCCTACAGCGTGATCGACGCGCTCCTTATCATATTCTTCACCTTCTTCTACACGGCAATCCAGTACAACCCTAACGACATTGCCGAAAACCTGAAGAAGTCTGGGGGATTCATTCCGGGAGTTCGTCCGGGCAAGCAGACGGCCGAATATATTGACCACGTTTTAACCCGAATTTCTCTTCCCGGGTCGCTTTACCTCGCTTTTATTAGCGTTGCGCCCTGGTATCTGAAAGACGCCTTCGATATGAGTTTCTATATTGGGGGCACCTCGGTACTTATCGTGGTCGGTGTGGCGCTGGATACGCTTCGTCAACTCGAAGCCCAGTTGCATACCAAGAATTATGAAGGTTTCTTGAAGCATGGCCGCATCCGCGGCAGGATGGCATCTTAGTGGCTAAAGAAGAAGGCATTCAAGTAGAAGGCGTTGTGTTGGAAGCTCTCCCCAACGCATTCTTCCGTGTCCAACTCGGAAATGGTCACGAGATCCTCGCACATGTTTCAGGAAAGATGCGTCGGCATTTCATCCGAATTTTGCCGGACGATAAAGTGTTGGTAGAAATTTCTCCCTACGACCTCAATCGTGGAAGAATCACTTACCGTTACAAGTAATAGGTATTTTCAAAGAAGGTCAAACCTATGAAAATCAAAGCCTCCATCAAACCCAGATGTGAAAACTGCAAGATCATCCGTCGCAAGGGTGTATTGCGCATCATCTGTTCGAAGAACCCCCGTCACAAGCAGAAGCAGGGATAAGGAGATCGTATGGCACGTATAGCTGGTGTCGATTTGCCGAAAAACAAGACCGTCGAGTACGGCCTCACGGCAATCTATGGTGTCGGTCTGTTCACCGCAAACAAGGTCTGTGCTCAGCTGGGCATCGACAAGAACAAGAAGTGCGATGACCTCACCGAAGAAGAACAAGGTAAGATTCGTCATCTTCTCGAAGACGAATACTCCGTGGAAGGTCAGCTCCGCGCGGAAGTTACCCTGAACATCAAGCGTCTCTTGGATATCGGTTGCTACCGTGGTATCCGCCACCGCAAGGGCCTGCCGGTCCGCGGTCAGCGTTCCCGTACCAACGCCCGTACCCGCAAGGGCCCCAAGAAGACTGTGGCTAACAAGAAGAAGTAAGGAGATTCGTCGTGGCTGAAGAAGAAATCAAGGAAACCGCTGCCGCTGCTGAAGCTCCGGCCGCAGCCGCTACTGAAGAAGTTAAGGTCAAGAAGGGCAAGAAGCGTATTGACATCCAGGGCATCGCCTGCGTCAACGCCACCTTCAACAACACAATCGTCTCTATCACCGACGCTCGTGGCAACGTCGTCGCTTGGGGTTCCCCCGGTAACTCCGGCTTCAAGGGCTCCCGCAAGAGCACTCCGTTTGCCGCCCAGCTCGCTGCCGAAACTGCCGCCCACAAGGCTTTCGACCTCGGCATGCGCAAGGTGGATGTCCGCGTGAAGGGTGCCGGTGGTGGCCGTGAGTCCGCCGTCCGCGCTCTCAAGAATGCGGGCCTCGAAGTTCTCTCCATTCGAGACGTGACGGGTATTCCGCACAACGGTTGCCGTCCTAAAAAGAAGAGAAGGGTCTAATCCAAAGAGGTATCGCCTATGATGTGGAAATCACTTCAGATGCCGCGTAGCTTCCAGAAGGTGGAATCTAGCGAAGACGGTCGCAAGGCCAAGTTTGTTGTCGAAGCTCTCGAAAGGGGCTGGGGCATCACGCTCGGTAACGCTCTCCGCCGTGTGCTTCTTTCCTCCCTGCAGGGTGCGGCAATCGTCTCCGTGAAAATCGAAGGCGTTGAAAAGGAAATGTCTACGATTCCGGGTGTCAAGGAAGATGTCACGGATATCATCCTGAACTTGAAGAGCATCCGCGTGAAGCTCCTTTCCGACCATGACGAAACACTGCACCTGGATATGTCCGGTGACGGCGAAGTCACGGCCAAGGACTTCATGGACAATCCGAACGTGGTCATCCTGACCCCGGATGTCCATATCGCGACATTGAACGGGAACGCTTCGCTCTCCATGGATGTGAAGATCTCCTGTGGCCGCGGTTTTGTCCGTGCCGACGAATTGAAGGACAAGGACGCTCCGATCGGCGTTATCGCCACGGACGCTAACTTCAACCCGGTGCAGCAGGTCGCGATGCACATCAGCGATACCCGCGTTGGACAGCGTACCGATTTCAACCGCCTGGAACTCGAAATCACGACTGACGGCTCCATTGATCCCGAAGACGCCCTCGCATACGCTGCGAAGCTCCTCGTCGATCACCTGGAAATCTTCATCAACTTCGAAGGCGACCTCGAGAGCCCCGAAGAAATCGAGATGGACGAAGAACGCCAGCGTATTGCGACGCTCCTGCGCACTCGCGTGGAAGAACTCGAACTCTCCGTTCGTTCCAGCAACTGCCTGCGTATGGCCAACATCCATACCGTCGGCGAACTTGTGCGCAACAAGGAAAACGATATGCTCAAATACAAGAACTTCGGAAGGAAGTCCTTGGTGGAACTTAACGAGGTATTGACCTCCATGGGCCTTTCTTTTGGCATGGACGTCGATGACTACTTGAAGGATTAACAATGAGACACGGTGTAAAGAACAAGAAACTGGGCGTGAACGCCCAACACAAGCGTGCCATCCTCCGCGCCCTTGCTACCTCCATTATCGGTAAGGGCATGGAAGCCGAACAGTCTGCCCGCTACGTGCGCACTACGCTCCACAAGGCAAAGATTGTCCGCTCCAACGTGGACCGCATGATTACCTACGCGAAGAAGGGCGACCTTTCTGCCCGTCGCGAAGCTGCCCGCTTCATCACGAGCCCGAAGGTGCTGCAGGACCTGTTTGCTACCATCGGCCCGCGCTACGCGACCCGCAACGGTGGCTACACTCGCATCATCAAGCTCGGCCCGAACCGCGCTGGTGACGCTGCCGAAATGGCCCTCATCGGCCTCGTCGAAGACGAGATCGTCGTGAAGGAAAAGAAGGCTGCTGAACCCGCCAAGTCCGATGCCGTTAGCATGGTCGAAGGCGAAGGCAAGGCTTCGAACTAAGGTTTCGACACGTTTAGAAAGGCCCGGCGTATTTGCCGGGCCTTTCTATTTACCGTTGTCGTATATAAAAATGACACGGGAATGACTCTGTAGGCACGCTTTTTTTGTATTTTTGTAGAACGTCTATTTTATTGCTGGTTAATGAATTATGTCTAGGTTCGCGACATTTATCCTGTTCCTGTCTGCTTTTTGCGCCCTCTCGTTTTCGGCGACGCTCCCGAGCGGTGTTACCGGCGTGACCCAGCAGGGAATCCAGCCCAGGAGCAGCGTGACGCTTGCTCCCGCGTATTCGGAAGTCACCGTCGATTCCACGTACAAGCTGGGGCCGGGCGACTTTCTCGATATCGGGCTCGAGAACAACTACCTGACGGTGCAGATTTACCCGGACGGCTATGTCGCAATCGAGGAATGCGGTTCCGTGAAGGTGGCGGGCAAGACCCTCGCCGAGGCCCGCGAACTTATCCTCGACCTTGCATCGAAGCGCTACAAGCGCGAGTACTGCTACGTGCAGCTTTCGGCCCTCAAGCGGTTCCGCGCGAGCATCATGGGCGCGGTGGTGCACGTGGGCCAGCACCCGGTGGACCCGCAGACGCGCCTCAGCTACTTTATCCGGCAGGCGGGCGGTCCGCTCCCGACCGCGAACCTAGAAGACATTACCCTTATTAGGAACGACGATACACTGCATATCGACTTCAACGCGATATCGACCAAGGGCGATTTCGCGAGTGACCCGATTATAGAGCAGGGTGACCGGATATTCGTGCCCTACCAGGTGATGGGCGAGAACGTCGCGCTCCTGTTCCCGGGATACCGCACGAGCGTGCCCTACAAGGAAGGGCGCACCATCCAGGAATACTTCGAGCTTTCGGGCGCCGGCCGCCTCCACAACTACGGCTACAAGGCCGTGTGCGTGCGCGAACCGGGTAGCGACCCGCGCTGGATTCCCATAACCGAGATGAGCAAGACCACGGTGCAGGCCAACACGGAACTCGAGTTTACCGTGAAGGAGATGCTCGTTTACGTGGGCGGCGCCGTTGCCCGCATTGGGCAGGTGGAATACAACCCGAGCTGGCACGCCATCGACTACATCGCCGCGGCTGGTCTCAACACGATTTCGGGTACGTGGAGCCAGGTGAAGGTGTGGCGCGGCAACAAGCCCGACCCGCTGAAGCTGAGCGTTACCGAGGACCCGATTCTCCCCGGCGACTACATCGAGATTCCCAAGAGCCGCTACGAGGCGTTCAAGGACTTTACGCTGTTCCTCGCCTCGCTCCTCACGGTGGTGTCCTCGGCCTTCATCATCTACGCCAGTTACAACAAAAAGTAGCGCACTATGAAACAAGAGAGTTCAGGATTTATCGAAGTCTGCCTCAGGCTCATCAACAGCAACCTGCGGCACTTTTGGCTGTGCGCCTCTATCGTGATTATACCTACGCTCGCGGTGTTCGCCCTCGTGATGTGGGTAATCGAGCCCACGTACCGTTCCAAGGCGATTGTCACTCCCCCCTCGGCATCGAAGACGAGCCTCCAGGGTCTGGGCAGCCTTCTGGGCGGGGCTTCGGGCGGCCTCAGTTCGCTTCTCGGTTTTTCGTTCAGCGATAACGACGCGAACGCCGTGTGGACTATCCTCAACTCGTGGGAGCTCCACAACATGGTCATCGACAAGTTCAACCTTGCCGAGCACTACGAGTTCGACGGCAACTTCCATGCCGACCTGCTGAAGGAATTCCGCAAGAACTTCAGCCTCGACTGCAACAAGGAAAGCATGTTCGAGGTCGCCATCGAGGACAAGGACTACAAGCTTGCCGCCGCCATGGTGCAGTTCATGCTCGACAAGGCGGATTCCGCGTTCAACGCGTTCAAGACGGCGCAGGCGAAGCAGTCGAGGGAATACATGCAGTCGCGCCTGGATTCGTGCGAGCATGCGCTCGACTCGCTGTTGCAGGGCTTTACCAAGTTCCAGGTGGAACACGACTTCTACGACCCGGAAATCCAGCTGGAATCGACCATCAAGTATTTGGGCGAACTGCAGAGCAGGCGCGAGGAACTCTCGATTGAACTTGCGTTCGAGAAGGCGGACCGCGGCGAAGGCAGCAAGCGCTACGACGAACTTTCCAAGCGCTACAAGAGCGTGAACTCCGCATTGAACGGCGCCCTCAACGGCAAGCAGAAGAACGTGGGCGTGGTGTCGCTCAAGAAGTCTCCCGAACTGACGACCGAGTACATGCAGTGGAAGGCGCAGATAAAGATCCAGGAAGCGCTCTACAAGATTCTGCGCCAGCAGAGCGAGGAACTCCGCATGGAGGAATCCAAGATGCTCACCAACCTGCACGTGCTGGAAGCTCCTTGGGAAAATGATAAGAAGGTCGCCCCCCTGCGCGGCGTGACCCTCATCTTTACCGTGTTCGTCACGTTCCTCATCGCGACGATTGTTGCGAACACGCTCGACTACCTCAAGGAAGAGGAGGCGCGCGGTTCATCGGTCGCCGAGCAGTGGAAGGCGTTCAAGGGGTTCTTCAGAAAACAGAAGGCATAGCCTATGTTTCACTGGATGGCTGTATATCCGGTAACGTGCGCGCTCCTTCTGGTAGTGCTCTTTTGCCTGTTGCAGTCGTGGCTCCTGAAGAAGGACTTCTTTAGTCCGGTGACGGTTTATTGTTTTTCGCAGTGTATAACGCTTGCGATTGCCTACCTGCAGATAGACGCGTTCATGTCGGACTTCAAGCCGCTTACCTGGATGGTGTGGATACTCGGGCTTGTCTCCTTCTGTACGGGCTGCTTTGTGGCCAAACTTACGGCGAAGGCGCGCTCTCTCCCGGTGCGCGTCGTGGAGGCGACTCCCCCGCAGGGCTACAACTGGCGGCTCCACCTGGTAATTTCGTTTTTCATGTTTGCTTTGTTCCTTGTGGGCGTGGTAAAGATTATCGCGGTCGCGGGAAACCTCATCATATTCACCGAGAATCCGGGCCGCTGGATGAGCAAGGACGTGAGCTACGGGTACTTTCCGCTGCTGTTCAGTAGCGGGCCCCTGTGCGTGCTCATGTTCGGGGTTGCCGCGTTCAAGAAGTTCAACGATGTGGTGTGGGTGAGGCGCGTCTCGTTCGTGATGGTGTTCGTGGTGATTGTCGTGAACCTGCTTGCCTACCCGAACCGTACGGCGCTCTTTTTCAACCTGGGATTCTTGATGATACTCATCAACTATCTCTACAAGCGCATATCGCCGCTCATTATCCTTATCGCGATGGCGGTTGCCATCCTGAGCTTTGTCGCCATCAGTAACCTGCGTAACCAGTACGGCACCAAGGGGGTCGAGAACAAGGCGCTCGAGGTGTTGGTGGTGCTCCCGTACAAGTACGTGGCCAACAACTACTGGAACATGGACTACGCGATTAACCCGCCCAACGACGACGAGTACCACCCGCATACCTACGGGCTCGATTTTTTGAGCGGGTTCCTCGAGTTCTTCCGCATCCCGGGGAGTTTCAGGAATTCGTTCGGCTGGGACGACGCGTTCAACGAGAGCATCCAGAAGGAGTACGGGTTCAACACCGTGAACTACCTGTGGGATGTCTACAAGGATTTCCACCTGCTGGGAGTGCTGTTCTTCCCGTTCCTGTGCGGCATAGGCCTTACGGTTCTGCACCTGAAGCTATGCAGGCCGTTTACGCCGAGGCAGGTGATGTTCCACGTGTTCTTTATCTACTTCGTGGGCTGGTGGTTTTTTACCTCGGGCTACAAGCAGAGCATCTACTGCATGTGGGGCGTGGCGATATACCTAGTGACCACGATATGCTCTAGGCCCGTGGAACTTTCGCAGGAAGGCGCCGAGCCTGCGGGCCAGTCGCCTGCAGGGCTTGCAGATGCGACTGCCGATACCGGTGATGCGCGGGAAGGCGGCGCGGAGTGCCTACCAGCGGATGCGCCGCTTGAGGGTGAAGTAGAATGCCAGCGCGATGGTCAAGAAGACGTCGCCCGCTAGGGTGAGCGCGGGAATGCATTCGGGCGCGAACATGCCCGACCCGTAGTAGCACACGCCGATATTGAAAATGCCGCCGAGGGCTATGAGCGTGCAGTAGAGCGCCATGCGGCGTTCCTTGAGCAGGGTGGATATCATGTTCATGCGGATGGCCTGCAGTATGAGCGAGCAGGTGAGTATGCGGAGGCAAAGCGAACTCGTGTATAGCACGTCGCTTGTCCAGGGCGCTGCAAAGAAGATTATCTTGAGCGTCCATTCGGGGAACACCGAGAACGGCGTGCTCACCGCGGCTATAAACAGCGTGAATATCCCGATATCGCGCAGGTGGAGCGTGCGGCTGTCGGTCTGGTGGAGCGATATGAGGCTCGACGATATGAAGTGTACCATGAGCCCCGACGCCAGTATTATTAGTTTATGCGCAAAGCTGTACGAGCCGAGGAATTCGGGAGTTGCGGCATGCGATGCGGTGTATAGCCCCACCGGCAGGTAGGCGAAGCTTGCGATGCTCGCGATGGCGTAGGGGACCGCGGATTTGAACATGAGGGTGAAGAACCTGCGCGCATGCCTGCCGATAGAAAGGACTGCCGGGGTAAACGCCTGCCGCACGCCGAACCCGAACGCGGGCAGTGCCGCGAGCACCATCGAAAGCGCGATGGGCGCGATGGAATCAAAGCGGAGCACGCAGAGTGCGATGCCCATGATGGCGGTGTACGATACGGTGTGGAGTATTTTCGAGATGAGCAGCTTTTTCCAGAAGTTCCCGCAGATGAAGTACCAGTCGAAGAACGCGTGCTGGAACAGTAGCCCGAAGGCGAGAATGAGTTCGCCCCAGAAGGCGGGGTGGTCGTGGCGTGCGACAATCGCGAAGATGACCATCGCGCTGGCGGCGATAGCCGTGGTGAGGAGCCTCAGCTGCAGCACGTTCCTGAACAGCCTGCCCTCGGTGGCCCTTTTCCCGAAATAGGCGAGAATGAGCGTGGCCATGCCGAAATCGGCGAGCGCGCAGAATATGGTGTAATCGCTTTGTAAGATTCCGAAATATCCGAAGTTGACAATTCCGAGGTTATTTGCGATAATATTCTGTACAAGGACGGAAACGCCTTGTATGAGTATGTTCACCAAGGAAATGAAAACGCCGATCTTTATGTTCTTGAATACTTGCAACGAGGGATAAAATAGATGTTTTGCTCGCAAATGTTTTGGACTTTTTCTAATTTTGGGTGCGGAAACGCGAAAGTGGCGGAATTGGCAGACGCGCCAGACTTAGGATCTGGTACTTCGGTGTGAGGGTTCGACTCCCTCCTTTCGCAGAGAATTTCAAATTAAACCGCATATCGGAGTCCATAATGTCCGTTGAAATCAAAGAAACAAGCGCAACCGTGCGCACCCTCGAAGTCGCAATCCCGCAGGCCGACCTTGAAGCCCCCTTCGAAAAGAAGCTTTCCCAGTACAAGAAGCAGGTGGCCCTGAAGGGTTTCCGCCAGGGCATGGTCCCGAAGGCGATGATCCTGAAGCAGTTCGGTGACGCCATCCGTCACGAGGCCGTGAACGAGACCGTCGACAAGGTTGTGGGCGAGGCGCTCAAGAACGCGAACATTATCCCGGTCGGCCAGCTCAAGGTCACCAAGTTCGAAGACAACAAGGAAGCCGGCGTCGCACTGACCCTCGAAGTCGAAATTGACCCCGAAATCGACATCAAGGGCTACGACAACACGGGCATTACCGTTCCCGATACCGCCGTGCACGAAGAGGAAGTCCAGGAAGAATTTGACCGCCTGGTGAAGATGTGGAGCAAGGACGAGCACGTCGACCGCGCCGCGGGCAAGGGCGATGTCGTCGTGGGCAACTACATCGAGGTCGTTATCGACGGCGAAAAGCAGGAACTCCCCGAAAACAAGGAATTCCGTAGCCTGCTCGGCGAATCCGCCTCTCCGGGATTCGACGAGGGCCTCATGGGCGTCAAGGCGGGCGACAAGAAGGAAATCAACTTCAAGTACCCCGATGACCACAAGGACGAACGCTACCGCGGCAAGACCGCCCAGTTTAACGTGGAAATCACCGACGTGCGCGAAATCGTGCCGCCGACCTTCGACGAGGAATTCTGCAAGCAGGTGGGCGTCAAGGACGTCGACGAACTGAAGGCCAACCTCGCCGAGAGCCTCGCCAACCAGAAGCAGGATGCCGCCAAGACGAAGGCCGTGAACGAGGCTATCGACAAGCTTATCGAGCAGAACCCGTTCGAGGTGCCGAACGCCCGCGTGCTCGACCTCATCAGGTGGTCGCTCAACCGCAACGTGCAGGACGAGAAGGACGCCGTCGAGCCGACCGAAGAACAGGTGAAGACGCTTTCTCCCGAGGCTATCCGCGAAATCAAGAAGCACCGCATTCTCGACTTCGTCGCCACGAAGGAAAAGCTCAAGGCGAGCCAGGCCAAGGTGGACGAACGCCTCCAGCAGATGGCGAATGCCTACCATATCGGCTTCGAAGATTTGAAGAACCATTTCCGCCAGAGCGGCAGAATCAACCAGCTGCGTGACGAACTCCGTGTCCAGATGGCTGCGGACTTCATCGTGGGCATCCGCCCCGCTGCCGAAGAAACCAAGTAAAAGAGGTTAGTTAATGATCATTCCTACCGTCATTGAGACCACCGGGCGTGGTGAACGCGCCTACGACATCTACTCCCGCCTCCTCAAGGAGCGCATCATCTTCTTGGGTACGCCCATCAACGATGAAGTGGCGAACAACGTCATGGCGCAGCTGATTTTCCTTGAGTACGAGAACCCGGAGAAGGATATCACGCTGTATATCAACAGCCCGGGTGGTTACGTGTCGGCAGGACTTGCCATTTACGATACCATGCAGCATGTTCGCCCGAATATCGCGACCATCTGCATCGGAAGCTGTGCCTCGATGGCCGCCGTGCTCCTTGCCGCGGGTACCAAGGGCAAGCGCTATGCGCTCCCGCATTCCCGCATCATGCTGCACCAGCCGTCGGGCGCCGCTACCGGCCAATCTACCGATATCCAGATTACCGCGAAGGAAATCGTCCGCACCAAGGATACCCTCACCGAGATCGTGTCGAAGCATACGGGCAAGTCTATCGACGAAGTCCGCGCGAAGACCGACCGCGACTTTTACATGGGGCCCGAGGAAGCGAAGTCCTTCGGCGTTATCGACGAAATTTTTATTCCGCGTAAAGAGGGAGTGTAGCGCTCATGTACCGTAGCGGGAAAAACCATCCGACCGTGACATGCAGTTTCTGCGGAAAGCCCGCGGAACGTGTCGAGAAGATGATTACTGGCGCAGGTGTCCAGATTTGTAGTGACTGCGTGGCGATGTGCCACCGCATTATCGAAGAGGACAAGTCCCGCTCGATGCAGGAGAGGGCCAAGGCGGATGCTGCCGTGCAGAAGCCGCTCCCGCTCCCGACCGAAATCAAGGCGCACCTGGACGAGTTCGTGATTGGCCAGGACCAGGCGAAGATTGCGCTCTCCGTTGCCGTCTACAACCACTACAAGCGCCTGCGTTACAGGCAGGCCCATGCCGATGCGCCGGGCGTCGAGGTGGAAAAGTCCAACCTGCTCCTGGTGGGCCCCACCGGTAGCGGAAAGACGCTCCTTGCGCAGACCATGGCGCGCTTCCTGGACGTGCCCTTCACCATTGCCGACGCCACGGTGCTTACCGAGGCGGGCTACGTGGGCGAGGACGTGGACAGCATTATCGTGCGCCTGTTGCAGGCTGCCGATTACGACGTGGCGAAGGCCGAACGCGGAATCATCTTTATCGACGAAATCGACAAGATTGCGCGCAAGACCGCGAACCCCTCCATCACTCGCGACGTGAGTGGCGAAGGTGTGCAGCAGGGCCTTTTGAAGCTCCTGGAAGGTACCGTTGCCGCAGTGCCGCCGAAGGGTGGCCGCAAACACCCCGAACAGCCGCTGGTGCAGGTGAATACCAAGAACATCCTGTTCATTTGCGGTGGCGCCTTCGAGACGCTCGACAAGATTATTGCCCAGCGCGTGAACAAGGGCGGCATGGGTTTCGGCGCCGACATCCGCAGCGAGAAGGACAACACGCTGAGCGAGCTGTTCCAGCAGCTGGAACCTGACGACCTTATCCGTTTCGGGCTCATTCCCGAAATCGTGGGCCGCTTGCCGATTGCGGTCGCGCTCGAGGAACTCGACGAGTCTGCATTGCTCAACATCTTGACGCAGCCGAAAAACGCGCTCGTGAAGCAGTTCAAGAGCCTGTTCGAGATGGACGGTATCGAACTCTCGTTTACCGACGACGCCCTCAAGGAAATCGTGCACGAGACGATGAGCCGCAAGACCGGTGCCCGCGGGCTCCGCTCCGTCATGGAACGCACCCTGCAGAAGGCAATGTTCTCGATGCCCGGTTCCGACGTGAAGAAGCTCGTGGTGACCGCCGATACGGTGAAGAAGGGACTTGCCGTCGCTTCCGAGGAAGCTTCTCCCGAGGACAATTCCGTGGAGTTCGGCGGGGTTGCCGACCTTTCGGAATCCGAGTTCGTGAAGGATTCCCCGCGCCGTGGCCGCAAGAAGGCTTCGTAGGGCAAGACCTTTTAACCCGATTTTGCGGTTGTCGCATTTTTTGCGACAACTGCTTTTTTTTCGCCCTGTTTTAAGATACTATCTTTGCAGTGTATGAACTTTGATTTTTCGAAAACGTATCCGCTGCTCCCGCTCAGGGATGCCGTGGTGTTCCCGCACACGACCCGCCGTATTTTGGTGGGCCGCGACATGTCTTTACGCGCGCTTGAATTTGCCGAAAGCCACAATAATGAAATAGTCCTCGTTGCACAGAAGGACGTGACCGTTGAAGAAATCCAGAACCCGATGCTCGACCTGTATTCGGTGGGCGTGATTGCGCATGTGAGTAACGTGATGCCGTTCCCGAACGGCTGCGTGAAGGTGGTGCTCGAGGGCGAAGAGGTCGTGGACCTGCGCTCCATCCTGATGAACGACGGCTTCTTGAACGTGACGGTTTCCCCGCGCAAGATGCGCATCGGTGCCAAGGACAAGACCTCCCTTTTTGACGAGGTGCTCACGCGCTTCCGCGACTACGCGACAAAGAGGAACATCGCCGAGGGCATGGTCGATGCGTTCTTCGGCATGGAAAACCAGCTGGATGCCTATTACGGGATGATTCCGTTCTTGCAGGTGTCGCTTGCCGAGAAGCAGAGCTTTCTGGAGATTGCGACGCTCGACGAGATGTCGGCGAAGCTGCTTGCACTGATGGACGTTTCCGAGGACAACGAGAACGTGCTCGTGCGCGTGCAGCAGAGCGTGCGCCAGAAGATGGCGCAACAGCAGAAGGAATGGTTTATCTCCGAACAGATCCGCCAGTTGCAGGATGAACTGGACGGCGATGGCGAAGGGGCCTCGGAACCCGAACAGCTCTTGAAGAAAATCAGGGCGAAGAACTTTACCCCGGCAATCGTGGAAAAGCTCGAGGACGAGATTAGCCGCATGAAGCTCATGCAGCCGACCTCGCCGGAATACGCGGTGAGCCGCAATTACCTCGACTGGTTTTTGAACCTGCCCTACGGCGTGTACACCGACACCGTCCTCAACATGAAGAAGGTGAAGAGCGAGCTCGATTCCAAGCACTTCGGGCTCGACAAGGTGAAGGAGCGCATCATGGAATACGTCGCGGTGCTGAAACTCACCGGGACCGAACGCCGTTCCCCGATTTTGTGCCTTGTGGGGCCTCCTGGCGTGGGCAAGACGACCCTCGTGGAATCAATTGCGAACGCGATGCAGCGTAACTTTGTGCGCATTACGCTCGGTGGCGTGCGCGACGAGGCCGAAATCCGTGGCCACCGCCGTACCTACATCGGAGCGATGCCGGGCCGCTTTATCCATGCGCTGCGCCGTGCCAAGTGCATGAACCCGATTATTCTGCTCGACGAAATCGACAAGATGGCGAGCGACTTCCGTGGCGACCCCGCGAGCGCGATGCTCGAGGTGCTTGACCCGGAACAGAACCACGACTTTACCGACCACTTTATGGAGGTGGGGCTCGACCTGAGCCGCGTGCTGTTTATCGCGACGGCGAACAGCGAGAGCGAAATCCCGGAGGCGCTGCGCGACAGGCTCGAAATCGTGCGCCTGCCCGGCTACTACCCGCACGAAAAACTGCAGATTGCAAGCAAGTACCTGGTGCCGCGCATTTGCGAACGCACCGGCGTAAAACTCGGCGAGCAGGTTTCGTTTGACGATGCGATTATCAACCAGGTGATGCGCGGCTGGACCCGTGAGGCGGGCGTGCGCGAACTGGAACGCACCCTCGAGAGTGCGGTGCGCCACCGTGCGAAGGAAATCGTGATGGGCAAGAAGATTAAGCCCGCCGTTACCGAGAAGCAGTTGCAGGAATACCTCGGCGCCCCGAGATTCCTCGACAGCCAGCTGCCCGAACCGGGCCGCCCCGGCGTGGTTACAGGCCTTGCCTGGACGAGCGTGGGCGGCGAGATTCTGCCCATCGAGTGCATGCTCCTGAGCGGCAAGGGCCAGATTATCATGACCGGAAAGCTTGGCGACGTGATGAAGGAATCCGCCCAGATTGCGGTGAGCCTGGTGCGCGAACGCCTGCATCGTTTTGGCATCGACCCCGCGATTGTCAAGAAGACGGACATCCACATCCACGTGCCCGAAGGCGCCGTGCCGAAGGACGGGCCTTCTGCGGGGATCGCCCTCACGCTCTGCCTGCTTTCTGCGTTCACCAGGATTCCCGTGCCGCCTGACGTCGCGTTTACCGGCGAGGTGAGCCTCACGGGGGCATGCCTTGCAATTGGCGGGCTCAACGAGAAGGCGCTTGCCGCACTCCAGGCCGGCGTGAAGACGCTTCGCCTGCCTGCGCAAAACAAGAAGGACGTGGACGAGCTCCCGGCACCCGCGAAGAAGGGCCTCAAGATCTACACGCACAAGCACATTGACGAAATCGTGAAGATTCTGTTCGTGCAGAAGAAGGCGAAGTCGTAAAACAGGAATGTCACCCTGGAGCGCGAAGCGCGAGAGGGTCCATGTTACATTTATTGTCCCCGGTGCGCTCCGGGGATTTTTTTTGTATTTTGAATAAAGAAATTTGACGGACAAATTATATGTCGAAAGATAAGCCACTATATACGCTTGAAAAAAGAGATGTTCTCTTTTTTGTGATTGCAGAAACTGTTCTTTTTCTTTTGCCGACAATTTTAACTGTGGCAGCGATTGCTTTGGGTTTTTATGTAGATTATGGTACGGGTCCGGATAAACGGGCGTGGATTCTTTCTGCAGTGTTTTGGCCTTTTATTCCATTCGCTTTGTGCGCCCCTTTTGTGTGCGTCTATAGAAAACTTTGGCGCACGCCGCATGATTTCTTTACCATTGCCAAGATTTCGTTTGTTCCGTTTATTCCAGGATGGCTGTATATATTGGGCTGCGCTATTTGGTTGTCTATCAAGTGGGAATGGGAAATGGTGGGGATTCTTGGTTTACCGTCCTTTATTTTCTTGGCTTGCTATCTCATTGTTTTACTGGGCCTTTTTCTTGCTAGACGATAACTCGTTTTATATATTTGAGCGTTGGAAAATTAGAGGCGTAAAATGGAATTCACTCTCGAAGAAATGCGTGAACACCTTGCTACTCTCGAGGCAAAGATTGCGGAAGCCTGCAAGATTGCGGGCCGTAGCCGCGAATCGGTAAAACTCGTTTGGGTGAGCAAGTTCCACCCTGCAGAGGCCGTGGAAAATGCAATTAGTTTGGGTGCAACCGACTTCGGCGAGAACCGCGTGCAAGAAGCCGAACTCAAGTTCAGTGCTCCGCGCATGGCGAAGGACGGGAGCCGCGTACGTTGCCACGTGATTGGCCCCGTGCAGAGCAACAAGTTAAAGAAGGCGGCGATTGTCGCCGACTGCATCCATTCCATCGCGAGCATCGAGGCGGTAGAAAAACTGGAACGCGTCTGCGCGGCTCTCCCCGGAGAGAACGGCGCGGGCAAAATCCTCGATATTCTTTTCCAGGTGAACGCCGGCGAAGAAGAGACGAAGAGCGGGCTCGACGTGCACGAGGCCGAGGCTTTTTTGAACGACCTTGCCGCAAAGGCGGGCGCCGCGACTGATGACGGCAAGAGCGAAAACTTCCCGCACTTGCGCTTCCGCGGGCTCATGACCATCGGAAAGAATACGGGCAATGCCGAAGACAGCCGCGAATGCTTCGCATTCCTACGCACCCTCCAGCAGAAGTTCCTCGCGAAAGGCGGTGCGTTTGCCCACTTCGACCAGCTTTCGATGGGCATGACGGGCGACCTGGAAGTCGCCATCGAGGAGGGCTCCACGATGATTCGCGTGGGCACGGCTCTCTTCGGCGAGCGCGACTACAGTAAACAGTTATAAGACCGTTCGCGCTAGAGGCAAAAGTGAAATGTAATATGCGCTCACTCTCGCAACCACGCCTCGTTAATACAAGGCGTTTGTTGCTCACAAACGACCCGGTGTAGCGCTATGAATTCTACGCTCCTCGCAGTTATCCTGGTGGCAATATTCCTGCTGCTCGTATTGACGCGGCGGAAGAGCGGGCATCGCGGAGATTTACGGCAAGGTCGGCCCGGCAGGCATGCCCCCCGCGGGTTCGGCAGGCGGGGGAGTGCCCGCTCCCGCAAGTCGCCCGCAGGTAACGGATTCGACGGCGCGGGCTACTGGAATGCGCGCGACGTGCAGTTCCGGCAAGAGGATCGCCCTCCGGTCGATGCGCGCAAGGCCCGCGGGCTCGAGGCCGCCCTGGCCGATGACGTTCACGGAAAGTTCGGCGAGGCGGCCACGTCGGCGCTCGTAGCGCGGGCGGCGTTCGGGGACAAGCGAAAGCATTACATATTGCAGAACGTTTTTATCCCGACGCATGCGGGTTATACCGAAATCGATACGGTGCTGTTGCACGTTACGGGCATCTATGTTTTCGAAACGAAGAACATCTCCGGCGAAATCGAGGGAGATCTCGAGATGGAACGCTGGAACCAGGAATTGGGCCCGCGGGTGCATCACACGCTGTATAACCCCATCCGGCAGAACACGGGCCACATGGGGGCGCTTCTCCGGCAGTTGAGAGTCCGTCTCGAGAGCGCGAGCATATATTCCTTCGTGGTGTTCAGCGACAGGTGTACGCTCAGGAACGTGCCTGCCAGTGGCAAGTTTGGCAATAACGGGAATGGTTGGCAGGTGCTTCACCTGTGCGAACTGCGTGAATCGCTCGAGCATGCATTCAGTTCGCGCCCGCAGGTGTATGATTCCCGCACGCTGGAATCGTGGTGGCAGGCGCTGCAGCCCTGCGTGAACGTTCCCGAAAGCGTCCAGCAGAATCACGTGAAGTCTGTTCAAAAATTGCACACAACATAACGCACACATTTTGTTCCCTCGAAAAACTTTTTTTTACTCGCGCATTCAACTCCCTCAAAAAAAATATTTCATCCCCGCAAACACATCTCGCACCCGTAATCATCATACATTTTTCTTACAAAACAACGCGTTCCATCTAAAGTAAGAAAAAAATATGTTAACTTGTTGTAATTATATACAACAGAATAGTCAAAATCTTGTGACAGGAATCAAATTATTTTCTAAACCCGCTGCCGGGTTAAGACGAGAACAAAGAACTTTTAAATCCTATAAGGAGAAAATGATGAAAAAGCTAATCGCCCTCTGCTCTTTTGTGTTCCTGCTGTGCTCCTGCGCCGGCGTGAATGTCAAGCAGCCCGATATCGGAAACGTCAAGAAGGTTGCTGGACCATGCAGGAGTTTAATAAGAGGGTAGCATAAGCTACTATATTCATTGCGCAACCCCAAAAAGGTAAAACAATGGCAAAAGTCAACTACAACTCCGAGACAAGGGAACAAGTCATCAAACTGGTCCTGAAAGGCGAAAAGTCCGCAAATCAGATAGCCAAGGAACTCGGAATAGGGCCAAATACGGTCGGTAGGTGGGTAAACGAGTACCGCAAGGAACACAACCTGCCGAGCTATCGCGAGGAACGGCGCATCCGCAAGGTGTCCGTCGAGGAACTCGCCGCCAAGAACAGGGAACTGGAGAAGCTCCTGAAGAAACGCGAAAAGGAACTCGCGGACGAGAAGGAGACGGTAGAGATCCTAAAAAAATCCCTGCACATCTTTATGCGACCACACGACTGAAATGCGAGGCGATACACGTGAACCGCAAGAAATACTCAGTCAGGAAGATGTGCAGAGCTCTAGGAATACCGCAGTGTTCCTACTACCAGTGGTCAAAACAGGAAACGGCAAGGGCCGAACGCAAGGCCCGTGAAGAACGGCTTGTCCAGAAGGTCCGCGACACCTTCGAAGAAAACCACCGCGTGTACGGTTGCCCGAAGATGCTGGCGGCACTCCAAGACAAGGGTGTCGAGGTAAAGGTGTGGAAACTGCGCCGCATCATGCGCGAGAACGGTCTCTATCCGGTCACGCTCAAGAAATGGAAACCCTACCGCAAGGGCAAATGTGACTCCATGTACAGCGAGAACCTGGTGCAGCGGAAGTTCGATCCCGACAGTCTGAACGCCGTCTGGGCCGGCGACATCACCTACGTCAAGACTACGCTTGGCTGGGTGTACCTTGCCGTGGTACTTGACCTATGCAACAAGGAGGCGGTGGGTTATGCCGTGAGCAAGAACATCGACACGGAACTTGTCAAGCGCGCGTTGTCCAATGCCATCATGCAACGCGGCCATCACGACGGACTAATCTTCCATTCCGACCGTGGCGTGCAGTACAGCAGCATGGGCTACCGCACGATGCTCTCGGAGAATGGGATAACGCCCTCGATGAGCGCCCCGGGCTGCCCCTACGACAACGCCTGCATGGAAAGCTTCTTCGCAAGCTTCAAGAAGGAGATGGCCTACAGGCGAGACTTCAAGGACATCGAAGACGTGCGGGAGGCCGTTTTCAGGTACATCGAGCTGTTCTACAACCGGAAACGGCTCCATAGTTCGCTCGGTTACATGACACCGGTGGAATATAGGCTGTCAAAACAGGCTGCCTAGACCACAAGGGTATACCACTTAACAAGAAAAAAGGATATATTTTAACTTAACCGGTAATGAATATGGTTGTTCATGAACCCACTATTAAAAAAACTACAAATCCACGAGCATTATAAAAGACAAGAGGTACCGAATTGCCATCTCTTGGCTTATGCCTGGTGGATATATTTATATGAATAAGACGATTCCTCAAGATATCGATTTATTTGTAGTACAGGATGGTGTGACTCTTGCATATTCGAATAGTGCAAAGAACCCGTTCGAAGTTGTTGATTTCTATGCGAATTCCAATAGTGACTTGAAAATTAGGATAAAGCGTTATGCAAATTCTGGTACAGGGAATGTAGTCTTGGGTTATAATATGTGGTATGAATAAGTAATTGGTTAAAAAATAGGTCAGTAAGAGAGGATTTATGTCGGTAAAGATATTTATAAGTTATACACATAGCGATGGCACAACTGTAAAAAATGTCATTGATACATTTGCTCCTATGGAAAGAATCAAAGAGGTTGAAATTCTATGGGACAGAGATATAAAAGCAGGATCTGATTTTTGGAATGAAGATATTCCAAAAATGATGGACGAGTCCGATATTATATGTCTCTTTCTTTCTACTGCATACTTGGCATCTGAATCATGTATTAAGGAAAAAGAAATTGCTGAAAAATTGAGAAAAGAAAAGGGGCTGGTGGTAATTCCAATAATTGTGGGTGATAGTCCTTGGCAAGATGATCCGTTCCTGAAGAAGCTGCTTGCGCTACCGACCGATGGTCACGCAATAAAATCTGGTTATTGGGAAAGTGGACCATGCAGGAGTTTAATAAGAGGGTAGCATAAGCTACTATATTCATTGCGCAACCCCCAAAAGGTAAAACAATGGCAAAAATCAACTATAGCTCCGAGACAAGGGAACAGGTCATCAAGCTGGTCCTGAAAGGCGAAAAGTCCGCAAATCAGATAGCCAAGGAACTCGGAATAGGGCCAAATACGGTCGGTAGGTGGGTAAACGAGTACCGCAAGGAACACAACCTGCCGAGCTATCGCGAGGAACGGCGCATCCGCAAGGTGTCCGTCGAGGAACTCGCCGCCAAGAACAGGGAACTGGAGAAGCTCCTGAAGAAACGCGAAAAGGAACTCGCGGACGAGAAGGAGACGGTAGAGATCCTAAAAAAATCCCTGCACATCTTTATGCGACCACACGACTGAAATGCGAGGCGATACACGTGAACCGCAAGAAATACTCAGTCAGGAAGATGTGCAGAGCCCTAGGAATACCGCAGTGTTCCTACTACCAGTGGTCGCGCCAGCAGGAAAAACGTGCCGAGAAGAAGGCCCGCGAAGAACGGCTTGTCCAGAAGGTCCGCGACACCTTCGAAGAAAACCACCGCGTGTACGGTTGCCCGAAGATGCTGGCGGCACTCCAAGACAAGGGTGTCGAGGTAAAGGTGTGGAAACTGCGCCGCATCATGCGCGAGAACGGGCTCTATCCGGTCACGCTCAAGAAATGGAAACCCTACCGCAAGGGCAAATGTGACTCCATGTACAGCGAGAACCTGGTGCAGCGTAAGTTCGATCCCGACAGCCTGAACGCCGTCTGGGCCGGCGACATCACCTACGTCAAGACTACGCTTGGCTGGGTGTACCTTGCCGTGGTGTTGGACCTGTGTAACAAGGAGGCGGTGGGCTACGCCGTAAGCAAGAACATCGACACGGAACTTGTCAAGCGCGCGTTGTCCAATGCCATCATGCAACGCGGCCATCACGACGGACTAATCTTCCATTCCGACCGCGGCGTGCAGTACAGTAGCATGGGTTACCGCACGATGCTCTCGGAGAACGGGATAACGCCCTCGATGAGCGCACCGGGCTGCCCCTACGACAACGCCTGCATGGAAAGCTTCTTCGCAAGCTTCAAGAAGGAGATGGCCTACAGGCGTGACTTCAAGGACATCGAAGACGTGCGGGAGGCCGCTTTCAGGTATATCGAGCTGTTCTACAACCGGAAACGGCTCCATAGTTCGCTGGGATACATGACTCCGGTTGAATATAGGCTGTCAAAACAGGCTGCCTAGACCACAAGGGTATACCACTTAACAAGAAAAAAGGATATATTTAACTTAACCGGTAATGAATATGGTTGTTCATGAACCCACTATTAAAAAAACTACAAATCCAAAGCCAAGAAAAAGCCTCAATGGATGTTCATAATGGTGTAAAGAAGGTTGTTGAGACAATCAAGAAAATCAAATCAATGCAGATGAGTGAAGAATTTGAAGATTATTTACACTCCGCTGATCCTTTAACTAATGCTCACCCTCGAAAGAAAAATGTCGTATTGGAGGATGTTTTTGTTTGTCCAAAACTCAAAAAGGTCGATACAACGAAACAGACCAAAGATGAATATGAAGATGACTTGATTGATGGAAAGATTTTGTTTGAATCATCTGTTCAGCATTCTAAAATCATTATTATGGGGGCCGACCATTTCTGCGTCTTTTACTATGGTATCTATTTTTGGTGTTGGCTCTCTATTAGCGTCTCCAATATTGTCCCTTGGTGGCGTGGTTGTACTCTCTATTACGTTTATGGTTGGATTAAGTCTTTTACAAAATTTGATTATGTCGGAATTTGATAAAAAAGGGGTAGAATAAATGCAAATCGTTTGTAAACAAAGTAAAGCTATTTATATTATAGTGGGAACATTTTTAGGTTTGTTTTTTTCTCTGTTCTCTTATGCAACCATTTTTTCTTCTCCGCTCAATCTTTCTGTAAATTTTATAATTATTTCAATTATATATATGCTTTTGCTATGTGTATGGCTTTTTTGCTATTTGCCTAACACGCGCTTAATATTTGATGATTCTGGAATAACTGCAATAAAAAAATTGCAATTTTTTTCTCGCTCTTTATATAAAAAAGAAATTCGTATCCCTTGGAATAATGTAGTGGAACTTGATCTTCCATTTACGGTGACAAAATTTGGACTTACTTTTTATACGATTGCTAATTTTAAATCGCTTTTTATAACCTTGTCGTTTATGGTGACAAATGCAAAACAGGCTTTAGAATTTGCTGTTACGAAGTTGCCGCCCGAGAAAATAACAGCTGCCGCCCGCATAAAATTGAAAAAGAAATATGGAATTGTTGTAGAGTAAATTTTAGTTGCGAATAATTATCTTATATTAACTCTATGCCTTGCGTTTCTTTACAGAGAAAGACTTCTAATTTTCAGGAGAACCCTTCTGATTTAGATGCGCAGTTACTTGAGTTAGGATTTCTTTGCGAAAAAGACGATGCCATGCAGATGATATTCTACACAGGTAAGGAGAAGGACGAGGAATCCTCGCTGTACTACTGCGAGCAGCGCTACTACGCCGCCCATATATCAAGGTGGGTCTCCACGGACCCCACATGGCTAGAAGACGGAATAAACCTCTACGCCTACGTGCACGGGAACCCCGTAAGCGGAGTGGATCCTCATGGCACCAACGAAGAAAATGTTGTTGATCAAGAACAAAGAAATGTTAATCAAGTGTCAATATCGAAAAAAAATAGGGATAGTGATGAGGAAAAAAATATACCAACTGATGGCCCCCAGTCAATTAGTGATGAGATGATTGAAAAAATCAAAGAATTTGGATGGTATGATGACGCTGTTTGTTTTGATTTGGCTGTTGCAGCTGCAGAAGCTGCTGCTTCTCAAAAGTATACGGGTGCTCATGTCGGTCGTGCAAAGGATAAAAGGGATTACGCCATTGGTGGTGTTTGGAAAGAAGCTATAAAACGAGAACAACCTAAGGATTATAGAAATCTTTCGATAAGAAAAAAAATTGCTGAAAATATGCTGTCATATATAAAAGCTTCAATTGATAAAGGTTTGCCTGTTGTTGTCGGTGTGTCTATTGGAAAAAAGGCCGAAGATAAAAATGGAAGGATGATCAATGAGGGCGTTACAAAACATTTTTTAGTTTTGACTAGTTATGATGCTAAGGATGGAAAGGTTGTTGGTTTTTCTGGAATTGATAATAGTGATCATGAACCACCAACAGTAAATTTTGAAGTTAATGAGAAAACTGGAGCAATTGAAAAAGCAAAACCCCAAAAAATTACTGCGGAGAATCGAGAATATGAATTTGTCCCTTTTTTAGTTGAAAATCCAGGTCTCCAACTGGTGTAAATCTAGGCTATTAGCGCTTCATTGTCAAGTAATTTCATGCTCTTTTCCCGAAGTTTTTCGACAAGTTCGGGGATTTCCGCATAGCCGTCCAACCGTCTCCAGTTCTTTTCGCGGTGGAGGACCTCAGCGGCCATCCAGCGTTTGAACATTCCAATGTCCCTGTAGCGCTTCACGTTCTTCTCGATGGCGTCGAGACCGTTGAAGGTGGACTCGATTATGTTGGTCGTTATGAGCGACTTGCGCAGGAGCGCGGGGATGCCCAGCCGGTGGACCGTAAGCAGCCTCTCGCCGCCCTCGGAAAGCGATTTGGCGGCACTCGTGTTTATGCCTTCGAGCCACTCGTGGACCTTGAGAAGTTCCCTTCTCGCGTCCTCGTAGCCCACCATCCCGATGGCGTTGTTGTAGCGCCTGTCGAACTCGGCCCGGTACATCTCGGGCAGATGGGACTCGACGTTGCGCCTCTTGTGGATCACGCAGCGCTGGTGCTTGAGGTCCTTGCCGAAGCGGTCCTTGAGGGCGCGGTTGAGGCCCGTCCCGCCGTCGGTCACGAAGATGATGTCGGGGTGCAGGGCGAGGCCCCTGCTCTCCATGTCGGAAAGGAACGAACGGCACATTTCGGTGTTTTCCGAACTGCCCTGCCAGAGGCCAAGCACGCGCTTGTAGCCTTCCGCGTCAACGCCTATGGCGGCCATCACGACCTCGCCGCAGCGATGCATTGCGTCCATGAAGACGGCAACCGCCTCGAAGTCCTCCAGCCTGCGCTCGTTCAGTTCCTTCAGTTTCCTTGTGCATGCGGCAACGACCTTGCGCGACACCGACGACTTGCTTACGCCGAACGCCTCCCCGGCAGTCGAGAACACATCCTCGTAACGCCTCCCGGACAGGCCTGAGAGGCATGCGTGCAGCAGGTGCTCGGAGAACGCGTCGGGGTCTTTCAGACGGGCGTAGATACGCGATTTGACCTCGCCGTTTTCGTCCCTGAGCCTGGGTACGCGCACCTTCGCCTTGCCACCCGCGATGTACACGGAACCACCCTGGCTGGACCACTTCTTGAAGCCCTTCCTGGGGTGGTATGCTGCACCGCCGAGCTGTTCCCTTTCGGCCAGGAGTATCGCCTCCACGAGCCTTGCGCCCATCTCCCTCGACAGCGCGTCAAGGCAGCTTTTCCCCTGTTCGGCAAGGTCGGCCAGAACCACCCCGACACTGGTCGAAATGTCGATTTCTTCGCGGCGGACGATTGACAGTTTGGGGGTTCTTTTTGTACTTTTCATCATGGTGGTTATCCTCTTGCTTGGTGTTTTTTTGCTGAACCAAATTTACAAGTTGGAGACCACCTTTTTCTTTTTGGTTGCAGAAATTTCAACTAACTTTGGGGCATCTTCCGAGAATATGTGGATAGTTATAAATATACTGTGACTCAAGTGCGTCTATGGAAAGGAGTCGAAGGGCTTAAGCCAGAGTCTTCTAAAGGAGTATGGTAAAAATTAAAATGAAAAAAAAGGTTGCGATAAGTTTGGTTGTTGCGTTTGTGTTGGGGTTTCTTTGGGGATACCAAGTAAACCTGGATTCCTCAAAAAATACAATACAACCCATATTGAAAAAAACATCAAGTATGGAGAAAAAAAAAGGCGATTCTCTTCAAGTCCAGAAAACAGATGTCCAGTGCTTTGTCGAAGCGATGATTATTTCGATTTATCCGAACACAGCACTTCGCTTGAATAATTGCAAAACAGCCCATGTTGATGTTATGGAAAATGGATTCAAAAAAATGGTGGCTAAAGATAATGACAAGAATGTTTTAAAAGCCTTGAAAGATTATTCTCGCTCAAATGTGGAATTGGGAAATTTTGATTTTTTTATTAGCATGTTGATATATCAATTGTCTCTTGAAAATGGAACAATAGCAGGCGATTCAAAAAATTGGATTCTATTTCCATATAATCTATTGAACCCCTATGCATCTTTATATCCAGAAGCATATTATTATTCTGCTCTTGGCAATCTTTACGGATATAAACCATCAAAAGATGATTGTGAAAAGGCTTTATATTTTTACGGTAAATACCGTAGCTCTGGAGGAAATATTGAAATTAAATTTGAGGACATTTGCAAGGACTAAATTTTTGCAAAGCCTCTCCCTGCTTTTGGCGGCACGGCAGAACGTGCGGTGAGTTGAATAACGGATTTTTTGTATTTTTATCGAAAAGCTAGCCTTGGAAGGTAATTGTTTTTTACGGTAAGTTTAGTCATCTCCATTGCTGCCTTATGTTAATATATATTTTTTTTTACTGAAGTGTATTTTTCCATACGGTATTTGTTCACCTTATTTCCTTTTTTAGGCAGCGTAACCAGTCCACAAAAGTGCTTGGACTCCTTTATTGTATGCTGGTCGGTATCCTTTTGGGGTGCGATTACGATGGTACGGAATGTTTCCCGAACCTTAGGATAAACTTCATGTCTATTTGAATAATGATGTTGAGATTGTGGAACCGGTTATAAACTTCTACACGGGGAATCACTATAATGTGATTGCAGAGCGGGATACCGCACAGTGGTATAGTTATACGAGTTCTACAAGGGGGTGGTATTTTGGATTTTATGGTCCTCCGGAAAAATGGGAAAGACTGGGCTGCGCTGGTGGGTATTGTTTGGCATCTTTGCCCATGGTGGAGAAAGTGGCTTGTTATGATAGATAAGGGTAATTTCTGTTTTTTAAATACATAGACAAGAAGATGAAATGACGCTGGATATAAATTTGTTATGTAATTGTGGCTGCATATAAATTTTTCTTTTGCCGTATTCAAAGCGTATTCAAATTTTTGAAATTTAAAATTTTGCGAAAAAATATTGGCGAAAAATAAATAAATCGAATTTTTTGTATCAAAAATATTGACTGGGCGGCAATTCGTGTATAGATTTAAGACTATAACAAAGGAGCCGTAATGCCCTATCCCGTACCTAACTATTGGATTGTTTCCGGAACGCTCAACAAAAACGGCATCCCATTTTACGAGGGTAAGGTGTATGCCGATAACCTGAAGAATGGCGTTTTTCAAACGATTGCGGAAACGGGTATTTCTTCCGATGGCTCCTTCACGCTTGGCTTTTCGAGTTCGCAGTTTCAGAACGGCGATACGACTCTCGAGTACCCTACGCTCCGGATTCGTGTAGAAGACTACCAGCAGAATACCCTCTGGACATCTGGCATATACAACGAACCTGATTCTGCATTGAATATAGGCGCAGTTGACATCTTGAACTACCAAGGCGGCGATTGCCGCGTATTTGGTACGGTCAAGAACAACCAGGGCAATGTCCTTTCGGGCCTGAAGGTTAATGCCTACTGCCTCCATTTTGAGGAAACGGTTTCGAGTAATTCGACTACGCGCCGTTTCAGGAAGATTGTGCTCGGCACGGTCGACTCCGATCTCGATGGTCGGTATGAAATCCGATATAGTTCCTCAATGCTGCCTACGGGCCTCCATCTGGATTCGAAGGAGGACTACGGCAAGGACAAGGTTTCGCTTTATGCCGAAGTTTTTGAGCAGGGGGATAATGAAACGTACAAGTCCCTTGCAATCGAGCATCTCGTGTTTAACGGGAAAAGCGAGCAGGAGATTAACTTCACGCTAAAGAGCCAGCAGAAAGTATTCAGGTGCGAATTCGAGAAGATAGAGCAGTCGCTCGCCGTTTATTATGATGCCGTATTTGCGGAATACGACGGGTCGGACATAACGAAGAAAATTTCTGCCATAGCGACATTCCTGAAGTCGAATACGACATTCCCCTTGGTGACGGGGCGCGAGCGCATTGCCGATAGCATGGCCCAGGCATACTTTATGGCGTATAGCCTGTTTTTGCAGTTGCAGAAACGCCTAGCGAACGACCCTAAGGCGGATGAGTTCCTTTCACCGGAGCCCCCGAAAAAATGGCCCGAGGTGTTTTTCGCGTTGGCATTGCGGGAGGGCGTTTCTACGCTTGTCAGGCTGAAAAGCATTAAGCCGACGGTAATCCAGAAGACACTTTTTGGAGCGGTTTCCGATGGGCTTATATGCCCTGTCGATACCATGTATATTCTGGAACTTTGGAAAAAGTTGGTAAACGGCAATATGCTACAGGGGGAAGACGGCGAAACGGACGATTCGCTGACTATCAGCCAACTCATCAGCCTGTATATCAAGGGAAATTTGACTATAGAGTTCCCGTCCGAGGGTCAATCCCAGGATGGAGAGGAGGCTGCCGGTAGGCGCCCGCATTATGTCGCTGTAGAGGACTTTGCCGAAGAAACCGCCAATGAAGGGACGGGAACAGATAATGGATCTTTTTTAGATGGAGATGGTCAAGAGGAAGATGGTCAAGAGGAAATTCAGGAACCACCTAAATCGGATGACCAGGTTCTTTACGAAGAATTGCTGGAAGCCTACTACAACGTTGGAGCGGATACTGGCGCCTTGATTGAATGGCTGCAAGAAGCCGAAACCCCGCATTTGACTCAAGCTGAAATTTCTAGGCTGAAGGCAGTCTTCGACCTCAATGATTTCTTTGAAAAATTTGCTCCCGGAGTGGTCTGCGCGTATCGCTATGCAATTCAAAAGGAAAATTTTGAATTTGGCAGACTGGCAGACTTAATTTACTTGGATGATTCAGATTGGAAAAGTATTGTTGATGAAATTGCCAAGGAATATTATACCCTTTATCGTTATGAAGGAACTGTCCCGACGAATGGGAATGGCCAACTTTCAAGTGCCCTGCCGCCCGAATTCCCTGGCAGCAATGTTAACTTGAAGAAAATTGTCTATGCCCGCAAACTTTCGGAACAGATTATAGCGTGGTTCCCGCAGCAAGCGTTGTTGTGGGGCCTAAAAGATAGGCTCGAAGACCAGGAATGGGGAGATACTTGTGATTTATTGATGAGTCCGGCATGGGAGGATTTCTCGCTTTCCGATACCGACCTTGACGAGTATATCGGTGATAGTACGGTATCTGCAAAAGAAAAGATCCAGCAGTTGCAGCGACTTTATCACCTGACCGAGAGCGCCGAGGCGATTGCCTATCTAATCAATCACGGTTTTAAGTCCGCATACCAAATTTCGACAATGAGCGAGAACGAGTTTGTCGCCAAGCATGGTAACGGTATCGGCAAGGTCGCAGAGGCAAGGCAAATCCATAGGCTTGCTCAGAACTACATGGCAGAGGCCTCGCTCAATATTCAGGCGTATGTAACAAGTTCTGTCGAGGAACCTGCCGAGGAACCCGAGGAGGAATACCCAGTACCGGAGAATCGGGATGGCCAGCAAAACATAACGCTTCGCGCAATCCCGCGTGCCCTGCCCAAGACCCGGATGTTGAGGGCAACCGACCCCGAACTCAATACGAATACGGCGAGAGTTCGCGAGGCTACACGCAATACCATTAACTGGGCTGGCCTATTCGGGAACATCAACTTCACGAAGGCGACCCAGGGGCAATCTATACTCAGTGCGTCTGCATACTACGTTGACTTGCTGAAGTTTTTGAAGAAGAGTACGGCGTATAGCGCATTTACCAAGCGCCGTCCGGACTATCTCGGTTTGCAGTTGACCAAGGCGAATGCTGAAATCCCGATGCCTACGATAGACCTAGGGATAGAACTGCTGGAATGCCTGGTAAACGATGGCCTGGATAAAAACGGGAAAGCCTGTGTTGTCGCCAATAACAATCCCGTCGATGCGACCGCGGCTGTGCTGCGGGCGGAGCCTCTGGAGTTTAAGGACGGGGAGGACAAATCGATCGATGACGCTGCCGCCCTTCTGTTGGCAAGGAAAATCTACCCGTTCCAGCTTCCTGCCAATTTCAGCAGGGACAAGGCGAGAAAAATTCTTTCGAACTTGTCGCTGCATTTTTATGATATTCCCAAATTACAGCATGCAAATGCGGAATCGACTAGCGACTGCAGGGAGTTGAGGCTTGACTTTAACCAGCGATGCCTTATGGATTCAAGCCTGGACTGTGGCCAGTTCAGTACCTGGGACATGTGGGGGTTGAAGGAGCATGGCAACGAGATTATCCTTCCAGACAAGAATTCCACAACAACGGGGAATTACATTGGCGTCCTGCGTCGGGTCGCGGTATTCCTGCAAAGGACCGGGTTCACGATTCATGACCTGAACGAAATCTTGAATAACGGAAACTTTGATGGTGTCCGCTATAGGCCCAAGGATTCCGAATTCTACCAGTTGGCAAACATCAATGGCTATGAGTTTGTACCTAGGATGGTTGTTGTCGATGAAGAGGAGGTCCCGGTTAACGTTGATTGGGATTCGTTCTTTAGGAAGATGGCGGTTTTGGTCCACCGGAAGAACATTCTCGGCTGGTCCCTTTCCGACATTCTCTTGACATTTAACCTGTCTCTTGAAGAACTGGATGTTGTCTGTGAACTGGTTGGCCGTTATAACGTATCGGTTCAGGACGCCATGGTTCTGGGATGCAAGCAGGAGGCAACGACGGAATTCATCAATTCCGTGTATCAGTTGCCGGGGTTGCTGGTGAGCATGAGCGGGGACGATGAATATCGTCGAACAGCGCTTAAACTGTTGGTAGAGGGTCTGGGACTTTCCGAAGAGGATTCTGAGAATATCTATGACACTATAAGTGTTGGTGACGATGATTCGCTTTTACAGGTGCTTTACGAGTGCTACCGTTACAGCCTTATTGCGAAATCATTTGGCATTTCTGTGCCTAACTTGGGCAGAATCGTAGAATATGGGGCATGGACTGATGACCATACCCTTGAATCCATCCGTGAACTGTCCGATGAATGGCGTATCATTTCGGGAACATCTGTTGACGCAGAGTTTTACTTGGACTTGCTTGCCCCGATTGGCGAGGATGAGGAGAGTGCGGCTAATCAGTTTGCTTTGAACCTAGCCTCATCTGGTTTGGGAGAGGTGCCGACCTCCGAATCTGAAAATTACGACAAAGTCATTAAGGCCTGGCATGATAACTTGAAACTCCTAATATGTGCGGAATTTGGACTTGTCAAGGGTCAGGGCGAAGAACTCTTGCCAGATGATTGGCCTCCTGAAATGGACGGATGGGAAGACTTTTATGCCGATGCTAAACAGTATGACGAAATAGTCCACCCCAAAGGCGAAACCCGAACAGGCACTGTTGAGACTCCCCGCCTTCCCACGGAATCCTATGAACTGTATGTCACCCTCTTAAGGAAGGTCGCAGTCTATAACTTTATACAGAAGACCCAACAGGGGATAGATTTGACGACGGTGGATTTCTTGAACGCTGCTGAGTCGGATTCTGGGAAGTATGGCGTAATCCGTCCGCTGATTGTCGCGAACTATGTCACGGATAGGCTGCTTTCAGGTGATTTCGATATTGACAGGCTGGTGGAGGGCGAGGATCTTGAGAATCTATTGGCGGTAGGCTCGGATGTCATAGGCGCCCTAAAGGAAGCATCCTTTGAAGACCCTGTCGAATGCACGTCGCTTGACGGATGGTTGAAATTTACGCGCTACTACGAACTGTATGCGAAGACCCATCTGCTGCCGACAGACCTAGATGACCTGCTGTCCGAAATAGACCTCGTCCCTGGTTCGGATAACTATGACGAGAACATCGGGGTGGCGCTATCCAGTTATACTGCCTCGGTAAAAACCCTAGAAGATGCCGTAAGGGCCAATACCAGGGAATCCGAGTGGCTCAAGTTTGCCCAGGAGATGAACGATGACCTGCGCAGGAGAAAGCGCGATGCCCTCGCGGCATATGTCTGCTGGGATTCCTGCATTCTCCCCAATAAGGATTACGAGAAGAATAGCCGGTACCCGAGAAAGTTCGTAGACGAGAACGACATCTACGGCTATTACCTGATGGACGTGAAGATGGAACCCGACATGACAATCTCCCGCATTGTCCAGGCGTCGGCATCCATCCAGTTGTTTGTGCAGCGTGCGGAACTGGGCCTGGAAGGTGAGAATATCCTGACCGATGAACAGCGCAGTGAATGGGAATGGATGAAGAACTACCGTGTGTGGGAGGCTGCGCGCAAGGTGTTCCTCTACCCCGAGAACTGGATTGCGTCCGACCTGCGCGACGACAAGACCCCGTTCTTTGAGGAACTCGAGGAACGGATTCAGGAATTTTCTGACGACCACAAGAATTTAGAGGATGCCCTGTTTGAGTATCTCGAGAAGGTCCGCGAGGTTTCCAGTATTGAGATTGTCGGCGCGACGAAGGAGGATGGCGGCGACGAAGGCGGAATCCTCTATACGCTGCACATCATCGGGCGTACGCGCGGCGAGCCGCACGCCTACTACTACCGAAAGTACAAGGCGAAGGCGACCCTTTCCGGGGAATGGACCCCATGGGAACGCCTCGATGTGGATATCCCTTCGGAAACGGTTGTGCCGGCTGTCGTGAACCAGCGCCTTTACCTGCTGTGGCCCCAGGTTACCATGGGGCAACGGTCCATGGATGCGGCGTCAGATGGCGGGATGGAGAATATCGAGTACTACGCGAGGATCCGGATATGCTGGACAAGTTATACGGGGACGAAGTGGACCGGAACCCGCATGACCTGCAACGCGCTGTACGACACGTCCAGCAACCAGCTCGACTTCGCGCTCGGCGACAACGAGGCTATCGACGACCGCTACAGCCTGAAGACGGAATCTTCTCTGGACTGGGTGAAGGTCTCAATAGTCAAGACGGCGTACAAGTATCAGGAATATGAGGAGATTGTCGGGACCACCGAGGTCATGGACGGCTCCACCAAGATAAACAAGGTGACAAAGCGTGTTTACGACAAGTCGCGGCAGTTTTACAGGTGCCTGGCGTCCATCATTATCAAGAATGACGGGAGCGATACCATAGAGTTCCTCGATTCCGACTATCTGCCGATAGACGACTACGCACCGGAGCGCACACAACTTGTACATGGCGTGTTTACGGAAGTTCCTGAGTTCACCTGCGGAAACAAGGGGTTGCTCTACCCGGAGGACAACGCGGTGTTGAACTATACGCCGGGTTTGTTCCGTATCGTGGCGACGAACCTTTCGATGCTGAAACTGGACAGGAACGACAAGGTGGAGGATTTGCCGTTCTTCTACATGGATGACCGTCGAACATTCTTTGTGCAGGCTGTCCCGAAGGACGGCGATGTGAATTCCGGCCAGAAGAACTACAGGTTCGAACTGTTGTCTCACTCGCTGGTGGATGATTTCTATAAGCGATACCGCGACGGCGGAACCAAGTGGCTCTATACCCGCGAGACGCAGGCTTTGCCGATTTCAGATAGTTACTATTACTCCTACTCGTACTACAACTACTATTTCAGCGTGTATCTCGGCTACTACATGGCGGGCGACTGGCAGGCGTGGGACCTGGGACAGACCATTTTCCGTTACAACTACTGGCCCAACAAGGCCAACGTGGACGGCCCTTACCCAGCACCCATGGTGGATTTTGTGTGGGGCGGAGCCAATGCAATGTACAACTGGGAACTGTTCTTCTATGTCCCGATGCTCATTGCCGAAAAGATGATTGCGGAACAAAGCTACGAGGAGGCGCTGCTTTGGCTGCAGTTGGTGTTTGACCCTAGGGAGAACTATTCCGCTTACGAGCGGACCAAGCACTTTATACACCTCTTGCCCAAGGGCGCGCGTTACTGGAAGTTCCTGCCGTTCTTTGCGAACAAGGATGCGGACAAGTCCATACTGCAGATGCTGGGGATGCCGACAAAGCGCGACAAGCTCCCTGACCGCACGGCGCTCTCGTCGCTTGCGGACAAGTGGAAGAACGACCCGTTCAACCCGCACCTGATAGCCCGTTACCGCAACGTGGCGTACCAGAAGTACGTGGTGATGAAGTACTTGGACACCCTCATTGGTTGGGGTGACCGGGAGTTCGCCAAGGACACGACGGAATCCGTGAACCTTGCGATACAGTTCTATGTGCTTGCGGCGGAACTGCTTGGCCCGAAGAGCCCGGAAGCCCCGGAACCGGATGCGGCCTCGCCGTTGACGGCGGAGGAACTGCTCTCGAGGACGGACGACTTGGGCAACGCCTTTATCGAGTACGAGAATGCCGCACTGGTTGGCAAGGGCAGGGCGAAGGCCTTGTTGATACGCTCGATGGATGCCAAGACCAGGCGTACCGGCAATATCGTAGAATCTATGTTCTATTTCAGCATCCCGCGCAACGAGACCCTGTTCTCTTACTGGGACACGATTGCCGACAGGCTGTACAAGATTCGCAACAGCCTCAACATTCAGGGTGTAAAGCGAACCCTGGCACTTTTCGCCCCGCCAATAGACCCTGGGCTGATGGTCAAGGCGCAGGCGATGGGACTCTCGGTCGATTCCATCTTGAACTCGATTGATGCCAAGTTGCCGATCTACCGATTCCGTGTCATTGTTAAGTTGGCTGTCGATATGGCGAAGGACGCCTGCCAGATGGGCCGCGACCTGCTTGGCATACTCGAGAAGCAGGATGCCGAGCAGTTGCAGGTATTCAAGGCGAAGTGCGACAAGGCAGTGGTTGCCGAAACCAGGGCCGTGCACGAGATGAAGGTCAAGTCGCTTGAGGTGGAAAAGACAAAGATTGAGGAGAAGAAGGCCACCAAGCAGAATGTGACGAAGCAGCAGAAGGCGATGCACCTTGTATCGAGGGGCGAGGAGATGTACCAGAAGGCGATGGAGAAGGTCGCCAGGATACAGGAGATTGTCGAGAAGGTGCGCAATATCGCCTCGGCGACATACAAGATGCCTGACTTCAAGTATGGTTCTGTCATAAATGCCTTCGGTGGCCCTCGGTTCGATATCGAGTCGCTGGGTGGTACGAAACTTGCAGAAAACCTGATTAGTGCCGCCGAAAGTTATGCCGCCCGCTTTGCCCAGCGTCAGTTAGATGCTGCGAAGACAAAGTTGCAGGCGGAACTGGAACGCCGCAAGAAGGAGTGGCTTGTCGAGGACGAAGTCGCCGATGCCGAGGTTGCAGAGATAGAGAAGGAGGAGGTAGTAAACGAAATCAAGGTGCAGCAGGTCGAGAAGGAACAGAAAAATATTGAAAGGGAGATTCTGCGTTCCGAAGAAATCTACGACGTGCTGAGCGAGAAGTTTACTAACAATGACCTTTATATTTGGCTAGAGAAGGAACTGGGCAAGGTGTTCCGGCAATATGTGAAAACGCTACTTGAGGTTGCCCAGATGGCGGAAAAGGCCTACCATTTCGAAATTGAAGGAGACTCCACGAAACCATCGGAATTTATGGCTGGCGATTATTGGGAAACGTTCTACAAGGGATTGCTGGCTCCAGAAAGAATCTTGTTAGATTTACGGAGAATGGAGAAGGCGTATTTGGAGAATGATGTGCATGAAATGGAAATTACAAGGCCGATAAGGTTAAGCGAGTTGGATGCTGAAAAGACACAACTTAACACATTAAGAAATAGTGGAACGTGCTCAATTTTATTGGATGAAGACTTTTTTTATCGGGATTTCAATACACATAGATTCCGCAGAATTCGAAATGTTCGGTTGCTGGTAGAAACGGATGAAGATGTTCTTTGTGTAAATGCCGATTTGACTTTGATGCAAAGTGAATTGAATAATATAGTTGATAACAATTCTGAATCATTTGCTGCTAGTATGGCAAACGTAAATCCTGGCGTATTTGAATTTAATTTGTCTTCAGGTAGAAGGCAACTGTTTGAAGGCCGCGGCGCTATTTCAAACTGGACTCTTTCAATAACTGGTGCCTCTGGGAATCAAATAAAAGATGTTGTAATCTATTGAAGATGCCCCAAAGTTAGTTGAAATTTCTGCAACCAAAAAGAAAAAGGTGGTCTCCAACTTGTAAATTTGGTTCAGCAAAAAAACACCAAGCAAGAGGATAACCACCATGATGAAAAGTACAAAAAGAACCCCCAAACTGTCAATCGTCCGCCGCGAAGAAATCGACATTTCGACCAGTGTCGGGGTGGTTCTGGCCGACCTTGCCGAACAGGGGAAAAGCTGCCTTGACGCGCTGTCGAGGGAGATGGGCGCAAGGCTCGTGGAGGCGATACTCCTGGCCGAAAGGGAACAGCTCGGCGGTGCAGCATACCACCCCAGGAAGGGCTTCAAGAAGTGGTCCAGCCAGGGTGGTTCCGTGTACATCGCGGGTGGCAAGGCGAAGGTGCGCGTACCCAGGCTCAGGGACGAAAACGGCGAGGTCAAATCGCGTATCTACGCCCGTCTGAAAGACCCCGACGCGTTCTCCGAGCACCTGCTGCACGCATGCCTCTCAGGCCTGTCCGGGAGGCGTTACGAGGATGTGTTCTCGACTGCCGGGGAGGCGTTCGGCGTAAGCAAGTCGTCGGTGTCGCGCAAGGTCGTTGCCGCATGCACAAGGAAACTGAAGGAACTGAACGAGCGCAGGCTGGAGGACTTCGAGGCGGTTGCCGTCTTCATGGACGCAATGCATCGCTGCGGCGAGGTCGTGATGGCCGCCATAGGCGTTGACGCGGAAGGCTACAAGCGCGTGCTTGGCCTCTGGCAGGGCAGTTCGGAAAACACCGAAATGTGCCGTTCGTTCCTTTCCGACATGGAGAGCAGGGGCCTCGCCCTGCACCCCGACATCATCTTCGTGACCGACGGCGGGACGGGCCTCAACCGCGCCCTCAAGGACCGCTTCGGCAAGGACCTCAAGCACCAGCGCTGCGTGATCCACAAGAGGCGCAACGTCGAGTCCCATCTGCCCGAGATGTACCGGGCCGAGTTCGACAGGCGCTACAACAACGCCATCGGGATGGTGGGCTACGAGGACGCGAGAAGGGAACTTCTCAAGGTCCACGAGTGGCTCGAAGGCATAAACACGAGTGCCGCCAAATCGCTTTCCGAGGGCGGCGAGAGGCTGCTTACGGTCCACCGGCTGGGCATCCCCGCGCTCCTGCGCAAGTCGCTCATAACGACCAACATAATCGAGTCCACCTTCAACGGTCTCGACGCCATCGAGAAGAACGTGAAGCGCTACAGGGACATTGGAATGTTCAAACGCTGGATGGCCGCTGAGGTCCTCCACCGCGAAAAGAACTGGAGACGGTTGGACGGCTATGCGGAAATCCCCGAACTTGTCGAAAAACTTCGGGAAAAGAGCATGAAATTACTTGACAATGAAGCGCTAATAGCCTAGATTTACACCAGTTGGAGACCTGGATTTTCAACTAAAAAAGGGACAAATTCTAATCTATTTAGCCTACACGGCAAGGAAGTAAAAAATGAAACGATTTATTAATCTTATATGTTATATCGCAATTACTTGTTTCTTTCTTTCTTGTAGTGATGGAATATCGTCTGGAGATAATCCTTTTTCGACATTAGAATCGTCTTCATCGGAGAATGTATTCCTATCGAGTTCATCTGAAGAAGGGGTGTCATCTAGTTCAGTTATAGGATCTTCAAGTAGTATAAAACAGCATGTAGAAAGTAGTTCTTCCGATGGGATTGATTGTTCGAGTTCATCTGAATCAATAACTTCATCCAGTTCAGTTATAGAATGTTCGAGTAGTGAAAAACATCAGGTAGAAAGTAGTTCTTCCGATGGGATTGTTGATTCAAGTTCATCTGAACCAACAACTTCATCTAGTTCAGTTATAGAATGTTCGAGTAGCATAAAACATCAGGTGGAAAGCAGTTCTTCTAATGAGATTGTTGATTCAAGTTCATCTGAACCAACAACTTCATCAAGTTTAGTTATAGAATCTTCGAGTAGCCATACAGTTGTGGGTAAATGTAAAACATCAACTGAGGATAAGTGTATTTACGGTGAATTATATGATGAACGAGATGGACAGACATATAAAACAGTCTTTATGGGAACACAGGAATGGATGGCAGAGAATTTGAACTACTCAGATAGTGTTGCTTCTCCAAATTTGCAGGGCGGCTCTTGGTGCTATAATAATGATGATTTGAATTGTGATAAATACGGTCGTTTGTATAGTTGGTCTGCTGCAATGGATATACCTAAAAAAAGTTGTAGTGCAGATACAATAAGTTGTAAGGCATACCATAATCATCGAGGAATTTGTCCAAATGGATGGCATTTACCAGATACAACATCTTCTTCAGAATTAATAAATTATATAAAAAAGTATAGCCCGACCGAATATGGGTATGATGTGCTTGCTACTAGTGAAACAAAGGGCTCGAATGCATTTGGCTATTCTATTTTGTACACGGGATTCTTTTATAACAGTGGCGACAATCCGAGTTTTACTGGGATAGGTGTTTTTACTAAATTATGGTCTTCAACGGCGCAAGCTTCTTCTTTATATACAATCGCTTATACGCTGAGTTTTCATGGATTAGATGTGTTTTTTCGAACAAATGGCAGCCAAATGACAACTGGTAATCCAGTTCGCTGTATAAAGGATAATTAACCTTTTGGGGAGAAATTATTATGGCTGATAAGAAAAAAATCCTTTTCTGGCCTGATGTTTACAAGGAACAAGGCCACTGGCTCCCGACGCTTGCGTGGGCGGATTATCTCAGTTCCCTGGAAGAGGACGGAGAAAAGTTATACAGTATCGCCTTTATGGGGATAATGGACTGCAAGCAGATTGTCGATGACTATAATGCTGCGAACGGAACGGATTTTTTCTATTATCCGATTTTTACGAAAACGTATCCTGAAGGTTATACGGCACAGGTTCAGGCGACTACGAATGAACGCTGGAAATCTGACCATATTATGAGTCTTGTTTATGCGAGATTTGATGATGAGGAAGATATGAAAGATGCTGGCGCAAATGAGTCGCAGATTTTTGAAGCACTATCCCTACGAAATTTTTTGACGAATGATGAAACTGATGATGACTATTATCCGGATTTTTATAAGGGATTAGATGAAAGTGCAAAAGATGCATTTGAAAATGGCTTGGATAAGTGCCGTAATCCAGATTTGATTGTTTCCGGATTCTTCACCTCAATGGAAACAGCGATTCTTTATCATTTAAGCCAAAACAGTAATAAATTTAAGAGGGAGATGAAATTCGCCATTTCGACGACTTACTTGCGGCATCCGAGTGAAGACTCTGCTACCAGGGTGTTGCAAAATCTAAATGGTTTCAATGACTACCAACAGAGAATGCTCCTGAATATAGTGATGCCCGAAGATGTTGATACGGATGAACTGGAGAAGGAGCCTGAAAAAAGTGTAGAAGACTTCATTTTGCCCTTGACAAATCTTGATGAGTTTATCCCTTGCCCGAAGGTGTTTGACTACTCGCATTATGAGCACGGCCCCAAGGTTCACTATGTCGAACCGTGCATTAACAAGGAACTTGCCTTGCCTAATGATGAATGCCCGGCCGATACATGGACAACATTTCTGGCAAGTCTCGGTAAAATTGTATTTGTCACGGCTGGTTCACAAATCCTTGATTACAAAGATAAGGCTGTTATTCTGTTCCAGTCCATAATTGGTGCTATGCAGGCATCGGACATGAAAGGTTATCATTTGATTATTTGTGCTGGTTCTACGCTTGTCCAAGAATTGTCTTCTGATTACGAAAATGTGACCATTTGCGGTTGGGCCCCGCAACATACAATCTTGAGTGCGCTTGCAGATGGCAAACATGATGGTAGTTGTGCGATTATCCATGGCGGGTTGGCCACTATCAAGGAATGCGTTTATTACGATGTCCCCTTCCTCGTATTGCCGCTGGGCAAGGATCAGATGGATAATGCCCTAAGGCTCGAAGATTGCGGGATAAACAACCGATTCCATTTGGAATATATCAAGCCCAAGTGCCTGCGCTACTTTATAAACCAGATTCTGCAAGATTACAAGTCGCGATTGAACTTGAAGAAGTTAAGTGGCGTTTTTCACAAATCGGAGGAGTCCCATATCGGTGCCAATGCGATAGCGTACCTCGCGACTAACGGGAACCTTGATGGATTTGAGTGGTAAGGATGATGTGAAAAATCAAATTTTAGGGATTCGGATTTCTGCTTTTTAATAATGCTCTAATACAAAATAATGACAATATGTCTTATATGCGAAATTTGACTCATATCTCTTTTCTAAAAAGACCAAACATTGATAGGTTCTTTCCTGGAATGAATTTGTCCCTTTTTTAGTTGAAAATCCAGGTCTCCAACTGGTGTAAATCTAGGCTATTAGCGCTTCATTGTCAAGTAATTTCATGCTCTTTTCCCGAAGTTTTTCGACAAGTTCGGGGATTTCCGCATAGCCGTCCAACCGTCTCCAGTTCTTTTCGCGGTGGAGGACCTCAGCGGCCATCCAGCGTTTGAACATTCCAATGTCCCTGTAGCGCTTCACGTTCTTCTCGATGGCGTCGAGACCGTTGAAGGTGGACTCGATTATGTTGGTCGTTATGAGCGACTTGCGCAGGAGCGCGGGGATGCCCAGCCGGTGGACCGTAAGCAGCCTCTCGCCGCCCTCGGAAAGCGATTTGGCGGCACTCGTGTTTATGCCTTCGAGCCACTCGTGGACCTTGAGAAGTTCCCTTCTCGCGTCCTCGTAGCCCACCATCCCGATGGCGTTGTTGTAGCGCCTGTCGAACTCGGCCCGGTACATCTCGGGCAGATGGGACTCGACGTTGCGCCTCTTGTGGATCACGCAGCGCTGGTGCTTGAGGTCCTTGCCGAAGCGGTCCTTGAGGGCGCGGTTGAGGCCCGTCCCGCCGTCGGTCACGAAGATGATGTCGGGGTGCAGGGCGAGGCCCCTGCTCTCCATGTCGGAAAGGAACGAACGGCACATTTCGGTGTTTTCCGAACTGCCCTGCCAGAGGCCAAGCACGCGCTTGTAGCCTTCCGCGTCAACGCCTATGGCGGCCATCACGACCTCGCCGCAGCGATGCATTGCGTCCATGAAGACGGCAACCGCCTCGAAGTCCTCCAGCCTGCGCTCGTTCAGAAGATGCCCCAAAGTTAGTTGAAATTTCTGCAACCAAAAAGAAAAAGGTGGTCTCCAACTTGTAAATTTGGTTCAGCAAAAAAACACCAAGCAAGAGGATAACCACCATGATGAAAAGTACAAAAAGAACCCCCAAACTGTCAATCGTCCGCCGCGAAGAAATCGACATTTCGACCAGTGTCGGGGTGGTTCTGGCCGACCTTGCCGAACAGGGGAAAAGCTGCCTTGACGCGCTGTCGAGGGAGATGGGCGCAAGGCTCGTGGAGGCGATACTCCTGGCCGAAAGGGAACAGCTCGGCGGTGCAGCATACCACCCCAGGAAGGGCTTCAAGAAGTGGTCCAGCCAGGGTGGTTCCGTGTACATCGCGGGTGGCAAGGCGAAGGTGCGCGTACCCAGGCTCAGGGACGAAAACGGCGAGGTCAAATCGCGTATCTACGCCCGTCTGAAAGACCCCGACGCGTTCTCCGAGCACCTGCTGCACGCATGCCTCTCAGGCCTGTCCGGGAGGCGTTACGAGGATGTGTTCTCGACTGCCGGGGAGGCGTTCGGCGTAAGCAAGTCGTCGGTGTCGCGCAAGGTCGTTGCCGCATGCACAAGGAAACTGAAGGAACTGAACGAGCGCAGGCTGGAGGACTTCGAGGCGGTTGCCGTCTTCATGGACGCAATGCATCGCTGCGGCGAGGTCGTGATGGCCGCCATAGGCGTTGACGCGGAAGGCTACAAGCGCGTGCTTGGCCTCTGGCAGGGCAGTTCGGAAAACACCGAAATGTGCCGTTCGTTCCTTTCCGACATGGAGAGCAGGGGCCTCGCCCTGCACCCCGACATCATCTTCGTGACCGACGGCGGGACGGGCCTCAACCGCGCCCTCAAGGACCGCTTCGGCAAGGACCTCAAGCACCAGCGCTGCGTGATCCACAAGAGGCGCAACGTCGAGTCCCATCTGCCCGAGATGTACCGGGCCGAGTTCGACAGGCGCTACAACAACGCCATCGGGATGGTGGGCTACGAGGACGCGAGAAGGGAACTTCTCAAGGTCCACGAGTGGCTCGAAGGCATAAACACGAGTGCCGCCAAATCGCTTTCCGAGGGCGGCGAGAGGCTGCTTACGGTCCACCGGCTGGGCATCCCCGCGCTCCTGCGCAAGTCGCTCATAACGACCAACATAATCGAGTCCACCTTCAACGGTCTCGACGCCATCGAGAAGAACGTGAAGCGCTACAGGGACATTGGAATGTTCAAACGCTGGATGGCCGCTGAGGTCCTCCACCGCGAAAAGAACTGGAGACGGTTGGACGGCTATGCGGAAATCCCCGAACTTGTCGAAAAACTTCGGGAAAAGAGCATGAAATTACTTGACAATGAAGCGCTAATAGCCTAGATTTACACCAGTTGGAGACCTGGATTTTCAACTAAAAAAGGGACAAATTCTAATCTATTTAGCCTACACGGCAAGGAAGTAAAAAATGAAACGATTTATTAATCTTATATGTTATATCGCAATTACTTGTTTCTTTCTTTCTTGTAGTGATGGAATATCGTCTGGAGATAATCCTTTTTCGACATTAGAATCGTCTTCATCGGAGAATGTATTCCTATCGAGTTCATCTGAAGAAGGGGTGTCATCTAGTTCAGTTATAGGATCTTCAAGTAGTATAAAACAGCATGTAGAAAGTAGTTCTTCCGATGGGATTGATTGTTCGAGTTCATCTGAATCAATAACTTCATCCAGTTCAGTTATAGAATGTTCGAGTAGTGAAAAACATCAGGTAGAAAGTAGTTCTTCCGATGGGATTGTTGATTCAAGTTCATCTGAACCAACAACTTCATCTAGTTCAGTTATAGAATGTTCGAGTAGCATAAAACATCAGGTGGAAAGCAGTTCTTCTAATGAGATTGTTGATTCAAGTTCATCTGAACCAACAACTTCATCAAGTTTAGTTATAGAATCTTCGAGTAGCCATACAGTTGTGGGTAAATGTAAAACATCAACTGAGGATAAGTGTATTTACGGTGAATTATATGATGAACGAGATGGACAGACATATAAAACAGTCTTTATGGGAACACAGGAATGGATGGCAGAGAATTTGAACTACTCAGATAGTGTTGCTTCTCCAAATTTGCAGGGCGGCTCTTGGTGCTATAATAATGATGATTTGAATTGTGATAAATACGGTCGTTTGTATAGTTGGTCTGCTGCAATGGATATACCTAAAAAAAGTTGTAGTGCAGATACAATAAGTTGTAAGGCATACCATAATCATCGAGGAATTTGTCCAAATGGATGGCATTTACCAGATACAACATCTTCTTCAGAATTAATAAATTATATAAAAAAGTATAGCCCGACCGAATATGGGTATGATGTGCTTGCTACTAGTGAAACAAAGGGCTCGAATGCATTTGGCTATTCTATTTTGTACACGGGATTCTTTTATAACAGTGGCGACAATCCGAGTTTTACTGGGATAGGTGTTTTTACTAAATTATGGTCTTCAACGGCGCAAGCTTCTTCTTTATATACAATCGCTTATACGCTGAGTTTTCATGGATTAGATGTGTTTTTTCGAACAAATGGCAGCCAAATGACAACTGGTAATCCAGTTCGCTGTATAAAGGATAATTAACCTTTTGGGGAGAAATTATTATGGCTGATAAGAAAAAAATCCTTTTCTGGCCTGATGTTTACAAGGAACAAGGCCACTGGCTCCCGACGCTTGCGTGGGCGGATTATCTCAGTTCCCTGGAAGAGGACGGAGAAAAGTTATACAGTATCGCCTTTATGGGGATAATGGACTGCAAGCAGATTGTCGATGACTATAATGCTGCGAACGGAACGGATTTTTTCTATTATCCGATTTTTACGAAAACGTATCCTGAAGGTTATACGGCACAGGTTCAGGCGACTACGAATGAACGCTGGAAATCTGACCATATTATGAGTCTTGTTTATGCGAGATTTGATGATGAGGAAGATATGAAAGATGCTGGCGCAAATGAGTCGCAGATTTTTGAAGCACTATCCCTACGAAATTTTTTGACGAATGATGAAACTGATGATGACTATTATCCGGATTTTTATAAGGGATTAGATGAAAGTGCAAAAGATGCATTTGAAAATGGCTTGGATAAGTGCCGTAATCCAGATTTGATTGTTTCCGGATTCTTCACCTCAATGGAAACAGCGATTCTTTATCATTTAAGCCAAAACAGTAATAAATTTAAGAGGGAGATGAAATTCGCCATTTCGACGACTTACTTGCGGCATCCGAGTGAAGACTCTGCTACCAGGGTGTTGCAAAATCTAAATGGTTTCAATGACTACCAACAGAGAATGCTCCTGAATATAGTGATGCCCGAAGATGTTGATACGGATGAACTGGAGAAGGAGCCTGAAAAAAGTGTAGAAGACTTCATTTTGCCCTTGACAAATCTTGATGAGTTTATCCCTTGCCCGAAGGTGTTTGACTACTCGCATTATGAGCACGGCCCCAAGGTTCACTATGTCGAACCGTGCATTAACAAGGAACTTGCCTTGCCTAATGATGAATGCCCGGCCGATACATGGACAACATTTCTGGCAAGTCTCGGTAAAATTGTATTTGTCACGGCTGGTTCACAAATCCTTGATTACAAAGATAAGGCTGTTATTCTGTTCCAGTCCATAATTGGTGCTATGCAGGCATCGGACATGAAAGGTTATCATTTGATTATTTGTGCTGGTTCTACGCTTGTCCAAGAATTGTCTTCTGATTACGAAAATGTGACCATTTGCGGTTGGGCCCCGCAACATACAATCTTGAGTGCGCTTGCAGATGGCAAACATGATGGTAGTTGTGCGATTATCCATGGCGGGTTGGCCACTATCAAGGAATGCGTTTATTACGATGTCCCCTTCCTCGTATTGCCGCTGGGCAAGGATCAGATGGATAATGCCCTAAGGCTCGAAGATTGCGGGATAAACAACCGATTCCATTTGGAATATATCAAGCCCAAGTGCCTGCGCTACTTTATAAACCAGATTCTGCAAGATTACAAGTCGCGATTGAACTTGAAGAAGTTAAGTGGCGTTTTTCACAAATCGGAGGAGTCCCATATCGGTGCCAATGCGATAGCGTACCTCGCGACTAACGGGAACCTTGATGGATTTGAGTGGTAAGGATGATGTGAAAAATCAAATTTTAGGGATTCGGATTTCTGCTTTTTAATAATGCTCTAATACAAAATAATGACAATATGTCTTATATGCGAAATTTGACTCATATCTCTTTTCTAAAAAGACCAAACATTGATAGGTTCTTTCCTGGAATGAATTTGTCCCTTTTTTAGTTGAAAATCCAGGTCTCCAACTGGTGTAAATCTAGGCTATTAGCGCTTCATTGTCAAGTAATTTCATGCTCTTTTCCCGAAGTTTTTCGACAAGTTCGGGGATTTCCGCATAGCCGTCCAACCGTCTCCAGTTCTTTTCGCGGTGGAGGACCTCAGCGGCCATCCAGCGTTTGAACATTCCAATGTCCCTGTAGCGCTTCACGTTCTTCTCGATGGCGTCGAGACCGTTGAAGGTGGACTCGATTATGTTGGTCGTTATGAGCGACTTGCGCAGGAGCGCGGGGATGCCCAGCCGGTGGACCGTAAGCAGCCTCTCGCCGCCCTCGGAAAGCGATTTGGCGGCACTCGTGTTTATGCCTTCGAGCCACTCGTGGACCTTGAGAAGTTCCCTTCTCGCGTCCTCGTAGCCCACCATCCCGATGGCGTTGTTGTAGCGCCTGTCGAACTCGGCCCGGTACATCTCGGGCAGATGGGACTCGACGTTGCGCCTCTTGTGGATCACGCAGCGCTGGTGCTTGAGGTCCTTGCCGAAGCGGTCCTTGAGGGCGCGGTTGAGGCCCGTCCCGCCGTCGGTCACGAAGATGATGTCGGGGTGCAGGGCGAGGCCCCTGCTCTCCATGTCGGAAAGGAACGAACGGCACATTTCGGTGTTTTCCGAACTGCCCTGCCAGAGGCCAAGCACGCGCTTGTAGCCTTCCGCGTCAACGCCTATGGCGGCCATCACGACCTCGCCGCAGCGATGCATTGCGTCCATGAAGACGGCAACCGCCTCGAAGTCCTCCAGCCTGCGCTCGTTCAGAAGATGCCCCAAAGTTAGTTGAAATTTCTGCAACCAAAAAGAAAAAGGTGGTCTCCAACTTGTAAATTTGGTTCAGCAAAAAAACACCAAGCAAGAGGATAACCACCATGATGAAAAGTACAAAAAGAACCCCCAAACTGTCAATCGTCCGCCGCGAAGAAATCGACATTTCGACCAGTGTCGGGGTGGTTCTGGCCGACCTTGCCGAACAGGGGAAAAGCTGCCTTGACGCGCTGTCGAGGGAGATGGGCGCAAGGCTCGTGGAGGCGATACTCCTGGCCGAAAGGGAACAGCTCGGCGGTGCAGCATACCACCCCAGGAAGGGCTTCAAGAAGTGGTCCAGCCAGGGTGGTTCCGTGTACATCGCGGGTGGCAAGGCGAAGGTGCGCGTACCCAGGCTCAGGGACGAAAACGGCGAGGTCAAATCGCGTATCTACGCCCGTCTGAAAGACCCCGACGCGTTCTCCGAGCACCTGCTGCACGCATGCCTCTCAGGCCTGTCCGGGAGGCGTTACGAGGATGTGTTCTCGACTGCCGGGGAGGCGTTCGGCGTAAGCAAGTCGTCGGTGTCGCGCAAGGTCGTTGCCGCATGCACAAGGAAACTGAAGGAACTGAACGAGCGCAGGCTGGAGGACTTCGAGGCGGTTGCCGTCTTCATGGACGCAATGCATCGCTGCGGCGAGGTCGTGATGGCCGCCATAGGCGTTGACGCGGAAGGCTACAAGCGCGTGCTTGGCCTCTGGCAGGGCAGTTCGGAAAACACCGAAATGTGCCGTTCGTTCCTTTCCGACATGGAGAGCAGGGGCCTCGCCCTGCACCCCGACATCATCTTCGTGACCGACGGCGGGACGGGCCTCAACCGCGCCCTCAAGGACCGCTTCGGCAAGGACCTCAAGCACCAGCGCTGCGTGATCCACAAGAGGCGCAACGTCGAGTCCCATCTGCCCGAGATGTACCGGGCCGAGTTCGACAGGCGCTACAACAACGCCATCGGGATGGTGGGCTACGAGGACGCGAGAAGGGAACTTCTCAAGGTCCACGAGTGGCTCGAAGGCATAAACACGAGTGCCGCCAAATCGCTTTCCGAGGGCGGCGAGAGGCTGCTTACGGTCCACCGGCTGGGCATCCCCGCGCTCCTGCGCAAGTCGCTCATAACGACCAACATAATCGAGTCCACCTTCAACGGTCTCGACGCCATCGAGAAGAACGTGAAGCGCTACAGGGACATTGGAATGTTCAAACGCTGGATGGCCGCTGAGGTCCTCCACCGCGAAAAGAACTGGAGACGGTTGGACGGCTATGCGGAAATCCCCGAACTTGTCGAAAAACTTCGGGAAAAGAGCATGAAATTACTTGACAATGAAGCGCTAATAGCCTAGATTTACACCAGTTGGAGACCTGGATTTTCAACTAAAAAAGGGACAAATTCCTCGTTCAGTTCCTTCAGTTTCCTTGTGCATGCGGCAACGACCTTGCGCGACACCGACGACTTGCTTACGCCGAACGCCTCCCCGGCAGTCGAGAACACATCCTCGTAACGCCTCCCGGACAGGCCTGAGAGGCATGCGTGCAGCAGGTGCTCGGAGAACGCGTCGGGGTCTTTCAGACGGGCGTAGATACGCGATTTGACCTCGCCGTTTTCGTCCCTGAGCCTGGGTACGCGCACCTTCGCCTTGCCACCCGCGATGTACACGGAACCACCCTGGCTGGACCACTTCTTGAAGCCCTTCCTGGGGTGGTATGCTGCACCGCCGAGCTGTTCCCTTTCGGCCAGGAGTATCGCCTCCACGAGCCTTGCGCCCATCTCCCTCGACAGCGCGTCAAGGCAGCTTTTCCCCTGTTCGGCAAGGTCGGCCAGAACCACCCCGACACTGGTCGAAATGTCGATTTCTTCGCGGCGGACGATTGACAGTTTGGGGGTTCTTTTTGTACTTTTCATCATGGTGGTTATCCTCTTGCTTGGTGTTTTTTTGCTGAACCAAATTTACAAGTTGGAGACCACCTTTTTCTTTTTGGTTGCAGAAATTTCAACTAACTTTGGGGCATCTTCGAAAAATAGAGTTTGCCGGCTGATTTTGATGCGGTAAAAGTCGACACATTCTGCTTGCTCATATACTACCTCACTCCGTTTACACGCTATAAAAAACGGACTACTGCACAAATATACACTATTTTGAAAATTTGTCAAGAGGTTTGGAATTTTTTTGAAAAAAAATTGTAAGGCATAACCCCCATTATGAGAAGATAGAGGACGAACCTTTTGAAATACCCCAAAATTGGGTGTGGTGCAAGCTAGGAAATTTGTTTTTTCACACAACTGGCAAAGCGCTAAAAAAGGCAAATTCAACAGGAATACAGAGAAACTATATCACCACTTCAAATTTATATTGGTGCGAATTTGACTTGTCTGAAGTACGGTCCATGTATTTTACAGAGGATGAGTTGGATAAGTGTACCGCCAAAAAAGGTGATCTACTTCTTTGCAACGGAGGAGATGTAGGGCGTGCCGCTATTTGGAATTTTGATTACGACATTTGTTTTCAAAATCATATTTCAAGACTTCGCCCGAAATCTGTTTCTTTGAGCAATGTTTTTTATCTATACGTCATTAGGTATAATAAAGAAAAGGGAAACTTAAATGGACGTGGTGTGGGGATAACATCCTTGTCGGCCAATGATTTGTTATCTCTCGTGGTTCCGCTACCTCCGCTTAATGAGCAATCTCGGATTGTTACAAAGATTGAAGAACTATTTTCTACACTAGACCAAATGGAGAGAAATCTCGTCTAACGATGCAAAGATTTCTTCAATTCTATCCACTATTCTTTTCTGCTCTGCCAATGGCGGAAATGGGATTAACGCATTCTTCAACATATTTTGTGTTAGTTGACATATTTGAGTAGAATTTGCCTCAAACATGTAATCTCTAAAGTATTCTGAATTTAAATAGTGATATATAAAAGGATTATATTCACTACGAAAAACAGCCATAAAAGCACCGAAAGAAAAATGCTTTGCTGATTTGTCAACTATTGCACATTTTCCGACTAGGGATTGGCTCCCGTTTCGTGCACAAATTAATATATCGCCTGTATTTAGAAATTGATTGTCAAGAATCTTTGAATTAACACATACCAGATTGCTTAAATCTAATTTTCCTGCTACTATATTATTTGAACGCAAAACAGGAATTCCGTTGTCAACAATTTCGTTGGGATGATACGTAAGTCCTATATTGGTATTACCTAAATACCCCAACTTAACCCATTCCCACGATTCCGGGATTTCAAAGGGAATATCGGTCAACTTCTCATAATGGGGGTTATCACGTGTTATTCGTTCTAACAAAACGCTGGCGGGTTCGTCGTTTTTGTTTTGGGGGACGAGCTTGCCGTGGATGGCGAGGTCAAGGATTTTTTGGCGGGTTTGCTTGATATGGGTTTTGAGAAGTTCCTTATTCTTTTCGATGGCATCGATTTCGGCGAAGGCTTCTTCAATTTTTGCGACAATACGTTGTTGTTCCGCTAAGGGCGGAAGCGGGATAGGAACTTCATTAATTTTTGCAACAGAAAGACCTGGTTGTGCCGTAGATGAGGCATACTGATTCAAATTTAGTTGCGTTAGAAAAAAACAAGCCAACGAAACATTCATCATCGAATTCGTTTCTACAACTACAGCATGTTCTGTCGCATAAAATTTTCCTGTGGCTCTATTAATGTTTCCACAAAGAGCTCCCTGTCTTCCAATTAAAGGATAATCACCTTCTCTATTGAAACACGATACAAAACCTCTTAATCCATTTCCTCCAAAACAAGGATAATAACCATCTTCACATGTACTGCTAATCAATCCTGCGGCAATATTCTTTCCAGCTTGCAAATTAAAAATATCACCAATCCTCACCCATTCCCAGTTTGCAGGAATTTCAAAGGGCGCCTCGTTTTTGTCGAGGGGGATGATTGTTTTTGCTGCAGACGAAGAAGGCGATCCCCGCCTACGCGGGGATGACAGTGTAGAGGAGGATGACGAGACCTTCAAAGAAATCTGTTCTAACAGTTCACGAGCGGTGCCGTCGCTTTTGAGTTGCTGCGTGAGTTTTCCGCGAATGGCGAGGTCAAGGATTTTTTGCTTCAGGAGTTTCGTGTTCATCCGTCGATTCCCTTGAGCATCTTGGCGAGTTTTTCGGAGTGGGCGGCAATTTCCTTCGCTTCGTCCTTGATGTTTGTCAAAAGGTCGGCAAGCGTTACGTCTTCGATATCGTCCTTGTCCTTAATCCAAGTTATGTCGAGGCTCGTCTTGTCGCGGGCCAGGAGTTCCTTGACACTATACTTGCGCCAACGCCCGGTCGGGTTTTCTTCGCTCCAAGTTTCTTTGCGTTTAGCGATATTCTTTGCATTGTAGCAACTCACAAAATCATCAAGATCGCTGCGTTTCAGGGGTCTTGTCGCAAGCGTGTGTTTGACGCCTGTACGGTAATCATAGAACCAAGTTTCCTTGGTGGGGCTTCCTTTGACAAAGAATAGCACATTTGCCTTAACGCCGTTCGCGTAGAAAATTCCCGTGGGGAGCCTGAGGATTGTGTGGAGGTTGAACTCGGTCAAAAGTTTTTTGCGGAGCGTTTCACCCGCACCATCTGCAAAGAGAACGTTATCCGGCAACACCACGCCCGCACGGCCACCATCCTTGAGCATCAACATCATGTGCTGCAAAAAGTTCAGCTGATTGTTGGTCGTCGTGACAATCAAATCGGTGCGCATGGTGGTAATATCCACGCTACCTGCCGGACGCGTTCCGAAAGGCGGATTCGCCAAAATAACATCCACCAAATGTTCAGGTTCGTGTTCCAAGGAATCAACGCACTTGACAGGAGTCGTATCCGGGCTGACATCATGCAAATAAAGGTTCATGCTCGCCAAGGTCACCACCAAAGGCGTGATGTCATTACCGCTAAGAGCCTTTGTCTGCAGGAACTTCAACTTTTCGATATCGTTGCTCTGGCGCTTCATGTAATCGTATGCGGCAAGCAAAAAGCCACCCGTTCCACAAGCAGGGTCTGCAACGGTTTCCGTAATTCTCGGAGCCACGACATCGACCATGGCGTTAATAAGCGGACGCGGAGTAAAATACTGCCCTGCACCGCTCTTTTTATCTTGGCCGTTCTTTTCAAGAATACTTTCGTAAATAGCACCCTTGATATCGCCTTCCATGCTGAACCAGTTTTCTTCATCAATCATGTTGATGAGCTTTTTAAGCATGGCGGGCTTTTGAATCTTGTTCTGCGCTTCGGTAAAGATTGCACCAATCAGACCGTCTTTGGATTTGAGCGTTTCAAGAATTTTTTCGTATTTCGCCTGCAAATCCGGACCGTCAAGAGAAAGCAAATCTTTCCAGCGGTTGCCCTTGGGAATAGCACTACCCAATCCGTAGGATTCCTTTTCTGCATCCATCTTCAGGAACAACAAGTAAGTCAGCTGGATAATGTAGTCGGTAAAGCCCACGCCGGCAGCCGCCAGCACATCGGCCATATTCCAGACCTTTTTTGTCAATGTCGTTTCGGATTTTACTTCAATCTGTTTTTTCATCTTTCTCTACTGGAACATGAACTTTGTCAGGTTCTGGATTTCGGTATTAACATTTTGCGGGCCGAAGAGTTTTGCCGCCTGTAAGAATAGAGGTTTCTCATACTGCATCAGGATTGGCGCCGAGACGCAACCGTTCTGCACAACATATTGAGCAATCCTCTTAAGCACCTGCTTTTGATCTTCGTTTAACACGCGTTGATTTTGACCGCAATATAATTCAAAAAGGCTGGCAGAAGTGCTTTGCAATGAATAAAGCGACTCTTTTTGCCCCAAAGCGTAACGCACCAACTGTATAAGGTTCGTCAAAAGGCCAACTTCGTCCTTTTCTAGGTCCTTTACTTTTCCGGCCTTACCCACTTTATTCACGGACAATGTCTTGTAGCAAGTCCAAAGATTCTTCTCGTTCAGCATCGGATTGAACTTTTCGAGTTTGCGCTTCAAATCCGAGAGCATTTCGTAGGTAATGGCAACATCTTCGCTGTTGTAGATAATGCGCAGAGCTTCCACTTCATCACGATTCTGCTCAATAAAATCCTTAAAGATTTCCGCATACTTTTTAGATTCATCAATGCTGAAACCGGAGTAAACTAGACTATCAGTGCCTTCATGCTGAATCTTGATAAAGCCACGGTTGATTTCAAGGAGAACCTTACGAACCTTGACATTGTTGATGACCGCAGAAATCAACTCCCTGCGTTCAATGTTAGCGTCGTTGATGTCCTTGTATTCCGGTAAAGGATGCGTCGAGAATTCGTTCTTACCTGTGAGGGCGTCGTAAATTCGACTTACAAAGAAATACAGGGATGTCGGAGCCAGCAACTTGTTAACTTCGCTCAAATCTTCCTGTTCTGCCTTGTTGTTTATTTTCGAGAGATAACCCGCAAACAAATTCAAGTGCTCATCAGGAACTTCGCCATGGGCCAGGCGTTCCATCAACCTTTCGAGTCCCAAGGTTTTGTGAAATTCCGCATCGCTTGTCGCACCCGGAAGTTTCATTTCGTGTTCGGTAACGCCAACCGCATCGACTAAGTAGAAACAATCCTTGCTCGTTCCGTTCGGAGTTGCAAGCTGGAACTTGTCATCGTCCATCGTTCGGCAACCGCGACCTTTCATCTGCGTGTAAAGTACGGCGGAATTGATATCGCGCATGAACACAAGGACTTCCAAAGGTTTCACATCCGTACCGGTCGCCACAAGCGTCACCGTCACCGCAATGCGAAATTCCTTCTCGTTCCTGAAATCGGAAATCAGCTGATTGGAATTTCCTGCCTTGCATGTAATCTTCTGCACGAACTTTTCGGGGAGCTTGAGCCCCACCTTTTCAAATTCAACGGCAAAGGACTGCTTGAGGGCATCAACGATGTTGTCGGCGTGGCTGTCGGTCTTTGCAAAGAAAAGCGTCTTGGGAATATATTTCCAATTGCGGACAGGGTCATCGCTCAAACGTTCCGGGTAAAGCGACGAATAAATGGCTTGCTTAAAGGAGTCAACTACGAGCCTAATCTGTGCCGGGTTCACGACACTGCGGTCCAGTTCGGTACTTTCGTACTTTTGGTCCTCTTTCTGAATTTTCTTTTGCTTGGAACCATTCAAAAGCGTAATGCGCTCTACGTGTTCGCCCTGACCGATTGTCCCGCCCTGCGAACTGACTAAAGTCTTGATGCGGAATACACGCGGGGGTACGTTCACGCCATCGCGGATAGAATCTTCGAGGGTGTATTCTACCACCGTATTCTTGTTGAAGAACGCGTAAGCTTCTTCGGTCGGAGTAGCAGTCAATCCAACAACACGAGCCGTATTGAAATAATCGAGCACCTGTTTCCATTTGCCATAAATGGAGCGATGACATTCATCCACAATAATCAAATCGAAGGTATCTCTTGCAACCTTCAAATCTTGCGGAAGTTCAATGCTTACGGAGGACTGATCGTTTGTTGAGTCGCCATCAAGTTCTGATTCGTCATCGTCGGTATCAACAAAGGTTTGCCCGGTCAAAACAGCATAAAGACGCTGAATGGTAGATATCACCACATGGGACTTTTCGATATCCTTCACGTTGTGGAGACGCTGAACGACATACTCATCGCTAAACGGAATTCCTGTTTCCGTAAGCTTGTATGTACCGAACTCGCCTTCGGCTTGTTTGCCAAGGTTGTTGCGGTCCACCAGGAACAAGACTTTTTTTGCCGGGGTATAATTGAGCAAACGATACGCCGCTGTGCATGCGGTGAATGTTTTACCAGCACCCGTTGCAAGGACAATCAAAGCCTTTTTCTTGCCATGCTTAAAGCTCAGTTCCAAGTTGCAAATTGCATCGTACTGGCACTGGCGCAAACCTGCTTTGGCCTTCGTCTGCACTGCGGGAACCGCAGGCATTTTTGCAAATTCAGAACTAAGTTCTGCACGAATTGCGACTTCTTTCGGCGTGAACATCTTTTTAAGTTGAAGGAACTCCAGAGGCTCTCCAGCAGCGAAATCCCTTCGGTCGCAGAACAGCAACTTGTCGCCATTACACATGAAAAGGAATGGCAAAGGTTTTGTCCATGTTTGGTACCAAGGAAGCGCCCCTGCGGAGTACTTCGCCGTTTGTTCAGCAACATGCATCCCCAAAGAGTTCTCTGCACGCTTAGCTTCTAAAACGCCAATAGCCTTTCCATCTAGAAACAATAGATAGTCTGCCTCGTTGTTCCCTTTGGTCAGCGCCTCAGTAACCGCCTGTGCATGCGGAACGTCCAAATACTCAGAACGCGGAACAACTGCCCAGCCGGCTGCGGCGAGCATTTCATCTATCAAAACACGAGCTTGTTCTTCGGGCTTTAATTCATCCATGAATTTCTAAATCCTAAAATAACTTTTTTTCTAAAAAAAGAGATGCCCGCCTGCGCGGGCATGACAAAAAAGTGGGGATGAAAGTAAAAAGGTGCCCCCCGCACTAATGCGGGGTGCGCCTTTTATAAGAGGATGTTTCCGCCGGAGGCGGGGGTGACATGTAAGGCGCGGGGGCGCGACCTCATTAGTAACGGTAGTGATCAGCCTTGTACGGGCCTTCCACGGGCACGCCGATGTAGTCGGCCTGGGCCTTGGTGAGGGTCGTCAGGTGAACGCCGAGCTTTTCCAAGTGGAGGCGTGCGACCTTCTCGTCGAGGATCTTCGGGAGCGTGTACACGACACCGCTTTCGTACTTGATGCCGGCGACGGTCTGCTTGCCCTGCGCATTGAGCCACAGGTCAATCTGCGCGATGGTCTGGTTCGTGAAGCTTGCGCTCATCACGAAGCTCGGGTGACCGGTAGCGCAGCCGAGGTTCAGCAGGCGGCCTTCGGCGAGCACGAGGATGCTGTGGCCGTCGGGGAAAATCCATTCGTCGTACTGCGGCTTGATTTCGTTGCGGACGATGCCCGGAATCTTCTTGAGGCCGGCCATGTCGATTTCGTTGTCGAAGTGGCCGATGTTACCGACGATGGCGCGGTGCTTCATCTTGCCCATCTGCGCGGCGCTGATGATGCCGGTGTTGCCGGTGGTGGTCACGAAGATGTCGGCGTAGCTAACCACTTCGTCGAGGGTCTTGACTTCGTAGCCTTCCATGGCGGCCTGAAGTGCGCAAATCGGGTCGATTTCGGTGATGATCACGCGAGCGCCCTGACCACGCAGGGACTGGGCGCAGCCCTTACCCACGTCGCCGTAGCCGCACACGACTGCAATCTTGCCGGCCATCATCACGTCGGTGGCGCGGTTGATGCCGTCGATGAGGGAATGGCGGCAGCCGTAGAGGTTGTCGAACTTGGACTTGGTCACGGAATCGTTCACGTTGATGGCTGGGAACTTCAGGCGGCCGGCCTGGGCCATCTGGTAAAGGCGATGCACGCCGGTCGTGGTTTCTTCAGAAACGCCGCGGAGAGCTTCGCGGGCGCGGGTCCACTGCTTCGGGTCCTTCTCGAAAATCTTCTTGCAGGTGGCGAGGAATACGCCCCATTCTTCGCTGTCGGTAGCCGGGTTGAATTCGGGCACCTTGCCGGCATCTTCGAATTCTGCGCCGCAAGTCACGAGCATGGTGGCATCGCCGCCGTCATCCACGATGAGGTCTGCGGTCTTGCCGTCGGGCCACACGAGGGCGCGGGCGGTGTTTTCCCAGTATTCTTCCAGCGTTTCGCCCTTCCAGGCGAACACGGGCACGCCCTGCGGATTTTCCACAGTACCCTTCTTGCCGACCACGACGGCGGCGGCAGCGTTGTCCTGCGTGCTGAAGATATTGCAGCTCACCCAGCGCACGTCGGCACCGAGGTCCACGAGCGTCTCGATGAGGATGGCGGTCTGCACGGTCATGTGGAGGCTACCCATAATACGGGCGCCCGCGAGCGGCTTCTTGCCTGCGTATTCCTTGCGGAGAGCCATGAGGCCCGGCATTTCGGTTTCGGCGAGGTCGAGTTCCTTGCGGCCTTCCACAGCAAGGTTGATATCCTTAATTTTGTATTCCATGGTTATGTTCCTTATTTATGCATAAATATAGTTTTATGCATATTCCGCGTCAACTATAGATATGTGGACATGGACCCTATCGCCTTCGGCTCCAGGGTGACAGGAGGACTTATTCCGTAAACAATATTCCCTTAATTCGTAGGGACTTGCTGCTTTTCGACTCTTCTTCCGCATGCAGGTAGCTTATCGCGATTGCAGCCCCGTCGGTCTTGATTTGCCTTGTGGAGTCCTGCTTGAGCGCTTGCCTGTCGACGGTGAAGCTGTAGACGGTCCTGGTTGCGCTTTCGCCTGCCGGGCCTGCGGTGCTGTCGGGGCATGCGTCACTCTCGTCGCTGTTGCAACTGCAGCCACTGTCTTCTTTCAGCGAAATCCGGAAGGTGAGCGTGTCGCCCGTGAATTCGAACTCGTTGTTGAAGTAATGGTCTATGGCGACGGCGCCCTTTGTGCCGCGGGGCACCTGGAGTAGCGCCTTGTCGGGGTACTCTATGCTGACCTCGAACTGGTCGAACGGTTCTTCGCCGGTGCTGTCCGAACCCTCCCCGCAACATACGTCTTCGGTGAGGTCGTTGGTGAATGCGTAGTCGTATCCTGTGATGGGGAGGTATTCGGTGAATTCCGGGTTGTGTGCTTCGGCAAGCTCGAGCATTCGCGAAACAAGTAGCTTCGAGTTTTCGTCGTCTTTTTTCCGCAGGTCGATAACGAATTTCCGGGCGTCATCCTTGCTGAGCGGGAACTCCGTGTAGCCCGCTTCGGCAAGGGCTTCCCTGATGCTCCCCATCCAGACGCGCTGCGAAATGCTGTATGCGCTCAGCGGCGTGTCGGTGATGACGAAGAATATCGCGCAGAATATGACGGCGATGTAGCGCGACTTGCACTTGATTTTGTCGATGAGGAAGACCGCGATGATGATGTAGAAGAAGATGTTGATGCTGAGGGCGTAGATGCGTTCTGCCGAGATGCCGTAGTCGCTGATTCTGCGGATAAGGCCGACGGACATCATGGCCACGAGCGGAATGCACGCTGCGGGGAAAACCTTGAGGAGTTTTTTCTCGAACGTGTTGCCGGGAGCAAGGCGCGTGGGGTACAGGACGGTGACGAGCGCGAGCATGTACAGCATGAATCCCGAGACGAAATACGAAACCATTCCCTGCGGCATGTCCCACAGCACGATGAACTTGACGATGTAGGCGTAGAACAGGAGTATGGCGAGCGAAAGCACCGGCACGAAGAGGAACCGGATGGTGCTCGTAGCGAACTTGTTCAGCGCGGGTGTTTCGCTGTGGCATTCCTCGATGGAAGGGATGCCGCTGAAGTAGAGTATGGGGAAGACGGTGCTCGCGCAGAAGTAGAAAATGTAGAAATACACCTTCTCATCGAATTCATGTTCGAAAAGTGCACCAAAACAGAAGACGAGCGCTTCTACGGATGCGAGCAGGAGTGCTGTGACGAGCGCGGCGACAACTAGCGCCTTGAGGTTTTTGAACAGGAAAATCCAGAATGCGTTTTCGTCTTTGTTTTTCCAGAACGGGGCGATAAATATGCTGAGCGTGGCGGTTATATAGATGAAGCTGGCGGTCGCGACAAGGTAGTAGTTCGCCCAGGAAACATCCATCGAGAAGGCGAAAGTCAGGAATAGTGAGAATACGAGCCATGCTGCGCCCGAGATTGCCTGCGGCAACTTGCTTTCGTTTTTCAGGGATTCCTGCACGAGCGATGTCGTGAGGGAAATGAGCATCGCTGCGATAGGGTAGATGCCGAGCCATGCGAGGAATCTCATTCCGGCGAGTCTTTCAAAGATTTCTGTATGTTCCGTGCTGTAAACAAGCGCGAAGAAGGTGAAGAGGGCGAGTGCCGATGCGACGGGGAACCGCCTGAACGCGCTCGAAATCTGGCTCGGGTATTTTTTGAAAGCTTCAAGTACCATATCTTAAATATAATACTTTGTCCTGCATTGCCGTGGCGGGGCAAAACCGCGTTACTTCTTCACGCAGCGCACCGCGAGGAAGGTCTGGTCGGTGAATGCCGTCGGGTCCGTATCGGGGTAGGTATTCCGGTAGGTTTGCGGATCGGTGTAGTATCCCCAGAATTCAATTTCGTAATAACTGATATCAGCGATAAGCCGTTCTCCTTTTTCGTTTGTCTCGTTCATCCATAAGAGGGCGGTGTATCCTTGCCAGGGCGAATAGGGTTGGTCGGTATCGATGATTCTCCCGCTCAGTATAAAGCTCAGTCCGTAGGTGTCGGGCGCTGAATAACTGCTCCCTGTGCCGCCCAGTTGCGAAATGTTGTGCGGGGTTTCCGGTTGCCTTGTCCCGAGCGTGAGTATGTCGCTGGAATCGGGGAGGTTCCACCCTTCGGGGCATACCTTGCCCGCGACGTTCACGCTGTAGTACCTTCCGATATTCTTGCAACTGTCATCGAGGCATCGGGTTTCCTTCGCGAGTTCGCTTTCGGTAAATCCGGCGTACTTCATGTTCTCTGCAATCCATGTGCGGCCCTTGTATTCTATCGTGTGATAGACGTAGTTGTCGCGCGGGTCCTTGAAACTTCCGTAATCAATTTCGGGGTTAAAGTAGTATTCCGCCGGGTACTCGGTATGCCATTCGTACGTGGGGCGCCATGTCTTGTTGTAGCAGATGTATTCGGTGAAGTTTGTCCAGACTTTTTCGTTGACGATTTTGATGCGTTGGTTGTCGGTATCGCAGGGCCTGTTGTAGAACTCGCTCCATCTCCCGTCCTGGCAAACGTAGTACATGTTCGGGTCTATTTCGCTCTGTTGCGTCTGCCCGTCGGTAGTGCATTCCGTCTTTGACATTTCGATGTCGTTCTGGTTCGCGTAATCCCAGCCTTCGTCCATGCAGGGGGCGTCAGCATTGTAGAAGTCGTAACTCCTGCAGAAGTGTTCCTTGCGGCACACATAGGTTTTGGCCGGGTTATTCGGGCTTATGTATAGTTTGCCGTGCTTGTCGCAGGGCACGTCGAAGGTTTCCGCATCGATGGTTTCTGCTTCGTACCAGCCCGAGTCGAGACTGCATACAAATGATTTGCTGATGGGCTTGCCCCCGTATAAGATGTACTTGCCTTCCCTGTTGCAGGGTTGATTGTACGTGTAGACCTCTTTGTCGGTGGGGATGTCCCAGCCGGTTTTGCGGCATATAAAGCGGATATTCCCGATGCCAATGGTATCAGTTTTGTATTCTCCGATGCGGATGGAATCCTTCAGGTCGGTAGTGCAATAGGGAATGTCAAAGCACTTACGTGCAACGTTGTTCACGATGAACTTGGGTATGGGGCGCGAAAAGCCTCCAGCACATCCCTTGGGTGTGTACGCCGTATTGTCGTAGAGGATGTAGTTGGGGAATGCACTTGCCGAATATATGGTGGAAACGTCGTTTTTCCGGAATTGAAACAGGTCGCTAAAGTTGCAATAATGTTTTTTCTCGAGGGTGCCGGTCCTCGCGAATGTTTCTTCCACTTCCTTGAAGAACTCGGATTTCGTGGTCCCTCCGAAAATGTAGTCAAGCGCATAGTCGATGAACTTTGTATCGACGCCCGGGTGCTCGCGGAGTATGCTGTCTACGCCGATGGCGCTGAGCAGTTCCCACTTGGCGGTGGTATCTGCTGCGTCTTTGGACATTCCGCCCTGGGTGAGTACCTCGATACGGCCCGCAAGGACGCTGTCGAGCGTGATGAGGTTCAGCGTGGTGCTTGTCGTGGCGGTGTCTATGCCGCCTATGCCACCGCAGCCGACCCCGCCTATGCCACCGTATTCACCACCGATTAGTATGTCGCGTGTGTTGGTGTCGATGATGGCGTAGATGTGCTGTTCGATGGTTTCTGGGTTGTTCGGAGTTTTGCTCGCGGAACTCGAGGATTCCGGTTCGCCCGGCTCGGGTTCGCCGACGACTTCGCTCGAGGAGCTTTCGCCCTGCGCGATGACCGTATTATCGTCTTCGGTGGTGCCCGTCACCTTCTCCGAGCAGGAGCAGGCGAAAAACGCAATGAAGCATGCGGGTAGAATTAGCTTAATCTTGCTCATTGCTCGTCTCCTTTTTTACAACCCTATTATTTACTTTGTCCGAAAGCGGGAAAAGCTGCAGGTTCACGCGATACACCTGGTTGATGTTCTCGCATTCGCGCGCGATGTTGATAATCTTCTTGCGGCAGTCGTTTATCGTTTCTACGATTCGGGCGTAGGCGGCCTCGTCAATTCCCATGGTGACGCCCGTAATGTTGCGCTCGTCGGGGCTATCCGTGTCGATGGATTGCACGGCGAGGCCCGCCATTTCGCGGTTCATGGACCGGATGGCGAGCGGGATGGCCTCTTTCGAGCCCTTCACGGATTTTTCCGTCTGCTTGTAGGTTCCTTTGCCCGTCTTTACGAGAAACCCCGCCTTCACCAGGAACTGGAGCGCATCCTGCACGTCGAGTGCCGATGTCTTGTTCCTGATGCTCGCTGCGATTTCGCCCGGTGCCGCTCCTGGCATTATCGGGGCGAGTTCGCGCACGATGGGGCAGGCGGGCGTTTCGTAGTAGTGGAAGGCTTCGGCATCGACGATGCGTATCTTGTTGAGCCTGGCCTCCTGTTCGAGTTCGCGAAGTGCCGCCTCCTTCTCCGCGGCACTTTTCGCGTTCCCGAATTTTACGAGCAGCCCGAAATAGGTGTAGTCGAACCCCTCTAACCCCATGGCTCGCGCAACCTTCGCTATTCCGGGCTTGCTCAGGCGCGTCCCCCCGTCGCAAACCAGCTTGAGGTATGTCGGCGAGACAAAACCGGCGAGGCTTGCGAATTCGCGCCATGTGAAATATGAAACCCTCTTGCGCTCCTCGTAGAAGTCGCGCATGTAGGTACGGTAGTCACTGTACTCGGTTATGGGCTTCATATGAGTAAAAATAATACAAAACAGTCGAAAAAGCAACAAAAACCGCAATTTTTATAAAAATAATTTGTGATTTGAAAAATATGATACAAGATGCGACGTATATGATACGCGGGTGTATTATATGCGGGCCGGGGGCGTGTTGCGGGGTTGCGCTCGGGTCGCGTTCATGTATGTTGCGGGCTTCGCTCGGGTCGCGTTGCGGGTCGCGATTAAAAAAATGTATCTTTACGGCATGGCGATGGTAACAGAAGTTTTCACTCCGGCAATGTTCCGGGCAATGGCCGCGAAGGGCTACACGCAAGAGGATTTGTGCTTGCGTGTCGGCTGGTCGCGCCGCAAGATTGTGGACAACTTCACGATGGAACTTGCCGCGGCCATCGAGTTTCTGCTTGACACTCCCGCGAAGGAACTGTGGAATTTCCGGAAGGGCGAACTGCGTGCATTGCAGGCGGGCCGCAGGGAATTCAACCGCATGCTTTGCTCGCGCGAGGTTATCGCTTGGGCGCGTCGCTTCCCGGTGCGTGAACTTGAATCGCGCGGGCTTATTGCGAGCGCCGCCGGCATGGGCGCCATCGGCCACACCGTCGGCCACAACGCGGCCTCTGCGACCACTGCGTGCAATTCGCATGCGCAGCGTTACGAATCGGGGCTCGTTCCCCGCGAGGTAATGAGGTTCATGGGCGTCGCGAGTATTGCCGGCTGGCAGAAGGCCTACGCGATTGCGCAAGATACGCTCAACCCGCACGCCTATTCCGCATGGCTGCGCGTCGGGGAACTCCAGGTGAGCCGCCCTCCCGCAGATTTCGAGATTGACCGCGGGTGCATTGCGCGTAACCTTGCCTTCTTGCGGAACAATGCGGTGCCTTACAGGGCCGGACTGCGGCGCGTATTTGTGGAAACTCTTCGCAAGTGCGATGTCGCCGTATTGCAGGTGCCTGCGTTCCTTGCTGCGCCAGCCCCGCGTGCGGCGTGCTTCTGGAAGGGGGCGCGCCCGGTACTGCAACTGCCCACGGGTACGGCAAGCGATGGCGACTTCATGGAATCCGCATACGGCGCGATGGGGCATATCCTGTATAACCGCAAGAGGCTCTCGTGTCTCGTGACTGCAGATAAAGTAATTTCGAGCGACCCTTTGCGGGGTGTTGCCGCGATGCACATCGCGGAAAACCTGCTGCTCACCGAAGCCGAGGAATGCGAGATTATTTGCTGCGGGCGATTCGAGGAACCGCGCTGCATCGAGTATTTTTCACGTGCGTTCCACGTGCGCCCGGGTATCATCGTCACGCGCCTGCAGGCCCAGCGGAAAATCCCCGCGATAAGCCCGCTGAACGCATTTAAAATAGCGGTTTAGCACCCGCTGGCATCCCCGCTTTAGGCGGGGATTTCCCTTTTATACAGACCAAATAGCCTTGAAACCTTGCATTGGTCTGCCTGCCAGCCGTAAAACCATCCAAATTGTTGCATACAAACTAAAAACCGGCAGACTAAATGGCCTTGAAACCTTGCTTTGGTCTGCCCGCCAGCCGTAAAACCATCCAAATTGTTGCTTACAAACTAAAAATCGGCAGACCAAATGGCTTTGAATCCTTGCTTTGGTCTGCCCGCCAGCCGTAAACCAGCCTGGCCGCCGTAAAAGAGCCCGCCCTAGTCCATGCGCCGCACGCGGCGCCCGCGCTACCCGTTAACTAATTTCACGAACTCGCGGCACACCGCCTCGGGGTCGCTCTTCCCGAAAATCGCGGAGCCCACCACGAACACGTTCGCGCCCGCTTCCTTGCAGGCGAGGATGTTGTCGAGCTTCACGCCGCCGTCAATCTGGATGTCGAGTTCCGGCTTCATCTGGCGCAGTTCGCGAATCTTGTCGAGGCAGTACGGGATAAGGCTCTGGCCGCCAAAGCCAGGGTTCACCGACATGATGAGCACCATGTCCACGATGTCGAGCACGTACTTTATGCTTTCTAGCGGGGTCGCCGGGTTGATGGCCACCGCGGGCTTCACGCCGAGTTCCCTAATCTGGTGCAGCAGGCGGTCGAGGTGGTTCGTTGTCTCGGCGTGCACGCTGATGATGCTTGCACCCGCCTTCGCAAATTCGCCCACGTAGTTCTCGGGATTCTCGATCATCAGGTGGCAATCGAGCGGGAGCTTAGTGCCCTTGCCCACGCATGCGGAAATCCCCGGACCGAAACTGATGTTCGGCACGAAGTGTCCGTCCATGATGTCGAGGTGCACGAGGCCTGCGCCGCCGTTTTCGATGGCCTTGAGGCCGTTACCGAGTTCGAGGAAGTTAGCGTTCAGCACGCTGGGGGCGATAATTTGTTTGAGCATGCGCCAAAATTAGCAAAAAGCAAGGCCCGGCGCATCACCAAACCGGAAATACACTTCTTCAAACCCAAAATAAACATCATCAAGCCGGAAATACGCATCGTCAGCCCCCAAAACGCCTTCATTTTACATCTAGCCACGAAACTTATTTTTTACTAACTTTGAACCCGAACTTAACATTAGGAGATAAAATCATGGCTAAGACTACTGCAAACAAGGTCGCAAAGGCCCCCGCAAAGAAGGCCGCCGCCAAGCCGGCTGCCGAAAAGAAGGCTTGCGCTAAGGCTTGTGCAAAGCCCGCCGCCAAGAAGGCTGCCCCGAAGGCTGCCGCCAAGCCGGCCGCCGAAAAGAAGGCCGCTCCGAAGGCCGCCGCCGCGAAGAAGGTCGCCGTCGAATTCGTCGCCGACTGCCCGCTCGCAACGACCGTTTCCGTCGCCGGTTCCTTCAACAACTGGGCTGTCGACAAGGACATGCTCAAGAAGGACAAGAAGACTGGCCTCTGGACCGCGAAGATTTCCCTCGCCGCTGGCGACTACGAATACAAGTTCGTGTGCGACGGCAAGAACTGGGACGCAGGCGACAACAAGATCAAGCACGTCTAATTAACGTTCTTTGTCATTCTGGAGCGCAAGGCGCGATAGAATCCATATAGAAATTACGCCGGGCCATTCGCTCGGCGTTTTTTGCTAGATATCATATTATGGTGTGTAAAGATGCGTTTGCTCACATTTCTGGTGCGACCCTATTGCGCCAACGTCTTGGTTTAATTATATTTACACTTACATAGCGGGGTAACCTGCGTCCGGATTTATGGAGCTTTGCTTCTTATTATCTTCTTGACTGGAATCGGCAAAATTCAAACGCGGAAGGTAATAGGCAAACGCTCACGTCCCGTTCGGGGCGTGGGTTGTTGATTTTTGTTTGTGCGTTATGGCTTTGCCGAGCCTCAGTCTGCAAGCAATCGATTGGCAACACACGCCTTTTTCTATGCAATGACCGCCTTTGATTGGCCCTCCGTTTTTTCGCCGCTTTCCTCCCCGCAAAAAAAAACGGAGACTCTATGGAAATCAAAGCGCGTTTTTCCCGATACGTTCCTGCATGCGCCGCCCTTGCTACTGCGGCAATCCTCCTGTGTTCGTGCGCGACAAACCCTCCCGCATGGTATAAGGCGGGCTACTCCAAGTACGAAACTGATAATGCGCTTGCCCAGTGCGAATACGACGTGAGCATGCAGATGCTGCCCGACGACAAGCAGGGCCGCGCTGTGAACAACTGCATGATCCGCCAGGGCTTCCGTTTTGTGGACAACCCGCCCGACGACCCGGAAATGGACCACTACGTACCCCCCGCACAGCAGCCTGCACATGCGGCGCCGCAACCTGCACTCCAACAGCCTGCGCCGCAACCCGTTCCGTCGCAACAACCCGCATACCAGCAACCCACACAGCAGCCCGCCCAACCTGCTCCTGCACAGCCCGCACAGCCTGCGCGCAACCAGATGATCGATGAATCCGGGGATAACCAATGGTGGAAATAAGGACATTGAAGGCGCTATTTGTCGCATGCCTTCTCGTGGCCGGTATGGCGCTTACGGGATGCGCAGGCAAGACTGTGGTTATCGGGCAACAGACCTGGATGACCGACAACGCGAATGCGCCGGTCGAAGGTGCAAAATGTTACAGGCAAGGTAATAATGGCCAGCAGTGTGCCGACAACTTCATGGTCTATGACTGGCAAGGTGCGAACAGCGCGTGCCCCGAAGGTTTTCACCTGCCGAGTCTACAGGAATTCTCGACTCTCGAAAGTGCGCGCAAGGCGAAGAACGATGTCGTGAACCTGGCATGCCATGATGATGGCAAGACGTTCGATAACGGGCTCTGCTACGAAACAGCCTTTTCCGCATTCTGGACAAGTACGCAGGCAGATAATAAAACCGCGTTCGTGTGGGACGTGGAACTCGACTACACGAACCTTGCTCCGCGTGCTGCCGGGAAAAAAGAACTCTTTGCCGTGCGCTGCATAAAGGACTAGCCCATGCTTAAACGAACCGCCATCACGCTTATTGCCGCATGCGCATCCGTTTTCGCAGGCGACATCTCTATATCGCTCCCCTCGTCCGAGAACTTGGGTGAAAAAATCAGCTTCTTGAAAGACCTTCGCGAAAATGCAAATCTCGACGCCACGCAACAGAAGGATTTCAACGACCTGTGGACACAGGCGAATAATGTCGCCGCCATGAACAATCGCTGTGGCTCGATTCTTTTGAACGATATCCCCGACGAGGCGTGCCAGCACTTTTACGAGGTTGAACTCCCTGCATTCGAGGCGAAGTTTTTTGAACTCACCGGCGAATTCAAGCTGAATGCGGTCAAGGCTTCCAACACGCTCTCGGATAAGCGTGCGATGATCGAGGCGTGTGCTGCTGCCCTCACTCCGGAAACATACCAGGTCTCCAATATAATGACGGTCATTGGCGAAGTTTCTCCCGAGCCTCTCGATGACGGAATGGCGATGATCAGGTATAACCTGGCGCTTGCAATCAACAGGGCAAAGCGCGAGGCTATTGAAGCACAGCTTTCCAAGTGGTACGAGGCCTGTGGGGAGGGTGTCCTGAGTCAGGGGGACTATTCGCCGCTGTTCGTACAGAGAATCAAGAAGCAGGTCTCGCGGGCCGGTAACTATATCGACATTATTGGCGGCAAGATTGTGGTGGTACAGGCCAAGCAGGAACGCTTCAGTTACTACGTGAACGACCGATTCCTTTTCGGCAAGTCCATCCTTGCGGGTGCGAAACTCCTTTCCATTGACAAGGCGGGCGTAGTGCGTTTCATAAACACGTCGGGTATCCAGTGGAAGGATTACGCCATCTTCAACGAGGAAGAAATCCAGAAGAGAGGGTTCAACGGCCGCATGCTTTGGGGCGACCGCACTGCCCCGCTCCGCACGGTCCGTGCGTTCAAGAGTGGGAGAATTTTCAAGAGCGTCACTGTCGGCAAGCAGGAATGGAGCGCGATGGATCTGGGTACCGGTGATTGGAGGCGTGCCGTGCAGTCTTGCCCGGCGGGCTGGCACCTGCCCACGGATGACGACTGGAAAGAACTCGGGAATTTCGTGAATGCTAATAGCTATGGCGCCCCTATCCCGCCCATGCTCAAGGCCGCCCGCGGGTGGGCTAATCCGGGCATCGACCTTTACGGATTCAGTGCGAGGCTGGCTAAGTTCACGGAATACGGGACACAGGCTCCACCGCAAAAGAAGGAATGTGCCAGGTACTGGAGCAATACGCAAGTGAATAACATGGTTGCAAGTTACTGGGAACTTTGTGACGATAAACTCCGTTTGGGCGAGTCCGACAAGCGGAGTACATATTCTGTCCGTTGTGTACAGGATGGCAACCTTTCTTTCAAGAAATAACGGTCGGGCGAGCTATGAATAAATTAGTTTTATTGTTTTTGATATTGCCTTTTGTCGCCGGATTGTGCTTTGCACAGGATAGTGTGTCGGCTGTTACTGAACCTGCTCCCGTTTTCGTAGATGAGGCGACATCACCGGATTCTCCTGAAGAACCGGCTGCACCTGCTTACGACAATCGTATTTTTGAGGATCTCGGGAAAATTTGTAGCAAACGCTTCTGTGCTGTAGAGATATTCTTCAGGAACGGAACCTATTCGCAGATGACAAAGTCCAGGTCGCTGCTATCGAATAAGGAACTTCTAGATTACGATTCTGCCCACAATGCTCCCATTACGGATGTAGAAGGCGATTCTCTTGAATCCGGTGTTGAAAGTGCGGCTCCGCTTGACAGGGATGCTCAAAAAAAGCAAGTTGCGGATAAACTTGCAAAAATGTGCGCGGGCAAGGAATTCTGTACTCTCGAGGCCACGTTGCACGGGCCCTCCTTCACATTTGCATCGCTCAGGAACGTGACTACGGATATTCGCCCCAGGAATCAGGAAATCCCGCGCTACGCCGAGATACACTATTCTTCCGATACCGAGGTAAAGCCTTTCGCGGTTCAGGCAATCGCCATGCCACGCAAGTCTACAAGGCAGGCTCCGCAAGAAGTTGCCCCGCAGGCTGCTGCCCCGCAAACTGTTGCACTGGCATCAAGCGATGTTTCCTCTCCTGTCGCGAAGAAACCCGCAAGGCGCTTCAAGAACAAGAAGTTTTCGCATGCAATCGCGTTCTCGCTCGGGTTCCTGGCCGAAGATGAATACGGTTATATTGGTGGACTGGATGTTACGCAGGCGCTGGAACTTTTCCCGCGATACACGTTCAAGTGGGCGTGGCACGACTACGTTACGTTTGCTCCCGGCATAGGCATCGCGTTCCGGAACAATACTCTCAACATTGATGACGAAATGACTGTATCCGGGAATACCTATGATTATTACTATGGCTATAGCTACACCACAGTTAGTGAGGATGGCTCGATCAGTTACCAAAACATCACGCTGGACATTCCCATTGAATTTCGGTTCGGTAGCATGTTCTTCGGGAGTGTCACGCTTGACCTGCGCAAGCCTATAGCCGAGTGGTATGAATACGAGGTAGATTTTTACCGGAACTATTCTTATAGCAGTTTTGATTACGATAATGGTGACGGGTTTGATTTCTTTGCGGCGGACGATGCTGAAATTGGCCTCTGGCTTGGCGTGGGCGTCCAGCACAACGGATTTGGTTTTGAATTTCAGGCTTTGCTCGCAAATGATGGCTCAAGCAATGGAACTCATCAATACGAATATCTTTTCGACGGATATTTCTCCTTCCGGCTCTTGGCTGAATACACTTTCTAGGGAGGCACCATGAATTGTAGACAAGTTTATAAAAAATGGATTCACACCCTTCTTGTCGCACTGGCGACCGGCCTTGCTATGGCGTTCCTCACTGCATGTGGCGATAGCCCGCTGTATATGGCCGGCGAGGATATCGAGGATGCCGAAGATTGGGCACGCAATGACACGTATTATTCTATGGAACATGAAGCGCAGATCAAGGCGTCGAGCAGTTCGATGGCGCAAGCCCGTAGCATGTGCGAGGCCCGCTACAATTCTACCTGCTGCAGCAACTGCTACTATGCCTACGGGTACTACGAATGCTCTTACTGCACCAATAAGTGCTATGATGATTACGGATACTATATCTGCTACTCAAGTTCGAGTTACCGCTACAGTTCCTCAAGTTATTACTCGTACTACAGTTCTAGCAGCTCGGCTCCTGCCAAGACATATTACCTAAAGACCTCGAAAACGATGAAGTTCTCGCTCACCTATTACAAGCAGGTGTCGAGTGACTGGGACATATTCGATAACGCGGGCGATCCGGAGGTGAGTTTTACGGTCTATTGCTATTCGGAGGGTTCGCTGTTGAAATCCCTGTCGACGGGTCTTCTTCTGGACAAGGAAGATGTTACGTCGTGGATCGGTACAAGCAGCAAAACATTGACCATTCCTGTAAATACGGATGAAATAAAGGTCTGCCCGAAGGTCGTAGACGATGACCCCTCCAGCGATGACGAAAAGACCGTGTCGGGTGGGTGCAAGACAGTTTCTGACGTGGGTTACCTGACCGATTACAGCGTGCAGGAACAATACCAATACACCAGTGTCTACAAGATTGATTGGGAATGGTATCTGTATTAGGGAGATTTACTATCTTTCCCCCCATGAATTATTCCATTCCTCAAGAAGTTTTCGTGAAGGCTGCCGAACAGTACGGCACCCCCCTCTGGCTTTATGACCGCGCCACCATCGAGAAGCGCGTGAAGGAAGTCCAGGTTTTTGACACCGTGCGTTTTGCCCAGAAGGCATGCCCGAACCTCTCTATCGTAGCGCTCGTGCGCAAGCTCGGTGGCGTGGTCGATGCGGTTTCTGCAGGCGAAATCGTCCGCGCCCTCAAGGCGGGTTTCAAGGGCGGTGTCCAGAAAGGCAAGGCTCCCGAGATTGTCTACACCGCAGACATCTTCGACCGCGACGCTCTTGAACTCGTGAAAAAGTACGACATTGCGGTGAACGTCGGTTCGCCCGACATGATCCAGCAGCTGGCCGATTTCGGCGTGAAGTCGGAACTTACGCTCCGCGTGAATCCGGGTTTCGGTCACGGGCATTCAAGCAAGGTGAATACCGGCGGTCCGCTTAGCAAGCACGGCGTGTGGCACGAACAGATCAAGGACTGCGTCAAGCTCGCGCAGGCAAACGGGATGTGGATTACAGGACTCCACATGCACATCGGTTCCGGCTCCGACTTCGAGCACCTCTCGCAGGTTTGCGACGCCATGGTGGACGCTAGCCGCCGCCTGGGCTCTCATTTGCGCACCATCAGTGCAGGGGGCGGCCTCCCGATTCCCTACCATGAGGAAGACAAGGGCAACCGCATTGATATGCAGGCCTACTACGACCTGTGGGACAAGGCCCGCAAGAACATCCAGCAGAGCATCGGCCACGAGGTTCACCTGGAAGTCGAACCCGGTCGCTACCTGGTGGCCGAAAGCGGTTACCTGATGGCCGAAATCCGCGCTGTCAAGAAGCAGGGCGATAATTTGTTCTACCTGCTTGACGCCGGTTTTACCGACCTCGTTCGCCCGAGTTTCTACGGCAGCTATCACGGCATTTCCATCATCGCCCGCGATGGTCGCGAATTGAACGAGACGGTCGATGCCATCGTGGCAGGTCCGCTCTGCGAATCCGGTGACGTGTTCACTCAGGAAGAAGGCGGATTCGTCGTGACCCGCAAACTCCCGAAGGCCAAGGTCGGCGACTTGCTGATTCTCCATGATGCCGGTGCCTATGGTGCGGCCATGAGCAGCAACTACAACAGCCGCCGCTATGCCGCCGAAACCATGTACACGAACGGCGAACTCAAGGTCATCCGCGAAAGGCAGACGTTCGAGCAGCTGTTGCAGAACGACAGGGTGATTGACCTGTAAGCAAATGTCACCCTGGAGGGAGAGCTACGCTCGACCGATAGGGTCTATAATAAAAGCCCACGGAATAAATATCCGCGGGCTTTTCGTATAGGGCTATTCCTTATTGATAATCGCTATTGACTTTTCGTTTAACATTTTGTAATATACAAAATGTTAAGTGGATGCATCGAGTTGACAAAGCGGCGCCCCGAAGGGCGCCGCTTCTGGCTTCACCACAAAGAAGATTCTTATGCCGCCATGGGCCACATCCCGCCGAACGCATCGTAGATGCGCTTCTTGATGTTGCTGAGCGTCTGGCGCGAGCAGCCGAGCGCCTCGCAGATCTCGGCGGTGTGCTTCTTCCCGTCCACGCCGAGGGCGCAGTACAGTTCCACGTAGCGACCCTCGATGCTCTCCTCGCCGAAGTGCTCGATAATCAGGTCGATGGCCCTGAAGCAGAGGTCGTGTTCCTCGTCCTCGATTGCCTTTGCCTCGGCCCAGTCGGCGGTCATGGCGTCGAACCTGTTGATGACGCCCTTCTGGCCGTCACCCTCATCGCACTCGTGGGAACCGGTGTCCACGAACACGAGGGTGTCGGGATTGTCGAAGCCCTTGGACTTGGTCCTGTTGCGGACGCGGTCCTTGGCCGCCATGTTCAGGCGGTAGCCGAGATGGGTCTTGAACGACCCGCGTTCGGGGTCGTAGGTCTCGACGCACTTGCGGAAGATCTCGAGAATCTCGAGGTCGGCGAGCGCGTTTTCGAAGTTGCTGCTGAGTTCTTTCCTTGCCCTGCCCGTGATGCCGTCGGGTCCGAACTCGTGCGTCTTCTTCATGATGCCGTAGAGGGATTCGAACAGCCGGTTTTCGGCGTCGTAGTCACCCTGGCGGATTGCCTGGATGAGTTCCATCTCCTGTTCCTTGGAGAGGTTGTACTTGGCGGTGGAGGTCTTCTGGGTCTGCTTCATAGACATAATTCCCTTTTCCCGGCCTCGATGGTCGGGCTTGATTGTTTTGATGCCCCGGTTTTGGGGTATCGAGTTATGGGAAGAGGGGTAGGGGCGGCGGCGCGTTCCCGTGCGCGTCTGTCGGGTCCCCTGCTGCGTTATGTCTTGCTGCTGGAAAAAAGGGAATACATCAATCGCATACTTCCTTATCGCTTTGTGGTTTTGAAATGTAAAGTCTTTTCGCAAAATTTTTTTTCTCGTTTCGTTTGGGTGGCCTCCCATATAAGGGGCAGATTTTTGTCAAAAAAAGTCAAAAGCGAGGCCTCGTACGATCGTAATTGCCGATTTTGAACAAATTTTGCAATTTACTATGCAAAATCGTGTGATTTTTCTCACATTTAGCATCGGCGATTTTTGGCACGCTCCGTGCCAACCGTGCCAATTCTGGCCCTCCCGTGCCAATTCCTGACCGCCCCCATTAACTATATTTGTCGCACTATGGCTCTTTGCTTAGAAACCGAACAACTGGAAACCGTCCAGCGAATCCTTTCCCTCCATTTCGAGGGGCTGGAGGTCTGGGCATACGGTCCCAGGCTCACGGGCGTGGACCTTACCCCGGAAACGGAACTCGACCTTGTAGTCATTGCCGAAAGGCCCCTCTCTTTCGAGGCGATGACCGCGGTGGAGAAGGCGTTTGCCGAAAGCGGTCTTTCGTTCCGCGTGGATGTCATGGATTGGGCCAAGCTCCCGGATACCATGCAGAAACAAATCAAGAAAGAACACGAAGTGGTTCAAACTGTCGCCGAAGACTAGCGCAGTAGATTATTATGAATCGACTCTTACCTTTTCTCATTGTGTGCGCGTTCGCTACGGCCCTCTTTGCCCAGGACGACGTGTCGAAGGCCAAGTCCCTCATCCGCGAAGGCAAGTGTGCCGAGGCGGCTCCCGCGCTCCAGAAACTTTCCGATTCCAAGAGCTTCCGCAAGCACGAAGGTGCCCAGGCCGCAGTGCTCCTCACGGAGTGCTACTTGCGCGAACACAAGCGTGCCGATGCCCTGAAGCTTGCCTCCAAGTTCCTCGAGTACCATGTGGCTTCCGAGTACCGCGAGCGCATGGAACTTGCACGCGCCATCGTGCTCACCGAGCAGGGTTCCGTCTACGAGGGTGTCGAGGCGATGCTCCGCATTCTCGCCTATACCAAGAACCCGGCCGCGAAGAGCCACACGAAGGATGTCGCCATCCAGACGCTTGCGGCAAGCCTCCTGAATGCCGACCAGTTGCAGGCGCTTATGGAAAAGTACCCGGTCGACAAGGACGTGGTGGGCTGGATGCAGCTCCAGATGGGCCGCGAATGCCAGAACGCCAAGCGCTACCGCGCCGCCCGCTACTGGTACAAGAAGGTATTGAACGGCAGTGTCGCCGAGAACCTTTCCGCTACGGCCCAGCAGGGCCTCGAATCCCTCGAGGGTCTTGGCGCCGGCAAGCCCACCATCCTGGTGCTCGCGCCGCTTTCGGGTGACTTTGCAGAATTCGGCGCCGCCGCGGTGCGGGGCGTGTACCTCGCCCACGAACAGTCCGGCCTCGGCAAGAAGGTGCGCATCCGCATCGCCGATACCCGCGCCGACGCCTCTATCGCCCTCATGCGAACCCAGCAGGCGGTGAACCAGGATAGTATCGTCGCAGTCATCGGCCCCATCATGAGTGCGCCCGCCGCGACCGTTGCCGCCTGGCTCGGCAGCAACTTCCAGAACATCCCGATGCTCACCCCGACCGCGACCGACGACGGCATCGCGAAGATGGGCCCGAACATTTTCCAGGTGAATATCACGATGGACAACCTCGCGCAGAAGATTGCGGACTTTGCCACCAAGTGCCTTGACATTCGCGAGTTTGCGGTGCTTAGCCCGCTGGGCGATTACGGTGCGGCGATGTCGCAGAGCTTCACCCGCGCGGTGGAGCGTCGCGGCGGCAACGTGGTAGCCTTCCGCAGTTACGAGGAAGGCCGTCCCGACTACGCGACCGAATTCAAGCTGCTCCGCGACGTGCGCTTCAAGCAAGAGAACCGCAGGCGCAACATTGCCCGCGGCGCAAGCGATCTCGATGCAGTGGGCCCTCGCGAACGCCGCGACTACCTGGCCGATTCCACGATGAAGATTCCCGGCATATTTATTCCCTCCACCAACCCGGGCGACGCGGGCCTCATGGTGGGGCAGGTCGCCTACAACAAGATTGCGGGCACCATGCTCGGTGCCTCGGGCTGGTATGGCCGCGAACTCTTGATTCAGGGCAAGCACCTCGTGGACAGTACCTACTTCAGCGTGCCTGGCCTCGACATTTCGGGTAACAAGGACAAGTTTGATGAATTCGCGAAGGCGTTCAAGGAAAAGTGGGGCGAGGACCCCGCCGAAGACAAGGTGAGCGGCCTCAGCTACGATGCGGCGAATATCGTGTTCTCGGGTATCCAGAAGAACGCCGAAAGCCTCACCAAATACTTGAACAACACGCCCTCGTTCGAGAGCGTGTATGGCGAAATCAAGTTTGTACGTGGAGCGAACACGAACACGAAGGTCGTGACCGTCCGCAAGGGCAAGTTCTACGTGATGGAAGGCTGCAACCTGCCTGCATCCGCACAGCCCACCGCAGAATCCGACAAGAAGGACGAGAAGAAAAAGAAATAATTTATTCGTAGCGCCGTAAGGCGCCCACGCAAATAATCCGCGCTGACCAGCAACTAGTGATGTGAACGAAGCGGATTATTAAGTGTTGGGAGGGTCTTAGGGAGGGCATAGCCCTCCCTTGTCGCATAAAGGAAACCCGCGGCAGCACACCGCGGGCTCCTTTTTTACAGAGAGAAAATTCTCGCTATCCCGCGTCGGCAAAATCCAGATCGTCGTCAATTTCGCAGTTGGGGCCCGCGATGCAGGCGGCGACATAGTCGGCGGATTCTCCGCTCCGGTAATACACCTGCAGGCTCGAGTCATCCACGAGGGATTCCAGCGGAGTGCTGCAGATGGCGCTCAACTCCTCGCGGATCCTGTTCTTGAAGGCCTTGAACCCGGAGTTGATCAGGTAGAATGATATCGCGGATGTTTTATGGATTGTTTTCATGGGTTGCCTCCATACGCTTATCGCAATTTTCTACGGGTTTGTCATGTCGGGCTCGTCCCTCTTGCCGGCGGTTGGTGACATGATTGTTAAAACGTTGTGGATTTCTTGTTTTTATTATAGATTTTCTAAGGCCTGAAAAACCACTTTTTGTAAAGAAATATTCTTATTGTAAGTTTTGGCACCATGGGCCGCAAGTGCCCATAATACAAGGATTGCAGGGCTTCGGGATATCCGTAACTCGTTGATTCTAAAGGGGATAATTTGCCGTTTTTTGACAGGGCTGTATCCTTGTTGAACGTGTTTTCCAATTATTCCATGTTGGATTATAAAATTGCGCCCTGTTTTTGCCCTTCACTTATGAACATGCGCCGAAAGCTTGTTTGTGGACTGCTTGTGAATAGCCAAATTTTTTATTTTTGGAGTATTGTGTTTATCCGTATCTTGGCACTTGTGGCACTGCCTTTCGCGCTCGCCTTTGGCGGGTCGCTTACGCTTGCGCTCCCGGCGCCCCTGATGCAGCTGTCCGAGCAGGTGACCGAGAAGTCCATGGCGCTCGATTACGACGGTGCCATGGCGCTCGCAAAAAAAGTCCGCGGGAGTGACGACGGTGTAGGCTGCGTGCTCGAGAACATCGTTCGCGTGAGCCGCTACGACGACCTGGGCGATACGGTGGCGTTGCAGAAGGCGGGTGTGAACCTCGAGAAGTGCGTTTCTACCGGGCTGTGGGAGGCTCTCCGCAAGTTCGAGCTGGGCTACGTGCAGAGCGAGTCGGGCCATTCGGTGAAGGGCGCCATGACTACGCGCTCTGCGGCAAAGCTGTTCGAGGAGTCTCCGGAACAGGAGGCGCGCGCCTTCTACGCGATATACGCATACTACATAGACAAGAGTTTCAGTTGGGTGCCGTTCAAGTCCGATCGCCGCAGCGAATACCTTGCTGTGCTCGATTCCGTTGCTACGGGCTCCAAGCGGTTCTGGCCGCTGTACCTCACTTCGCTAGTTTGGATGCATTATGACAAGGGCGACTTTAATGCGGGTCTCAAGCTTACGCAGCGCGGGCTCGGCAAGGTCCCGAACCATCCGGTGCTGTTGCAGGTCAAGGCCGACATGCTCTACAGGCTCAAGCGCTACAAGGAGGCTGCCGCAATCTACGAGAAGAGTGCCGCGGACTACATGGCGCGTACGGGCAAGTCCATTCGCTACTGGTGCGCGGTGATGAACCTCGTGCGCATCTACGCCGACATGGGCGACAAGGCCAAGATGCAGGCGTGGCGTGAAAAGCTTAATGACGATACGTTCAAGAAGATGAAGGACTGGATGCCGGGCTCCCTGACGGACGACCTGGACAAGAGGGACTTGCTGGACTAGCTTTGTAAAATTTTCACGTAAACAAAATTTTATTGGCTCATTTTAGGGGGATTTCCGTTTTAAGGATAGGAACACTTAAAAACGGAGATTCCCATGACGACAAAAGCACCCTTGCGTGTATTCTTCATCGTGGACGGATACACGCTCAAGAAAGCCAACGACTACTACAGGCTTTACCACCCTTGCCACACGCCGCTCGACTTCCGCGCCATCAAGAACTGGGCGCGGAAGGAGGCGCTCCGCCTGTTCACGCCCGTATCGCGGTACGCGCAGATGCAGTGCCATTACTACCATCCGTACAAGGACCCGCAAATGTACTGCCATTCGCACGGAATCTCGTGCTTGGAACGGGAACTCAGGTATACCGGGTTCCAGATCCACTACTGCGAGCAGATTGGGCCCGATGGCGTAAAGCCCAACATGTCGCTCATGGAAGACGTGATGATGTTCGCGACATACAGCAGGATGGACGCGCTGGTGCTCCTGAGTTCGCAGAGGCAGTTCGCGCCCTTGCCCGAAAAGCTCTCTGCGATGGGCATCAAGACGCTCCTTATGGGCTGGAACTTCCAGTACGTGAAGAACGACCGCAATGTGGTGTGGAAGACCGACCGGAACCTTAAGGAAAACGCCACGTTCTACGTGGCGATGGATTGCGTGGCCGAAGGCCTGATGGGTACCGCGGGTAGCGGCCTCTTCTGCGACGGGTAAAAATAAAGCGCGAGCGGTCTTCTGTGAGCAACAAACGCCTCGTATTAACGAGGCGTGATTGCGAGAGCGAGTGAGAAACCGGAGGTTCTACACCCGAGATGTCGAGCGAGCGGTCTCTACAGCTTATCAGCTTGCTTACGCTGCCAGTCGCTCATGAAAATCCAGGTGACGCGCAGACCCACGAACCAGGTGTCGCCGTTGTTGTCGGTGTCGAACGGGCCGTTTACGACAAGCTTGTCTTCGACTTCGAGGTCGCTGTAGTCGATGTGGCGGTAGCCGCCGTAGATGCCGATAGCGATGGGGTCGAATTCCAGGCGCAGTTCGAGTTCGGCGGTGAACGACATGTCCATCGTGCTGTAGTAGCGGTCGCGAAGGTCTACGTAGTTGCTTGCTTCGCCGATGGCAAAGTTCGATGCCATGTGGAAGTTCATGAGGTTGAAGCCGAAGCCTGCGGCCGGGATGAGGTTGATGAACGTGTGCTCGCCGAAGAGTTTCCATGCGAACATCCAGTCCACGCCGTAGGTGAACCACTTGACGTCGTACAGGGGCATCTTTTCGGAGTTGCCGGAAGTTTCACCCGTAACGTTGTAGGTCTCGGCGGGGCGTTCCGAAATCTGGGTCGGCATGAAGTTGATGTTGAACCAGGTGAGGAACTGCTTGTACTGCGCACCGATGTTCAGGTGCAGCCCGACATACCAGTCGTCGAACGGGGCGTACTTCAGTGTGCCGGAATAGCGTTCGGCTGTGCCCGAGCTGTCCTTTACCATGTGGCCCGGATTGATTCTCGCAATGGTGTTCACGTAGTCGTTGAAACCGTCGAACATGCCACGGTAGTCAGCGCCGAAGGAGATGAACCCGCGGATATGGTCCTTCTCGTAGAAACCGTCTTCCGAATCTGCGAACGCGCTTGTCGCGAACGTGAGTGCGCAGAGGAGCGAGACCAGGTAAACTATTTTTGTCTTCATACAAGACTCCGAAATAAGTAAATTCCGGTGTATAAAATACATTATCTTTTGCACATGTGCAGGGAAAATTTTCATAAAGTGTTAAAAATCAACGATTTACGTGCTTTTTTGAGGCCGTTCCTGGGGGCTAGGTTGGCTCTCGCGGTGCTTGTCGCCCTGTTTTTTGCCGCCTGCGGGGGGGATTCCCGCGGGGAAACGTCTTCCCGCGAATCGCGGGCAGGCAACGCTCCCCTCTGTTCGGATTCCGTGCAGTTTTACCCCTTGGAATACGCCCGCCTGCTCCGGATGGGTGTATCCTGCGGGCAGCCGCTGGCCGAAATCCGCTCCGTAGTCGGGCGCGATACGCTGGTCAAGCGCTTCGTGCTGGTGGATTCCGCCCTTGCTTCCGATACCGCGACGCTCCGGAAGCTTTCCGCGGGCAGGGAATGGGCGGGCGCGGTGCCCCTCCGGGTTCCGCTCCGGCGCGTGGTCGTGCTGTCTTCGGCGCAACTCGGCTTCATGGAACGTCTCGGGGTGGAGTCCCGCATCGTGGGCGTGGGCGAGGGCAGGTATATCGTGGATTCCGCGCTTGCCGCGCGCGTGACTGCGGGTGAAATCGTGGAGGTCGGGAACGGTCCTCAGGTATCGCTCGAGAAGGTGGTGTCGCTCAAGCCCGACCTCGTGATGACATTTGCGACCGGTGGCGCCTACGACGATTACGAAAGGCTCTCCACGCTCGATATTCCGCTCATGCTTACCTCGGAATGGCAAGAAGACACTCCGTTCGCGAAATTCGATTGGATTAGTTTGTTTGCAAAACTCTTCGGTGTGGAACCGCAGGCGGCGCTCGTTACGAAAACGTATTCGGGCTTGATTCCCGATATGGCGAAGAAGGAAGCTGACCCGCTTACGGCCTGCAGGGCAAACGGCCCGCGTGTAATTGCGGGCATGGCGTATGGCGGTGTGTGGTATGCACCGGGTGGCAGGAGCTATACCGCAAGCCTCATCAGGCAGGCGGGCGGCTGTTACTTGTGGGCGGGCGATACCACCCGCGAGATGAAGCTTTCGCTCGAAGAAATCTTTGCGGTTGCCGACAGCGCCGACGTGTGGGTGAATCCCGGTATATACGGCACGCCCGAAGAAATCCTGGCTGCGGAACCGCGTCTCTCCCGCATAAGGGCGTTCAGGGAAAAGCGCGTGTGCCAGAACGATGCCCGCAAGAGCGCGGGTGGCGGGAACGACTTCTACGAGGGGGCGGTCGCAAGGCCCGTTGAACTGGTATGGAATCTTCATGGTTGCATCTTTTCGGAAAAAGCGCCCAAAACCGGCGAAAAAAAGCCGGATGAACCTTACAGATGGTATAGAAATATTTATAATTAGCGTATATGATGAAGACTCCTACAGGTATTGGTGGCTGGATTGCCTCCAGCTACGAAGCAAAGGTCCCGTTCCTGCAGCAGGTGCCGCGTGAATGTGCCGACTTTTTGCTGCTGAACGCCCAGATCCGCGAGTACGATGCTGGCGAGATTATTGTCCAGGGCGGAGTGGAAGGGCAGTTCTTCTGCGTGATGCAGAGCGGCCGTGCGCAGGTGTGCGGCCAGATTCTCCCCGATGGGCATTACAGCGTGCTTGCCTATATCGAAAGTGGCGCATGCTTTGCCGAGATGTCGATTCTTTGTAACGAACCCACGAGCAACACGATTATCGCTGCCGAGGATGGCTGCACGGTGCTTCACATCCCGAAGGCCGAGTTCGTCAAGTTCCTGGACAAGAACCCCAACATCATGGTGTTCCTGTACAAGGTGGTGTGCGACAGCCTCCGTGCGAAGAACAAGGCGTTCGACGAGTTCCAGCGCCTCTCGCTCCTTGCTTCGGGCAAGGTGTTGCCGTTTATCGATTTCGCGCAGACCATGGAAAAGAGCCGCATTACCGGTACGGTGATTTGCGAATCGAACCAGGGCGGTAGGGGCTTTGTCGCGTTCCAGGATGGCCGCATCTGCTGTGCCAAGTGCGGTAAACTGGCAGGGCCGGATGCACTCGAGCAGATTCTTGCATGGGGCGACGACTCCATGTACAAGCTCGATACGCACCTGATGCCCGAGACGACGAACATCAACCAGATGGCCGATACCACGAGCCTCATTCTGGATGCGCTCAGAAATATTGATGAAAAACAAGGTGCCCGCTAGCAGGGCAAAACAAAGTGCCCGATTCCGGGCAAAGGAAAAAAGATGAATTACGCAGACGCAGGAGTTTCCCTGGCCCGAGCTGACGAAGCGATGGTCGGTGTCAAGAAATCCGTACGTACTACATTCAACCAGGGCGTCCTCGGTGACGTCGGCAACTTTGGCGGTCTCTTCACGCTGAACCACCTCGGCATGAAGGACCCGGTTCTCGTGAGTTCCGTCGACGGCGTGGGCACCAAGCTCAAGGTCGATATCGAGATGGGCACGCACGAACTGCCGGGCCAGGACATCGTGAACCACTGCTGCGATGATATCCTCGTGCAGGGCGCGCGCCCGCTGTTCTTCCTGGACTACGTGGCTACGGGCCGCCTGGAACCGGGTGTCATGGACAAGCTCGTTGCCGGTATGGCCAAGGCCTGCCGCGAGAACGACCTCGTTTTGATTGGCGGTGAAACTGCAGAAATGCCGGGCTTCTACGGTCCGGGCGACTACGATATTTCCGGCACCATCGTGGGTGTCGTGGAACGCGACAACATCATCGACGGCAAGAAGATCAAGCCGGGTACCATCATTCTCGGTCTGCCTTCTACCGGTCTCCACACCAACGGTTACTCGCTCGCCCGCAAGGTGCTCTTCGACGTGGCCGGCTACAAGGTGGATACCCTCGTCGACGGCATGGACAAGACGATTGGCGAAGCGCTCGCCGTGCCGCACCGCAGCTACTACCCGAGCCTCATCGACCTCTGCAACAAGAAGATTATCCAGGGCCTCGCCCACATCACGGGTTCGGGCTACCAGGGCAACATCCCGCGTATCCTCCCGGACGATGTCGACGTGATTATCGACCGCACCACGTGGGATCCTCCGATGATCTTCAAGCTCATCCAGCAGGCCGGCTCTGTGGAGAAGGACGAGATGTACAATACCTTCAACATGGGTATGGGCATGCTCATCTTCATCGACCCCTCAGACAAGGCTGAAGTCGTTGCACACCTCGAAGCCAAGGGCGAGAAGTGGACGCAGATCGGTGAAGTCGTCGCCGGCACCAAGCAGGTGAAGTTCCGCGACTAATCGCGCTTCTGCATCGTTGCTCTCACGATTCTAAATCGTCACCCTCGCGAAGGCGAGGGTCTTTTTTTGTGGCGAAAAGTCGCACAATCCTGTGAGATTGGGCACTCGCGGGCACGTTTTGGGAACACAAAGTTGCGTCAAATTGCTTTTTTACTTCCGCATTTGGGGAACAGAATATATTTTTAAGGGCGTAAATAGAAAAGGAGCTTTATGAAAAGACGTTTTGTGAAGATGATGGTTGCGGCCAGCGCCGTGGCTGCCCTCTGTGCTTGCGGTGACGATTCCGCCTCGAGCCCGAATAATCCCCCTTCCGCCAATACAGAATGCGCGGGTATTGTCGCCACTGCGGATGCCTTCGTTTTGAACGCGAATGGCGTGTACGTGATTTATCCCGACGGCAATGTGACCGATGCTGCAGGAAATCCTGTCGGCTATTTTGCTGACGGAGTCCTGATGGACTTGAGCGGTGCTCCTATCACGGGGGGCGTTGACCTGAACGCACTTACGGTCTGCCCGGCGAATGCGACGGTGGACCCGGGTACGGGTGCGATTGTGCCGGTGAGTTCCTCCTCCGCAGATGTCGTGAATCCGGCTGATCCCAATTCCTCTTCCGGCGTGAATCCGGTCGACCCGACTTCCTCGGGCACGGTTCTCTCGAGTGCAATTGACCCCACTTCCTCTAGCGGTGTTGGCCCCGTGAATCCGACTTCCAGTTCTGATGTGGCTCTCGAAAGCTCCAGCAGCGCAGAACCTGTCAAGCCGACCGGTAACCCCGAAGAAGACATCAAGAAGTATCCTGTCGCTTCCTATAAGAACCTCCTGGCGGCAGGCACGACTCAAAAAGGCTGGAACTCCCGTTACTGGGATTCCTGCAAGCCTCACTGCAGCTGGATGGACAATGTTGATACTTCCAGCCAGGCTGCGTATGCGGCTGCGGGTTACACGGTAAGGAACTGCAACATCAATGACGTTGAAATTCCCACGTTCACATTGAGCAAGGGCCTGGAACGGTATTGGTGGGGCATGGAAGGTGTGCCCAGTTCTTGTGAAGTTGGTGCAGGGGGTTCCTTCACTTGTACCGATATGGCTCCCATTAAAGTTAACGATACGTTGTCCTATGGTTTTGTGGCTGGCCCCAGCAACCAGGGTTGCGGCAAGTGCTACCACTTGCAGTATGATGGCAGCACCAGTAATATGGGTAATGGCGGCCCGGATGTAAAGGACACGCATAAAGCGCTTAAGGGCAAGCACATGATCGTCATGGCTTCCAATATCGGTCACGATGTCGATGCCAGCAGTACCCAGTTTGACCTGCTTGTTCCCGGTGGTGGTGTCGGTATCTTTAACGCACTCTCTACGCAGATCGGCAAGGCTCCCGAAGATCTCGGTAGCAACAATGGTGGAGTCCTGAGCTATTGCATGCAGAAGCTGGGTTACTGGCAAGTTACCAAGGAACAATACCAAGAGTGCGTGATTGAAAAGTGCGAGGCCGTGTTTGACTCCACTGTGTGGCCTCACCTGAATCGTGGTTGCAAGTGGCTCGCCACATTCTTCGAGGCTGCGGATAATCCTTCCTTCGTTTGGGAAGAAGTGGAGTGCCCCCAGTATTTGGTGGATAAGTACCGGACAACCCTCAGCCTGGAACTTGAAACCAATATCCTTTACTCTGAAAAGTGGGACAAATATAAAGGGGACGGACAATTCATTACCACGGATGCCTGCTCCCGAACTCCCAATGCACAGGGTGAATACTGCGATCCCGACCAGTTGGCTGCCGACAAGGCCAAGTCTTACTAGTCTTACGTTCCGTAATGAGGATTTATGAAAAGCAATCTGTTCAAGTTGATGGTTACAGCCGGTACGGTCGCAATGGTTTGTGCCTGTGGCGACGATGCCAAATCGACTTCTGTTAACGATTTGCCGAGTAACGAACTTTCATCGTCAAGTGTCGTTCAGCAAAATCCGGAATTGTCTTCGAGTAGTGTCGATGCTGGGAATCCGGCATCCTCTGATTCCGAGACTCGTGTAAACAACCCTTGCGATAAGGTAGTGCTTACCTCTACGGCATGGTTGCTTGATATTGGGAACGCGAGCCGGATCATCTATGCCGATGGCCACGTGACAGACGCAGAGGGCAATTCAATTGGAACTCTTGTGGAAGGGACGATTGTAAATGCTGCCGGTCAGGTTTTGGTGGCAAATGTGGATCCTACCGTTTTGCCTATTTGCGAGGCGAATGCCACTGTAGATCCTAGAACGGGTGATGTGACGCTCTTGAGTTCGTCTTCCGCTAATCCGACATCGAGCGTGGGTTCTGATCCTGTTGCAAGCAGCAGTTCCGTGAATGTGGAACCGGAACTCGATGCGAGCGGATTC
>NZ_OCSS01000002.1:0-232500 GCF_900230125.1 Fibrobacter sp. UWT3 | reverse complement strand
CTACAACCCGCATTTCGACGCAAATTCCTCGACGATGATGAAGAGCGATGGCGACGGCTGGTTCACCTACACGTGGGTGGGTAAGACGCTCGCCGATTTCCAGGACTGGATGAGCTTCAACATCAAGGCCTGCCCGACTACTGCCGATAACAACTTCAATAACAATAACTGCGTCGCCTGGAATGCGGGCGATTTCAAGATGGGCGAGTTTTTTGGCACGGAGACGGAGCTCTGGCTGTACACGGAGGCCGACGGTACCTACGAGAAGTCGTTCATGGCTCCGGGTTCGAAAATAGTGTGGTTCAAGAGCCCATGGGGCAACAAGGCCCTGCCCCAGATGATTTTCGGTGCAGATTCCGTGCTGATGCGGTTCATTCCCGGCGATGCCTCGAAGTGCGGGTGGTTCTACGGCTCGGTTACGCCCGCGATGATGGCGGCTAACCCGATACAGAGTGCTTACTTTGTCCGCTACAAGGCCCCGTGGTATACATTCCCGGCAGACAGCGCCGCCGTCGTGGAACTTGCTGCGGCACTAGCGGCCGCCGACACGGTGTTTGTCGACGGGACGGCGGACGCACCCGAGGCGGCGTTTGAAATCGGGAGCAGGGGCGAATGCTTTGACCCGACGCGGGTACTTCACGTTTATCACCCGTGGCGCACCAACACGAGTTACCGCGACAGCGCCTTCTATATCTCGGTGGACAACAACATCATGAACCAGCCGACTCCGCTCACGGCCGAGGGCGAATACAAGTACTGGCGGCATATCAGTTTTGACGATTCGCTGGTGAGTTCGCCGAAGTGGAATTCGACGTGGGCATGGGTGCAGTTCTATCGCGGGCAGAACGAGTGGCCGCAGCACAAGTATTTCGACGATGCTGAACGACCGCTGGCCACGGACCTGTTCCCGGCCGGCATTTACGAGACGTGGATGTTCGCGAGCACGTCGTTACATATAAAGGATTTTGTGTATTACCCGCCCGAACCGAAGGTGGTGCGCCTGCTTTCGCCGTGGGACGACATGTCGCCCTCGATGTTCGTGGTTTCGATGGACGATACGGTAAAGATGGGCCCGCTGTCGATGGACCGCCAGAAGGATACCTGCGGCTGGTACGAGGGTACCTACTACAAGCATGTGGATGATTGGGGTGTGTACTTTAAGCAGACGTTCGGAATGGATTACTACAGCATGGGCGGCATCGCGGTCGAGGGCAAGGACCTGGGCGAGGCGGTGCATCTTGACTCGGTGCTGAAGGTGCGCGATACGGTGTGGGTGCACCCTTACCCGGTTTCGAGCAGTGCCCCGCTGCTGGACGTGGCGTTCCCGAACCACCTGGGACGTTGCCCCGAGATGAAGATTTCGGCGATGGTGGTGGACTGGGCCGGAGAATCGTATGCGGACGCGATTGACGTGGATTTTGGAAATATCTACAACGGTAACCCCTATACGTCGGTCTGGGGACTTAACCAGAATGGCGAAATGGATACGCTCAAGACATGTGGCGGGCACGTGCTGGGGATGGTTCAGGATAAACTAGTGAACGGCTTGCCTGCGCGCGTGGATTCGTTAGTTTATCCGTGGAACCAGTGTTCCGCGGCGCACGAGATTGAAAAATGGTTCGTACCGCAGGTGGTGGCGACCGATGCCGCGGGCAAGGAATACACGAATGCGACTTGCCGCGATATTGATTTGACGCTCGACGAGGAAGGGTTCTGGCTTGCGGACTTTACGAACGAGAACGACTGCAACGACACGCTGAATCCGGGATTCTACCCGATTGACGATTTCGAGTACCTGGATTCCGCGAAGACGGTGAAGAACCCGAAATTCGACTGGAACGTGAGCGGCTGCAGGCACAACTACAGCTTTGCGATGAAGATTTCGGCGCAGTTCCAGTACATTCCGGGGCAGTACTTCGAGTTCCGCGGTGACGATGACGTGTGGGTGTTTATCGACAATCGCCTTGCGGTGGATATCGGCGGGTGCCATAACCCGGTGGAAGGTGCGGTGAATCTCGATACGATGGGGCTCGAGGAAGGCAAGATCTATCCGTTCCATATTTTCTTCTCGGAAAGGAATGCGACGGGTTCGAACTTCAAGATGCGTACCTCCATCAACCTGCAGACGGAAAAGCGCTACTTCCCGGTGGAACAGCATACGGATGACGGGACCATCGAGTACGTGATTCTGCAGATTCTCACGGAAGAGAACCTCACCTGCGACATTTCGAGCGTGGGGAAGGTGGATACGACGCTTGCGGAATCGTCCTTCATTCTTTACGGGCAGACGGCGCTCCAGCAGGGAGAGGCGTTGAAGCCGGGCGTGAACTACGGGGGCATTACCGTCAACGAGAACATGGCGGGATTTGTTATCGATACGGCGGCAATCGTGCGTGCGCGTGCGCTCCCGCCGGGAATGTACATGTTGGATTTTTACCTGGTGGCCGACCCCTCGCAGCGTTCGCAGGTGTATTTCGAGGTGCCGGAATACCCGCTCCCGGATATCGCGTTTGCGGATGCGGCGGGCGAGCCCTTTGACCCTGCGGGCTACAACCTGCTGATGGAGCGCATGGGCCAGCCCGGGGATAACGGCTCGAAGGATACGCTCATGGCGTTCGTCTCTTACCCGGTGACCATCATGGTGACATACATCGGGCAGGTATGCGCGGACTGCATCGTGACGGTGGACCTCACGACTGCGGATTCGCTCTCGTTCCTGGATGCGAACGGCCAGCCGATAACAAGCGTCACGACGGATTCTACGGGCTATGCGACGTTCTACGTGATGGGATACGCGGCTGTGAACGGTGCCTCGTTTACTGTTTCGGGCGGTGAGGTTGCGAACAAACTAGTGTGGGGTGGCATCAACCTGATGGAACCGCCCGTGCCGTTTGCAAGCAAGGGCTACATGTACGATCGCGATGGCGACGGCATGCCCGATAGCCTGCATATTCCGTTCAGCGACAAGCTCGATAGCGATGTGCCCGATACGCTCGCGTGGTCGTTTGGCGATTCTACGTGGAGAACGACAACGACTGCCGACGCGGTACGCGGCCTGGTACAGAACGGGTCGGATATCGTGATAACGGGCGACCCGCTGCTGGAGCGTGTATTTACCGGCGGGAACAAGGAAATCTACCAGGGAGGCCTGCATTACCACTACACCTACTGGGACGAGGACAAGGGCGACTCGATTTCGCTTGCGATGAACGGCACCATCGAGGACAGGGTGGGCCCGATACTCATGAGCGCCATCGTGACTCCGGGTACGGACAAGCTCACGACGCTCACGCTGTTGCTGAGCGAAGGGACGCTCGACACGAACCTCGCTGCGGCTGACATGTTCAGTTTCAAGATATGGCGCATGGGTACGGATGCGTCGTTGCAGGCGGTGACCCCGAAGGTGACCCGCATGCAGAACGGCGTGCGGTACGACCTGTACTATTACGGCGACGAGACGATGGTCTTGCCCGCGGTGGGCGATTCGGTGCGGTTGATGCCGGGCGTGTTGCGCGACCTGAACGGCAACGTGCCGCATTTTGAAAACCCGTGGGTGCGAATCATCGGCGGGCAGCGCCTGCTGGTGGAGGATGCGGGCCTGGTGACCCTCACGGAAGAACGCGCGATTGAAACGCTTGCCTGGCAGGAAGGCGTGAAGCCCGTAGTTGTTGACCCGGAGATGTCGCTGAAGGATGCCATCGAGCAGCACGGACTCCCGGGCCAGCTGCTGAACTACGACATGCAGGAACTGGCGCTCACTGCGGGCGATTCCGTGTCGATTGATTCCATACGCATCGTGTGGGAGGTGAGTTACTTCTCGAGCCTCGGGCAGTTCGTGAACCGGGCGAAGGGCTCCGTGGCTTGTTCCGATGCGGATATCTTTGGCGGGGACTGTCGGAAAAAACCGGGCAAGGTGTTCCTCGCGTGGAATGCACGTAGCGACAAGGGAAGGCTCGTGGGTACGGGCGCGTACATCTCGAAGCTCGAATGGAAGGTGATGGCTGGCCCTGAAAAGGTGGGCAGCCGCGATGACACGTTTACGCTGGGCGTGAGAAGAGGGAAATAGAACCGCGCGAACGGTCTTTTCTCTTATATCGGATATTTATCCTTCGCGGCTTCGAGTTCGGCGCTGGTCCGTTCCCATTCCGCGTAGAGGCTGTCGACAAGGTTCTTGTTGTCGTCCATGTCCTTCGCGATGGCGGTGATGGCGTTCCCGTCGCCGCTTTCCGAGGCGGTCACGAGCTTTGCCTCGAGTTCGCCGCCGAGGGCTTCGGCCTTCGCGATATCTTCCTCGATTTTTGTGAGTTTCTTTTCGAGCGGCTTGATGACCTTGCTGCGTTCGGCGATGTAGTCGGCGCGTGCCTTGCGGTCTTCCTTGGCGCGGGGCGCGGCATTCTCCGAGTCGCTATTCACGTCGATGTTCGATACCTTGATGTTCGCGGATTCGCTACCGCCGGGCTTCTTTTCGGATGCCCAGCCCACCTTCTCGAGGAAGTCAGCGTACGTGCCCTCGAATATGCGGCAGGTTCCGCCGTCGAATACCACGAGCCTTGTGGCGAACGCGTGCAGGAGTTCCTCGTCGTGGGTGACCACCAGCGCGGTGCCCTCGTAGTCGTCGAGCGCGTCGATAAGGCTCTCGATGCTTTCCATGTCCAGGTGGTTCGTGGGCTCGTCGAGCAGCAGCATGTTGCAGGGGCTCGCGAGAATCTTCCCGAGGAGCACGCGGCTCCTTTCGCCACCGCTTAAAACCTTCACTTTCTTGAGCGCATTGTCGCCACTGAACATCATGAGGCCTGCAAGCCCTCGGGCGCGGCTCTTCTGCGATACTTCTTCAATCGCCGATGCGATTTCTTCTTCGACGGTGTTGTCGAGGTTCAGACGGTTGATATTCGTCTGTCCGAAATAGTTTATCTGTAGGTTCGGGTTGTAGGTGATTTCGCCTGCGGTCGGCTGCAGTTCCTTTGCTATGAGGTTCAGCAGCGTCGTTTTACCGCGGCCGTTCGGGCCGATAACCGCGATGCGGTCGCCCTTGAAGACTTCCATCGTCAAGTCGGTAATGAGCTCGGGGCCCATTCCCTGCACGGTGCCGTCTTCGCCCTTGTTCGGGTACGCGAACGAGAGCCCCTTGATTTGCAGCATCCTCTTTCCGGGGAATCCTGCCTCGGTAAAGCTGAATTCCAAGTTGCGTTCGTGCGTGAGGCGTTCGCCGGTCGCAAGCTTTGCCGCCGCCTTGATCTTGGACTGCACCATTGCGGCCTTGGCTGCCTTGTAGCGGAAACGCTCGATAACCTTCTCGAGCTGTTCCTTCTTTTTCGCCTCGTTTTCTTGCGTGCGCTGCGCGACTTCCTCTTCTTCGGCCACCGTCTCGCGGAGCTTTTCTACCGTGCCCTTTACCTTGCGGATCTTGTGGCGGAAAATCCCGGCGGTGTGCGTGCAGACCTCGTCCATAAAGTGGTGGTCGTGCGTAATCAGGAGCACTTCGCCCTTCCAGCTACGCAGAAAGCGGCTAAGCCAGCGCATCGACACGATGTCGAGGTAGTTCGTCGGTTCGTCGAGCAGGAGCATGTCGGGCTCGCTCGCGAGGACTTTCGCGAGGTTCAGGCGAATCTGGAAACCGCCCGAGAGGAGCGAGGGGCTCTTGTGCATGGATTCCTCGTCGAACCCGAGACCGAACAAAATAGCTTCTACCTTGTGTTCTTCCAGCCAGCCGTCTTCATTGGGCTTCAAGACACTGCAGGCCTCTTCGTGCACGGTCGCGTGCGTGAAGTTCAGGTGCTGCTGCAGGTAGCCCAGCGTGTATTTCTTGGGAATGTCGATGGAACCGCCGTCGAGGCATTCCTGCCCGAGAATCATCTTGAACAGCGTGGACTTGCCGCAACCGTTACGGCCTACGAGCCCTACGCGCTCATGGTCGCCCACGAGCAGGCTCGCGCCATCGAGCAAAACTTGTACGCCGAATGATTTGGAGACGTTCTGAATCTGGATCACGCGTGCAAATTTAGAATTTTTTATTTTTCCTGTATTATGACAGAGCGTCTGCGCGATAGCGAAAAAGTTGAAGGCCAGAAAGTTGCCGACAAGCACCCGGTCGGTAACTTTATGTGGAGCGTGGCTGTGGGTAGCCCGGTTATTTCCTTCATTGTGCACCGCAAGAAGGTGGGAGCCGAGTTCGTTGTCACCCTGATTTGCATAAACATGCTGCTCAATCTTGGCGACAAGCTCTTGATAGGGAGCCTTGACTGGGACCAGTATCCGCTTTTGAAAATCCCGGTATTCCTTGGTTACTGGGTGGCGCGTATCTGTGTGCTGGGGAAGGCTGGCGCGTGGAGGATGAAGATTGATGCGCCCGAGTACGATGCGGAAGAATTCCGCCACAAAGAAAAGATTGCCATTATCGTGGGCCTGATTTATTCGGCGCTCGTTATGACTGTCGATGTCATGGAAGCGATGCAGTAACTTGTAATGATGATGAAAAAGTATTTAAAGTTGTATGTCGCTGTTCTAGTTGTTTCTCTGGTATCCATATTCGAGATTCAGCTTAGCAAGACTGCTGTTTACGAAGAGGAATCTCTCGATTCCGGTATTAAGGTGCTGGCGCAAATGCAGGACTTGCGGGAATCGTATGCGAATGCTTCCGTGGATAGCTCGCTGGGTACTCCTTTTCGCCGGTATGCAATGCACACGATGCCTGTTTACGGGAAGGAGTTTCACTCGACGCTCATAGAATATCCTTATGGAAGTTCCAAACGCACGGATTCACTTGCGGCAAAGCCTGCACATGGAATTATCTTGTATGTGCATGGGTACAACGACTATTTTTTCCAGAAGGAACTTGCCGAGAAGGCGGATTCGGCGGGATACGCCTTCTTTGCGATAGACTTGCACTATTGCGGGCGCTCGCTTATGCCCGGCGATGCTCGTGGCGACATGCGGAATATGCGCGAGTTCTTTGCGGAACTTGACTATGCCGTGGAACTTGCCCGCGTCATAACGAAGGAACGCGAGGAGAGTCTTGCCTTGATGAGTGAACTGGCTGATATCGCCGATACGACGGGTCGCGAGCGGAGACTCCTTGATGTGTCGCGGCATGCGGATTCGCTCCCGATGGTCTTGATGGGGCATTCACAGGGCGGCTTGCTGGCGGCATTCTATGCGGACCATCGTCCGGAAGAGAAATTTGCGGCGCTTGTCCTGAACAGTCCTTTTTTCGATTTCAACTTCAATTGGCTCGTGCGTAATCTCGCGATTCCTGTTGTTTCGGAAATAGCGATACTCCTGCCGGATTTTTCGATTGGTTCGAGCGGGAACCCGAATTACGCCTATTCACTCGACAAGAAATATTACGGCGAGTGGCTGTACAATACGGAATGGAAAAGCGAAAGCCGTCCGGAACAGTTCCTGGGTTGGGTACGTGCGATTCACAAGGCGCAACAGGAACTGCACAGGGGATTTCATATAAATTCACCGACACTCGTGATGCACGGTGACTGCACCGAGAAGGGCGAGGAATGGTCCGAGAACTACATGCACTGCGACGGCGTGCTCGACGTGGAACATATCGAAAAGTGGGCACCGAAAGTCGGGCCGAACGTGAAGACGGAAACGGTGGCGGGTGGCCTGCACGATTTGTTCCTCTCGCGCAAGGCGGTTCGCGATGAGGCGTATGTAAAGACGTTCCGGTTTATCGATGAGGCGCTTCAGGCGGAATCCGGCACCGGGAAGTGACTGCGAGAACTGCCGTGAAAATGCTATTTTTCAATGCGGAAAATTTAACTTGAGGGCTCAAGATGATTATCGACCTGAAAGGCATGGAAACGACGGTGCTGCCGAACTTCAAGGGCGGCGAGAAGGAATACAAGGCAAAGATGTACTTTGACGGGACGACCCGCATTATGCACGGGACGCTCGAACAGGGGGCATCCATCGGCTACCACAAGCACGAGACCAACAGCGAAATCATGTTCTTCCTTGCGGGCAAGGGCAAGGTGCTGTTCGACGACGGCGTAGAATACGTGGAAGCGGGCCAGTGCCACTTTTGCCCGAAGGGTCACAGCCACAGCTTGATTAACGAGAATCCTGAGCCGCTCGTGTTCTACGCGTGCGTTCCGGAACTGGGATAATTAAGGTTTGAGATTGCCGCGACCCCACTTCGGCAAGCTCAGTGGCCTTGGGCCACGCAACGATTAAAAAAAACGGAGTATACAAGATGTCTAAACTGATGCGTTCTATTTCGGGTATCCGCGGTATCGTGGGCGATACCCTCACCCCGCAGGTCTTGAAGAGCCACGTGCGCGCCTTCCTCGAGATTACGAAGGCCAGGCGTGTGGTCATCGGGCGTGACAGCCGCCCCACCGGCGATGCCATCGTGCAGTTTGTCGCGGGTATCTGCCGCCTTTCCGGCGTTGACGTGGTGGATGTTGGCCTTTCGACGACGCCCTCGGTGGAACTCTTGACGGTGCACTTCAAGGCGGATGCGGGCATCATCATTACCGCGAGCCACAACCCGCTCGAATGGAACGCGCTCAAGTTCCTTAACAATAAGGGCCTCTTCCTCGGGCCCGACGACGTGAAGAAGCTTTTCGAACTCGCCGATGCGGACAACTTCAGCTACCCCGACTACCGCACGATGGGCAAGTACGAGGTGGCGCCCGATGCCGACGGCATCCACATCGACGGGACGCTCAAGATTCCGTTCGTGGACGTGGAGGCGATTCGCGCGAAGAAGTTCAAGGTGGCCGTAGATGCCGTGAATGGTGCGGGCAGCTATATTGTGCCGCGCTTGCTGGAACAGCTTGGCTGCGAGGTGGTGCGCGTGCATTGCGAACCCGACGGCACGTTCCCGCGCGGTGCGGAACCGATTCCCGAGAACCTGGGTGACCTGCGCGATGCCGTAAAGAAGAACGGCTGCGCGCTCGGCTTTGCGGTGGACCCGGATGCCGACCGCTGCGCTCTCGTGGACGGTTTAGGACAAAGTATCGGCGAGGAATACACGCTTGCGATTGCGACCGAGGAAGTGTTGAGCCAGAAGAAGGGGAGCGTTTGCGTGAACCTTTCTACGAGCCGCATGAACGAAGATGTTGCCACGAAGTACGGCTGCGAATTTAGTCGCGCGAAGGTGGGCGAGATTAACGTGAGCCTGCAGATGATCGAGAACGGCTGCATCATCGGCGGTGAAGGCAACGGCGGCGTGATTCTGCCGGCGCTCCACTACGGGCGTGATTCCCTTGTGGCGGCGGCGCTGGTGCTCAGCTGGATGGCGCACCATGACGGCGGCCCCGAGAAGTTCGTGGCTGAAAACCCCGCCTACGTGATGCCGAAGAAGAAGTTTGAACTCGGCGACAAGAAGGTGGCGGATATCCTCCCGAAGGTGAAAGCAGAATTTGCCGGCTGGAAGAGCGACGAGCGCGACGGCCTGTGGCTCGGGAGCGAAAAGTCCTGGGTGCACGTGCGCGCGAGCAATACCGAGCCGGTGATTCGCGTGATTGCGGAGGCGCCGACGGCCGCAGAAGCGGAAGAACTCTGCGCCAAAGTGGAAAAACTCATCTGAGTTTCTAGAAAATACACCTATAAAAACGCCCGCCGCAAACGCAGCGGGCGGTTTTCGTTATAGAATCTTCCCTTAGGATGATATAAATCGTTTCTTTTGTATGGGATGGAGGAATGTCTTTCTTAATTCACGTTTGTTGTGGAATAGGATTTGCTCAGATTTAGAAAGCTCTCCATATTCATATTTTTGGGCGAGAAGTTCCAATGTGCAAATGAGATCTGCGGCTTGGAATAACTTGTAGTCTTTTGGTAAAACCTTTCGAAGAGAATATGTAGATAACTCCGTAGAGAGAATGTAATTTAAGATTCTGTTCAACTCATGTTGGCCATTATCGTAATACAGGACCACATCTTCGAAATTTTGGAAAAACTGTAGATTGTGACGAATAAATAAAGACATCTCGCGTGCCATTCGGCCTTCTAAGGCCAAAGTCGCTTCTCCTTGCCTTTTTTCAAAAACGAATGTTTTGTAAGAGATTGGGGATTTAAGGACAAAGAAAAATAGACTTATAAATAGAGACCTTCTTTTGTTCGGTGATTCGTTGGCAAAAATTTCTTCCCTACGGATAAGCGGTGCCGTATGAATAACAAAATCATTGTTGAAGCCAAGAGATTGAATTTTGTCATTTAATGATTGGACTTGTTTGCTTATATTTTTTGATTGATCGTGGATAATAAGGGTCACAATATAGTATGGGGATTTAGGATTGTAGGGACCAAAATCTCCACTTTCGTCCACAAAGATACTTAAGCAACTCATTCGATGCTCCCCTCAAAAAAAGTGGCGGACAGTTTGCCCGCCTAGTTAGGTTGAACCTGGGTCTTTCGACCAGCTCACCAATAATATACAATAATTCTTTTTAAAAGTCAATAGGTAACATTACGAAATCAGCAGTATGGCGAGGACCTGGCCGCTCAGGATGCGGAGCAGCATGGTGAGCGGGTAGACGGAGGCGTACCCGATGTTCACGGCTTCGCTGTCGGCCTGGCTGTTGGCGAACGCGAGGGCGGGCGGGTCGGTGGTGGCACCTGCGAGCACACCGCAGAGCGAGAGGTAATTCACCTTGAAGGCGAGGTGCCCGACGGTCGCGACGATGGCGAGCGGGATGAACGTGATGAGTGCGGCCAGCCCCATGTAGTAGACGCCGTCGCCGTTCAGGAGCACGTCGAAGAACTTGATGCCCGCATTGAGCCCCACGCAGCTGAGGAAGAGCGTGAGCCCGAATTCGCGGAGCATAAGGTTTGCGCTGTTCGCCATGAAGAAGTTGAGCGGGCCGATTTTGCGCTTGCGGCTCAGGAGGATTGCGACGATGAGCGGGCCGCCAGCAAGCCCGAGCTTGAGCGGCGTGGGCATTCCGGGGATGGCGATGGGGATGCTTCCGGCGATGACGCCGAGAAGGATCCCGAGGAACGCGGGCAGGATTTCGGGATGGTCGAGCGCGGTGAGCGAGTTCCCGAGTTCCTTGGCGGCGGCCTCGATACCTTCTTGCGTTCCGACAAGCCTTAATTTGTCTGCAAACTTGATGCGGAGATCGAGGCGGCCGGTGAACTTGAAGCCGCTGCGGACAACGCGGCTAACGTTGACGCCGTAGCGTTCGGCGAGGGCAAGCGCGCCGATGGTCTTGCCCAGCACCTTCTTGTTCGTGACTAGCACCGTCTTTACCAGGATGGCGCCCTTGCCGTCCGCAGCGGTGACCTGCGTTATGGGTGCATCGAGGCGCCTTCCGATAATCTTTTCCATGCTGGTGACTGCATCGGGCATGCCCACGATATGCACCTTGTCGCCTTCCTGCAATATGGTCTTCCCGTTCGGCGTGAAGATATCGCTGCCGCGCATCAGTCGCGTGACAACGACGCCGCTCGAAATCAGGTTCGGGATATCTTTCAGCATGGTTCCGAAGAGATTCTGGTTATCGACAGTGAGGCTGCACGATTCGATTTCCTTGGTGCTCGCCGCGATATCTGCGGCGTAATCCTTGGCGGCCTTGTCCGGGTTCTGCCTGAAGACGATGCGTACGAGGAGCATCACGAGGATAATGCCGATGACGCCGAAGGGGTAGGCGACCGCGTACCCGATGCCCGTAAGGGACGTGTCAACCCCGGCCGCGGCAAATGCGGAGTTCGCAGCCCCGAGGGAGGGCGTGTTCGTGACGGCGCCGCAGAGCATGCCGATGAGTACCGGCACATTGCTGTGCATGTCGGTAAAGAAGTACAGGCAGAGCGTTACCGCCACGCCGAGGAGCACGATGCTGGTCGAGAGCACGTTGAGCACGAGGCCGTGCCTGCGGATGGAATCCATGAATCCCGGGCCCACCTGCATGCCGATGGTGTACACGAAAAGTATCAGGCCGAATTCCTGGATAAAGTGCAGCACGTTGCCGTCAACGCGCAGGCCGATGTGCCCGAGGCCGATGCCCACGAAAAGTGCGCCTGCACCCCCGAGGCTTATTCCCTTGACCTTAACCTTGCCGAGCATGAGCCCGAGAGCCGCGGTAAGCGCGATGGCGATGACCTGTTGCGCGACGGAGGATTTTGTGAATAAGTCGATTAGCCAGTTCATGGATTACTCTTTTACGCAGCGGACCGAGGCGAAGATGTTCTTGTTGAAGTGCTCGTAGGTGATGCTTGTATCCGTGGCGCGGACGAGGTATGCCCTGGAATCGTCGTAGCTGTCGTTGGTCCAGAAACTTGCGCTGGTGCCCTTGTCGGCGAACTTGCCGTCGAAATAGCGGAAGCCGGCGAATTTCATGCCGAAGGAGGCTCCTTCCTTGAGGGCGGAGGCGTTAGCGTTCCCGAAGGCCTCCTTGAAATCTTGCTGCGTGGGGAGCGCCCAGCCCTTGGGGCACAGGCCCGTGGTGGCGGCGTTCCATGTGTAGAGGCGGCCCATGGCTTCGCAGTTCGCATGGTTGTTCCCGTAGCAGATGCTGGAATCGGGGGTGTAGATGTCGATGTTTTCGGCCATCCAGACCTTTCCGCCGATTTTCACTGTCTTGTATGCTTTTTCGGAGCAAGAGAGCGTGCCCGCGGATTCGTCGTAGGTGCAGGTGTTGGCCTGTTCGCAGGCGGTAAGGGCGAGGGCTGCCGTGGCGGCGAGCGTTGCGAGGGCTGTCTTTAAAATCCGGTTCATAATAACTCCTTTTGATGCGGAATAATCCTGTTTTCGCGTGCAAATTTAGAACCGTAGATTCATATTGTCTAATATATTATTTATATTGAATTCATCAATTTTTTTTATGGATTTGCAAAAGCCAAAGGAAAATCGTCATGGAATTGACCCACCTCAGGTACTTTTTGGAGGTCGCACGCACCGAACACATAACGCAGAGTGCGCGCAACCTGTGCATTGTCCAGCCCGCGCTGACGATGGCGATACACAAGCTGGAAGAAGAAATCGGGGTGCCGCTTTTCAAGTCGAGCGGGCGTAACATCAAGCTGACGGAATACGGGGCACATTTCCTTTCGCGTGTGCAGCCCCTGTACGAGGAAATCGAGAGACTCCCGCAGGAACTACGCAGCATGGCGAGCGACGATTCGGTAAAGATTCGCCTGAACGTGCTGGCGGCATCTTCGCTGATAACTTCTGCGGTGATTGCCTACAAGCGCCTGCACCCCGAAATAAACTTCGACCTGACGCAGAACGAGTCGTCGAGCCTGTACGACGTGGGCGTGTTCACGTATGCCGATGCGGGCAAGGTCAAGCCGGACGACGACGAGGTTGCCCGCTTTGACGAGGAGATATTCCTTGCCGTGCCGAACATGGAACAGTACAGGAAAGTGGACCGCATATCGCTCCGCCAGATGGAAGGCGAGAAGTTTATCGGGCTTGCGGGTACCAAGCAGCTACGCAGCATCTGCAACGAGTTCTGCAGGGGGCTCGGGGTGCGCACCGACATCTCGTTCGAGAGCGACAATACATCGGCCATCAAGGATGCGGTTGCCGCGGGAATCGGCGTGTGCTTCTGGCCCGAATTCACGTGGGGCCGTGCCGAGAGGCGCAAGATTCGCCTGCTCAGGATTGTGGATGCCCCGTTCCGGCGCGACCTGCTGGTGACGCTGCGCAGGAACAAGGCGGACAACCGCAATACGGAAAATTTCTATAGGTTCCTAGTGGCGTACCTGCGCAAGCATTTCCGCAGACATCGGTAAACGGCGCCGCTTATAAACGGGATGCGGCTCCCGTTACAGCTCAATTCCTGTGTCGCGCTTGATGAGCGTCTTGCAGGCCGCCTTGAAGGTCTCGGGAGTCGCGATGATGGTCACGGACTGCTTGGCGCGCGTGATGCCGGTGTAGAGAATCTGGTTGTTCAGGAGCGGGTGGCCTTCCTGCTTGGGCAGGAACATCGTCACGTGATTGTATTCGGAACCCTGCGACTTGTGGATAGTAATCGCGAAGGCGGGCTCGATGGCATCGGTCGGAAACCATGAAAGCGGGTAGAATACAAAACCAGTTTCGTTCTCGCTCACCTTCCTGAGCATGATGTACGGCGTGGAATCCTTGTACACCACGATACCCGTGTCGCCGTTGTACAGCTTGTACATCGCCTGGTTCTGGGTTATCATCAGGAGCTCTCCCGGGAAATAGCGATCGGTGAATTTCTTGGCGCCGTAATCCCGAATGAGCTTGCACGCAGACTTGTTGATTTGTTCTACACCGTAGATTCCGCGACGTTCCGCCGAGAGGATTCTCTTTTTAAGCGAGAGTTCCCAGATTTCCTCGCACTTGCCCTGGTTTGGATTTTCCGGGTCGATTTCGAGCGCCATCTGCGGAAGTTTATAGAAATCGCCCATCCAGGAATGCAGAATCTTTTCGAGCGTTTCGGTTTCCTGTTTCTTGGTTTGCGTACCTGCGGGGAGCGAGTAGTAGAATACCGCGTCCTTCGGGAGGTTCTCGCTTTGCGCGGGAACTTCCGTGCTGGAGTTTTTCGCGGGAGCGTCCGGCGCTACGGCACTATCAAGCGCCGGATGCGGGGCAAAGGCGGGTGCGGTCATGGCGGTGCCATTTTCGGCGCATGCCTTGATTTCTTTTGCGAGGTTCCCGATGACGGAATCGTCGGTAAAGCGGTTCGACCTTGTGAGCCTGACGGTAAAATCCTTCTTTGACTTGGGCTTGAGAATTTCGCCCAGCACGGCGCCCGCGTCAACGGAAGGCAACTGGTACGGGTCACCGAGAATGAAAATCTTGGCACCTTCGGGTATTGCCTGCAGGAGCGATGCGAACAGGTTGATGTCAATCATGCTCGCTTCGTCAATCACGAAGATGGATTTTTCGGAGAACTGTTCCTTCGCGTTGTACGAGAATCCGTTGTTGCTCCTGGAATACTTGAGCAGGCGATGGATGGTGGAACCTTCGAGATCCTTGAGCTTCTTGTAGACTCTTGATTCCTTCTTCTCGGCGGTGTTGCCCGAACCGGCCTCGTACTTGAATTCATCCCTTATGCCCTTGAGCCCGTTCTGCAGGCTTTCTTGCATGCGGTCGGCTGCCTTGCCGCTGGGTGCCGCGAGGTAGATGGAACAGCTGCATGTTTCGTCGTTGGGCGTCTTCAGGTCGCCCTGGGTCAGGAGGCCCCACAGGATGTAAAGCACGACAGTTGTCTTGCCGGTGCCGGGGCCGCCCGTGATGATGAGGTTTTCGCGCTGCCCGCGGATTACGGCTTGCGCCTGTTCTGCGTTCAGTTCGAGCGGAAAAACTTGCCCGCCCTTCTTGTACGTGGCGATGCCTGCAATCTTTTTCTGGATGCTTTCGATATCCGCCTCGCTCGGCAATTTGTCGCTGCCGTCCTTGAAGAGCGTGCCGGCGTATTTCTCGATGAGGATCTTTGCCCGGAAAAGCCTGTCGAGGTACAGGTAGGGAAGTTCGCCCGCGACGCGTGTCAGTATGAGCGGGGTGGAGATGGCGCCTTCGCTGACTTCGCTTGTCTCGAGAGTAGAAATGATGCTTGTAAATTTGCTGGCGCAGTTGTGGAGAATGTCCTCTACACCCGTACTGATAATTTGTTCAAAATCGCCAATTCCGTCTGTGGAAGTGGCCGCGTTGCCGGCAGTTTCCTTCAGGAGGAGCAATCCGTTCCACTTGCGCGTCCAGCGTTTTGAAAATTCGCCTGCATCTAGCGGCACACGCGTGTTGCCGTCGTCCCAGAGCGAAAAGCAGAGGCACAGGAATTTCTGTGTGGATTCACTGATGTCGGGCTGCATCCGGATTAGTGCGTGAAGGAGGTGCTTGTCGAGCTCGGCGATGCCGCGCATATCCTTGAGCGTGCCAAAGAACGTATCTATCATCTTTGTGTCCATATTAGTTTTCTCCCTCGTCCTTCTTTTTCTTGCTCATCAGCTTCTTGACTTCTCCGTATGCCTTTTCAAGGGATGCGTAATCCTTCCAGGTGTGCGCATAGATTCCCTTGCTCGTGGCACCGTCCGTACCGCGGAGGAACGCGTAGTAAATACCGCCGAAGTGCTGCTCGAAAATCTGCTGTTCGTCGAGGCCTTTGCCCGATCCGTCGGCGCGCTTGCTGTAGAACTGCTTGAGCCACTGGATAAGGCAGTAACTGTAGAGCACCCGCTGGACGGAATAGTCCTCGTCCACCTTTTTCTTGATTTCTGCGTCGCTGTAGTTTTCGAGCGAGTCCGATTTCCAGTCAAGGATGGAATAGCGCTTATCGTCGTCGTTGCCGCGCACGAAAAGCAGATCGATGAAACCCTTGCACACGCGGTGCAGAATCGCAAGCGCCTCGGTTTCTGCAGGGGGCGCGTCCGTGCCGCTATCCTCCGGGTTCCCGGCATAGGCGTTTATGTCGAACTGCACTTCGGGCTTGTGGTCGTTTCGGGGGAGTTCGACCAGCCTGAAGGTTGCGTCGCGGTGGATTTCTGCACCCTCGATTACGGGGAGGCTTGCGTGCAGCGTGTTCCACACGAGGCGCGCGGTGATTTCGGTCCATTCCTTCTTGTGGGCGGCTATCGGGAGCGACTGCGCCTTGAATTCTTCCTCAATGACATTCTCGAGTTCTGATGTTTCGATATTCGGGTTGTGCCCGAGCGCATCTTCGAGGGACTTGAACCTTTCCCCGAATGCCATGAAGCGCATGCGTTCGAGGATGTTGTGGAGCGCGTCGCCCACCTTTGTCCCGCGCGGGTAGTTTTCCATACCCGGTACGGGGATTTCTTCTGCCGTAGATTCGCCTTCCTTTTCGGTACGGCTGTCGTCGGCTTCGGCAATGGGCGTCTCTGCTCGGCCGGAAAGCGAAGAGTATGAATACTGCATTATGCTTGCGCCTGCAATTTTGCCCTGCAGGGAAGCGATTTCCACCTTCTGTTCCGTGATGGCCTTGTCGAGGTCGACCGTATTGCTGTTTGCCTCGTTTGTCCTGGCGAGAATGTCCTTGACGAGGTTCGCCTTTTCGGCGATGCCTTCCTGTGCGGTGACCCACTGGTCTTTTTTCAGCAGGCTGTCGTACAGGTCCGTGCTGTTTTCGGCGAAGTTCTCGAGGGCGTCCATCAGGAAGTGGACATGCTTGAAGTGTCCGCTTTTTTCACCACCGGATTTGTACCACACGTCGTAACGCGGGATAAGCAACAGCGAAGATGCGCGCGTGAAGTCCACGTAGAACAGGCGTTTCCATTCTTCCATCTCTTCGCGCTGGCGGCATTCCTTCGCCGTGTCGCCAAAGCCAAGATGCAACGACTCGTCTTTGCCGTGGGTGATGTAGGGCGGCTTGGAATTAGGCAACTGCTTGAAGCCCGCGACCGAAATGACTACCGGGAATTCGAGCCCCTTGGACGCGTGGATGGTCATTACCTGCACGGCGTTGAAGTCGCTGCCCTTTTCGACCAGGTCGCCGTTCTCGTCGTCGGCAGATTCCTCGTAGCGGGCGAGCCCCTGCAGGTGGCGGATAAGGTCGTCGAGCGAGCACCTGTGATTGTACAGGTAGTCGATGGCGTAGTTGCCGATTTGGCGCAGGCGGGCCATGCTCTGCAACCGGGAGACATCCATCAGGCGGTATTCTATTTGCGTGTCGTCGTAGATGCGTTCCAGCATCTCGGCGTAACGGCGTTTCAGCGCGAGGGTCCTCCAGGAGGCAATCTGCAGGCGTTCCGGGTTGTTCGGGTCGTCAAATTCCTTGCTTTCGGCGTAGTGCAGTTCCTCGAGGCCGCTGGACTGTTCCGAGCCGCGGGTGGCGCGTTCTCTTTCAGCGACGACATCCTTGAAGAAGTCGGTAATGAGCACTTCGCTGAGCAGCTGCCTGTTCCATGAAGAAAAATCGGGGGCGTTTATCGCGCGGAAGAGCGAAATCCATTCGGCGCATTCCCTGCTGCGGAACAGGTTCGTTTCCTTGTATTGCGTGTAGGGTACGCCCACGCTCCGCATGATGCTTTCGATGTTTTCCATCTCACTGCGGGATTTTGCGAGAATGGCGAAATCCTTGAACGTCACGTTCTTGAGTACCGAATCGTGACCGGGCTTGCCGTAATCCTTGTCGAACACCTGAAGTCGCGTCGTCTTGCCGTCTTCGCGGAAGGAACACCAGTCGATAATATGCGCGACTGCCGTTGCGGCGAAGCTGTCTGCCGAAATGTCCTTCTCGCTGAGCCAGATGGAGCGGACTTCGTTGCCGTCGATTTCGGGCGCCTTCTTCTTCTGGCCTGCGTTCTCGCCTTCGGGAGGGTATGAATCCGTAAACTTCACGAGTTCGGGCATCCCTTCTGCGGGTGCGAAATAATTGCCGGAAAATAGCGCGTTGCAGCCGTTGATAATTCCGTCCGTGGAGCGGAAGTTATGCACGAGGTCGATTTTCTTGCCGATTTCGCCTGTCGCCTTCTTGTACACGTTCACGTCGGCGCCCTGGAAACTGTAGATGGACTGCTTGGGGTCGCCTACCACGAAGTTCTGGAACACATTGCTGAAGATATCCCACTGCAGCTGGTTCGTGTCCTGGAATTCGTCGATGATGGCGTAGGTGTACTGCGCGCTGAGGCGTTCCTTGAGCGCACTGCCGGGCTCCATGACGGCCTTGTGGACCGAAAGAATCATGTCGTTGAACGACTGCAACTTGTTTTCGGCCTTGTATGCCTGCCATGCGTCGAAAAGTTGCGGCGTATGGGCGATAAGGAACTTGTGGAGCTTGACCTTTTCAACCTTCTTGTCGATGTCGGAAAGGAATCCCTTGAGTTCCTTTAGGTAGCAAAAAGACGCATACATGTCCTTGGGCCAGTCTTCTTGCGGGCATTTTCCATCTTTGAACGAACCATCGTATAACGGAGAGCCCTTTTTCCATTTTTTCAAGTTTGCGAGAAACTCGGGTATTGTTCCCGTGCCTTTCTTCGTGAAACATTTGCCCGTGTTTTCTTCAAAAATTTTAAGATGGCCTTCCAGATGAAGGGTTGACACGAGTTCTTCGAAATTCTTCGCCTGCGCAATCTTTTGCAGTTCTTCCAGCGACAGCGTTGCCTCGCCCAACTTGGGCATTTCGACTTCGTCAATCGTGACGATTTCCTTGCCGCTTGCGTCGACTCCCTTGTACATATCGACAGCCTTGATGAAATAGCTTTTCAGGTTCCCGATAAGGGTAGAAGTGCTTTCGGCTTCTCTCAGCATGGCGATGAATTCGTCATCCTCAATCCACTTGTCGCGAATGTACTGGTCTACCATGTCCTCGACGGCGGAATCGTCGACCATCGCCATGTCGAACGGTCTGCCCGCATCGTAGGCATACTCCTTGAGCGCCTTCTGGCAGAAGGAATGGATGGTGAATATCGCCGCATTGTCCACATCCTGGTAGGCCTTGCGGAAATTCGCCATCTGTTCGGGCGAAAGTTCGGGTTCGCTCTTGTCGATTCTGCCCTTTTGCAGGACCTCGTCGATTTTCTTGCGGATACGGTCCTTCAGTTCGCCTGCCGCCTTTTCGGTGTAGGTCACGATCAGGATTTTCTTGAGCGGGGTGCCCTCGGCAAGCATGCGCGCGACTATCAGCTGGATAGTATAGGTCTTGCCGGTGCCTGCGGAAGCCTCGATGTAGATGCTCTTGGAAGGAGTGAACTTGTTTATCTTGAATTCATTGATTTCTTCGGACATACTCACCTCTACTCCTTTGCCTTGCCTTTCTTTGCCGTAGTCTTCTTGGCGGCGGTTTTAGCCGTAGCCGTCTTGTCTGTTGCGGGCTTGCTTGTTGTCGCCGCATTGTTCTGCTCTTTTGGCTTTACGTACTTCTTGATGGCGATGAGCCTGTTCATTTTATCGGTCGCCTCGTCCCATTCACTTGCGAAATTATCGGGAGAGAATCCGACATCGGTCAAGGGGTTGAATAGGCTTTTCTTGTCGAAATACTTCCATGAATCGTCCAGGAGTTTTTCGGCATAGCTGAAGATATTCTTTTCCTTGAGTTCACCGATGAGGTCGGCAGGGACAGCCTTGCTGAACGGCATGGATTTTGTCGCCTCGTCACCGAACGCGGTGGCGTATATGGTCTCGATTTTCTTGCGGGCGTCTGCGGGAGTCATGATTACGCTCGTCTTTGCGGGGCCGCTCATCTCCTTGTCGCAGGAATAGATGGAAATGCCGATTGTCTGCGGTGTATTTTCAAGTTCGGGTTTGGCGGAGCCCTTGTATGCAATGACGGCGAGCGCCTTGATATAGGGGGACATGTACTTGTCGAAGGAAATTTTTTCGTTCTTGCTGCTAGTCGAGCTGACCTCGATTATTTCCGTCACGTCTTCGATTTTCTTTGCGTTGCTCCAGTCCAGCTTGCCGGAGAGGAGCCACTGGGAACCGTCGGTACGTGCAAATTGCAAATCCTGGATTTTCTGGCCGTACGACCAGTTTGCCTGAATGTTCTGCACGAGGCCGGGCGCCTCGGGAGTGCCACCCATCTGGTCCAGAATCAGTTTTTTCTTGGCGTCGATGGTTTGCCACTGGATTGTCCCGAATTCGCCGTTAGGCGTCTTTCCCTTCAGTTCGAGGTCTTTCTTGAAGTTTTCGAGTTCTTCCGATTCTCCCGAAAGTTCGGCGGCCAGCGCCTTCTTCAGCACAATGCTTGTATCCAGATGGTCAAAATAGACGGGTTCAAAAAGTTCCTTCTCGACATCCTCGTCATCTTCGTCAATCAGCATCAGCGAAATGCGGAACTGGAACGGGTCTTTCAGGAAGCTTGCGAGCGTGTAGAAACCCACACGTTCCGGAATGCGCACCAGGTATTCCTTCTGCTTGTTTTTGTCCAGTTTTCCGAGCCGTTCCCTGCGGCGTTTCCTGATTTTTTCCTGGTGTTCCTCTTCGGAGAGGCGCATCCATTCGTACGCTTCCTTGTTGCGCAGGCTCTTGGGCGTGAACAGTTCGGTTACATCGCGCGTCTCGTCGAGCTTAATCTCCGTTTCCTTCCATTCCACGGCGATGAATTTCCGCAGGTCGTTTACCACCGACGACGGGTACAGTTCCGCATCCTTCTTGATATCCTTGTTCACGTAGCTCAGGTGGAAACCTTCCCCCGTGCTCATGAGCTGGCACAGGAACGCATAGCGGTTCTTGAGTACGGGCGAATCGTCACCGGGCCAGGGCCTGCAGGATTTGCGCAGGTCGAGCGTATTGTGCTGTTTTGCCCCCGGGAATGACATCGCGTCGGCGCCGATAAAGAACAGGTGCTTTACGGGGAGAGTGCGGTTCGGGGCGAACTTCATGAAGGTAATCCCGTTCACGAAAATGTTCCCGCAACTGTATTCGGTTCCCTGTGCGGCGGTAAGGAGGGTCTGTTCCACGATTTTCATCGAGATTTCGTTCTGGCCTGCCGCATTCTGCCAGCCGAGAAGCGCAATTGCGTCGGCGACGCGCCTGTAGACGATGGATTCGCTCTTGAGTGCATCGGGAACGTGCGGCATGGCAATCCACTTGTCGAGATGTTCTGCGAGCTCGTCCAGGTCGCTGCACTTGTTCTTGCCGAACTGCACCCAATCTTCGAGCGTTTCGATGCAGTCGATAAACTTGCAGAGCGACGCCTTGTCGGAGCAGGCCATGTCGGAGAATGGCCGGAGCGTATCGCCTTTGAACTTGACGTCGTATGTCGTCATCTGGGCCATCAGCAGGCGGTTCTTGACCTTGTCCCAGTCATCCTGCTTGTCGCGGGGGCGGAACGTATTCGTTTCGGATACCCAGTTCTGCCAGGCGTCCACCTCCTCGTTGGTAATCTTGCGGACCGCCTGCACAACGGGATTGCGGACCAGCGCAAAGAAGTCGGGCCTGGAAATCCCCTTCTGGTCAAGGACGGTAAACAGGCTCGCGAGTGCATTTTCGGTCAGGGAACTCCTTGCGGGCGAATCGACTATCGAGAACGGGATGCGCATCTTTTCGCTCTGGTCGAACACCATGTTGATTGCCGTGCGGTAATCGTCGAGGCAGGGCGATACCACTAGGATATCCTCGACGCGTGCGCCCTTCCTGAGCAGCTTGCAGATTTGGGTGTGCAGGTTCTCGATCTCGCGGATTCGGGTCGGTGCCGCGGTCACGTCGAGGGAACCATCGCCTGCGCAGGATTCAAGACCGTCCATGTTGTTTTCGCGATGTGCGACGGCGTATTGTACCTTGTGCAGGAGGGTGTCTTGCGGCAATTCAATTTCGCCGCCGTCCTTGTCGAAAATGCCGTTGAAGTCGAAATCGTAGTTGGTCGCCTGGCACCAGAGTTTTATATTGTCGCGTCCGGAACGGCCCCAGTTTACGAGCAGGTCGTTTTCTGCCGGTTGCGTTGCAGGTTGCGTGCCGTTGCCAGCATATTCGGAGATATCCTCGATGTCCGTCGTCGGGTCGCCGGATTCGGGATTTCCCGTTTCCATGATTTTCATCTTGTCCCTGATGTGCGCGGCATCGCCGGTACCCGATTTCCATTCACCGGTCTTGGAAACTTCCCAATTCCTGCAAATCTTCTCAGGGGCGGTAAACGCGTCTTCCCAGAATTCCATACACGGATTCTGGATGAACGCGTACACGTCGTGCTCGCTAGCATATTTCTGCAATATGACGCGGTAGAACTGCCCCATACCCGAAAGTCCGAAGATAAAGACGGGGAGAACCTTGCCGTTGTTACCGTGCGGAAGTTTTTCTTCGTTGAATTTACCGTTTTCAAGAGCCTCGAAGAGGTACGGGATGGTAAGGTAATTCCGATTTTCGTGCAATTTTTGGGACATTTCCTTGAAAGCTCGGGTCAACAGCGATACATTGTCGCCCTGCTTGTGGAAAATGGCCGAATACAGCTTTTGCTGCCATGCCTCGCGCCCCGCGAGCTTGCCGTTGAAATTCGCAAAGAACGGCTGCAGTTTTCCCGCTTTCCAGTGGTCGAGAATGCCATCTACATCGCCATTTGCATTTTTTGCAAAGCCGCTCGGGCGGCTCGTCTCGTATTCCAGGAAGAGTGACGCCATCTTCAGGGCAAAATCGAACAGGTGGTTTTCGTCAAGTCCTCCCTCCGGGTCGTTCGCGTTCGTGAGGTAGCGGGTCACTTCGTCGTCGATGCGCTTGTAGTTCGGGATACCGTCCGTTTCGCTCGTCAGGTAGGCGAGAATCACGTTCATCAGGATATCCGCCGAGAGTTTGCAGAGGCGGGTTGTTTTACCTTCCTTGTCCTTGACGACACCTTCCCCCACCAGAATATCAAACAGGAACCTGTCAATGGTACTCTTATTCAAATTAGCGAGCACGCCCTTCTTCTTCATCCAGCGCAGGCGAAACCACTGTTCCAGTTTCGGGTCCGGGAATATCACGACCGGGGCGTTGAACGGGTCGGTCCAGGCGGCTGTGAGCGTGTCGATCATCTCGTCGGCGAGATGTTCCAGATTCAATGCAAATTTAAGATGTAGCATAGGCTTAATATACTCAAAAAAAATGTCAGTAAAATGACAATCCGAAAATTCTTTTATTATATCGTCAATTGGCGCGGTTTTGTAAAATGGGGAGCCACTGACCCGCCACAATGCTATATTTTGCACATGCTCAAGATTATCAGGGCTATCAGCCGTTTCCTTTCTACCTATACATCTCTGGTCGTCATCGGCGCCGCGGTGGTCGCCTTTTTCCTCCCGGTCGCGTTCGGCTGGGTTCACGGCAACACGAGTTCCATCATCCTGGGCATCATCATGCTCAGCATGGGCCTTACCATCACCGTCGACGACGTGAAGAACCTCATGAAGCAGCCGCTCCACATTCTGCTCGGGGCGTGCGCGCAGTACACCATCATGCCGTTGGTGGCCTTCACCCTCACCAAGGTTTTCGGGCTCGACCCGTACCTGGCCGTGGGCATCATTCTCGTGGGTTGCTGCCCGGGTGGCGTCTCGAGCAACGTGATGAGTTTCCTTGCCAAAGGGGACGTGACGTATTCCGTGAGCATGACGATGGTCTCGACGCTCCTTGCCCCGCTCATGACCCCGCTGCTCGTGCTCTGGCTTGCCGATACGAGCATCGACGTGAACGCGAAGGGGATGTTCCTGAATATCCTGTACGTGACGGTTGCGCCGATTCTGGTTGGCTTTATTTGCAACTATTTCCTGGGCAAGAACCCGGTGTTCAAGGAAGTGCGTGCGAATATGCCTGCGGTTAGCGTGATTGGCCTTGCGCTGATCGTGGGCGGTGTCATCGTGACGGTGCGCCCGCACCTGCTTACGAACGGGCTTTCGCTGTTGTTCCTCGTGCTTGCGGTGGTGTTTTTCCACAACGGGCTCGGCTACGTGCTGGGCTATACCGTCGGGCGCATCTTCAAGTTCAATACCGCAAAGAAGCGCACCATCGCTATCGAAGTGGGCGTGCAGAATGCGGGCATGGCGACCGTGCTTGCGGCTGCCTTCTTCGCGAACCCCGAGAACGTGGCGGCACACCCGGAGGCTGCGATTTGCGTGGTCCCGTGTGCCATCAGCTGCGCGTACCATTCCATAAGCGGCACGATTGTCGCGGAGTTCTTTGCGCGCCGTGACCGGTAAATTATTTATTATTGTGTTATAATAAGTAGGAGGAAACTTCGGGTTATGAAAAAACAATTGCTCCTGCAGATTCTTGTATTGGCGTTCCTGTTCGTCATGGCTTCCTGTGGTGACGACGATTCTGGCTTTATCGCCCGTGGCGACGGTTCCTCCCTGGAAGACGATTCAAGCGATTCCGAAGGTGACGAGGATTCTGCTGATTCCAAGAGTGGTTCCAGTTCCAGCAAGAAAGGCTCGAGTTCCAGCGGCGACGGGTCTTCGTCCGGTTATTCGTCCTCCCGCTCGTCCAGTTCTTCGAGTGTACGTAGTTCTTCTTCCGGAAACTCCTCCAGTTCATCGCGTGCAAGTTCCTCTTCCACCGCTTACGAGGATATTCCCGGGAAGGCGATTGCGGGCGTGTACCAAGGCTTTGTCGGGCATGTGGTAATGCCTACCATCGAGGTACGTGCGCTGACAAGCAAACTGGAATATGTGGATTCTACGGTTTCGTACGTGGGAAAGATTGACTCTATGGAGTACCGGTTCAGTGTCCGGGGGCTCCCCGAAGATATCGAGTACGCCGAGATACACGTTAAGGTGAATGACGGCACGAACTCTACGATAAGGTACTACGTAGACGAGTATGCGGTTGTCAACCTGAAGGGGGTGGATTCCCTGTATGTGAATTCGGCGATGAACTTTATCTACAAGAGGGTAAAGTACCTGGTGCGCGAAAAAGGCTTGTCGTTTGACGAAGCCAAGGCGCAGGCGGAAAGCGACTTGCGAAAGGCCTTCTATGTCGAAGAGGCCTTCCATGACCTGGAAAGGATTGATGTGCTGCATGACGAGACGGAAGGTGGGTACTGGGCGGCAACAATTGCGACGGTAGAATCCATCACTGGGTTGGGAAGTACACTGCGGATTGATTTCTGGTCGGATGCATTTGTTACAGAGGGAACGCTTGTACTGGGTGATGAACTTGCTTCCGAACTAGCCAGCACGTTCTACAACTGTACCGGTTTAGGTTGCCTGGGGGATGTCTATGTTAGGCATGTGAACCGTGACCCCATAAGGGTAAACCTGATAAAGTTCTTCGATACGGTCAGTGGGCGCGGCGCCTGCACTACGGAGCGTGCAGGGGATGTCTTCAGGGTCGCTTCCGATACCTCCTCGTCCGGTTTCTATACCTGCGATGGAAAGAACTGGGACCGTTCTACCGTTATGGAAAGGGACATGTACAAGCTGGATTTCCCCGCCTGTGGGAATACGGAAAAGACGGTTATTGGCGCCTCTAAGTTTGAATATTATTGCAATGGGAAGGGAACGTGGATTGATGCTCATAAATGGTCAATTGACGTCCCGGTAAAGTTCCGGCTCAATCCGGATATCGACTACGGGACTATGACCGACCCGCGTGATGGGCAGACATACGCGACTGTGAAAATAGGGAACAAGGTATGGATGGCACAGAACCTGAACTTCAAGGGCTACAAGAACAAGGAAGACGAGGACAGTACGCTTGTTGCGAACCTGAGCGGCGGCCACATCTGCAATAGCAAGAAGGAAGCGCACTGCGATGTGTGCGGAAGGCTGTACGACTGGGCTGCCGTCATGAACCTCAACGAATCTTTGGATTCCGTTACGGCGAAGGCGATGATTGTAGACCCGCACCAGGGCATTTGCCCCGACGGTTGGCATATCCCCAGTATGGATGAATTTGAGCATATCGTTACGGAATACTATAACAGCGCTACAGACAAGACTGCTGATATGCTGAGGTCTAGGCAGGGGTGGGGCAAGTCGGTCCCGGACAAGGACCCTGTAGGTTTTTCGGCATTGCCCTGCGGCATATACTTTAATTCCTCGAATATGGGGTGGGCTTTTGACAACTGGGGCTCCAGGGCGTATTTTGCCGCCACGCCAAGATACCATTTACACACTGAAATTACCATGAGCGCGAGCTTTACGGGCATTGGAAGTTACGACAACAGTTCCCGGCATAGGCATAGTTCTGTCCGTTGCGTAAAGAACGACGATTAAGTAGGAGGGAACATGAAGCATCTTTTTTCGATTGGCTTGATTGTGGTTTTGACGCAGGTGTTTCTTGCCTGTGGCGACGACGATTCCGGCTTTATCGCCCGTGGCGACGGTTCCTCCCTGGAAGACGATTCGAGTGATTCCGACGGCGATGAGGATTCTAGCGAATCCAAAAGCGGTTCCAGTTCCAGCAAGAAGGGCTCCAGTTCCAGTTCCGGCGGGTCATCTTCTAGCGCGGGGTCCTCTTCGTCGAGATACACCTACGACGTCTCTAAGATTGAGAAGGGAACGTTTACCGACAAGCGCGATGGACATGAATACAGGACCGTTACCATTGAGGGACAAACCTGGATGGCGCAGAACCTGAACTATGCGCCGGCATCTAGCCGCGGTTGCCATAAGGGCGATAACGAGGACTGCACCAAGTATGGAAGAAAATATACGTGGGCAGAAGTTATTGATTCTACTAAATCGTTCTGTGGAATCGGGAAGATGTGCAGTCCGCCTCTACAGGGAATTTGCCCAGATGGATGGAGAATCCCGGCTGAATCGGAATGGAAAAAACTACTCGATAAGTTGTATGGGTCGTCACCTACATTCAATGATTGGGATGGCTTGGCTCCGTATCTGTTTTCCAAGGATAATGAGTATTATGAGGGGATAGATGCGTACGGATTGTCGATCGCTGTCCCGGAGAGAAACGACCAGGCAGCCCTGGATTTCTTTACGACTGATCAATGGTCGTCAGGTCGGCCTGATATGATTAGGTTCTCCTATAGGGATGTCGATGACTATGGCCCCGCAAAAGATACAATGCACGCTTCGTTGCGATGTATAAAGGGAGATTTGATACCCGATGTAACTAGACCGCAGGCTACATTTGGTGTTCGTGGCGAAGACCGCAAGGCATGTAACGGCGTTGAAGTACAATCTTTTATTAGCACGCAGGCCTGCAATAAAGGAGGAGAAAATAATTGTGGAAGTAGGTTAAAAGACGACGGCAGTATCTATGTTTCAGGATGGTCGCATAGTTTTGACGGGCACACTACTGACTATGGTCCATTTTATTTACTCTTTGAGGAAAATGGCAAGAAGGCATGCCCCTTTGAATGGCACATTCCCACTAAAAGTGAATGGAATGATTTTTTATATACTGTCGGAGGGGCTTGTTATGCCGGGTACACGCTCAAGGCGCAGGAGGGGTGGGGCGACGATTATGCCCTCGATGCGTTTGGTGTCGGCATGAAACCCACGGATGACAAGGGTGCAAGTTTCTTTGTTGGAGGCTCTAAAAAAGGGAAGATTCTGGGTAGAGTCTTATTTGCGAAGGGATCGAATATGGCTGTATTCGATGACGATACCGCGAATGTGTCTGGGCTGCTCTGCATGAAGGGCCGCCTTGAGGACGATACCTTGAGTTACATGAACCCTGAACTCGAGTACGGGGAATTTACCGACAGCCGCGATAACAGGACGTACAAGACCATAAACATCGGGCATACCAAGTGGATGGCGGAGAACCTGAATTTCGAGACGGACAGCAGTGTCTGTTTTGGAGGGTATCACGGAAACACGACATTCTCGTGTGTGCGCTATGGAAAGTTCTATGGGTATGAAGATGCCTTGACGGCCTGCCCCGCAGGCTGGCGCCTACCCACAAAGGAAGAACTGGATACCCTAGTATATATCGGGGCTCCTTATAAGAGTACCTATAACCTTGTCTCGGCGGAGAATCCTAAATATAAGGGGAACAACGCTTCTGGTTTTTCGTTCGTAACTGCGGGCTATCAGGTTTGGAATGGCAATTTTAATACCGAGATGGAAAGCGGCTATATATGGTCTGGTACGCAATACAATGATTCCGTTGCGTACATCCTTGACATCTATCATGGTAACGGTATCGGCGATACCGCATATGTCGCAAAGCAGAGGTTTAATAGCGCAGTGAAGATAAATGTCCGCTGCGTGAGCGAAGAAAAAGTGGTGTACGGGTATAAGGGAACGTACGGTACGCTTGTCGATGAACGCGATGGCCATGAATACAGGACCATAGAAATCAACGGCACAACATGGATGGCGGAAAACCTCAAGTACGAATCGGAAAATAGTACCTGCAAGCGCGATTCCTGCGACATCTACGGGCTGCACTACTCGTTCCCGTTCACCTCCCTTGTCATAGACCCCCTCTGCCCGGATGGCTGGCATATCTCGACCACTGCGGATTGGGATAGCCTGCTTGCCTTTGTCCGTGCGAACGATTCGGCGACATACGCCCTTGATTTGAGATACACGTTCAGGTGGCCTTCATACAACCAGGGTACCGACAAGTACGGTCTAGGTGTTATTCCGAACACCTGCTATCAGGATAATTCCGGCTACGATATTGTCAATGTCAGGGACGAGGCCGTGGCGTGCATTGGTGCAGAAGATGTCGAGAACAAGAAGGGCTACTACTACATCATGTCTTCGAACGGAGTCAATAGCGTGCGCAAGAACGTCTACAAGAGATCCATTGATAGTGACCGTTACCGCTTTGGAATACGTTGCGTCAAGGACAAGTAACTCTTGCAAAAACTATATTTGTCCGTATGAAATTTGTTTTAGCGTGTCTTTTGTTGTGCGTGTCGCTTCCTTTTGCGCAACTCGTGCAAAAAAAGGCTTCCGCGCAGAACGATGCCGTCGATTCGGTCGTCATTCCGGGGGCGACGAAGAACAGACCGTTAGTTTATTCGGATAGCGCGACCCTGCGTAACGAACGTGCGACTTCCGATGCGAAGGCCGCGATGGACCTCAATTATTCGAACGATTCCCTCACGGGAACGCTGATTGGTATTGGCGCGGAATATGTCGGTCAGATCATGAAGAACACGCTCTCGCCCAATTCCGCCGAAGCCGATGCGGTCGAACTTGAACGCACCAGGCGCTAGCCTACGTAGTTGTAAAAATTACGTTATTTGCAATTTTCTTGTTGCATGTTAGGCATAAATTGCCTATATTGAGTTGTATGAACAAGAAAAAACTTATCACCATGCTTTTAGTTATCGTCGGCATCCTCATGATAACATTCTTCGTGATGGACTGGCTTGTGTTCTACCGTTGCGGCGCCGTTGAACAGTGCCTCGTCGAAAGCAGCAACTACCAGAATATCGCCAAGTTCGCGGTTACTGCCATCATGACGGTCATCGTGTTCTTTATCGGCAAAAATTGCCTCTGCCGGAGGGACCGCAATTTCTTGCAGGCCGGTTTCGCGATGGCCCTGTGTGCAGATTTCTGCCTCAAGATTCTGCACAACTACTCCCATTTTCTGGACCACCGCAGCGACTACACGTTGCTTGGTATCTGCTTCTTCATGGTGGTGCAGGCCCTGTTCATTTACCGCCATACGCGTATGAGCGACACGGACAAGAGTTCCCCGTGGATTCTGTGCATCCCGTTCGGGGTGATGTTCGTCGCGAATGCGCTGCACCTGTTCCGCATTTTCGAGGGGCCGACTGTCCCGATTGTCGCCACCTACGGCGCCTTCCTCATCTGCTCGCTGATTGTCGCGTGCAAGGTGCCCAAGATGGGGTATTTCCCCGAAAAGAACGCGCGGAATATCAAGCGCGGCATGATTCTGTTCTTCTGCTGCGATGCCTGCGTCGGAATTTCCCTTGCTACGGGCGATGACCATAGCGTCCAAGAAATTGTCGCTACGGTTGCAAATAACTTTGTGTGGTACTTCTACACGCCGGCCCTGATTCTGCTGGGCCTGAGCGGGTATAAGAGGAAAGCGTAGAGCTTATCCCAGGTACTTTTCGCCGCTTTCCACGCTCTGGTAGATGAGCGTGTTGATGGTCATGGGGCCCACGCCGCCCGGAACCGGGGTGTATGCGCTCGCCACGTCGTCGAGACCCTTCTCGATATCGCCCACGCCACCCGGATGGTAGCCGGCGTCGACCACGACCGCGCCCTGCTTGAGCCACTCCTTCTTGATGAACTCGGGCTTGCCGACCGCACCCACCAGGATGTCGGCCTGACCCACAAATTCGGGGAGGTTCTGCGTCTTGCTGTGGCAGATGGTCACTGTGCAGTCCGCGTTCAGGAGCATCATGGCCATGGGCTTGCCGAGGATCGCGCTACGGCCCACCACAACGGCGTGCTTGCCCGCGAGCGGGATGTTGTATGCCTTCAGGAGGCGCATGATGCCTGCGGGAGTCGCGCAACCATAAGCGGGTTCACCCATCGCCATGCGGCCAAAGCCCAGGCAGGTCACGCCATCCACGTCCTTGCGGGCGTCGATGGCCTCGAACGCGGCGCGTTCGTCGATGTGGCGCGGAACCGGGTGTTGCAGCAAAATGCCGTGCACGTCGCGGTTGTCGTTCAGTTCCTGAATCTTGTTGAGGAGTTCCTCGGTGGTGGTGTTCTTCGGGAGTACCACGCGGATGCTTTCCATGCCCACGCGGGCGCAGGCGTTGCCCTTCATCTTCACGTAGGTGGCGCTCGCCGGGTCGTCGCCCACCAGGATGGTGGCGAGGATGGGGGTCTTGCCCGTCTTTTCCTTGAGTTTTGCCACGCGGGCGCTGAGTTCTTCTTCAGTGGTCTTGGCGAGTGCCTTGCCGTCGAGGATGAGTGCTGCCATAATGTCTCCGGTGCGCGGGATGCGCGAAAATTACGGAGTAAAGATAGAAATAAAAAGAAAACCCTGCGCTGGATGGCAGGGGTTGCTTTACACGACCACGTCGAGAATGGCGGGGATGACCAGGCAGAATATTGCCCACGGGTACGATAGCGCGCCGGGGAGCCAGCCGGTAGATCCGGACTTGGGCGCCATGTGCGGAACGGCTTGCGTGGATACCTTGATGGAGTCATCAAGTGCGACCTTGATGTTTTCGACAGAGGAGTCGAATAGGCTCTTATTTTCGGCGGCTTTCGCCACTATATTCATAAAGTTGCTATTCATGTTATTCTCTCTTTCCATCCCTCGTGTATAAAAATAGAAACGTTTTACATGGAATGCAAGTATTCTTGTAACTTGGCGTTTACAAATTGTCCATAATGTGAATCACCTCACAAATCGGGTAAAAAATGCCCGAAATGGTGCGAAAAAGCGGGTTTTGTCCAAACTTGCACTGGGAAATGCCCGTTTTTGCCCGAAAAAGTTGGTCTACTGGAACGAAAATTCCTAATTTTTTGTGTGTTGAACATCACACTACGGAAAGGAACGCCATGAATCTGACCCGCTTTACCCTCCTTGCAGCCTCCTGCGCCGCCCTGCTTGCCTGCGGCGGGAACAAGAATGCCGCCCCCGCGACGGACCCGGCTCCGGCCCCCGCTCCCGCGGCTGCACCCGCCCCTGCTCCCGAAGTGAAGGTTTCCCTCGATAGCACGGTCGACCGCTACAGCTACGCGCTGGGTATGGACCTCGGCAAGGCGATTGCCAACATAAACGTTCCCCTCAAGTTGGACGTGATTATCGCCGCCATCAAGGACGAGGTGGACACGACCCGCAAGGTTCTCATGGATGATACTACGGCGGAAAAGGCGCTCCAGGGCCTGCTCTTGCAGATGCAGCAGAAGAAGGAGGCCGACGCGAAGGCTGCCGCCCAGAAGTCGCTTGAGGAGCAGGCGCAGTTCCTCGCGAAGAACGTGCTGGATTCCACGGTGAAGGTTACCACGAAGGGCGTGCAGTACAAGGTTATCAAGGAAGGCACGGGCATTACCCCCAAGGTGAGCGACAAGGTGCAGGTCCACTACATTGGCGCCCTCCTGGACGGTACGGAATTTGACAACAGCGTTAAACGTGGCGAACCGCTCGAGTTCCCGGTGAATGCCGTGATCGAGGGCTGGCAGGACTTGCTCCAGGTGATGAAGGAAGGCATGAAGGTGAAGGCTTGGATTCCGAGCGCGCTTGCGTACGGCGAGGCGGGCGTCCCGCCGATGATCCCCGCGAATGCGCTCCTCGTGTTCGAGGTGGAACTCCTGAAGGTGTACGCGGAAACCCCGGCTGTCGATGGTTCGACGGGCTCGCCAACCGATGCCGCCGTTGCTCCGGCCGATACTGCCGCCGCTAAGGCTGTTGACCCCGCTGCTGCACCTGCCGAGGCAAAGGATTCCAAGAAGGCCGAACCCGCCGATGCTTCGGCAAACTCGACAACCGGTGCCAAGAAACCTGCCGCGAAGGGTGCAAAGAAGCCCGCTGCGAAGAAGTAACGCGAAATTGCAGGCCTGAAAAGGCTAAAATTTGTGGATGCGGCCCTTGACGGGGTCGCGTTTTTTTATGTTTATGGTCATGAATAACACTGCGTCCGATTTCTATTCCCAGCACTTCGAAGTTGCCGGATTCATCCGGGAAGTGTTCGGCTATATGGACCGGTTCAAGGGCCAGCTGTTCGTTTTGAAGATTGACGACGGCCTGATGGACCATCCGCTGTTCCCCGTGCTCATGCGGGATATCGCCCTGCTGCACAAGGCGGGTATCCGCATCATTATCGTGCCGGGTACGCGAAACAGTATCGACGCGCAGTTGAAGGCCTGGGAACTTGAAAGCAAGTTCGAGGGTGGCGTCCGGCTTACGAGCGAGGAGGCCCTGCCCCTCATTGAGCAGGCGAGTCTCGGGGTTGCCCAGCGCATCATGAGCCACCTCACGGCGAGCGGCCTGAGCGGTATCCAGGGCAACTGGGTGCTGGCCCGGAGCCTTGGCGTGATTGGCGGAGTGGACTACATGCGCACCGGAAAGATCGAGCGGATCCAGCGCGATATCCTGGAGCAGCTGCTTGACGAGAATTTCGTGCCTATCATTCCGCCTATCGGCTGGAACAAGATCGGGCATGCCTACAATATCAGTTCTACGGAACTCGCGACCGAAATCTGCAAGTACATGCAGGTGGGCAAGCTGTTCTTTATCGGTAACGAGAACGGCATCAAGCTCAAGGGGCTTGTGACCGGCAAGAACACGAAGTACCTGGAGCCGACGGACTCGGGTGTGATTTCTGCATTGGATGTGGACCAGGCGAAGGAACTCCTGGAACTCAATTCCGACGTGCTCGACTTTGCGCAGATGGACTACCTGATGAACGCTATCCGGGCGTGCGAGGCGGGCGCGAACCGCGTGCATTTGCTGAGCGGTGAATTCCAGGGCAGCGTGCTGCAGGAAGTATTCAGCGCGCGGGGCGACGGTACCATGGTGTACGCGAACCAGTACTCGAGTATCCGGCCCGCGAACATCGAGGATATTCCGGATATCCTGCGCATCATGCAGGACTACATCGCGAAGGGCTACCTGGTGCCGCGTACGCAGGAAAGCATTTCTGAGAAGCTCAAGGATTACGTGGTGTACAGCATCGACAACAGCATTCACGGCTGTGGCGCCTTGCACGAGTTCGAAGACGGGATGGCCGAAGTTGCGGGCATCGCGGTGGGTGCGAACTACCGCAAGTCGGGCATCGGCGACGCCATCGTGCGGCACCTGATTTCTGTCGGGCGCATGAAAGGCTACAGTAAGCTGTTCTTGCTGACCACGCAGGCTCTCGACTGGTTCTACCACTTCGGATTCGAGGATGGTACGGTCGAGGATTTGCCCAAGAGCAAGCGTGACCACTACAACCAGAAGCGCAACTCGCGTATTCTCGTGCTCCCGCTGGACAAGTAGTATGAACACACTCGAAGCAATACGCACGCGTCGCAGTACTCGCAAGTTCAAGGCACAGCCTGTGGAACTCGAGAAGTTGAAGCAGATTGTCGAGGCGGGGCGCTTTGGCCCTACCGGCGGCAACGCTCAGACGAATCATTTCTTCGTGATTTCGGATGCTTCGGTGATTGCGAAACTCAAGGAATTGGTGCAGGCCGCGTTCGCGAAGATGGAACTCCGCGAAGACCTGTACAAGAGCCTCAAGAATTCCATCACGCTCGCCCGCAAGGGGAACTATTCCTTCTGCTATACGGCGCCTGTGCTGATTGTGGTCGCGAACAAGAAAGACTACGGCAACAACATGGCCGATGTCGCCTGCGCTGTGGAGAACATGATGCTTGCGGCGAACGAGCTCGACCTGGGCAGTTGCTACATCAACCAGCTCAAGTGGCTGAACGAAGACCCGACGCTCCTCGAATACCTGCGCGGCCTTGGCTTGCGCGATGATGAACGCGTGTACGCCTCCGTCGCTATTGGCTATGCCGATACGGAGAGCGGACTCCCGAACCGGAATATCACCGAACGCACCGGCAACGAAGTCGTGTTCGTGTAATTAGTGCCGGGCTATTTCCCGAGCATTTCCTTAACTTTCTTCTTGACTTCTGTCAAGTCGGTGCTCGTGAGTACCGGGATAAGCGAGTTTATTTCTTCGATGGGTTTGTCCCACCAGCGCCATTCGAGCATCAGGTTTGTGAGTTCTTCGTCGAAACGCTTGCGTATAAATTGCACCGGGTTTCCTGCGACAATCGTGTAGGGCTCCACATTGCTGCCAACGACGCTGCTTGCACCGATAATCGCACCGTCGCCGATATGTACTCCGGGGAGTATCGTTACGTTCTGGCCAATCCACACGTCGTTCCCGATAATCGTGTCGCCTTTTAGCGGCATGTCCGCTGGTGCGGGCGCCTTCATGTCCCAGCCTGCGAGCGTGTAGAACGGGAAAGTCGAGACCGCGTTCATCTGGTGGTTTGCCCCGTTCATCACGAACTCCACTCCCGCAGCAATCTGGCAGAACTTGCCGATAATCAGTTTGTCGTTGGTCCACGGGTATAAGTGAGTCACGTGGCTTTCGAACTCGCTGTCGGCAATGTAGGTGAAGTCGCCCACGACTATGTTCGGATTCTTGAGCGTCGGCTTCACGTAGATTTCCTTGTCGTAGCCCGCAATCGGGTGTACTGCCATCGGGTCGGGAATGTTCTTTGGCGTTGTCATAGTTCTAAAATACATTTATTTGTGCGCGTGGTTGACATTTTGTCAACGGGAAATGCATCCGGATGGGTGCCTGCGGGTCGTAAATCCATATATATTTCAAGTGTTGTTTGAAGTGAAGGCGCCTTCGCGCCTTAAAGGGATGTTATGCTTAAAAGCAGACTCAGGACTGCGGCGCTGGCCGCTTCCTTCTCCGTGGCGTCGCTTGCTGTGCTCGCGAATGCCGAAACGCTCCCGACTGCGGGCGAAATGTTCAACAAAATGGGCTTCGGGATAAACATCGGCAACACGATGGAAGTTCCGGGCAACCCGACGGGCTGGGGCAACAAGTTCCCGACAGAAGCCTACATCGATTCAGTGAAGGCGACGGGGTTCAGCACCATCCGCATTCCCTGCGCCTGGGACAGCCACGCGAGTAACGGCGTCATTAACGAAAGCTGGATGGACTCGGTGCAGACGGTCGTAGACATGTGCATGCGCGCAGGCCTCGTGACGGTCCTGAACATCCACTGGGATGGCGGCTGGCTCGAAGAGAATCTGAAGGACGAAAAGAAGGACGAGGTGAACGCGAAGCAGAAGGGCTACTGGACGCAGATTGCGACGCGTTTCAAGGACTATAACGAGAACCTGCTCTTTGCGAGCGCGAACGAGCCCGCGACTACCGACGACAATTACAGGCACGAGACGGAAATCCTGATGGTGTACCACCAGACGTTCGTGGATGCCGTGCGCGCGACGGGCGGGAACAATGCGAGCCGTACTCTTGTAATCCAGGGGCCTTCCACAAGTATCGACCGCACGACCGAGGTGATGCCGGTTTCGAAACTCCCGAAGGACGTGACTGAAAACCGCCTGATGGTGGAGGTGCATTTTTATGACCCGTACACCTACACGCTCATGAACGACATTGCCGACTGGGGCGCGCAAGTTTATCCGCAATACTACTGGGGCGATGACCTCGCAACCGGTGCAGACATCGTGCACAACTGCGGTTACAACGCCTGGGCGGGCGCGATGGGCGACAAGTGCACCAGCGCGCAGATTCAGGACCAGTTCGGCAAGATGAAGACGAACTTTGTGGACAAGGGCGTGCCCGTGATTATCGGAGAGTTCGGCGCGAACGACCGCGTGGGCGTGCTGACGGGCGATAACTACGCGAAGCACCGCAAGGGCCGCCTTGCCTATTACGACGCCGTGATGAAGCTCGCGAAACAGAACAAGGTGGTGCCCATCGCCTGGGATACGGGCCACGAGGGCGAAAACAACATGACCATTATCCGCAGGCAGTCTGCCCCGGACGGCTCCGTGTTCGACATGGATGTGCTGAAGATTATGCGCAGCGCCTACGGGCTCGGCGACTACGTGAACAATGGCATTACGCATGTGGAAAATTTCAAAGCCGGCGGCGAAACGACGGGAATCGTGAACGGCGCGCAGTTGGGTGAGGGTTTGGCGCGTGCGACCCCCGGGATTCTGCGCGTGGGCAACCGCCTGGAATCTGCGGGCGAAATCAAGCTGTTCAACCTGAACGGAACGCTTGTCCGCACCGCGATAAACGGCATGTCGCTCGAAAACATTCCGCATGGTATATATATTGCCAAGGGCGCTGGCGCCTTGGTGAGGGTTGATATCCGGTAATTTTTCTATCTTTGCCCGCATGAACTTGAAGATGATGGAAGACGGCTTCCGGATGATTCTCACCGGCATGGGCGAGAATCCGAACCGCGAAGGCTTGCTCGATACGCCGAAGCGTGTCGCGAAGATGTATGCAGAACTCATGACCGGCCTTTCGGGCGAGATGCGTGCTGAAGACATTCTCAAGACGCGTTTCCACGAGAAGTACGACGAGATGATTATCGTGCCGGATATCGAGTTCGCGAGCATGTGCGAACATCATTTTCTGCCGTTTACGGGCAAGGCCCACGTGGCCTACATTCCGGGCGACTGCGTGGTGGGCCTTTCCAAGATTCCGCGCGTCGTTGAATTCTATGCCCGCTTCCCGCAAATCCAGGAACGCATGACCCGCCAGATTGCCGAACTCATCCAGAAGGAACTGAATCCGAAGGGAGTCGCGGTGGTGCTCGAGGCATCCCACATGTGCATGACCATGCGCGGGGTAAAGAAGCCCGGTGCCACGATGGTCACGACCCAGCTTCTGGGCAGGTTCAAGACCGACGAGAAGACCCGCGCCGAGTTCATGTCGCGCATCTACGCCCCCCGGTAAACAGCCCCTTTTGGATTTATTGTCCATAGAAACTCGCGAAAACCGCGAGTTTTTCCTTTTTTTGCAAGGTATCTTTATATGCGGTTACGGAGTAAATCAAGGAGTAATACAATGAAATCTCGATTCTTCAAGAATCTGGCGAAGGGCCTCGTTGTTGTTGGCGCCGCCCTTGCCGTTGTCAACTGCGACGAATCTACCGTTTCCGCTGCCCAGCAGCAATACGACCCGAACGATCCGCTTGCCGCGCTCAGTTCCTCGGGCATGGCCGACCCTGCCATTGGTGGTGAAGGTGTCGTTGATCCCACGCTCGCATCCAGCAGCTCTACCGAAATGCTAGGTGGCGAAGTCGTTGACCCGCTTGGCGGCAATGTCGACGTTGGCGGCGACGATTCCTGTTTGTCTTCCAGCCTGCCCGATGCTTGCGGCCCCGGAACAAATCCGGTTGCAAACCCAACGAGCAGCGCAACTGTCGACCCGACCAGCAGTGCTACCGTCGATCCGGCAAGCAGTGCCGAGGTTGCACCCGCATCTAGCTCTAGCGAAGCGAAGGTCGTTTCTTCTTCCAGCGAAGAAGTGAAGCCCGCCGGAATATTCCTTGCGACCGATACCGACGAAAACAAGAACTACATGGAAGTTGAATATATCAGGAATACCGCCGATAACGGTGGCGGTGTCCTCTGCTACCCGAAGCGCCTCTCCAACGACCAGAAGCACGGCGTTATCCTGTGGGGTCCCGGTGGCGGTTCCAGCCCCAACGACTATGAAGGTATCATTCGCCGCCTTGCCTCCCACGGTTTCGTGGTGGTTGCCACCAGCGAATCTCCGGATGGCACGAACCGCGGTATTCCCGCTCTCAACTGGCTCGAGAATAAGAACAATAATCCGAGTGACCCGCTTTACCAGAAGCTCGACATGACGAAGGTTGGCGCTTCCGGCCACTCCATGGGCGGCCTGCAGTCCGAAAAGATGCTCATTAACGACAAACGCGTGATTACTGCCGTACTCAACAACAGCGGCGCGTTCAACCATGCGGAACTGACGAATGTCCCTCAGGGCAAGACTGCTGCAATCGTCTACGGTGAAGGCGGCATGGAACGCCCGAACGCCGAAGGCGACTACAACAACAATAACGTCAGGATTCCGGCTTGCCTCCTCAAGATGACGGGCGGCCAGGGCAATGAATGCTATAACGGTGAATGCGGCTGGGGTCACGGTTCGGGACCCTGGGGCGGCATGGCTGCTACGGTTGCCTGGATGCGTTGGCACCTCGGTGGCGAAGACTGGCGCAAGGATGACTTCGTCGGTACGAGCGGCAAGTACATCGATGGCGCTATCGTTGGCCAGCCCGGCAAGTGGAAGGGCCAGTGCAAGAACTTCTAGGAATTTCCACACTCACTCCAAGCACCTCGCCCCACAGGCGGGGTGTTTTTGTATAATTATTGGTGTAAAAGGAGTTCCTTCATGAACGCTGCTATTCTTACTAACGAGTTCCCGCCGGAAATTTACGGCGGCGCAGGTATCCACGTCAAGTTCCTTACGCAGGAACTCGCAAAGCTTTGCCACATCGAGGCACGCTGCTTCGGGAGCCAGGATGTGGACGAGGACAATGTCCGTGCAATCGGGTTTTCGCGCAAGCTGGGCCTGGACCCGGCCGATGACCGCTTCCAGAAGATTTTCAAGCCGCTCGATATCAACCTGCAGTGGGCCGCTACCCTCAAGGATATCGACGTAATCCATTGCCACACCTGGTACAGCCATTTCGGTGGAGTGCTCGCGAGCCGCCTGCTGCAGTGCCCGCTTATCCTTACCACGCACTCGCTGGAACCGCACCGCCCGTGGAAGGCGGAACAGCTCGGTGACGGTGGTTATGCCATGAGCTGCTGGATCGAACGCACCGCATACGAGGCCGCCGATGGCGTGATTGCGGTGAGCCAGGGCATGAAGCGCGACGTGATGAAGCTTTACGGCGTGCCCGAGGACCGTGTGAAGGTTATCTACAACGGCATCGACCCGGAATTCTACGCGCCGACGTTCAATGCGGGCATCCTCGAGAAGTGGGGCGTGGACCCGAACCGCCCCTACGTGCTGTTCGTGGGCCGCATTACGCGCCAGAAGGGCATTAGCCAGCTTATCCAGGCCATTCCGCAAATCGACAAGAGCGCACAGGTGGTGCTCTGCGCGGGTGCTCCCGACACGGTGGAACTCGCCGAGGAATGCAAGTCGCTTATCGAAAAGGTCCAGGCCACCCGCGACGGCGTGGTGTGGATTCAGGAAGCCGTCCCGCATGAGGAACTCCGCGTGCTCTACAGCCATGCGACCGTGTTTGCCACGCCCTCGCTCTACGAGCCGTTCGGGATTATCAACCTCGAGGCGATGAGCTGCGGGACCCCGGTGGTGGGTTCTGCGGTGGGCGGGATTCCCGAGATTATCGTGGACGGCGAAACCGGATTCCTGGTGCCGCTCAAGCACGTGTCCGAGACGGATTTCGAGCCTGCCGACCCGAAGGCCTTCCAGACCGACTTTGCGAACAAGCTAAACAAGGTTCTCGCAGACCCGGAACTTGCGAAGAAGATGGGCGAGGTGAGCCGCAAGCGTGCCGTAGATGTGTTCAGCTGGAAGTCTATCGCCAAGCAGACGTACGACTTTTACCAGGAATGCATCGAGCGCTACAAGAAAAGTAAGTAATGCCCCTCGAGATTGTACGCAACGACATTACCAAGGTCAAGGCCGACGCCATCGTAAATTCCGCGAATAGGCAACCTGTTTGCGGGGGCGGTACCGAATACCAGATTTACGAGGCCGCAGGCCACGAGGATTTGCTGAAGGCCCGCGAGCAGGTCGGCCCGCTGGATGTTGCCGAGGTGGCGGTGACGCCCGCGTTCGCGCTAGACGCGAAGTACATCATCCATACCGTGGGCCCCAAGTGGATGGGCGGCAAGTCCGGCGAAATGCTTGCGCTTGCGGGCTGCTACCGTAATGCCCTTGAGATGGCGAAGGAACTGGGGTGCGAATCCATCGCCTTCCCGCTTATTTCCAGCGGGGTGTTCCGTTTCCCGAAGGATTATGCCGTAAGGATTGCAACGCAGGCCATCGGCGAGTTCTTGCAGACAAACGAAATGCTGGTGACCCTCGTGGTTTTTGACCGCAAGGCGTTCGAAGTTTCCGAGGATTTGTACAGCGACATCCAGGCGTTTATCGACGACAATTACGTACAAGATAAATACGGCGACGTGCGCAGGTATGCAAGGCGGCGCTGGCAAGGTCGCAACACTCCCGATTATGAAGAATGGCCCGCCGAAGAATGCGATAAACTGGTTTTGCAATCGCCGCGCAATCTTGAATGTGTGGAGAATCTGGCTGAAAAATGCTCCATTTCCCTCGATGACATTCTCGCGAAACCCGGCGAAACCTTCTGCGACAAGCTTTTCAATCTCATTCACGAAAAGAACCTGGACGACGTGGATGTATACAAGAAGGCGAATCTCGACCGCAAGCATTTTTCCAAGATACGCAGCAACGTAAAGTACAAGCCTACCAAGAAGACGGCCCTCGCGCTTGCCATCGCGCTCCACCTGAACATGGACGAGACAAAGGACTTGCTCGCCCGCGCGGAACTCGCGCTTTCGCCCTCCAACAGGGGCGACCTGGTCGTTTCGTACTTTATCGAGCGCGGAATGTACGATATCTGGGAAATCAATAACATGCTTTTCAAGTTCGGGCTGCCGACTCTAGGCGTATAACTGCCAAAAATCGCTCAAAAACGACAATTTAAAATGTCGCCTGCCAGGCGACCAAATCGCCTCCTGTAACATCTATTATTGCCATCGTTAACCGGTCGCAAACGCGAAGGTGCGGACGCGCCAAGCCAGTGACCACTACCTAAGCCGCACGAATAGCGGCACGGAGGCAATCATGAAACAGGGACTCACCGAAATCGTATTTATCCTGGACCGCAGCGGTTCCATGAGCGGGCTTGAAAAGGATACTATCGGGGGCTTCAACAGCACCATCGACAAGCAGAAACAGGAGACGGGCGAGGCGTATGTCTCTACCGTCCTCTTCGACACCGAAATGGAAGTGCTCCACGACCGCACCCCGCTTGCAAACATTGCGCCGCTCACCGAAAAGGAATACTACGCCCGTGGCTGCACCGCACTCCTCGATGCCATCGGCGGGGCAATTCACCACATCGGCAACGTGCACAAGTACGCCCGCGACGAAGACCGCCCCGAAAAGACCATCTTCGTCATCACCACCGATGGCTACGAGAATTCGAGCCGCAAGTACACCGCCGAACGCGTGAAGCAGATGATTGAACGCCAGAAGCAGAAGTACGGCTGGGAATTCATCTTCCTCGGCGCAAACATCGACGCCATCGAGACCGCAAGGAACTTCGGCATCGACGAGGATCGCGCCGCAAACTTCGTGAACGACAAATCCGGAATCGGAGTCATGTACGAGGCGGAATGCTGCCTGATGAGCGACATCCGTAACAACCGCAAGAACGCCCGCCAGTGGAAGGCAAAGGTCGACGCCGACTACGCAAAGCGCGGCAACTGCAACGGGAAATAGCCATGTGCGGCGGCTGCCTTACAGGGATATTCTTAGCGTTCCTGTTTATCTATGCAATAATTTTTTAGGTAGGCAGGAACGAAAGAATATTATTTCTGTCATTTTATGGCATAAATATAATGTATATTTATGGTTGAACCACAATGCGGTGAGGGAATATGGAAAAGGTCGAATTGTTCAGGAGATACTACCCCGAAGGGGAACTGCTCGAAGAGACGGAAACCGTGAACGGTGTGAATCACGGCAAGAGCGTTCTATTCTACAGGAGTGGTGCGCATCGGAGCGAGGACAACTTCTGCAACGGGCTGCTGGAGGGCGAATCCCGAATTTACTACGAGAGCGGAGCGGTCCAGTGGCGCTGCGAATATCGCAGGGGTCTTGTCACGGGCAAGGAATACGGCTATTACGAGAATGGTCGATTGATGAAGGTGACCGAGTATGTTGATGGGATGGTCGTGGATTCCGACATTCCCGTTTACGACGAGTTGGGGAATCTGAGGAATACCGAGAAGTGGAGGAACGGGTATTGTCGTGCGTTCCATCGCGATGGACGTATTATGTACGAAGGCGCCCGCGTGAATCACGAGAGTGTCGGCATCCAGAAGCAATACAATCCGGACGGGAGCCTCCGCCGGGAGGAATTCTACTGGAGGGGCCGACGGTATGGAAAGCTCCGCCAGTTCGACAGGTCGGGGGTTCTCGTGAGCGAAACCGAATATGCAAACGGGATGCGCCAGGGTTACGAGCGGCTCTACAATCCGGATGGAACTGTGTACAGGAAATCGTTGTACGTGGATGACCAGTACTGTGGCGGAAAGTCTCTGGATTATGATGAGGGCATACTCCGCTCCGAATGCGACATGAATTATGAACTTCCTGACGGCGAAGAAGTGAACTATAACGAAAACGGTACGGTCCAGTCGAGAATCCAGTACAGCAAAGGAATGGCTGTAGATGGCAAGTACGAAAGTTACGCGGAAGACGGAACTGTTGACGGCTATATCGAGTATGTGAATAATAGAAGCGTTCTTACCGATCTCGATGGCAACGTGAAATACGAAGCCGTATTTTACCGTAACCGTCTGAACGGGCTTTGCTATATGTATTCTTCCGAAGGCGAAAAGAACGAAGGCTATTTTTTCGATGACGAGTTCTACGAGACCAAGGGGGAATTCCTGGATGTGACCTTTGAACTCATGGCCCATATATGTGTTGACCGCTTTGCCGATACATTCCCGGAGTATACCTTAGAAACGTACAAGGATTTCTTTGCAGGGGAGTACGAGAAGGCCGAAAATTCTCCTGCAGCGCAAACGGTATACAGCGACTATGCGGAACTCGAGAATCCCGGCTCCGAAGGGATTCCCGATGCACGCTTCGTGGATTACCTGGTACGAGAATTTGTGCTCAGGTTGCGCCTCCCCAACGACGGCGAAACCGAGAAGGGTATCGTGAAAGGATTGAAGGAACTTGTGGGAATGCCGTAGAAAAAGTGTAGAGTTTTTCATATATTTTATCCGGCTAAAAAGGAGTTTCGCAATGCCGGAACAAGTCTTGACGCGTGAATCGCTGGTGCAGTTTTTCGGGGAAGAAGAATTCAAGAAGTTCTGCAATCACGAGGCGGGCCACGCGCTTGTCGCGTTTTTATTCAAGCGCCCGCTGGATTACGTGAAGATGAACAATTCCAGGGAGCAGCCGGGCACCACGCATATCGCGGGTACGGAACTCGAGGGCGACGCGCATATCGCGATGGCGGGCCATATCGCGGAATTCCTGATGCGCAAGGAATTCAAGTGCGACCTCGATACCGTCATGAAGGAACTGCCCATGGAACTCTACAAGAGCGATCCGGATTACCAGAAGTTCCAGGCGGCGTGCTACTATTTTCAGCTGGCCGAGACGAACGTGGTCGAGCAGGATTACAACATCCTGATGGCCTGCCAGAAGCCACTCTGCAAGATTGCAGAGGCCCTGAACGAGCGGGCCTACCTGAGCCGCGCCGAAATCGAGGCCATTCTCAAGTAATTTTACCATTTCTTTTGCGGCGCTGTACCGGGTTGCCGAAAATTAGTGTATATTCATGAGTACGGGCTTTGCCCGTGCTTTTTTTTGTGGATTAGGACAATTCGCGGAGTCGGACATGCGCCTGAAAAAATGGAACAGTAGAGTATTTGCATTCTCGCTTGCATTCGCGGCGCTGCAATCCTTCGGTGCCGTGTATTACGTGGCACCCGATGGCAACGATGCCAGCGCGGGCACAAAGGACAAGCCCTTCGCGACGCTCAACAAGGCGAATACCGTGGTGCACGCGGGTGATACCGTGTGGGTTCGCGGCGGCATCTATGACCTGCGCGACACCGTCTTTTTCGCGCGGTACAAGATGACTGCGGCAATTCTCCTCACGGCAAGTGGCGAGAGCGACAACAACCGCATCCATTACCTGGCCTATCCGGGCGAGCGTCCGATTTTTGACGGCGCGAACTTGCCCGTGGCTGCTGGCGGGGAACACAGCGACGGCACTCCCGAGGGAGCGATGTACACCTCGCCGATTGTGATATCGGCAAAGTACCTGCATTTGAAGGGCTTTGAGGTCCGCAATACGCCCATGAAACACAACTCGAATTCCGGCGTTTTCCTTTACGCGAGCAAGCACATCTTTTTGGAGCAGATTGACAGCCACCACAACGCGGGCCCCGGATTCTTCGCGAACGACGGCGCGCCAGATGGCGGCGGACACATCTTCTTGAACTGCGACGCGCACGACAACTACGACCCCACCGGATGGCAGGGCGACGGCGAAAATGCCGACGGCTTCGGCGCGCATTACCAGAAACCCGGCGAGGGCGATACCACCAAGTTCATCGGGTGCCGCGCCTGGTGGAACAGCGACGACGGTTTCGACTTCATCAACCAGGAATTCCCCGTGGTGCTGGAAAACTGCTACGCCATGGGGAACGGCTACAGCGATTACGGGCTAGGTAACCCGAAGAACGGCAACGGGCATGGCATCAAGATGGGCGAGAGCACCCTCGGTGGCGGGCGGCATACCATCAAGTTCTGCGCCGCCTGGAAAAACAAGTCCACGGGCTTCTACGCGAACTACACCGGTGCCGGCAGCAAGTGGCTCAACAATACGTCGTACATGAACAAGGACCGCGAATTCTCCATGGCATCGACACTCTTTGATTCCGAAGGGAACCGCATTGCCGAGGTAGCGCCCCTCACCGGCGACAACGCGCACGTGCTCAAGAACAACATTGCCTTCCCGAACAAGAATTCGCAAGTCGGGGAGTGCTGGGAGTATATACCGAGCCAGAACATCGACCGTTATGTGGAATGCCCCGCCGGCGAGAACAACACATGGAACCTGAATCTCGACTTGACGGTCGACGATTTTGAAAGTCTTGACGACCCGAGCATGACCGTCACCGGCGAAGACCTTTCCACGATTCCGGGAATCCTGGGCCCGCGCAACGCCGACGGAAGCCTGCCCGACGTGGGCTTCTTGAAACTCAAGAAGGGGAGTCGCGCCATCGACAAGGGCGAAGATTTGGGATTCCCGTTTGTGGGCGAAGCGCCTGACCTCGGCGCTTTCGAATACGGGATGAGCTCGAGTAGCACGACATCGCTTTTCAGGAAAGTTGTCCGCAATTCTCGTGACCTCAAGTCTCGCTCGGTGAAGGCTTTCGATTTGCAGGGGCGTTTCCTTGGAAAGGTGCCGATTGAGTATGGCGTAGACTTTGTCCCCGACAAGAATGTATATTTAAAATACTAAACGCTTTAACATAGGGAGTTACAGATGAAATTTTATCCTTTATTTGCCGCTTGCTCCATTTTGGCCGTTACCCTGATTGCGTGCGGGGACGATTCGTCATCGGGCGCAAAAGAAGAACCATTGCCAAGTTCTTCTTCAGAAGAAATCACGTCTAGCGAGACTGTGCCAGAAAGCAGTTCGTCTGTAGTGCTCTCTACTATAATCAACGAGGATTCGACCATTATCGATCCGCGCGATTCTAGTACATATAAAGTCATTAAATTCGGAGATCAGATTTGGATGGCGGAGAACATGAAGTATTCGCCCGAAGACACCCTCTGTGAAAAAGGGATTGGGGATGAATGCCTTTATACCTGGTCCGAAGCGATGGGTAAAGGACACGACTACGATCGCAAGTGGCTGGCCATCAGAGATACGACAGGATTCCAGGGGCTTTGTCCGCCCGGGTGGCATGTGCCTTCCGCAAAAGAAGCTTTGGCATTGGAAAAAAGTTTGCGCAGACTTCTGGAACATGGATACGAAAGCGAGTATTTCTGTTCTTCGGTGGTTCAGGAGGATATGTTAAAAGAAGACGGAAGCCGTGATAACTATTGTGAAGCTTACGGTGCTGACGGCCTTTCCAATGGCTTCAACATGCATTTGATTGGGGATCGAAGCGGTTTCTGGCTCGTTGAAGAAGACAACGATCCCTTTACTTGCACTATCGCAAGTGCGGTGACTTTCTGGGGAGGGTCAATTTGGGTGGATGATTTCCCGAATTCAAGAAAGGATAACCTGTACAACCTTCGTTGCGTCATGAACGCAGATGAGGTAGGGGCGCTGTTATAGGGTCGGCTATTCCGACCCAAGATAATTGCGGAATTCCCTGTAGTTCTGCTCAAATCCGGGGCGGCAGAATACCGCGAACTCGATAGTCTCGAAGGCGAAAAGGTAATCCTTGATGACCTCGGCGGTGGCGGCCGCCACGACCTTCGGGTTGTTCATGAACGCCCCGCAGCCGAACGCGCCCAGCACGATATTTTCTACTTTGTTCAAAATAGCGATATCCAGGATGCGGCGGAGCCGCTTGATGTGTAGCTGCTTGAGCGCCTCGTCCGTAATGCTGACATCTCCATAGCGCAGGTTCGGTGCCGCGCACGTGATGACATCCACGCTGTACCAGTCCGTTTCGCCCAGCAGTTCGGGGGCCGAGACATCGGTCTTGAACACGGTCACTCCCGGCGTATAGATGCAGTCGTCGGTATGCAACGCGGTTCTGTTGCGGCGATGCGGCTCGTAGAAGAGTTCCCACATCTTTTGGTCGGTGAGGCAGCTGTACAGGGTGGAACACCTGCAGAGGCATTCTTCCTGTGCGCCCGCCCCCGTCGTGACACCTCCGCCCGGGTTCGATGCCGATGCGAAGTTGAGTACTGCGACCCTGGTGCCCGCATACGCCTGCGCCGCCTCGAACGTGCGCTTCTGCGAAACGACGACCTTGGCCCGCTCCGCATAGACATTTCGGCTCTCGACAGCGACGCCCTCGCGTTCGCCCGTGAATTTCTGCGCCCGCCTTGACTGCGCGATGGATTCGCGGAGCCGCGCATTTGTGCGGCAACGTTCCGCCGTGTCGTTGAACACGGTGACATTCAATCCTCTATAATCGATTCTGTTCTGCATACTTTTAATATCGCTTATTTGCGGGGGAATGTCAAGGGGACGGGGCAAGTTGCCCCCTAAAACCCCGAAGTCAGGTTCATTTCGAGTTCTTCAATGGTGGGGATAGTCCCTTCAATCTTTTCGGGGTAGAAGCGTTCTAGTTCGTATTCTGAAATACTGATTGGCTGTGTGCTTGACTCAATTCCCTGCCGACATAAGCAAAACCCGTTCCCAGTTCAACAAGAAATTTCGTGATGTTGTCAAGCAATTTATCTTTCAACAGTTTTTCGTTGTGCCGCCCCGTGATGCCCGTGAAGGCGAAATCATAGGGATCCTTCGTCAGTTCCTGTGCCAATTCGCTTGTTTCGGCAGGGAGAGTCCTCTGAAAATTGGTCAAAGCCTTCCCATGCCTTTCGTACAGGTCGGTCGAAAGCATATTCAGGAGTGTTGAGCGGCTCCAGCCTTTTTCTACAGTTTGTTGGACGAAGAAAAGGGCTTTTTGCGGGACCTGCTTAAATTTGTCTATTAGAAGTTTGTGGTGTCCCCAGGGTACTTGATACAATTGCTCCCCAACTTGGGGAGTAAATTCAACGAAAGATTGGTACAAGAGGTAAAAGTTCTTCATATACAGTAAATTTGTAGGCGAGAAGCAGGTCGTGTTCCTGCCAGCTATCCAACAACATCGACAAGAAGGTTGATGCGCCTCGTCGCGGATGCACGTACGGGCCAGAGGCCTATGCCGACTGTCACGAGGATTGTCGAATTATCGAGATAAATATAAATAATCTCTCTGCAGAGTGCAATAGGGATGATGTTTCAGATGCCGTAATTACACGAACTCGACTATGAGTTGTTTGCCTAGGGCGTGCGCCAGCTTGTAAAGCGTTTCGACGGAAGGCGAACCCTTCGGTGTCTCGAAACGCTGGTACGCTTGCGGGGTGATGTTTGCGCGACGCGCCACATCGCTCTTCTTTTGTCCCCTGCGCGCTTCGAATAGTTTGTATGCAATCTCGATTCGCGGGGAAAGCTCGACCGGGTAGAGCCCCTTGTCGGAATCGGGCATTGTCTTGGGGAGAATCATCGTGTTGCCGAGATCCAGGTCGCATTCCATCGCGCCGTCGAGGGCATCCTTCGCCTGCCTGAGGGCCTCCTCCTGCGTGTCGCCGAACGCATTCACGTTGGGCAGATCGGGGAACGAAACCACGAAGCCCATGTCCTTGTCTTTCTCAATTTTCGCTGCGTAATTCATAGGTTGTGGGGTCCAACCTCTTTTCTTTGCGTAATCGCAGATTTCTTTAAACTTCATAGATTAAAATACAATATATTTATTTAATTGTCAATATATTTATTTATAAAATAGAGCGCAAAAGCTCTATTTTCACCCCTTTTTCACCAATATTTGGATGTCGAGCAGCTTTTCCCAATCTGCTTTGGTGCGTTTTTCGCGGGGGATGCTCCAAAAGTTTTTCCAGATTTCGTTGTTGAGGGAATCGATTTCGGCGGCTTCGGCGTCGGTAACGGTGCCATTGGCGGTGCTGTACATTTTGTGCTCCTTTCTGCGTACAAGCTTTATAAACGCAGATGTTTTTCAAAGACTATCTAAAACTACACTTTTGTGCACTATTTGTCAAGAGGTAAGATTGACTTTTTTTTCAAATGCGTCGAAAGTCAATATTTTTTTCACGATGACACTTTACTGACAGCATAAAAACTTATATTCTCGAAGAGCGTTTTATACACACAAGCGATATTGTTTTTATGCCAGGTCTTTTTACGGAAGCGACGCGCGTTCAACTGACTGCGATTCAGCATTTGGCTCGCATTGGCTATACGTATTTGGGAAAAATTTCAGAGTCTGGCGCAACGCCGGCGATTCCCTACGACCCAGAGACGAACATCCTTGTAGATATTTTTGCGGAACAGTTCAAGAAGCTGAATCCGGCTGCGACTGTTTCTGCACAGAGCGTGCTTTCGGACATTCAAAAGGAACTGGATGACGACGATTTGGGCCAGCAGTTCTACAAGCGCTTGACCAGCTATTCTCCGCTTCGCTTGATTGATTTCGAACACCCGGAAAATAACACATACCATTGCACGGCTGAATTCACTTGCAAGAATGGCGATGAAAGTTTCCGCCCAGACATTACGTTGTTCATCAACGGGCTTCCGCTTATTTTTATCGAGGTCAAGAAGCCGAATAATGTGGGCGGCATGGTCGCCGAAAGCAAGCGGATGAACGATGAGCGTTTTCCGAAGAAAAAGTTCCGTCGCTTTATCAATATCACGCAGTTGATGATTTTCTCCAACAATATGGAGTACGATGCCAAGGGTGGCGTTGTCCCGATTGAAGGCGTGTTCTATTGCACGGCTGCGAAAAACGAAGCGCGTTTCAATTGCTTTAGGGAAGAGAACCCAAAGCGTGCGGCAATCGCGCCGTTCCACGCCAATTATCCTTATCTACCAATTCCTGCGGATCTCGAAAAGAGAGTCCTGATGGATTTCAATGTTCCGGTATTGAAAGAGAATCCGGAATACAAGACGAATCTCGATATCAACACACCCACGAACCGCGTGCTTACTTCTATGGTGAGCCCGGAGCGTTTGCTCTTTTTGCTTAAGTACGGCATCGCTTACTTGCATGTCGAAAAAGAGAAGGATGGCCAAATCAAGAGCCGCCACGAAAAGCACATCATGCGTTACCAGCAATTTTTTGCGGCCATGATTATCCGTGAAAAACTGGCAGCGGGTGCGACGTCCGGCATTGTATGGCATACGCAGGGTTCGGGCAAGACGGCGCTTTCTTTCCACTTGAGCAAAGTCCTCAAGGACTATTACGCCAAGCAGAACAAAGTCGCGAAATTCTACTTTATTGTGGACCGCCTGGATTTGCTGGAGCAGGCGACCGAAGAATTGAGCAATCGTGGCCTCAAGGTGACTACGGCGAATTCCCGCACGGAACTCATGGAACAGTTCCGCACACAGCAGGCCTTGCAGGGCAACGCCGGTGTCGATGAAATTACCGTGGTGAACATCCAGAAGTTTGAAAATGACACCGAGAAAGTGGAAATCCCGAATTACGCCACGAATTTGCAACGCGTGTTCATTATGGACGAAGCGCATCGCGGCTACAAACCGGGCGGATGTTTCCTTTCGAACCTCTTCAATGCCGACAAGAACTCCATCAAGATTGCACTTACCGGCACACCGCTCATCGGGAGCGAAAAGGCGAGCTGCAAGGTCTTTGGCGATTACTTCCACACGTATTATTACGACCGTTCCATTCAAGACGGCTATACGTTAAAGATTATCCGCGAAGATATCGAAACAAGTTACCGCAAAAAACTGAACGATGCTTACGAAAGCGTGCAGAAACTGGTGGAGAAGGGTTCTGTCTCGAAGGACATGATTATTCGGCACCCCACATACGTTAAGGCGTTGCTCCGCTACATCATCAACGATTTGGCGAAGTTCCGTGCCATGCAGGGCGATAACGACCTTGGCGGCATGATTATTGCTGAATCTTCGGAACAGGCTCGAAACTTGTACAAGTTCTTCAACGAGATTCAGGACGAACTCAATGAAAACCGCATCCAGAAAATCAACTTGAAAGCGGGCCTGATTCTTTTCGATAGCGACGACAAAGAAACCCGCAAGCAGATTATCAACGATTTCAAGAAGAACTACACGATTGATATTCTGATTGTCTTCAACATGTTGCTGACGGGATTCGATGCACCGCGTCTTAAGCGTTTGTATTTCGGTCGCAAAATCGAAGATCATAATTTGTTGCAGGCAATTACACGCGTGAATCGCCCGTACAAGAATATGAAACGCGGGTTCTTGATTGACTTTGCCGACATCAAGAAGAATTTTGACGAGACCAATGCCGCGTATTTGCAGGAACTGAACCGCTACAACGATGCCGATACTGACCCGGACGATAACTTGCCCGACATGTACAATCAAGTCATGGAAGACAAGGATGCCCTTATCAACCACATGAAGGTGGCACGTCAGGCTTTGTTCAGTTATACCACCGACAATGCGGAAGTTTTCTCTACAGAGATTTCTAGCCTTGAAGACAAGAAGGTTTTGATAGAACTGCGCAAGGCCTTGGAACTCGCCAAGGACGCGATGAACCTTGTGCGTACTTTCGGTGACGAGGCCCTTAAAAAGGACTTTGAAAAGCTGAACATCGAAAAGTTGCCGCTCATGCTTTCGGAAGTGAACCACCGCATTGCGATGATTAACCAGAAAGAGGCGTGGACCAATAGCGAAGCGACTCAGTTTGCCGTGAACGAAGCCATGATGAACATTGAGTTCAACTTTAGCTGCATTGGCACTGAAGAACTGAAAATTATCGATAACGGCACGGAACTGCGAGAAAAATATAAGCGCGCACTCCGCGGATTTCTGGATAACTTCGACCACGAAGACCCTGTGTTTGTTGAATTGGAACAGGAGTTCAAGCGCATCTTTGACAAGCACGGCTTTACCCCGGAAAACCTTGCCGTTTATAACGAGCAGAACCAGGCGATGAACGACATCCTGAAACGCCTCGAAGAACTCCGCAAGGCAAACGAAGCCCTTTTGCGCAAGTACAACGGCGACACGAAATTCGCCTACGTTCACAAACGCATTCGCGAAGAGAATAAGGCGCGCGAACCCAAGCATCAGGCACCGATTATCTCGAAGTTCGACGAAGAAATTGTGCAGGCTCTTTTGACCATCAAGGGGACGATTGACGCGAAAGTTTTTGACCGCAACGACATCCTCAAACAGGACGCTTACTTCGGCAAGACCGTGATGAAAGAAATCGCAGACGGGCTCGCGCATTTCCCGCAAATCAAGCCCGAAATGCCCGATTACCTGTTTATCCAGCAGCGCATCGCCAAGCAGTATATTAACCAGTATAACGCCTACTACGGAAATTAAAAGATGACGATAGATGAAATCAAGCAGGGGGAATCCGATACCCTTGAATTCAAAAGAGAGATGCCTTCAAAAGACTCGAAGCTTTTGAAAACTATTGTCGACTTTTCTAACGGCAGGGGCGGTAGGATTGTATTTGGTGTTGACAACAGAACGCTTGACATTGTTGGAATTGAAGCCAGCAAAGTTTTTAAGTTTATGGACGGCCTTGCGAACATGATTAGCGATGCAATTTATCCGCAGGTTAATCCGCGTATCACGTTTGAAACCATTGATGACAAGACCATTGTAATTGCAGATGTTCTGCCCGGTCAAAACCAGCCGTATTGCCTTAAAGCCGAAGGTAGCCTTGATGGTGTATATATCCGCGTAGCCGCCACCACAAGAAAAGCGGAACGGGAGAAAATAAGGGAACTGGTTCTTTTAGGCGAAGGGAAATCATACGACAAGCTTTTCGAAAGGCATGCCCCCGCGAGTGAACAGGCTATAAAAAATCTTTGCAAAGTCATCGAGCAGTATAGCCATAAACGCTCTGTCCGGCTTGAAAACATGCTTGGATGGGGACTCCTTAAAGAGGAAAGTGGTAAATTACTTCCCTCTATTGCCTTTAGGCTGTTGGCTGAAAACGACCTGCATTTTGCCCGTATCCAGTGCGGACTTTTCAAGGGAACTGACAAAGTATATTTTCTCGACCGCAAGGAATTTGACGGTCCACTTAACGAACAAATCGATAACGCCTACAACTTTATTTTGCAGCATATAAATATCGGTGCCGAAATTAAGGGCCTGTATCGGAAAGATGTTCCGGAAATTCCCACTGAAGTAATTCGTGAACTCATCGTAAATGCTGTGATGCACAGAAATTATCTGGCTCATTCGAATATTCAGGTTTGCATTTTTGACGATCGTATCGAAATTACGAATCCGGGAGGCCTTTATGGTGGTTTGACCTTGGAAAAGATGCTGTCGGGAATTTCGAGCATCCGAAACGAATTGATTGCCGATATTTTCTTGAAGATGGGAATCGTTGAAAAATGGGGGACTGGAGTAAAGCGAGTCAGGGAACTCTGCAAGGAAAATGGCTTGGCCGATGTCGAATATTCTGCGGATGAAGACTTCTTTACCGTTGTAATTCGCAGACGCAAAAAGTTCCCCAAAAGTTCCCCGAAAGTTCCCCGAAAGTTCCCCGAAAAAGTTCACCCAAAAAGTTCCCCAGAACTCCCCGAAACACTATCCGAAGGGGCTGTGAAAACATTTAAGGAATTAAAAAAGAATCCCAGTGCGTCTTCTACAGAAATCGGCAAAATTATTGGCCTTACTTCAAGGGCCGTGAAGAAACATTTCGCGATTCTTAAGGAACACGGCTTAATTGAGTATGTTGGCAGCCAGAAGGGCGGCCACTGGATTATAAAGGATGGTAAATAATACCATGAACATCAAAGACAAGACCATTGCCCTTATCGACTCTCTCAAGGCCACTTGCCAAACGTATGGCATGGGCAACGACGGCAACGAATACAAGATTATCACCCAGGTGTTCTTGTACAAGTTTATGGCCGACAAGTTCGGCTACGAACTCAAGAAAATCAACGACCCTTGCCTGAAGGCCCTCAAAAAATCCGACAAGTGGGAAGAGGAATACGCCAAGCTCTCCAAGGCCGACCGCGAAAGGGTGAGCCTCTTCTTGCCGCCCGAAGTCCCGGTATTCAAGCCCGACTACTTGATTGCAAACCTCTGGAACAAGCAGGCCAAGGGTGATTTTGACGCCATCTTCGACGAGACCATGGTCGCCATCGCCAGGGACAACCTGGACGTGTTCTACACCAAGACCGCGCAAGAAACGAAAATCCCCATCTTCGAAAAGTTGACCATCTTTGTGACCGACGATGCCCAGCGTGCAAACTTCGCCCGAGCCCTTGTCGATAAACTGGTGAACTTCAGTTTTGAAGACGCCTTCGCCGAACATTACGACTTTTTCTCGGACATCTTTGAATACCTGCTCAAGGATTATAACACCGCAGGCGGAGGCAAGTATGCTGAATATTATACGCCTAAGGCCATCGCGAAAATCATGGCGCGTCTCTTGGTGGGCGACAACGCCGACCTGCACAACGTAGAATGTTACGACCCCAGTGCAGGCACCGGAACCTTGCTCATGGCGCTCAGCCACCAGATTGGCGAAGACCGCTGCACCATTTTTGGACTATGCAGGAGTTTAATAAGAGGGTAGCATAAGCTACTATATTCATTGCGCAACCCCAAAAAGGTAAAACAATGGCAAAAGTCAACTACAACTCCGAGACAAGGGAACAAGTCATCAAACTGGTCCTGAAAGGCGAAAAGTCCGCAAATCAGATAGCCAAGGAACTCGGAATAGGGCCAAATACGGTCGGTAGGTGGGTAAACGAGTACCGCAAGGAACACAACCTGCCGAGCTATCGCGAGGAACGGCGCATCCGCAAGGTGTCCGTCGAGGAACTCGCCGCCAAGAACAGGGAACTGGAGAAGCTCCTGAAGAAACGCGAAAAGGAACTCGCGGACGAGAAGGAGACGGTAGAGATCCTAAAAAAATCCCTGCACATCTTTATGCGACCACACGACTGAAATGCGAGGCGATACACGTGAACCGCAAGAAATACTCAGTCAGGAAGATGTGCAGAGCTCTAGGAATACCGCAGTGTTCCTACTACCAGTGGTCAAAACAGGAAACGGCAAGGGCCGAACGCAAGGCCCGTGAAGAACGGCTTGTCCAGAAGGTCCGCGACACCTTCGAAGAAAACCACCGCGTGTACGGTTGCCCGAAGATGCTGGCGGCACTCCAAGACAAGGGTGTCGAGGTAAAGGTGTGGAAACTGCGCCGCATCATGCGCGAGAACGGGCTCTATCCAGTCACACTCAGGAAGTGGAAACCCTACCGCAAGGGCAAATGCGACGCCATGTACAGCGAGAACCTGGTGCAGCGTAAGTTCGATCCCGACAGCCTGAACGCCGTCTGGGCCGGCGACATCACCTACGTCAAGACTACGCTTGGCTGGGTGTACCTTGCCGTGGTGTTGGACCTGTGTAACAAGGAGGCGGTGGGCTACGCCGTAAGCAAGAACATCGACACGGAACTTGTCAAGCGCGCGTTGTCCAATGCCATCATGCAACGCGGCCATCACGACGGACTAATCTTCCATTCCGACCGCGGCGTGCAGTACAGTAGCATGGGTTACCGCACGATGCTCTCGGAGAACGGGATAACGCCCTCGATGAGCGCACCGGGCTGCCCCTACGACAACGCCTGCATGGAAAGCTTCTTCGCTAGCTTCAAGAAGGAGATGGCCTACAGGCGTGACTTCAAGGACATCGAAGACGTGCGGGAGGCCGTTTTCAGGTACATCGAGCTGTTCTACAACCGGAAACGGCTCCATAGTTCGCTCGGTTACATGACACCGGTGGAATATAGGCTGTCAAAACAGGCTGCCTAGACCACAAGGGTATACCACTTAACAAGAAAAAAGGATATATTTTAACTTAACCGGTAATGAATATGGTCGTTCATGAACCCACTATTAAAAAACCTACAAATCCAGATTATATTGTAGAAAGAATAAATAAATTATTATCTTCAATGAATATTGATGCGAGAATTAGTCTTGTGGAAGATGTGCTATCTGCATTAGTTATTGAACAGAAAATCGAGGCATTAAATAGCGGAGATCTTATGATAAAGGATGCCGCAGGTATTAGGTGTTAAAATTAAAAAACGTAAAAAAAGAGGCTTGCTTTATGGCAAAAGAAATTGAACCGAAACTGAAACTGATAAGTGAATATCTCACGCTGGGAAAGGATGATAAATTTGTCATTCCTGAATATCAACGTGGCTATTCATGGACGCTAACCCAGTGCGATAAATTATGGCAAGATGTTGAGAATTTTACTAATTCAGATGCGAATGAGCCATATTTTTTTGGGACAGTCATTGTAGATTGCTCTAATGATAACCAGTATAGTCTGATTGACGGACAACAGAGGACGACGACTTTTTTGATTCTTTTGAAGGCTCTGCTTATTCGTTTGCAGGAAGTGTTGAAAGTTTTTAAGCGTGACGAATCTTCGGAAGATCTGGAGGAAAGTTTAAAGGAGTATCGAAATAAAGTTATTGCGATTCTTTATAAAGCTGAAGAATCTGATGATAGAAATAAAATATTGAAAAACTGGGAATTAGTTAAAGATTATGTTTTTCTCGAGAACAAGTCTATAAATGAACCATATAAAAGTGATTTGCACAATATTCTTGCTGCAAAAGATTATGACGAGGCTGCAAATTCTGTTACAACATTATATAAAAAGAAAAAAGACAACAAGTACACGAGTTTCTTTAAGAATTTCAAATTCTTTTACGAAAAACTTTCTGATTATTCCGAATCAAGACTTAATACCTTTGCGAAAATATTTTTGAAAAAATGTCAGGTAATCGAAATTAGAAGTTGGCAGTTTGAGCAGAATTTGTCCCTTTTTTAGTTGAAAATCCAGGTCTCCAACTGGTGTAAATCTAGGCTATTAGCGCTTCATTGTCAAGTAATTTCATGCTCTTTTCCCGAAGTTTTTCGACAAGTTCGGGGATTTCCGCATAGCCGTCCAACCGTCTCCAGTTCTTTTCGCGGTGGAGGACCTCAGCGGCCATCCAGCGTTTGAACATTCCAATGTCCCTGTAGCGCTTCACGTTCTTCTCGATGGCGTCGAGACCGTTGAAGGTGGACTCGATTATGTTGGTCGTTATGAGCGACTTGCGCAGGAGCGCGGGGATGCCCAGCCGGTGGACCGTAAGCAGCCTCTCGCCGCCCTCGGAAAGCGATTTGGCGGCACTCGTGTTTATGCCTTCGAGCCACTCGTGGACCTTGAGAAGTTCCCTTCTCGCGTCCTCGTAGCCCACCATCCCGATGGCGTTGTTGTAGCGCCTGTCGAACTCGGCCCGGTACATCTCGGGCAGATGGGACTCGACGTTGCGCCTCTTGTGGATCACGCAGCGCTGGTGCTTGAGGTCCTTGCCGAAGCGGTCCTTGAGGGCGCGGTTGAGGCCCGTCCCGCCGTCGGTCACGAAGATGATGTCGGGGTGCAGGGCGAGGCCCCTGCTCTCCATGTCGGAAAGGAACGAACGGCACATTTCGGTGTTTTCCGAACTGCCCTGCCAGAGGCCAAGCACGCGCTTGTAGCCTTCCGCGTCAACGCCTATGGCGGCCATCACGACCTCGCCGCAGCGATGCATTGCGTCCATGAAGACGGCAACCGCCTCGAAGTCCTCCAGCCTGCGCTCGTTCAGTTCCTTCAGTTTCCTTGTGCATGCGGCAACGACCTTGCGCGACACCGACGACTTGCTTACGCCGAACGCCTCCCCGGCAGTCGAGAACACATCCTCGTAACGCCTCCCGGACAGGCCTGAGAGGCATGCGTGCAGCAGGTGCTCGGAGAACGCGTCGGGGTCTTTCAGACGGGCGTAGATACGCGATTTGACCTCGCCGTTTTCGTCCCTGAGCCTGGGTACGCGCACCTTCGCCTTGCCACCCGCGATGTACACGGAACCACCCTGGCTGGACCACTTCTTGAAGCCCTTCCTGGGGTGGTATGCTGCACCGCCGAGCTGTTCCCTTTCGGCCAGGAGTATCGCCTCCACGAGCCTTGCGCCCATCTCCCTCGACAGCGCGTCAAGGCAGCTTTTCCCCTGTTCGGCAAGGTCGGCCAGAACCACCCCGACACTGGTCGAAATGTCGATTTCTTCGCGGCGGACGATTGACAGTTTGGGGGTTCTTTTTGTACTTTTCATCATGGTGGTTATCCTCTTGCTTGGTGTTTTTTTGCTGAACCAAATTTACAGAATTTGTCCCTTTTTTAGTTGAAAATCCAGGTCTCCAACTGGTGTAAATCTAGGCTATTAGCGCTTCATTGTCAAGTAATTTCATGCTCTTTTCCCGAAGTTTTTCGACAAGTTCGGGGATTTCCGCATAGCCGTCCAACCGTCTCCAGTTCTTTTCGCGGTGGAGGACCTCAGCGGCCATCCAGCGTTTGAACATTCCAATGTCCCTGTAGCGCTTCACGTTCTTCTCGATGGCGTCGAGACCGTTGAAGGTGGACTCGATTATGTTGGTCGTTATGAGCGACTTGCGCAGGAGCGCGGGGATGCCCAGCCGGTGGACCGTAAGCAGCCTCTCGCCGCCCTCGGAAAGCGATTTGGCGGCACTCGTGTTTATGCCTTCGAGCCACTCGTGGACCTTGAGAAGTTCCCTTCTCGCGTCCTCGTAGCCCACCATCCCGATGGCGTTGTTGTAGCGCCTGTCGAACTCGGCCCGGTACATCTCGGGCAGATGGGACTCGACGTTGCGCCTCTTGTGGATCACGCAGCGCTGGTGCTTGAGGTCCTTGCCGAAGCGGTCCTTGAGGGCGCGGTTGAGGCCCGTCCCGCCGTCGGTCACGAAGATGATGTCGGGGTGCAGGGCGAGGCCCCTGCTCTCCATGTCGGAAAGGAACGAACGGCACATTTCGGTGTTTTCCGAACTGCCCTGCCAGAGGCCAAGCACGCGCTTGTAGCCTTCCGCGTCAACGCCTATGGCGGCCATCACGACCTCGCCGCAGCGATGCATTGCGTCCATGAAGACGGCAACCGCCTCGAAGTCCTCCAGCCTGCGCTCGTTCAGTTCCTTCAGTTTCCTTGTGCATGCGGCAACGACCTTGCGCGACACCGACGACTTGCTTACGCCGAACGCCTCCCCGGCAGTCGAGAACACATCCTCGTAACGCCTCCCGGACAGGCCTGAGAGGCATGCGTGCAGCAGGTGCTCGGAGAACGCGTCGGGGTCTTTCAGACGGGCGTAGATACGCGATTTGACCTCGCCGTTTTCGTCCCTGAGCCTGGGTACGCGCACCTTCGCCTTGCCACCCGCGATGTACACGGAACCACCCTGGCTGGACCACTTCTTGAAGCCCTTCCTGGGGTGGTATGCTGCACCGCCGAGCTGTTCCCTTTCGGCCAGGAGTATCGCCTCCACGAGCCTTGCGCCCATCTCCCTCGACAGCGCGTCAAGGCAGCTTTTCCCCTGTTCGGCAAGGTCGGCCAGAACCACCCCGACACTGGTCGAAATGTCGATTTCTTCGCGGCGGACGATTGACAGTTTGGGGGTTCTTTTTGTACTTTTCATCATGGTGGTTATCCTCTTGCTTGGTGTTTTTTTGCTGAACCAAATTTACAAGTTGGAGACCACCTTTTTCTTTTTGGTTGCAGAAATTTCAACTAACTTTGGGGCATCTTCAAATTTACAAGTTGGAGACCACCTTTTTCTTTTTGGTTGCAGAAATTTCAACTAACTTTGGGGCATCTTCGTTTGAGCAGGCTATTACGATGTTTAATTCCTTGAATTCAACAGGATTGCCTCTTTCTGATGCAGACATTATTTCGGCAAAGTTGTATTCTAATGCTGGTGAAAAGAAAGAAATATTCAATAAACTTTGGGAAAAAATTAATGTTCTGACGAATGATTTGAATAATCGGAATATCATTGACATAAATTCTGTATTACAGCAATACATGTATATTCGCCGAGCCGCAGATAAAGATTATATGAAAACAGATAAACCAGATGTAACTACTCCTGGTTTAAGAAATTACTATACCGATATAAAAAAGATTTGTTGGACAATCCCATAGAATTGTGCGAAAACTTTATGAAAATCGCTAAAATTTGGGATGCTGTGAAGGATTACCCGGTTGTCAAATTACTTCTGAAATTTAATGAGAATGCTAAATTGTATTTGATTTCGTACTTATACAGAGTTGAAATGCAAAAGGCCATTGACGAAAAGAATGGCGATATGCTGTATTTGATTAGTATTCCCGAAGAATATTTGATAGGTGTTTGCGAAACTCTAATTCGTTTGTTCTCTATATTGGAACTTGTTGAGGCTGGATATTCTAGTACCGACTTTAAAACATTCCTGTTTGGAGAAAATGTAAAACTTGTTGATTCGAATATTTCTGTAGAAGAAATTATCAATAATTTTAACAAACATATTGCAGATACTTGGAAGAAGGAAAATATTTTACAAGAGTTAATGGAATATGACAAGAACATTCTTGTATTCTTAAACGAATATCTTTATGCAAAATCAAAGGGTATTCCATTTGATTTCACCGATAATGTGAATGTTGAACATATTATGCCTGCTAGCGGCCACAATCTGGAGGCTATTCGAAAGGATGCTGGCATTGAGTCTAAAGACGAATTTGACGATATTGTTAATCTTCTTGGAAATAAGATCCTTCTGGAAGAGAATATCAACAAATCTATTGGTAAGGAATGGTTTGAAACAAAAAAGAGAACCTCCGTTAAGGAAAAAACTGGTTATAAGGACAGCAAATTTGGTATAGCTCTGTCTTTAGCTGATTATCCAAGTAAAAAGTGGGAGAAAAAAGATATTGAAATGGCGACTACTAAAGTCGCAAACAGAATTGTGAAATTCATTTTTAATGAGGAGTAAAAGAAATGAAGATGACAAAACCATTAATAAAAAAAGGAATCCAATATTTAACCGATTCAAAAAGTATTAAAGATAAGTTAGAATGGCTCTTTGAAACAGATGAACGAAAAGTTGCCATTGTCGGCTTTGTTGGTGGTAATGCTGCTGAATATATTCCAAGACGTGATAATTTGGAAATATACTGCTGGCCTTTGCCCCATGCGACAAATCCGGATGGAATAGTTGCATTAAATGAGAAGGGGGCAAATGTATATTTCAAAGAAAAATTGCATGCTAAAATATATTGGGCGGAAGGGCGTGGCGTAATTATTGGTTCCGCAAATTTATCAGATAACGCTCTTGGTGAAAATGGCCTATTGGAATTTGCGGTATATATCAGAGATGAAAAATTCAATATAGACGATGTTATAAAGGATTTTGAATTAGATGGCCTTTCTAAGTTTAGTAAACGGCAATTAAATGAACTTCAAAAGAAATCAAGGGTGCCAATTGCTCCCGGTCAAGGCTTTGGTTACAAAAAAAATAAGAGAAATTTTGAAGCCTACATGAATGATGAGTATAGGGAACCAATAAAACTGGACCATGCAGGAGTTTAATAAGAGGGTAGCATAAGCTACTATATTCATTGCGCAACCCCCAAAAGGTAAAACAATGGCAAAAATCAACTATAGCTCCGAGACAAGGGAACAGGTCATCAAGCTGGTCCTGAAAGGCGAAAAGTCAGCAAACCAAATAGCCAAGGAACTCGGAATCGGGCCCAATACAGTCGGTCGGTGGGTAAACGAGTACCGCAAGGAACACAACCTGCCGAGCTACCGCGAGGAACGGCGAATCCGCAAGGTGTCCGTCGAGGAACTCGCCGCCAAGAACAGGGAACTGGAAAAACTCCTGAAGAAGCGTGAAAAGGAGCTTGCGGACGAGAAGGAGACGGTAGAGATCCTAAAAAAATCCCTGCACATCTTTATGCGACCACACGACTGAAATGCGAGGCGATACACGTGAACCGCAAGAAATACTCAGTCAGGAAGATGTGCAGAGCCCTAGGAATACCGCAGTGTTCCTACTACCAGTGGTCGCGCCAGCAGGAAAAACGTGCCGAGAAGAAGGCCCGCGAAGAACGGCTTGTCCAGAAGGTCCGCGACACCTTCGAAGAAAACCACCGCGTGTACGGTTGCCCGAAGATGCAGGCGGCACTCCATGACAAGGGTGACGAGGTAAAGGTGTGGAAACTGCGCCGCATCATGCGCGAGAACGGTCTCTATCCGGTCACGCTCAAGAAATGGAAACCCTACCGCAAGGGCAAATGTGACTCCATGTACAGCGAGAACCTGGTGCAGCGGAAGTTCGATCCCGACAGTCTGAACGCCGTCTGGGCCGGCGACATCACCTACGTCAAGACTACGCTTGGCTGGGTGTACCTTGCCGTGGTACTTGACCTATGCAACAAGGAGGCGGTGGGTTATGCCGTGAGCAAGAACATCGACACGGAACTTGTCAAGCGCGCGTTGTCCAATGCCATCATGCAACGCGGCCATCACGACGGACTAATCTTCCATTCCGACCGCGGCGTGCAGTACAGTAGCATGGGTTACCGCACGATGCTCTCGGAGAACGGGATAACGCCCTCGATGAGCGCACCGGGCTGCCCCTACGACAACGCCTGCATGGAAAGCTTCTTCGCTAGCTTCAAGAAGGAGATGGCCTACAGGCGTGACTTCAAGGACATCGAAGACGTGCGGGAGGCCGTTTTCAGGTACATCGAGCTGTTCTACAACCGGAAACGGCTCCATAGTTCGCTCGGTTACATGACACCGGTGGAATATAGGCTGTCAAAACAGGCTGCCTAGACCACAAGGGTATACCACTTAACAAGAAAAAAGGATATATTTTAACTTAACCGGTAATGAATATGGTCGTTCATGAACCCACTATTAAAAAAACTACAAATCCAAACTCTTATATTATCACCATAATTATGGCAAAGAGGATCGTGAACAAATTGAGCAACAGGTTGTTTCACTGAAAAATTATAATGATGTGGGCTCCAGCATTAAAGAGGGAGATTTGTGTTTGCAAGTACATCTTGATAAGGACGGACATTTGAAGAGTAAGAAAGAGCCAATTTTATGGTTTGTAGTAAATGAGGTGATTGAATATGATGGCCAGAAAATTGCAATACAAAAAGAAGGAAGAAAAAATACCCCCTTTAAAATAACAGACTCAACTTTCATTGATGCTTTTAGATATGTTTTTGATTCGTACGACCTTGATCAGGTAAGAAATCGCAAAACAAGTGTTATTAAAGATGAATTCTTAAAAAGTGTTCTAGAACGCATGAAGAAAAAGGTGTAGTGCTGTTTGCAAAATTTTTTAATCTATAAATCTATTTTCATTCTGAAAGAATCGTAAAATGAACGAACAAGAACGAATATTATTCAACGAATTACGCAAGGATAGAATAGAAAGCGCGGATGTGCTAGATAAACAATCTATGGCGGGCGTGAAAAAGAGCGTCGTTGAAAAGTATTCCGACCAAGCTCATTTTGTCTATGAACTCCTACAGAATGCAGATGATGCTGGTGCTACATATGCCAAGTTTACTTTATATCCTGATAAGATCGTTTTCGTTCATAATGGATCCAGGCACTTTTCTATTACTGACTATCGCACAGAAGCCGATGACGCTCAAAACCATTGCTTGGGTGATATAAATGCGATTACCTCCGTTGGTAATTCTAGTAAAAGAAGTGATGATGATGTGGGGAAAACGATAGGCAAATTTGGCATTGGCTTTAAATCCGTATTTCAGTACACATCAACGCCAGAAATTTATGACGATAATTTTTTCTTTAGAATAGAAAGATTCTTTGTGCCATGTGAAATCTTGATTGATTATGATGGCAGACACCCTGGAGAAACAGTTTTTGTTCTTCCGTTTAATCACGAACAAATGCCTCAAAATGAGGCGTATAAAGAGATTCGAGAGACTTTGAAAGACTTAAAGTATCCGGTCTTATTTATGCCACATCTTTCTAAAATTTATTTTGAATGTGACAATGAGCGAATAGAATATAGTAAGGAAATAGAAGATAAATTGTATTTTGGGGATGTCACAGCAGAACTTGTATGTCAAAGTAATAAGGGAAATGATACAGAAGTTGTTGATCGCCTTTGGTTGTTTAGCAGAGATGCATTAGAAGGGTATTCTTATTCAGTTGGATTCTTTTTAACCGAAGATGGGCATTTAAAGCCGGTAAAAGAACCTGCATTCTGTTTCTTTCTTACAATGGAATCTACGGAACTCAATTTTGTTATCCAAGCGCCTTTCTTGTTGACGGATAACCGCGCGAATATATTTGCGAATAAAGCTCATAATAAAAAACTTGTAGAATTACTTGCTCAATTAGCAGCAGATTCTTTAATCTATTTAAAGAAAATAGGGATTTCAAAGGGGGTGAACTTAATTGATGATAAGTTTTTCGCTATACTGCCCTATGATGAATCGCTTTACAAGGTTGATGAGAAGAAGAAGATTTCCTTTGAACCTTTTTATCTAAAAATCAAGGATTGCTTGTCAAGAGAGGATATTTTACCTACGAGTGATGGCTTTTGTTGTGCCGATGATGCTTGCTGGGCCTCTGTTTCTCGCTTGACGGAATTGTTTACATCGTCTCATATTTCTGTATTGTTTAATCATCCAAATTTGAAATGGGTCTTCCCTTCGCTAGGGAGAGACGAATATCAAAAAAGTAATCGAAAAGTTGCTAAATACATTAATTCAATCGTTCCCCTTTGGCTTGATGAATCGAAAATTATAAAAAAAATAGATGAAAATTTTATCGATCGTCAAAGTTTCGAATGGCTTAGTTCCTTATATAAATGGCTAGGAGAGACCGATTCTAGGATTAAGCAAGTAAAGAAAAAACCGATTTTTTTAAATCAAGAAAAGAAAGCTATTGCCGCGTATGACGCAAATGGAAAGAATATCCTGTTCATTGCGGATGAAAATAATGCCGGAAATTATGACTATGTATTTCAGGATTTTCTCGAAGATCCTGAAATAAGAGGAAGATGCCCCAAAGTTAGTTGAAATTTCTGCAACCAAAAAGAAAAAGGTGGTCTCCAACTTGTAAATTTGGTTCAGCAAAAAAACACCAAGCAAGAGGATAACCACCATGATGAAAAGTACAAAAAGAACCCCCAAACTGTCAATCGTCCGCCGCGAAGAAATCGACATTTCGACCAGTGTCGGGGTGGTTCTGGCCGACCTTGCCGAACAGGGGAAAAGCTGCCTTGACGCGCTGTCGAGGGAGATGGGCGCAAGGCTCGTGGAGGCGATACTCCTGGCCGAAAGGGAACAGCTCGGCGGTGCAGCATACCACCCCAGGAAGGGCTTCAAGAAGTGGTCCAGCCAGGGTGGTTCCGTGTACATCGCGGGTGGCAAGGCGAAGGTGCGCGTACCCAGGCTCAGGGACGAAAACGGCGAGGTCAAATCGCGTATCTACGCCCGTCTGAAAGACCCCGACGCGTTCTCCGAGCACCTGCTGCACGCATGCCTCTCAGGCCTGTCCGGGAGGCGTTACGAGGATGTGTTCTCGACTGCCGGGGAGGCGTTCGGCGTAAGCAAGTCGTCGGTGTCGCGCAAGGTCGTTGCCGCATGCACAAGGAAACTGAAGGAACTGAACGAGCGCAGGCTGGAGGACTTCGAGGCGGTTGCCGTCTTCATGGACGCAATGCATCGCTGCGGCGAGGTCGTGATGGCCGCCATAGGCGTTGACGCGGAAGGCTACAAGCGCGTGCTTGGCCTCTGGCAGGGCAGTTCGGAAAACACCGAAATGTGCCGTTCGTTCCTTTCCGACATGGAGAGCAGGGGCCTCGCCCTGCACCCCGACATCATCTTCGTGACCGACGGCGGGACGGGCCTCAACCGCGCCCTCAAGGACCGCTTCGGCAAGGACCTCAAGCACCAGCGCTGCGTGATCCACAAGAGGCGCAACGTCGAGTCCCATCTGCCCGAGATGTACCGGGCCGAGTTCGACAGGCGCTACAACAACGCCATCGGGATGGTGGGCTACGAGGACGCGAGAAGGGAACTTCTCAAGGTCCACGAGTGGCTCGAAGGCATAAACACGAGTGCCGCCAAATCGCTTTCCGAGGGCGGCGAGAGGCTGCTTACGGTCCACCGGCTGGGCATCCCCGCGCTCCTGCGCAAGTCGCTCATAACGACCAACATAATCGAGTCCACCTTCAACGGTCTCGACGCCATCGAGAAGAACGTGAAGCGCTACAGGGACATTGGAATGTTCAAACGCTGGATGGCCGCTGAGGTCCTCCACCGCGAAAAGAACTGGAGACGGTTGGACGGCTATGCGGAAATCCCCGAACTTGTCGAAAAACTTCGGGAAAAGAGCATGAAATTACTTGACAATGAAGCGCTAATAGCCTAGATTTACACCAGTTGGAGACCTGGATTTTCAACTAAAAAAGGGACAAATTCAATAAGAGAATTTGTTGAGAAAGTTGGCATTGAAAAACCGCAATTAAAGGACTTGGTGAACAACATCATATTGCCAGAAATCGAAGAGGGAAAAGCAGATCTTGATTCTTGCTTTAATATTTTCTTCAATCGTTTTAGGGAATGTAGTCAAGAGGATATGGAGGAATTTATTGCGGATATAAAGGGATTAAAATTTTTGAGAGGGGTTAATGAATTAGGTGGTGCTTCAGAAACCATTTATTATGCGGCATCTGATTTGTATTATCCAACAGAGAATTTAAAAAGATATTTCAAATATAAACCGTCAACCTGTTTTTTAGATTTGCAGTTTTATAAGTCCGAGAATGATCGGAAAAATTGGAAATTGCTTAAGGAATTCTTTGAAAAACTAGGGTGTAGGACTCTTCCAAGAAGAGTATCGCGAATAATATCAGAAAAAGAACTTGCCAGTCGGAAGCTTTCGATCAAAAGGGGTGCTGTTGTTTCTTGGGAAGAAACTTGCTTAGATGGTTGTCGTGAAATTCTGGATTGTATTATAAACAAAAAGGACAAAACCGCCTCAAAAACATTATGGTCTGTAATAATTGAATGTATAAACGCTGGCTATGGTGTCCATGATTTGTTTACAGGACGCACCAGATACAAATATTGGGGACGAGAACAGTTTTCGAATTACGAATCCCTTGAAACTGAAATGTTGAAAAATAAAAAGTGGCTGATAAATTCAAAAGACAATTTTATCTCTGCAAAAATTGCAGTTGTAAAGAGCTTGGAACGGAATTATGATGTGAAATCAAAGTCTGCTCAAGAATTACTAGCATTTCTTGAAGTTCCAGAAACACGGGAAAAGAAAGACAATGATTCTAATTTGACGGAAAAACAAAAAGAAAAGATAAATTGGGCGAAAAGGTTAGAAAGGGCTGGCCTAAAAACGGAAGCGGATCTGAAAGAGTTTCTCGCATGGAAAAAGAAGAAAGAACAAAGAGAAAATAACACTTTTAATGATGTTCCTCCACCACAAAAATCCCCTAAAAGTAAAATAGCTGTGGAAAGAAAACCTGAAGATGTCAATATTTCATTAGATTCCATATTAGAAGAAGAGAAAGATATTCAGGTTGAAATCATTGACGTTCCCCGAAACGGAGAAAAGCGTAAGGGCCCTGGTTCATCAAGAGTAGCGAAAACAGTTGTGGGAGAAATAAAAACTTCTATAAAAAGAAGCCTAAATGGAAGAAATGCTGAAAAAATCGTTCTAGACGAACTTAAAACTGATGCTTCGGATTTACGAGACAAATTTCCTTTTAGTTTTGATGGAAAGACCGTGTCGTGGGTATCTGGCAACTCTGCATTGAATGGAGATGATTCTGGAGATGATTCGCTAGGCTATGATATTTTAATAAAAGACGAAAACGACAACGATGTTTTTTATATTGAAGTGAAAAGTTCTGAACAAACAAAATGTTTGTTCTATATGAGTGCCCGGGAATACATCTTTGCTCAAGAACACCAGGAAAATTATAGGGTAATTTTTGTAGGAGGGACAAATAATGAAAAAGTGGAAATTTCGATTCTTCCTGAAAATTTCCTAGAAGATTCTGGAACTTATAGGGTTGGATGCGCCAATTATTTGGTTGCTAAGATAGCTGCGGATGAGAATAATCTGTAAGAATTAATTAGTAATGCAGAAAAAACACTCTATACATTTGTGTCACTTAATAATCAAATTTGTTAAGAAATAACAAATTAATATGTTTGTGACAAGTTATTTTTTTTATTTTTTCCTGAAAATCATTGGACCATGCAGGAGTTTAATAAGAGGGTAGCATAAGCTACTATATTCATTGCGCAACCCCAAAAAGGTAAAACAATGGCAAAAGTCAACTACAACTCCGAGACAAGGGAACAAGTCATCAAACTGGTCCTGAAAGGCGAAAAGTCCGCAAATCAGATAGCCAAGGAACTCGGAATAGGGCCAAATACGGTCGGTAGGTGGGTAAACGAGTACCGCAAGGAACACAACCTGCCGAGCTATCGCGAGGAACGGCGCATCCGCAAGGTGTCCGTCGAGGAACTCGCCGCCAAGAACAGGGAACTGGAGAAGCTCCTGAAGAAACGCGAAAAGGAACTCGCGGACGAGAAGGAGACGGTAGAGATCCTAAAAAAATCCCTGCACATCTTTATGCGACCACACGACTGAAATGCGAGGCGATACACGTGAACCGCAAGAAATACTCAGTCAGGAAGATGTGCAGAGCTCTAGGAATACCGCAGTGTTCCTACTACCAGTGGTCAAAACAGGAAACGGCAAGGGCCGAACGCAAGGCCCGTGAAGAACGGCTTGTCCAGAAGGTCCGCGACACCTTCGAAGAAAACCACCGCGTGTACGGTTGCCCGAAGATGCTGGCGGCACTCCAAGACAAGGGTGTCGAGGTAAAGGTGTGGAAACTGCGCCGCATCATGCGCGAGAACGGTCTCTATCCGGTCACGCTCAAGAAATGGAAACCCTACCGCAAGGGCAAATGTGACTCCATGTACAGCGAGAACCTGGTGCAGCGGAAGTTCGATCCCGACAGTCTGAACGCCGTCTGGGCCGGCGACATCACCTACGTCAAGACTACGCTTGGCTGGGTGTACCTTGCCGTGGTACTTGACCTATGCAACAAGGAGGCGGTGGGTTATGCCGTGAGCAAGAACATCGACACGGAACTTGTCAAGCGCGCGTTGTCCAATGCCATCATGCAACGCGGCCATCACGACGGACTAATCTTCCATTCCGACCGTGGCGTGCAGTACAGCAGCATGGGCTACCGCACGATGCTCTCGGAGAATGGGATAACGCCCTCGATGAGCGCCCCGGGCTGCCCCTACGACAACGCCTGCATGGAAAGCTTCTTCGCAAGCTTCAAGAAGGAGATGGCCTACAGGCGAGACTTCAAGGACATCGAAGACGTGCGGGAGGCCGTTTTCAGGTACATCGAGCTGTTCTACAACCGGAAACGGCTCCATAGTTCGCTCGGTTACATGACACCGGTGGAATATAGGCTGTCAAAACAGGCTGCCTAGACCACAAGGGTATACCACTTAACAAGAAAAAAGGATATATTTTAACTTAACCGGTAATGAATATGGTTGTTCATGAACCCACTATTAAAAAAACTACAAATCCACATCTTATGATTCTTAAGGGTAACTATGAAATTGTCTGATTTTAGCCAAACTGAAAAGGATGAATTCTTTCAGTTTTTTTACGATAAATTCTATCAAAAGAATTTCGGCTCTCTGTCAAAAAGTGATGTTGAATTATATGTATTTCATTTTTTTATAAAAAAGTTGAGAGCACAACATAGCAATGGATATGCTGTAAATGAAATTAACCTTTCTGATTTTAAGTTGGCCTGCCAATTAGGTATAACGCCTCAAAAAATACGTGGTTTAAAGCTGAAAGAGAGATTGGTTTATCCAAATAGTGAATATGATTGGAGAAAGCAATTTTTGCAGATTTCGGATGAAGCCAAATATGATCCTGATAAAAAACGGGTGATAATGAATGTTTCGGATAATTGGCTATTTGCTAATATTCAAGATTTTTTAGAGGATAAGGGCGAACCTATAGAAATCCAATTAAATGGAAAGATTTTGCAGATCCCTGTTCCGTATTACGTTGATTTGATGGTTGAAGTTTATTCTGTAGATAATAAAGACTTTAAGACGGATGTTGTCCGAAAACTGAAGTCTTTATCTCCTGAAATGAAAAAAATGGATATGAAAAAGATCGGGTTGTCGATAAAAAATGCAGCGATAGATATCACTACGTTGGGCGTAAATTTGGTGACGATGATTCCACAACTATCAATTCTTGTTAATAGCGCAACTTGAGTAGGGCAAAATGGTTCTTATCTCTTCCTCAGCTTTCCGCCGGCAATCACCACCAGTAACGCGCCTGCAGCCACGCCGCCGACTTTCTTGAGGTCGCTCCAGAATTGCTTCCGGTTTGCCTTGCACTGCTCGCAAAGTTTTTCGGTGTCTTCGGGCTTGTCGCAGCCGCACTTCTTGCATTTGTTCCAGAGTTTTTGGGTCATTAGCCTTTCCTCATTCCTCGTATTTTCTGCTTGTGCATCGCCTTGAGCCTTGCCCTGTCGCTGCTAAGGGAGGCAATGTTTCGGGCGGCGCTTTCAATTTCCTGGGTGTTCATTCGTGTCGGCAGGTTCCTGTAGAACTTCTTGAAATCCCTGTCGCAGATGGTGCCTTCGGGGATTCTGTCGCCGAGTTTCGCTTTGTTCCCGAATATCACGAGGTCGATGAACTTGTCCTTGAGTGCCGGGAACTTTTCATGTAGGGCCATGATATGCCCGTAGTTCTGGTGGTGCGGATTCTTCATCGAGTACTTCTTTTTGCCCCAGCCCACGATTACCGTCCATTGTTTGTCGTAGGCGCTGCCGACAATCAGCCCGATGTATGTCTTCTTTTCTACGACGAGGATGCCTTTCTCGGTCACGGCGATAATGTCGATTTGCTGTACGCCATGGCTCCCTTCCACATAGACATCCCTGAAGACGGTTCCCTTGCTGATGGCGCGGATTCTGTTTGCCGTGTGCTTCTCGCCGATGTGCCCGACAATCTGGTTCTGGAAGAACCACATGCAAAAGACAAAAACACCGAGAATGACTATAAACGTTATCATGTAATAGAATATATACTTTTTGCGTTAGGAATAGTTCACTCTGTAAAATTTTCTTGCCCCTCTTGCCAGTTTTCTGAATATTAGGTACATTAATGCCCGACGTGTTTTTCCGTCTAATGGAAAAATGCGTCTTTTTTTATCCCGATTTTCGGAATAAAGGGGGCGCCTCTAACATCAACCGGTCACAAATTGTGACCACCTGGAGGCTATATGGCAAAATCAGAGGACCTTATAAAGAACTTGGTGGCCCTTCCGCATGAATATGAGTGGTTGGACTTTAAGGAAAGCTGGTTTTCAAAGGACGAGATTGGCGAGTACATTTCGGCGATTTCGAACGGGGCTGCATTGTGTGGCCGGGAATTTGGCTATATCGTGTGGGGAATCCATAATTCAACTCACGAAATAATAGGCACGACCGTAAATTTTGACAAGGACGTCGATCATGAACCTTTCAAGCATTATTTAGCACGGAATTTAAAGCCGAGCGTCGCTTTTGAGGTCGAAGAGGCTCAGATTGATGGCAAACGTCTTGTTTTGTTGTCTGTCCCTGCGGCGAAATCTGTTCCGACGAAGTTCCTGTCGCAGGCTTTTATCCGAATTGGTTCTAGCAAAGAGAAACTTTCGAAGTTCCCTGAATGGGAAATTCGTCTTTTGAACGTTTTGTCTAATGGCATTCCGACGATTGTCAGTATGGCGGCTCCTGATTACGCCCAGGAACTGACTTTTGAAAAATTGTTCATGTATTATGGCGCGAAAGGGGTTGCTTTGCGAAAGGAAACATTCAAGAAGTCGCTCAAGCTTTTAACTGCCGACGGACGCTACAATATCATGGCGTTGCTGCTTTCGGATGCGAATGATATCCCGATTCGCGTGTCCGTTTTTAGTGGCAAAAGCAAGGCTGATACGCTTTTCTCGGTTAAGGAATATGGGAACACTTGCATTTTGTATGCGATGGATAAGATCCTGGAATACGGCGATGCCATCAACATCATCCAGGCAGATGAACGCGGTCGCATTTCTGAACGGAAGGATATACCCCTCTTTGATTACGAGGCATTCCATGAAGCGGTATTGAATGCGTTTATTCACAACAAGTGGTTGGGCATGAACGCCCCTATGATTAGTGTCTTTACTGACCGCATAGAGATTCTCTCGCATGGCGGTCTTGGACTTGAGCAGGATTTGGAAGGCTTTTACAAGGGTGTGAGCATTCCTGTCAACGAAATTCTCGCCTCGATGTTCTTGCAGTTGCGGCTGAGTGAACGGTCGGGGCGCGGCGTTCCGAAGATTGTTGGGGCGTATGGCCGCGAATCCATAAAAATTGAAAAGAATTTCATCGTGGTGACGATTCCGTTCAATAGGATTAACGTGACCCCGTTTGAATTGAATGAAGGGCAGCTGACAATAAACCCGACTGTAAAGGCTACAACAAACGCTACAACAAACGCTACAATAAACGCTACAATAAAACTGACCGATAGTCAAAAGAAAATTCTTGAAAAAATCTTGAGTAATCCGATAATTACTCAAATTGAAATTGCCGAACAGCTAAATCTTCACCGTGTCTCTGTCACCAGAAGTATAACGAAACTACAGAAATTGGGTGTTCTGAAGAGAGTCGGCAGTAATAAAACCGGATATTGGGAAATAATTGAAAACGTACTCTAAAATTGAGTAACAGTTCAAGCTCTTGACGCGGCATAGCCGTGGATTTAGTTTTAGAATAGGACTTAAAAAAAAGAGCAACATCATAATGTTTTGGACGCATCCAAAAACTGTAAACTTAATCATAAAAACGAGGAAAAAATGAACTATACATTTACAGAACAAGAAGTTGAAATGATGTATTACTGGGGACAATATGCTGATGGTGAAAGCGGCATCACTGAAGAAGAACAAAAATTGTACGATAAAATAGAGCGAATTTTTACGCCGTTGCAAAAAGAAAAAGATGAATCTCGCAAGATTGTAGAATTCTTTGAAGAGATATGCAGTACATATAAGGGGGTGTCATATTCTTTGCGATTCCCCGGAGGAAATTGCATAAGATTCATTGACGTAGATAAAGACCTTTGCTTCGACACGAAAAAGTCAAAGTACACGGATGTGGTGTTGGAGGTTTCGAAGGTAATAAATAAATTGAAGTTGAAGAAACGGGAGGGGTAGAATTACAACATGTATTGTAATGTGTATTGATAAACGTATATATATTTTCTACAATAGGGAGCAAGTATGACGACGAAGAGGAATCCTCCTCCAGTGTCGAAGAATCTACCAAGATTTCTTCGAGCTCCCGCCAAGATAATTCGAGCAGCTCGGCTAAGTCCAGTAGTTCCGCTGAATCAAGTCGCATGCAGTGCCCCGATATTCTCGCAGGAGCCCTTGCTGAACAACCCCGTGGGCTACGCGAAATAGTTGAAGCGGGTTAACAATAGGGTTAACAATAGGGTTGACAATAGGGTTAATGAAAATTTTTCAATTACTCAGCAAGTTGCTGAGTAAATCGGTTATCAGAAAATCCTATAACAACCGCCCGGTGCAAAAAGTTGTATCTTTTCGGTGTAGAAGGTAACATCATGAAAAGACTTTTCGCATTTTTGCTTTGCATTATGGCCGTGGCGGCGTTCGCGGCCGAGGATATCAAGATTGTCAAGGTGAACGACGCTAACTTCGAGAGTGAGGTTCTGCATTCCAAGAAGCCGGTCATCCTGGATATCACTTCTACGAGTTGCCCGCCGTGCCTCATCATGATCCCCACGCTCATCGGTATCGCGAAGAACTATCCCGACATCAAGATTGCGACGGTGGGCATCGACGAACCGGGTATCGACAAGATCAAGGCCACGCTCCCGATTCGCGCGTTCCCGACGTTCTTCATGGTGCGCGACGGCAAGATTGTAAACCAGCTGGTGGGCGCGGTGAAAGAAGAGGAACTGCTTGCGGCCTTGCAATACACGCCGAGTCCGCTGGCAAAACCCGCCGCGAAGCAGAAGAAGGTCAAGAATGCGAAACGCAACATGGTGTGCAAGACTCCGGGCCAGTTCAATGGTCTCAAAAACCTGGTGACCATCTCCTTCGTGTTCGGCGACTACGAAATCGAGAACGTGGACATCGTGACGGACGTGTTTGTGCCGCCGGCGATGGAAAGCCAGCGCGTGCAGATGATGGAACATGTGCGTTCGAGCGGGAAGGGCGAGGTGGAACCCACCATGACGGGCTTCCGCATCCATATCGACAACAACTGCCGTTTTATGAAGGCGATGGACATGAAGCGCACGTCCACCTACGGCGAGATGCGTGCGGGCCTGGAACTGCAGGGCTTTAGTTGCCAGTAATTCGGCGCATGGATTCTATCGCCACTACGTGGCTCCAGAATGACAGTGGGGACGACAAAAACGTTCGCGGGGCGCGCCCGTTTTTGTTATCTTATCTATAGGAAACTTGTTGCCCCCGAAAAGGGCAAGGGAGTGAGGATGAGAATTTCTTGGCTAGGGCTGGCTGCATGCCTGGCTTTTTGGGCGTGCGGTTCAGATGAGTCGGACGACTTCGGCGGAACGAGCGAACCCGCCGATGCGGAAATTTCAGGGAACGAGGACCCGGACACAGGCGACAATCAGGAGCCTGGTGAAAAGCAGGAACTGGGCGATAAGCAAGAGCCGGGCGCAAAGTCGGAACCCGAAGAGAAAAGGGACACGACCGACAAGGAATACTATATCAAGTCGAACCTGGAGGCGACCGGGGATTTCTCGATAGACTCGGTGTATGACAGGTACACGGGTTCCTATACCTACAGGATACGTACGGGCAACATCGTATGGTACTCGCAGAGGGTGACTGAAAGTGTGGACGGGGACAAGAGCGTTTGCTACGGCGAGCAGAACGGCAACTGCAGCGATTACGGGCGCTTGTTCCCGGCGACGGATAGCAAGACCGAGCAGGCCTGCCCCGACAGCACGCGCTTGCCCACGACAAAGGAATGGAACGTCCTGGAAAGTTACCGCGCCAAGTATGCCGTAATCGATACGCTGATGGACCTGAAGTATGGTGGCTCCTGCGAAAGGGATAGCGTCCTCAGGTGCAAAAACATCGATACGACCGGTTACTACCTGACATCGGACGGAAAGGTCTACATGAGGAAGAAGGGCAAGGAAAAGGCTTCGTTCCTCAAGGCGAAGGATTCCAGCTACTACAATATCCGCTGCGTGGGCTACCCTGACTTTGTTGAGTCGAAAAAGGAACTGCCCCCCTGCGATACCACCCGGCAGAATCCGGCGACGCGTGTCTACGTGTTCAGCGAAAAGGAAAACTACCGCTGCTATCCGGAAAAGGGGTGGCTCCCGGACTTTAGCGAAAGCTGCCCCGACAAGGGCAAGTCCATTGTCTATAACGACACGATGATGATTTGCCTGGACGGTATCTGGCAGGTGGCGGACCTGGAGTATTCACCCGACACGTGTAACGCCAAGACCAAGGATTCGCTGATGTGGTTCAACGGCGTAAACTACTACTGCACGGGAGAATCCTGGCGCAACCTCACGCCGCTGGAGGATTCCATCGGGGTCTGCAACAAGCGGAGGGCCGGAGTCAACGACACGGTGATTGCGGGTATCAATATAGAGCTGTACCACTGCGACAGCAACGAATGGAGAAAGGCGGAACTCAGCGACTATGTAGGGAGCTGCGACGACAGTTCCTCGGTGCACATGAACGACACGATTGACTTCAAGAACACGCGGTATATTTGCCGCGGGAATGGTTGGTCGCGTTACACCGAACTGGAAGAACGCTTTGGCGCATGCACCCCCGAAAAATTGTTCATGTTCGAAAACGGCACCTACAATAGCGCAAAAATGCAGTACATCTGTGACTCTACGGGCTGGGTCATATACTCGCTAGAGGTCGTAGTTGGCAAATGTGATTCTACTATGACCGGGACAATCGTCAAGTCTGGCGACTATTATAGTATATGCCGATCTTCAGGGTGGATGTACGTAGGTACATTGGAAAATACCTATGACAGCGTGATGGTCTGTAACAAGAAAAACAACAGGCACATAGTGGGCGGTTATGACAATCCCGAAGAAACATATACGACGATTTCAACATGTTATTACGATACGCTTAAATCGTCTGCTGGGCTTTGGTTTCAACAGTTACCTAAATGCTATAAGGAAGACGAGGGCAAGGTCTACCCCGAAACAGGGACCGCGCGGTACTATTGTGGAGGTGCCGGTTACTGGCACGATTTCTTCGATGACCTGCCCCTGTGTACGACAAAGAACATCGGGGAACTCGCCACGTCGAAGGACTATGGTCGCGTCACCTGCACCGAAAAGGGCTGGCGCAATATATCGGCCCTTGAAGCAAAATATGGCGTGTGTAACACTAATAACGATGAAACCGTCAAGGAATTCGATGGCGAAAAGTTCATCTGCCTCCAGGAGGACTGGCGCAGGTTCAAGGATCCTAGCACATATCGCCTACAATTGAACGTCGGGGAGGGCAGGTAATGAATACTATCAAGAAGACACTCCTTGCCTCGTGTGGCATTGCAATGGCAATGGCGCTCTATGCCTGCGGTGACGACGATTCTGAATTTTTGAGCAACCGCGACGACATAGAATCCGAAAGCAGCAGTAGCGCCGGGAAGGGGACCGACGCGAAGGGCTCCAGCAGCAGCGTCGAGACCATTGTCGACGTGCAGGATGGCCCCATCAGCGAGACGGACTCCATCGACCTGAGCGAATACGGCCAGGGCAGCGCCGTTGTGGACAAGGATGGCGGCAAGGTCTACACCCTGATGACTTCGGGAGTTGACGTGTGGACTCTCGAAAATCTCGACAGCAAGGCGACGCACCCGACAAGCACCTGCTATGACTATGCGGATTCCCTGTGCAAGGGTTACGGAAGGCTGTACCTCGAGGTTGACGATGCGGCCGCGCTCTGCCCCGACGGTTACGAGGTGCCCCGTGCTGCGGACTACAGGCTGCTGCTTGAATCCAAGGACGACTACAAGCCTGTATATGCCGGCAGCTGCGTGAAGGGCAGGGACGACATGCTTACCTGTACGGGTATCAACGACACGGCATTCTACATGACGCGCGACGACAGTATCGTCGTAGTCCCCAAAGAGGGCCAGTGGGTAGTGAAGAAGGACGACGGGCGCTTTGGCAGCGTGCGTTGCATGAAGCAGAAATCGATTACCGAGAAGAAGGGTGACTTGCCCGCATGCTCAAAACTCAATGACGGCCGTATTGTCTATGTCATTGAAAGTGATTCTGCCTTTGACTGCATTGCGGGCGGGTGGGAATCTACCAGAAACTATACCGTATGCGAAGCTGGCGACAAGTACCTTTATAAGGGCCGGTCGGATTCCCTGTACACCTGCTCCAAGGGAATGTGGACGCTGGCCGGGCTGGAAGATATCGGCAGGCCCTGCCTGAGTGGCAATAGGCACGAGGACGTGACCATGAACGGGACGCGGTATGCCTGTTCCGATTCCGGCTGGGTAGCCCTGCAATACCCCGCCTCGGTACTGGGCGAATGTTATTCTGGGGCATTTGGGACTATTGCCAAGGCCGATTCCAATACGACGTTTGTCTGCAGGAATACGGCGGAATGGCAACGTGCTACGGTCCTTGATGTGTACGGGTTTTGTTTGAAATCCATGAGCGGCACCATAGTCAAGCTCGATACCATCCAGTATTTCTGTAATACTAAAAGTGGTCAACACGTCGAGAATATATTCTATATGTGGGAGTCGGACGAAGATGGTGTCAATCACGAGCACGGCTTCTGCACGAATGACCGCGTTGATGAATTAGTTGTTTACGATGACCGCTACGCCGTGTGTCTGTCAAGTAATAGGTGGGCCTTCTACAATAACACGAGTTTGCTGCCCCGGTGCGATTCTACCCGGTGGGATACAACGGCATTTGTGGGCCATAAGGAATACCTGTGTAATCACCTCGCCCAAAGTTGGCAAGAAATTGAGCACCGGCTTTTTGAAGAACGTGCGGATTCCGTATCGTGCACGATCGAGGAATACGGCAAGATATACACGGACCGCGACCAGAAATATATATGCAAGTTGAATAATCAAAAATTATACACCTTCAAAACGGCGTCAGAGGCTGAATTGAAGTACGGACTTTGCGAACGGGATACGGCATACGTGATAACCGAAGATACAGCCACCTATATCTGTATGGATGGAGGGTGGATGAAACGGGAACTGGATGAATATGAAAAGAAACTTGGCCTTTGCATGCTTGATACGCTTTATAAGGTTATCCGAGATAATAAATTATACACTTGCGACGATGGCTATTGGTCGGGAAGAGCGTTGAATAAATATGAAAAGATATACGGTATTTGCGCTGACGATACGACCTATAGTATTGTGGAAGATACCGCCATATACACTTGCAAAAGGGGCAGCTGGTCAGAATACGTGCTGAATGAAAATGAAAGGAGGTTTGGCCTTTGCACTAGTGACTCCTCGTTTGTTCGGGTGACGGAAGATTCTGTCTTTACCTGCTACCATGATACATGGAAAAAAAGAAAGCTGTACCCCGTGGAACTGGAATATAAGGTTTGTACTCCTGATGAAGATTTCACGTACTTTACAGACAATTTGACATATGAATGTAGTATTGGGAATATCAGTGTAGGTCAATCATACGATTCGCATTATTCGCACCTTTTTGGAAATTGCGATAGAAAGGCTCACGGGAAAGACACGGTCTACCTTGGAAAGAGATTCATTTGTGACACTCTGGCCAGAAAAAGTAGCTGGATTTTGTTTACTCAGGCGGATTCGCTGGCAGGGACTTATTGCAGTAAAGAAATTGAGGGCAAGGAAGTTACATTAAGGAATGGCGTCCATAAGCGGTGCGTGGATTCAGGATACCCGTATTACTCATGGGAGACGCAAAGTCAGGTCAACTACATGCCCCCTTGTAACGAGGAGAATGAAGGGCTTGTTGAGCCTAATGGCTTGACAAACAGCGTTTGCCATAATTCTAAGTGGGTCCCTGCCGACACGTTCCATGTGACGGATGAGCGAGATGGTAGAGTCTATGCCGCCATAACGATTCTTGGAAAGACGTGGATGGCAGAGAACCTGGCCTACTTGCCTACGGTCGGTTATGCCTATACTGCAAACAGCCCGTACCCTGTCGAGACGATTGGCGATAACGACACGGTGTATTATTCCTGGTCTACGGCAATGGGGCTCGATAAAGAGTATGATAGACAATATACGGATAGCCTTTTCGATAGTGAAACTGTTCGTGGAATCTGTATGGAGGGGTGGCATTTGCCTTCTTATACGGAGATGTATTATTTTGACCTAGATGTCCGGACATACTATGCGAATTATAGCGACTTCTACGAGGATGATGATGTTATTGGGCTTAACCTCTATATGCAAAGGACGCTCACTGTAGGGAGAGATTCGTCACTTGCCTACGACACGGTGAGTGCCGTCTCTGACAGGACCAAACTCGCGACATTCTGGCAGTCGACTCCAGTCTCGTATAGTAAGCCCAACGCCTATCCTGTTGTGTTTGACAAGAAATATTCCCTCAAGTTTAAAGATTATGTGGTAAAAAGAACTTTGAACGCAGTTCGTTGCATTAAGGACGACTAAAGGAGTAGGCTATGGAAACTACATCGGGCACATACCGCCGTATTTTTGTGCTGGGCTCCGGCTTCAGCAAGTCTTTCTGCCCGCAGATGCCCACGCTCCGCGACCTGAACGAGCGTATTCCCTTCGGCATTCCGAACGAGTTCCCGCACCTGCGCGAGTACTGCACGCGTTTTTTAGAACTGTGTAACGGCCAGCCGGATTACCTGGACATCGAGCGGCTTTCGACCTCAATACTTTCGGCGCAGATTTTCCCGGGGGTGCGAGAAAGCCTGTACCATTCGAGCCTGCGATTCGAGCTTTTGCGGTTTATCGCGAGCGAAATCCGGCACGACAAGGGCGTGGACGCGGACTGCGCGGCGGTGCTCCGCAAGTTCCTTTCGGGTTGCGAGAACTGCCCGGGCGAGGGCGTGCGCGATACGCTACTGCTATCGTTCAACTACGATACGCTTGTCGAAGATGTGATTACTGCCGACCCGGAGATGAGTTCGCGCGTGGCGGTGGATTACGGCGTGCGTATTGACCCTGCGGACCGGAGTGCGGTTCGTGCCCCGCGGACGCTCACGGTTGACCTCATCAAGTTGCACGGTTCGCTCAACTGGTACCCGGTGAAGGGAGCCTCGGACCCGCTCGACCTGAAGAACGTGTGCCAGGTGGAACCCTGCGACCGGAGTTTCCCCATCTACCGCGAAGACACGCCCATCTACATCCCGATGGCGCATGCGAAGGAATCCTTCTTGCGCGGGAGCCTCTTCAACCTGCTCTGGAGCAAGGCGGATTATTACCTCAAGAATGCGCAGGAGATATACTTCCTGGGTTACGGTTTCCCGAAGACGGACATGAACAACCTGGAATTCTTGCTCCGGCACCGTGAACGCTTCAAGAAGGTGGTGGTCTTTGAACCCGAAAAATCCCCCGTGCTCGAAAGGCTGCGCCGTCTACTTGGCGATATGGTCGTGAGCCGTGACGCGAAGGAATTTTTGGAGTGCTGGGTATAAAAAGATAAGGGAGGGCGGTCGCCTTCCCTTATCCCTGTTGGTGTGGAATGAGGAGTCAGTTATTTGGTGATGTTTATCGGACGCGCCTCGTGGTAGCTGCCGGTCGATACCTTCACGATGTAGGTGCCCGCGGGCATCTCGCTCATGTCGAAGGTATGCACGTGCCCGCCTGCGTTCTGGATTCCCGTCACCTTCTGGTCGATTAGCGCGCCGAATCCGGTAAACAGGCTTATCTTCACGTTGTCGCGGCTCGGGAGCGAGTAGCGCACGCTGAGGTTCCTGCGGGCAAGGGAGAGTTCCATGTGCGTCGCGATTCCCTTGAGGCCATACATCAGTGCTGTGGTCGATTCGCCGGCTCCGCTGCCCTGCTCGTTCGTGAGCGTGACTGTCACCTTGAAGAGTACCGTTTTCCCGTTGTACTCGAGTCCCTGGGTGAACTTGTATGTATCGCCGTTATTCACGCGGTTCGGGTAGTGCCCGATGGCAAGAGTCCCCTTCGGGATATCCGCTTCGCTGAACACGTAGGCGTTCTCGCCCCATTCCACCACGTTGCCCGCCTTGCCGAACCAGTGGCCGGGAGCGTTCGCGGTAGATTCGGTTACATTGTTTCCGTCCGGTTCCTGCGCGAAGAAGGTCGCTTTCGAGAGGCTTGCCGCGGTGAGTCCGAGTTTGCTTGCGACTTCGGCGACGTCGAAGGTGGCGGTGACGCTTGCGTAGTTGTCGTCGATGGGGAGGGTCACCTTGATTTCGTATGTCGCTGCGACCGTCGCCGGTGCGATGCTGCTCGAACTCGCGGGCTTCTCGCTGCTCGAAGAAGAGATGCTGCTCGAAGAAACCGGCTTCACGCTGCTGGAACTTGCGGGCGTTACACTGCTGGAACTGCGCGCAACACTGCTGCTCGATGCGACGGGCGCATCGCCGATTTCGGGCCACTTGTAGTCAAGCTTGAAGTCGTTGTAGTATTTCGTGTTCGCGTCACCTGCGCCGTTGATTCCTTCCTCGGGCTTGAGGCGGTAATCGTAGTGGTAGGTGCGCATGTCGGGGTTTTTCGAGTAGTTGTAGTCGGTGTTCACCACGATGGCGAAGGCCATCTTGCTGCCGCCCGTGCTGCTCGGGGTCTTCGCTATCTTGAGGATTGCAGTCTCGTTGCCCTTCACGGGTTCGCTGTACACCGGCGTACCGTCCGTGGCGCGGTAGGCGAGCACCAGTCGCATGTTGTCGTTCGTGGAGTACGTGCCGTTCGGGTAGAGCGTCATGCTGATTTGCGTCGCGCCGTCCTTGAGCTTGAGCGGGATTACGTTCGAGCCCGACCATCCCGGAGTCAGGTCCTGGTTCGGCACCCAGTCTCCGTTGCTTACGGTTACGCTCTGGTACGGAGTCATTTTCCAGGTGTAGCTTTTCCTGTTGTTGTCCCACATGTCCTGTTCCCAGTAGGTGTCGCCGCCGAAATTGTTGTTCAGGAGCGCCTTGATTTCGTTGGACCATTTTTTCATGTCGAGCATGGCGAGCCTTGCGCGGAATTCCGTGATAAGCCTGCGCACGCCCTCGTCGCCGAGGCCGATGTCGAGCCCGTAGGTTTCGAGCAGGTAGGTAGTCTTGCCGTAGGCGTGGCCGTACACCCAGCGCACGGACCCCGTGCCGAGCCATGTGCCCATGAACGTGGGGAATATGTTGCTGTACTGCGCGCCGCCCAGAAGGTAGCGCTGGTTCTTGCCGGTAACGCCCTGAGCGCCGGGGCCGCCGAAGGTACCGTCGATGAGCCAGCCCGAGTAGCATTCGATGGGCATGAAGGGCGCGATCACCGTCGCCGCGTTCAGGAATCCCATGCCGCTATAGACGCCTTCGCGGTGGCTGAACATGTCCTGCTGGATCCACGTGTTGCCCGCTTCCTGGAACCAGTGCGCCTCCTTGGCGCCGGGGTAGCCGTTCGTCATCGAGTGGATGCCCTCGTGGATCATCGCGTCCATCTGTGCCACGCGATCGCGGTAGGGGCAGCTCGTGTTGAAACTGTACAGCGGGTAGAACGATGCCGCGACGGCCGTGTAGCCCGCGACCCATGTCTGCCATCCGCCGGTGGTGTCGGTCTTTGCTCCGCCCGCGCACGTGCCCGAGCCGTAGTAGTACACGGCACTGTATTGCCCGTCTTGCGCCTGTGCGTCCGGGGCCCACCCCATCTCGTTATAGAGGTACTCGAAATCGGTATCGTATTTCTTGAGGATGCTGTCGATAGTCACGTCGGTAATGCGGCTGTCGCGATCCTTGCCCCAGTAGAAGGCCCACCACTTGCCGGCCTTCTTGCCGGTCACGCCCGAACAGTTGTTGTTGAACTTGGTGGGCGGCTTGATTTCGCCCAGGTTCGACTTGGTGTCGTAATCGAGGTCAGAACGGTAGGCGGGCCATGTGTAGGCGTCCCCTTCCGCTGCGGAGGCCGTTGCCCCCATCCCTGCCGCGAGCGCTGCCGCGGCTATCCATCCCATACACTTTTTCTGCATAACACACTCCAGTTTTGATGCTATGCTAGAAATAGGTTTTTACGCCCGGAAATCCTAGGTTTTGCCCCTCCCGGCGTGCTGTTTCCGTGTTGAAAGTGTGTAAAAGTAATTCTATGAATATGCTAAAATATGTTTAAATGTTGTATTTTGGCGTATTTTTGTGTAAAAATTATTTATTTTCCGGCCTGTTTCTTTTCTCTTTTTATCTGCTTCAGCTGCGCGAGCCGCTCGCCCAGAGCCTTTTCCTTGCCGTAGGGCTTGGGCTGGTAAATCTCGGTGCCTTCGAGTTGCTTGGGCAAATGCTCCTGCGCGGAGTATGCGCCAGGGCTGTCGTGGTCGTACTGGTAGTCAATTCCGTAGCCCAGCTTTTCGCCGACCTTCGTCACCGAATTGCGGAATGCGCGCGGTACGGGCAATGTCCCGGTTTGCTTCACGATGGAGTCTGCCTTCATTCCGGCAAGTTCCAGGCTGTTGCTCTTGGGCGCAAGCGAGAGGTAAACCGCAAGTTCGTCGAGCGCGATGAGGCCCTCGGGTATGCCCATGAAGTCGTATGCCTCTCGGGCGGCGGTCGCGAGCAAGAGTGCGTTCGGGTCTGCAAGGCCGATGTCTTCCATGCTCATGCGCATCAGCCTGCGCAGTATGAACCGCGGGTCTTCGCCACCCTGCAGCATGCGGTGCATCCAGTAGAGGGCTGCGTCCGGGTCGCTCCCGCGTACCGACTTGTGCAGCGCCGAAATCAGGTTGTAGTGTTCCTCGCCGCTCTTGTCGTAACGGAGCGGTTTCTTGTACTGGAACTCTTCAAGAAGCTTTTCGTTGATGATTTTGCGGTCGCCGAGGTTCTTGCCAATCCATTCAATCTGGTTCAGCAAAAAACGTGCATCGCCGTCGGACTGTGCGATTAGTTTGTCTACAACTGCGTCCTCGACTTCCACGTCCTTGAGCTGCAGGCCCCGCGGGTGGTCGCGCAGTGCGCTGAAAATCAGCGTGCGCAGGTCTTCCTTGCTGAGGGGGGCAAAAAGGATTAGCTGGCAGCGGCTCAGGAGGGCGCTGTTGACCTCGAACCCGGGGTTCTCGGTGGTGGCGCCTATGAGCGTCACCGTGCCGTCCTCGACGGCACCCAGCAGCGCATCTTGCTGGCCCTTGTTAAAACGGTGGATTTCGTCGATGAAGAGAATCGTGTCCTGGAACATCGATTTCATCTTGCGGGCGTCGGCTAAAACTTCCTTCACTTCCTTCACGCCGCTTGCAACGGCCGAGAGCGCCACGAAGGCCTTTTTCGTGTGCTGGCGTATCACGTGCGCGAGGCTCGTCTTTCCGCAGCCCGGCGGGCCCCAGAAAATCATGCTCGGAACGTTGTCGTTCTCGAGACTTTTTCGCAAAAGGCTCTGCTCGCCCAGAATCTTGTTCTGGCCTAAAAATTCATCCAGGTTCTGCGGGCGCAGTCTTTCGGCGAGCGGCTGGTCCATAGTTTATTCCACGGGTTCCACTTCGATGGAGTAGCCGATTTCGCGGCTCGTTTCTTCGACTTTCTTGTAGTGGATGATTATCTTGATTTTATCGCCATCAGAAATCGTCGCGATTCCGTGATAGTCGTTGCCGTCGTGGCTGGATACCTTGACGCTCTGGCAAGAAAGGTTGTCTTCTGCAAGGGCTTCGCTGATGATTTCCTTCGCTTCGCTTTCCATCCAGTGGTAGCGCCCGGCAACGGGGCCCGGAATGGCGATGGCCGCAATACCGAGGGCGATGACTGCGGCTGAAATCATGAACTTCTTGGGTGCGGGCAGGTACGAACCCACGTGCATCTTGTGGAGGGTTACCAGCACGTAGAAACCGGCGCCGAGCCCGAGCAATAGCGGAACGTAGATGTTCAATGACTGTATCATCCGGAGGTCTACGAACAGGTAACTTGAAATAAAAAAGGAGCACGCGCCAAGCACGATGAGGCATGCGAGGCAAATCAGGATTGTCTTTGCCGGTTTCTTCTGGAATTCTTCGCAGAACTGGCGGGCCTGGAGGAACTCGTTTGTCTTTGCTTCGGAGATAGTCCCTTCGCCCTTGCAGATATTGCACTTGAGGCCGTTTTCAATCTGCTTCGTGCCGTTGCAGCGGATGCAGTCGAGCATCTTGATGCTGCCGGAACCGCAACATATCGGGCAAGGCTTCTTGTCCTTTATCCCGGTGCCTTTGCATCGCTTGCACGGGCTGGAACTCCTGACGGGGAAGTCTACGGTCTTGCCCAGCGACCTGATGTGAATCTGGACGGTCTCTTCCTGATTTTCCATGCGTCTATTTCTCCTCGCTAACGAATTCGAACTTGCTGAAACTTGCGGGCAGTTCGCGCGTGGGGCGCCCGTTCTTGAGCATGCAGTGGAGCGTGTGGCCCGTGGTGCACAGCTTGCCGTTCACGCTCGCCCTGTATTCAAAACGGATGCGCAGCTTGTCTACGCGAATCATGGTGGTCTCGACATCCACGAATTCGCCGTAGTGCGTGGGCGCCTTGAACTGCACGTTCAGTTCGAGCACCGGGCTCGAGAACCCTTCGGCCTCCATGTCGGCGTAGCTTGCGCCCGCCTCGCGGAAGTATTCGGTACGTGCCTGCTCGAACCACACGGCATAAACAGAGTGGTGAACGATTCCCATCTGGTCGGTTTCCGCGTAGCGCACTTCGACGCGCGCGGTATGCTTGAATGTGCAAGTTTCCATGCCACAAATATACATTTTAAATCCGTGCCTGTTTTTATTGCAAAAAAGAATTATATTATGCCATAAAGAAAGGAGCCTCACATGAAACTCGGCACGCTTGCATTATTGCTCATCCCGTTTATCTTCCTTGCCTGTACTGAATCCACGTCGTCTGGCGACGATTCCCGCGGCGACCTGGTGTACGATCTCAGCGCCAAGGCCAGTTCCATTACGGGCCGTTGCAGCGTCTATGTGGAAGACAAGCGCATCACGATGGTGTTCGACCAGATCGTGTCGGGGCTCGGTACCATGGAATACACGTCCACGATCAAGCTGGGTTCTTCTTCGGTAACGGTGTCCGACGTGTTTGTTTCGAACTCGAATATTTTCAAGGAAAGCATGGAGGCCAACTGCGCCGGGCTTAAGGAAGAATATGAACCGAAGGGCGGCTCGGTAACCTGCTCGTCTACGGAGGTCAATGCGTCCATGGAAATTGCCTCGACCCCGGCAAAGCTGGCGGGCGCCTACGAAACTGCAGTCGACGCGATGAAGGAACAGTGCGATTACTACATAGAGCAGGTGAAGGCTTCCGATATGGGCGAGGGCGATTACGAGCCGGCGGAGCACTGCATTGTCGACCAGAAGGTGGATACCCTCGTTATGCTGATAGGGTATCCGGACAGGTCGGTCTCCATCGAGGCGTACGATGTTGGTGGTGATGTGTACATGCAGGAAATCTACGCGGGCGTGGATGCCGAGACTCTTGAAGATGTCTGCTTCGCGTACCGTCACGATAGCGAGAGGGCCGACGTGACGTGCGACGGCAGTACCATTACCTACAGGTCGATTGGCGATAACCTGGAAGATCTCAGGGAGGGGATGGAAATTTACGCGTGCCCCGCCTTCCTTGCCGGCGCGACATCCTTCGAAGACATGTGGTTTGGTGAATAGCCCATGCTAGAGAGCTCTTTTATATAGTGTTGGCTCCGCGCATGCTTCGCACGCTCACACGATCACCTAACTAATCACTAGGAAACAGGCGGTTTTCTACGCGCTTGAAGCATTCGGGCTTCTCGGCGGTGGGCTCGCCGCCCTTGGTAAAGGCGTGCAGCGTGGAACCCGTGGTGCAGAGTTCGCCCTTCACGTAGGCCCTGTAGTTGAATTTCCACTTGTACCTGCCTACCTGCGAGAATTCGGTCTCGATGTCGACCACGTCGCCGAACTTGCAGGCCTTCCTGTACTTCACGACCAGTTCCAGCACGGGGCTTTCGAACCCTTCCTTCTCAATTTCGGTGTAGGGCGCGCCTATCGCCTTGAAGAAGTCGATGCGGGCCTGCTCGAACCAGATGGGGTACGACCCGTGGTGGACCACCCCCATGGCGTCGGTTTCGGAGTAGCGGACCTCGATTTTGCAGGTATGGCTTATGCCTTTCTTTTCCATGTCCAAAATATAGTTTTTTGCTCCATTTCAAACTATCAACAATCTATTCACACTTTTAGCTCATTTTGTGTACGTCTTTTTTGTCGAAAAGGAAAAAAAATCAATTTTTTTGCTCTAAATTCTTGATTTTCATTGACAAAACGGCATAAAACTTATTAAATTTGGCACACTCTTATATCTATGCGGATTTAGGAGGCATGCCAAAGTAGCTCAGCTGGTAGAGCAGCTGATTTGTAATCAGCCGGTCGTAGGTTCGATTCCTATCTTTGGCTTGAACATAATGGGTCGTTGCCCGAGTGGTTAATGGGGACGGACTGTAAATCCGTTGGTTTACGCCTACCGTGGTTCGAATCCACGACGGCCCACGCAACAACGCCCTATGGTGCTGAAAGGTGCCATAGGGCTTATGCCCAGGTAGCTCAGTGGTAGAGCACTTCCTTGGTAAGGAAGAGGTCTCGGGTCCGACTCCCGATCTGGGCTCTCACTAATTGGAGATAGAATCATGGCAAAAGAACATTTTGACAGAAGCAAGCCGCACTGCAACATTGGCACCATCGGCCACGTTGACCACGGTAAAACCACTCTGACCGCCGCAATCTGCACGACTCTCGCTGCCCGCGGCCTCGCCAGCGCCAAGCGTTTCGACGAAATCGACAACGCTCCTGAAGAAAAGGCTCGTGGTATCACGATCAACACTTCTCACGTCGAATACACCACTGCTAACCGTCACTACGCTCACGTCGACTGCCCGGGGCACGCCGACTACGTGAAGAACATGGTGACCGGTGCTGCCCAGATGGACGGCGCCATCCTCGTCGTGGCCGCTACTGACGGCCCGATGCCCCAGACCCGCGAACACATCCTCCTCGCTCACCAGGTGGGCGTGCCGAAGATCGTCGTGTTCATGAACAAGGTCGACATGGTCGACGACGCCGAAATCCTCGACCTCGTCGAAATGGAAGTCCGCGAACTTCTCTCCAAGTACGAATTTGACGGTGACAACACCCCGATCATCCGTGGCTCTGCTCTCAAGGCCCTCGAAGGCGAAGCCGAATGGCAGGACAAGGTCATGGAACTCATGGACGCTTGCGATACCTACATCCCGCTCCCGCAGCGCGATACCGACAAGCCGTTCCTGATGCCGATCGAAGACGTGTTCACCATTACCGGCCGCGGCACTGTCGCTACTGGCCGTATCGAACGCGGTATCGTCCGCCTCAACGACAAGGTCGAACGCATCGGTCTCGGTGAAACCACCGAATACGTCATCACGGGCGTGGAAATGTTCCGCAAGCTCCTCGACGACGCCCAGGCCGGTGACAACGTCGGTCTTCTCCTCCGTGGCGCCGAAAAGAAGGACATCGTCCGTGGCATGGTTCTCGCCGCCCCGAAGTCCGTGACTCCGCACACCGAGTTCAAGGCAGAAATCTACGTCCTCACGAAGGACGAAGGTGGCCGCCACACGCCGTTCATGAACGGCTACCGTCCGCAGTTCTACTTCCGCACCACCGACGTGACCGGCACGATTCAGCTTCCGGAAGGCGTCGAAATGGTGACCCCGGGTGACACCGTCACGATCCACGTGAACCTCATCGCCCCGATCGCCATGGAAAAGCAGCTCCGCTTCGCTATCCGCGAAGGTGGCCGCACGGTTGGTGCCGGTTCCGTAACCGAAATCATCAAGTAATCAGGATTAAAAATGCCTAGAGAACTCATCGTGCTCGAATGCACAGAATGCAATCAGCGCAACTATGATTGCGACAAGAACAAGCGTCTTCACCCTTCCCGCGTGGAATACAAGAAGTACTGCCGCTTCTGCCGCAAGCATACTGTTCACAAGGAATCCAAGTAAGGAAATCCGCTTAGGTCGATAGCTCAATTGGTAGAGTCACGGTCTCCAAAACCGTTGGTTGGGGGTTCGAGTCCCTCTCGACCTGGGAATTTCCTCCGGAGTCATCATGCGTAAGATTCAGCAATATGTCAAAGAATGCATCCAGGAACTGAAGAAGGTCACTTGGCCTACTTGGGAAGAACTCAAGGGATCGACTCTCGTTGTCATGCTCTTCAGCGTCATTATGGGCTGCTATATTGCCGGTCTTGATGTCGTGTTTTCCGTAATCATCGACAAGATTATGGGTAGGGGTTAATCACTATGAAGAAGTGGTACGCTATCCATACCTTCTCCGGTCAGGAAAACAATATCAAGAAACACATCGAGCAGATGATTGAGCGCGAGGGCGTTCAAGACAAGTTCGGTCAGATTCTCGTACCCACCCGTGAAGTCGTGAGCAACGTCCACGGGCGTCGTCGCGTTTCTAAGCAGAACCTGTTTCCTGCATACATCGTTATAGAAATGGAGCTGGACAAGCTCACCCAGCACCTGGTGTCGACCATCAATGGCGTCACCCATTTCGCCGGAATGACACGCGCTTCTCGTGTTCCTATTCCGCTTCAACAGAGCGAGGTCGATCGTCTTCTTGGAGTTGATCCTGAAATTTCTACAGAAGGCGAGATCCAAATCCCGTACAGCATTGGCGATAATGTCCGCATCAAGGAAGGTCCGTTCAAGGACTTTGTGGGCGTCGTAGACGAAATCATGGAAGACAAGACCAAGATCAAGGTCATGGTTACCGTCTTCGGTCGTTCTACGCCTGTCGAGCTTGCCTTTAACCAGGTCGAGTCCGCTACCGCTTAATGTTACGGTTTTTGCAACGGAGATAAAACAGTGGCAAAGAAAATCACAGGTTATATCAAGCTCCAGATTCCCGCAGGCGCTGCCAACCCGGCTCCTCCGGTGGGTCCTGCCCTCGGTCAGAAGGGCGTGAACATCATGGAGTTCTGCAAACAGTTTAACGCTAAGACCCAGAACGACAAGGGCATGATTGTCCCGGTCGTCATCACGGTCTATGCCGACAAGAGCTTTACCTTCATCACGAAGGTTTCGCCGGTTCCGGCCCTCATCAAGAAGGCCGTCGGTATCGAGAGTGGTTCTGGTGAACCCAACCGTAAGAAGGTTGGCAAGATCACCAAGGCCCAGATCCAGGAAATCGCCCAAAAGAAGATGCCGGATCTAAACACAATCGACCTCGAAGCCGCCATGCGCATGGTTGCGGGCACTGCTCGTTCCATGGGTATTGATGTGGTTGACTGAGGCAGGTAATTCACCGTTACGTATCTGACAGGAAAATTTCATGTTCAGAGGAAAAAAATACAAGAAGATTGCTGAATCTTTTGATCGTAATCAAGCCTACGATCTGAAGGCGGCAATCGAAATACTCAAAAAGTCCGAATTGAAGTTCGACCAGACGGTCGAAATCCACTTCAATCTCGGTGTGGACCCAAAACATTCCGACCAAGTGGTTCGTGGCACTGTCGTGCTTCCGCATGGTACCGGTCGTTCGGTCCGCGTTCTCGTTTTTTGCAAGGACAACAACCTTGAAGTTGCAAAGAACGCTGGCGCTGACTACGCGGGTGGTGCTGACTTGGTTCAGAAGATTCAGGAAGGCTGGCTGGACTTTGACGCCGTCGTTGCTACTCCCGACATGATGCCGGTGATTAGTAAGGTGGCCCGTGTCCTCGGTCCTCGCGGTATGATGCCGAGCCCCAAGGCTGGTACGGTGACCGTTAACGTCGCCCAGACCGTCAAGGAACTCAAGGCAGGTAAGATTTCTTACCGCGTCGACAAGGGCGCCAACGTCCATGCTCCTGTTGGCAAGCTCTCCTTCACTGTCGACCAGCTGGCTGAAAACGCCAAGTCTGTGATTGACTCTGTCGTGAAGAACAAGCCTCAAACTTCTAAGGGCACATACATCAAGAGCCTCACTCTGACGGCTACGATGGCCCCGGGCATCAAACTTGATATGGCACTGACGCGCTAGGAGATACCATGAAAGCTGTAGTTAAAAAACAACAGACCGTGGATTCGCTCGTCGAGTCCTTCAAGGGCGCAACCGCCGTCTATCTGCTCAATTACCAGGGTATCACTGTCGAAAAGGACAACGCCCTGCGCAAGGCTCTCGCTTCTAAGGGTGTCAAGTACCACGCTGTGAAGAATACTCTTCTCAAGCGCGTGCTCGCCGCTCTCAAGGTCGAAGGTCTCGACGAACTCCTGAACGGTGCAACATCCGTGATGGTCGGTTTCGAAGAAGATCCTCTTCTGCCTGCCCGCGAAATTGAAGCATTCCACAAAGCTAACCCTGATTTCTTGGTCGCCAAGAGCGTTTACCTCGACGGTAAGCCCATGCCTGGCTCCGAAGTCGTCAACCTCGCCAAGATCCCGGATCGCAAGGGCATGATCGCTCAGATCGTCGCCATCGCTCTCGGACCTGGTGGCAAGATTGCTGGCCAGATCAAGGCACTCCAGGAAAAGCTGGAAAAAGAATCGGGTTCCGAAGCCGCAGCCCCTGAAGCTGCCGCTGCACCGGAAGCTTAACAACAAACCACAAACCAAAAATTTTAAACGGAATAATCGGAGAAACACATCATGGCAACTGATATCAAGGCACTGGGCGATCAAATCGTTGGTCTTACCCTTCTCGAAGCCAAGGCTTTGGCTGACTACCTCAAGGAAACGCACGGCATCGAAGCCGCTGGTGGCGTCGTAATGGCTGCCCCGGCTGCTGGCGCTGCTGCCGCTGCTGAAGAAAAGACCGAATTCGACGTTATCCTCGCCGAAGTCGATCCGGCCAAGAAGATGGCTGTCCTCAAGGAAGTCCGCGCTATCACGGGTCTCGGCCTCGGTGAAGCCAAGAAGGTCGTTGAAACGGCCAACAGCGTCATCAAGGAAGCTGCCCCGAAGGCTGACGCCGAAGCCCTCAAGAAGAAACTCGAAGAACTCGGAGCAAAGGTTACTCTCAAGTAATGCTCACAGTTCTTTGAACTGCTCTTACCAATCGCCTGCACGCGAGTGCGGGCTTTTGGTGTTTTTTGCTTAATCAGGATCTTCTTCACCGGATGAGGTATTTCAAATGACAACGGAGCGAAAGAGTTATTCCTCCAACAAGTTCCAGCTGGAACTGCCGTACTTGATCGAAGTTCAGAAGGCTTCGTACGAGCAATTTTTACAGGCCGATATCCCGCAGGAAAGGCGCCTGGACGCTGGCCTGCAGCGCGTATTCAAGGACATCTTCCCGATTACCGATCCTAACGGGCTCTTCTCCCTCGAATACGAAAAGTATTACTTCGGAATACCGAAATACAGCATCCCCGAGTGCCGCGAACGTGGGCTTACCTACAGCATGGAGCTCTACGCGACTCTCGCCCTTCGCGTTTTCGAGAAGGACGGTGAAGACACCAAGCTCAAGGAAGAAGTCAAGAACGATGTCTTGATTTGCGAACTTCCTATCATGACCGAGAACGGCACGTTCATCGTGAACGGTGCCGAACGCGTTGTCGTGTCGCAGCTGCACCGCTCTCCCGGTGTGAGCTTCGACGAAGAACTCCAGCCCAACGGCCGTTCTGACTACAAGAGCCGCATCATTCCGCATCGCGGCGCCTGGGTCGAGTTCAATATCGAAAACGATGTCCTGTACCTCGTCATCGACCGCAAGAAGAAGATTGCGGCTACCGCCATGCTCCGTAGCATCGGCTTCGAGACCACGCAGGATATCCTGAACCTCTTCTACAAGAAGTCCGAAGAAGTCAACATCGCCGAAGAATCCGAAAAGTACAACGACGATGGCGTCTGCGTCCTTATCGACCGCGTTATCTTCAAGGATGTTATCGACGAATCTACCGGTGAAGTTATCGTCGATGCCAATACCGTCATTGACGACAAGAAGCTCGAACGTCTCCGCGAAAGCAGCGTGAAGACGGTTACGCTCCTTTCCAAGGAAGAAGAAAACCTCCTCATCCACAACACGCTCGCGAACGACAAGACGAAGACTCGCGAAGAGGCTCTCCGCCTTATCTACTCCGTGACGCACCAGCAGCAGGACGATTCCCCGAACATGACCGTTGCTGAAGACTTCTTCAACAACCTGTTCCTGGATGACCCCCGCAAGTACGACCTGGGCGAAGTTGGCCGTTACCGCCTGAACGCCAAGGTGTACACGCCGAAGATTATTGCCCTCCTGAAGGAAATCGGCGAACAGTTCAACATGGAAAAGGAACTCGCCCTTCCGGAACTGACCCGCACGACGATGAGCAAGGCGGACTTCCTTGCCGTTATCGAGTACATGGTCGGCCTCTACGACGGCGAAGACGGCTACGCCAAGGACGATATCGACCACTTGGGCAACCGCCGTACCCGCTCTGTGGGCGAACTCCTCGCTAACCAGATTTCTGTGGGCCTTTCCCGCATGTCTCGCGTCATCCGCGAGAACCTCTCCATCCACAACGACGACGAACAGACCACTCCGCGCGACCTCGTGAATACCCGCACGGTTTCTTCTGTCGTGAACGCGTTCTTCGGTTCCAGCCAGCTCTCGCAGTTCATGGACCAGATGAACCCGCTTTCCGAACTCACGCACAAGCGTCGTCTTTCCGCTCTCGGTCCCGGTGGCCTTTCCCGCGAACGCGCAGGCTTCGAGGTCCGTGACGTTCACTACACGCACTACGGCCGCCTCTGCCCGATCGAGACCCCTGAAGGACCGAACATCGGTCTTATCAACTCGCTCGCATCTTACGCCATCGTGAACCACTTCGGCTTCATCGAGACGCCGTACCGCATCGTGGGCCTTATCAACTTCAAGGATGCCCAGGGCGGCATCGTGAAGTTCCCCGAATCCAAGTGGCATTTCGGCATCTTCAAGGCCTTCGTGCACGACCCGCACTACTTCCTTACCGAGCAGGAACTTTCCAGCAAGGAAAAGGATTCCATCCGCATGAACCTTGACAACCGCCAGCGCGACCTGTTCGACATGTTCGTGGGCAAGGTGTTCGAGGTCAAGTACGCCGATGGCTCCAAGCACTACTTCAAGAACGGCTTCGAACAGTTCGATTTCAGCGGCAAGGCCGACTATGTGCAGGCCAGCGACGCTATCGACCAGGTCGTTTCTGACTTTATCACGTTCCTCACCGCCGACGAAGAAGACGCCTTCAAGGTGGCTCCGGCTTCTACCGAGCTCACCGACGACAACCGCTTCAAGGAAGAATACGTCATCGTCCGCGACAAGAGCGAATACCCGCATGTTCTCCGTCAGGACAGCATCGAAATCGGCGACGAGGATGTCGAACGCATCGACCTCATGGACGTTGCCCCGATGCAGATTGTGTCTGTGGCTGCTGGCCTCATCCCGTTCCTCGAACACGATGACGCCAACCGCGCGTTGATGGGTTCTAACATGCAGCGCCAGGCTGTGCCTCTGCTCCGCGCCGAAGCCCCCGTGGTGGGTACCGGCCTCGAACGCCGCGCCGCCCTCGACTCGGGTACGGTCGTGCGTGCCAAGCACGATGGCCTCGTGACGTTTGTCGACGCCCGCAACATTACGGTGAAGCGCGGCAACATGGTGAACGGCAACTTCGAGCCTCTCACCGGCCTCGGCGAAAACTACGAATTCCTCGGCAAGGATCCTATCGACGAGTACGTGCTCCGCAAGTTCGAGCGCTCTAACCAGGATTCCTGCGTGAACCAGAAGCCTATCGTGAACGTGGGCGACTTCGTCAAGGCTGGCGACGTGCTTGCCGACGGCGTGTCTACCGACCACGGCGAACTGGCCCTGGGTAAGAACATCCTTATCGGGTTCCTCCCGTGGAACGGCTACAACTACGAAGACGCCGTTATCATTTCCGAAGAACTCGCCATCAAGGACACGTTCACCTCCATCCATATCGAAGTCTACGAAATCGACGTGCGTGAAACCAAGCGCGGTCCGGAAGAACTGACCCGCGAAATTCCGAACGTCGGTGAAGACGCTCTCCGCAACCTCGACGAGAACGGCGTTATCCGCGTCGGTGCCGAAGTCGGCCCGGATGATATCCTCGTCGGCAAGGTCACCCCGAAGGGCGAAACCGAACTTTCTCCGGAAGAACGCCTGCTCCGCGCCATCTTCGGCGAGAAGGCTGGCGACGTGCGCGACTCTTCCCTCAAGGCTCCTCCGGGAATGAAGGGCGTCGTGCTCGAAACCCGTATCTTCAGCAAGAAGGATAAGAGCGACAAGAAGAGCAAGGAAAAGGACCAGGAACAGATCGAGTCCATCCGCGTTACCTTCCAGAGCCAGATCGACAAGATCAAGGAATCCTGCCGCGAACACTTGTTCGAACTTCTCGGTGGCAAGGCTGCCGGCAAGGTGATGGACAACGAAACGCACGAACTCCTTATCCGCGAAGGCCAGACCTACACCGAACAGAACCTTGCCGCTATCGACGTGACCAAGGTTTCCCCGATGTCCACCTTCGTCGTTGGCGATGACGAACTCCAGGAAAGAGTTCTCTCGCTCGTGCTCGTTGCACGCGACAACCTCGATACCCTTACCCGCACCATGGAAAAGGAAATCGACAAGGTCACGAAGGGCGACGAACTCAAGCCGAACGTTCTCAAGAACGTGAAGGTCTACATCGCGAAGAAGCGTTGCCTCTCCATCGGTGACAAGATGGCAGGTCGTCACGGTAACAAGGGCGTTGTGTCCAAGATTGTTCCGGTCGAAGACATGCCGTTCACCGAAGACGGTCGTCCGCTCCAGATTCTTTTGAACCCGATGGGCGTGCCTTCCCGTATGAACATCGGTCAGGTGCTTGAAGTTCACCTGGGCTGGGCTGCAAAGACCCTCGGTTTCAAGGTTTCTACGCCGGTGTTTGACGGTGCCAAGTTCGAGGATATCTGCAAGGAACTCGAAAAGGCTTACCAGAAGAACCCGATCGTGAACTACGAGATGGACCCGGAACACGACAAGATTATCGGTAAGGCCAAGCTCTATGACGGCCGTACCGGCGAAGCATTCCTGAACCCGGTCACCATCGGTTACATGTACTACCTCAAGCTCGGTCACTTGGTGGACGACAAGATCCACGCCCGTTCTATCGGTAGCTACGCCCTCGTGACGCAGCAGCCGCTCGGTGGTAAGAGCCAGTTCGGTGGCCAGCGCTTCGGTGAAATGGAAGTGTGGGCCATGGAAGCCTACGGTGCCGCTTACACGCTGCAGGAACTCCTCACCGTCAAGTCCGACGATGTGCAGGGCCGTTCCATGGTGTACGACGCCATTGTCCATGGCAAGAACACCCCGAAGCCGGGTATCCCCGAATCCTTCAACGTTATGATTCGCGAAGTTCATTCTTTGGGTCTTGACATCGAGACCATTGGAGATAAGTAATATGTCCGAAGAAATGATGGAAGTACAAGACAACGCTGGCGATATTTCGATTCATCTCGCCGCACCGGATCTTATCCGTTACTGGTCTTTCGGCGAAGTCACGAAGCCGGAAACGATCAACTATCGTACGTACAAGCCGGAACGCGATGGTCTTTTCTGCGAAAAGATCTTCGGACCTGTCAAGAACTGGGAATGCAACTGCGGTAAGTTCAAGCGCGCCCGCTACAAGGGCGTGATCTGCGACCGCTGCGGCGTCGAAGTGACTCACTCCCGCGTCCGTCGTGAACGCATGGGCCACATCGAACTCGCCATTCCTCTCGCACACACCTGGTTCGTCCGTAACCAGCCGTGCGTGATTGGCGCCCTCCTCGGCCTCAACACCAAGGACCTCGAACAGGTTATCTACTACGAACGCTATGTCGTTATCGACAAGGGCGACGCCGAACTCGAAGAGAACCAGCTCATCGACGAAACGACTTACCAGGACCTCGTCGCCGAAGGCCGTAAGTTCGACGCCCGCATGGGTGCTTCCGCCATCAAGCTGTTGCTCGACCGTCTCGACCTTACCGAACTTTCCAAGAAGCTCCGCGACCAGGCTCGCAGCAACTCCAGGACCAAGGTGGACGAAGCCATCAAGCACCTCAAGGTGGTCGATGCCTTCCGCAAGTCCCAGATGGAAAGTTTCCGCAACTACTACAACAACCCGAAGGCTGCTTCTGATCGCGATACGGGTAAGGCTTGGCTCAAGGGCCTCGCTGAAGCCGTTGCTGATTTCAAGGCCGATTACGAAGCCAAGAATCCGGACTTCGTTCTGGCCGAAGCCTACGAGGCTTTCCGCAGGGATTACCCGAACGAGGCTCGCCTTCTCGCGAATCAGCCTTCCTGGATGATTCTCGACGTGCTTCCGGTGATTCCGCCGGACCTGCGTCCGCTCGTTCCGCTCGAAGGCGGCCGCTTTGCGACCTCCGACCTGAACGAACTCTACCGCCGTGTCATCAACCGCAACAACCGCTTGAAGAAGTTGATTGACATCCGTGCCCCTAACGTTATTCTCTGCAACGAAAAGCGCATGCTGCAAGAGGCCGTGGACCAGCTGTTCGACAGCGGTCGCCGCAGTGCCCGTGCAGGTGGCGCACGCCCGATGAAGAGCCTCGCTGAGCTCCTGAAGGGCAAGCAGGGTCGCTTCCGTATGAACCTCCTCGGTAAGCGTGTGGACTACTCCGGCCGTTCCGTCATTGTGGTGGGCCCGGAACTCCAGATGCACCAGTGCGGTCTCCCGAAGCGCATGGCCCTTGAACTTTACAAGCCGTTCATCATCCAACGTTTGGAAGAAGACGGCATCGTCTACACGCTCAAGTCCGCTAAGAAGTACGTGGACGCCGAACGCCCCGAAGTGTGGGACATCCTCGAAGAGATTATCGAGGACCACCCGGTGATGCTGAACCGCGCCCCGACGCTTCACCGCTTGGGTATCCAGGCGTTCTACCCGAAGCTTATCGAAGGTAACGCCATCCGCCTCCACCCGCTCGTCTGTACCGCATTCAACGCGGACTTCGACGGTGACCAGATGGCCGTGCACCTCCCGCTTTCTTTCGAAACCCAGCTCGAATGCCGCGTGCTCATGCTGTCCTCGAACAACATCCTGCACCCCGCTTCCGGCCAGCCGATTGCCGTGCCGGGCCAGGACATCGTGCTTGGGCTCTACTACCTGACCAAGCCGCGTCCGGGCCGCAAGGGCGAAGGCATGCATTTCTTCGATGCTGCCGAAGCCATCCGCGCCTACGAGAACGAGGTTGTCGACCTGAACGCTACCGTGTACCTGAAGCTCCCCGCGGGCCGCAAGATCTACATGGGCGCCCTCGAGAAGGATTGCGTGTGCGTCCGCGAAATCGCTGACGACAACGGCAATATCGAGGAAAACGTCAAGGCCGGCGAAAAGGTCAAGTTCCTTACCCTCAAGGAACCGAACGTTATCAAGACGACTGTCGGTCGCATCATCTTCAACGAGTTCGTTCCGAACGAACTGGGCTACGCGAACGAAACCTTCGGCAAGAAGGTCATCGCGAAGTCCATCGACGACCTGTACCGCCGTACCGGCAACCGCGTGACTGTCGAATACCTCGACAACCTCAAGGCCAACGGTTACAAGTGGGCAACCCGCGCCGGTTCCTCCGTGGCTATCGCCGAAATGGTGATTCCGGAAGAGAAGCAGGCCATGCTCGATGCCGCCACCCAGAAGGTGAACGAAATCCGCAGCCTCTACGAAGACGGCGTGATTACCGACGGTGAACGTTACAACCAGATTATTGACGTGTGGTCCAAGACCACTAGCGACGTTGCTGCCAAGCAGTGGGATTTGCTTTCCCACGACCGCGACGGCTTCAACCCGGTGTACATGATGGCTGACTCTGGCGCTCGTGGTAGCCGCCAGCAGATTATGCAGCTGTCCGGTATGCGCGGCCTGATGCAGAAGCCTATCAAGCAGCTCGGCGGTCAGGAAGTTATCGAGAACCCGATTAAGTCCTGCTTCCGTGAAGGCCTTAACGTGATGGAATACTTCATCTCGTCTCACGGTGCCCGTAAGGGTCTTGCCGATACCGCCCTTAAGACGGCTGATGCTGGTTACCTTACCCGTCGTCTCGTGGACGTGGGCCAGGACCTCGTCGTGACCGAAGCTGACTGCGGTACCACCAACGGCATCGAAGTTTCCGCCTTCAAGGACGGCGACGATACCGTGATCCCGCTGGAAGAACGCTTGCTCGGTCGCGCCCCCGTCGAAGATATCAAGCACCCGGTTACGGGCGAAGTGATCGTGAAGGCTGGCGAACTCGTCACCGAACGTGACCTCCCGAAGATTTCCGCAACCGGTCTCGAACACATCAAGATGCGTTCCGTGCTCACTTGCGATTCCCGCACCGGCGTGTGCTCCAAGTGCTACGGCCGTATGCTGGCGTCCGGTCGCCCCGTCGACCTCGGCGAAGCTGTCGGCGTGCTTGCTGCCCAGTCCATCGGTGAACCGGGTACGCAGCTTACCCTCCGTACCTTCCACATTGGTGGTGCTTCTTCTCGCTTGACTGTCGAGAACAACAAGAAGGCTATCGTGGACGGCCGCGTGGAACTCGAACAGCTCGTTACTGTCGAACACGAGGGCCAGAAGGTCGTTACGAGCCGTATGGCGGAACTCGTCATTTACGACACAACAGGTATTAACAAGGGTCGTTACCAGATCCCGTATGGCGCAATCATGTTCGTCGAGAACAACGCCCAGGTCAAGAAGGACCAGGTGATGTTCGAATGGGATCCGTACAACAGCCCGATCATCACCAACGTGGCCGGTAAGGTGAAGCTTGTCGACCTCGTTGAAAACAAGACATTCCGCGTAGAACGCGACGAGAACACCGACGTCGAAACGTGGGTCGTGATTAGCGAAAAGCACGGTGGCAGCGCAAAGCAGCTCCGTCCGGCTATCACCGTCCTCGACGCTTCCGGCAACAAGGTCGGTAACTCCATGCTTCCGGATGGCGCCATCCTTACGGTTAAGGACGGCGACATGGTGGCTGTCGGTTCTACGGTTGCGAAACTCCCGCGTGCCGCAGGTAAGACCCGCGACATTACCGGTGGTCTTCCGCGCGTGGCCGAACTCTTCGAAGCTCGCAAGCCGAAGAACACTGCGGTTCTTGCCCCGATGGACGGTCTCGTCTCTATGGGTAACGAAGTTCGCAACAACCAGGAAGTTATCATCAAGAGCGATACCGAGGAAAGGAAAGTGCTGGTTCCCCGCGGTGTCCACTTGGCTGTTAACGAGGGTGACCGCGTCCGCGCTGGCCAGAAGATTAGCGAAGGTAGCGCCGATCCGCACGACATCCTCGATATCCTCGGTCCTGAAGAAGTGCAGCGTCACTTGGTGAACGAAATCCAGGCGGTTTACCGTCTGCAGGGTGTGGCTATCGCAGATAAGCACATCGAATGTATCGTCCGCCAGATGATGCGCAAGGTCCGCATTACCGCTTCCGGTGATTCCGACCTGCTTCCGGGCGAGGAAATTTCCAAGGCTCGTCTCCGCGCCGAAAACGACCGTTTGCGTGCGCTGGGCAAGCAGCCTGCAGATTACACGCCGATGCTCCTGGGTATCACGAAGGCTTCCCTCGCGACAGACAGCTTCATCTCTGCCTGCTCGTTCCAGGAAACCACCAAGATCCTTACCCGCGCTTCTATCGAAGGGCAGGTTGACCCGCTCCTGGGCCTCAAGGAGAACGTGATCATGGGCCGTCTCATTCCGTGCGGTACTGGTGCCCGCCACCTGAGGAACGTCCAGGTGACCGATGCCGATGCCGAAATGGAAGAACGCCGGCGTTTGCAGAATGTACAGGCCGAATACAGTTCCTCCGATACCGGAATCCAGATGCAGGATTTCGATATGGGATCCTCTGACGAAGAAGATGTGGACTAATTTTGGCCATGTACTTGAAAACTTTGGAAAAAAAACTATATTTGCACTCCAAAATCTAGGAGATTAATAGTGCCTACTATTCAACAGCTCGTCCGCAACGGACGTGAACAGATCAGCAACAAGACCGCTTCCGTGGCCTTGAAGTCCTGCCCGCAGAAGCGTGGCGTTTGCACCCGTGTCTACACCAGCACTCCGAAGAAGCCGAACTCTGCTCTTCGTAAGATTGCCCGTGTGCGTCTTTCCAACAAGATGGAAGTTACGGCTTACATCCCCGGCGAAGGACACAACCTCCAGGAACACTCCATCGTGCTCATCCGCGGTGGCCGTGTGAAGGATGTTCCGGGTGTTCGTTACCACATCATCCGTGGCGCCCTGGATACCCAGGCCGTTAACGGTCGCCAGAACGGTCGTTCCAAGTATGGTGTTAAGAAGAAAGGCGCCGCTCCGGCAAAGAAGTAAGGAAGTAGAATATGTCTAGAAGAAGAAAGGCTCTCCATCGCTCCATCCTCCCGGATCCGCGTTTCAAGTCCACTCTCGTGACCGAACTCGTCGGTGTCGTGCTCAAGCAGGGCAAGAAGACCATTGCCGAACAGATCGTTTACACCGCCCTCGATGAACTCGACAAGAAGCTCGAAGGCAAGGAAACCGCTCTCGAGAAGTTCGAACTCTGCCTCGAAAACATCAAGCCGCGCGTCGAAGTCAAGTCCCGCCGCGTCGGTGGTGCGAACTACCAGGTTCCTATGGAAGTCGCTCCGGACCGCGCCAAGGCTCTCGCCCTCCGCTGGCTCCTCGATGCCGCCCGTAACCGCAACGAACCCAACATGGCCGACCGCCTTGCTGCCGAACTCGTTGCCGCCAAGAACGGTGAAGGCAACGCTGTCCGCAAGAAGAACGATACGCATAAGATGGCCGAAGCCAACAAGGCTTTCGCCCACTTCCGTTTCTAATTCTTGCCTTAGCACAGAATTATCCTAGAGAGAGGCTCGCTTACAAAGCGAGCCTTTTCTGTATTGTCATCCTGGAGCCCTGGAGCGTAGCGATAGGGCGATAGGATCTATGGTTTTTATAATGTTTGCTCCGATGACGGCCTTGCACGCTCACACAATCACTTCGTTCCAGTGTTCGCTTTGCAAGGTCCTCATCTACGCAAAGAAACACAAGAGAGTGCTCCGGCAGAAAATAGTTTGTTGCTTTTTCACGAGCAGGAATGTTTATACCGGGAGGAAACCCTTGTGACTGTTAGTCCCTGCGGGTTTCCTAAAGCGACCGCTCGTTCGTCATTTCAGATAGAGAACTTCCTGTTTCTCACTCGCTCTCGCCATCGCGGCTCGTTGATACGAGTCGCTTTTGGCTCACACAACAGCTTGTTATTTAGTTTTTAAACGGTTTGTATAAGCACTTTATCCCCGTGTTTTTTCCTGTTGTCGGCGGGTTGGGCGGGGGGTGTTCTTTCCCAGGAAAAATGAATTACATTTAGGGTGTTACCTAAAGGGAAAGAGCATTGAGATTTAGTTTATACATAGTCATTTGCGCCTTGTTGCTGGCCTTGCCGGCGGCAGCCGAGATTATGCCGGACACAAACCTTGTCGAGGGGCAGTTCGGACACAATCCCGAATTGGCTACCCGCAGGCCGGAACCTGTCCTTGATACGGCAGTCATCGACGGCAAGGAAGTTGAAATCCGCAAGTACGTCTTCAATGCGTCGCGTGAAGCGTTCCTGAATATGGACACGTCTTCTAGGGCGTCCCTGTTGTGGTATTGGAATGCGGAAGGGGTTGCGAGATACCCTATAGAGACCGTCGTCGACTTTTATAGATGCTGGTCATCGGCCGATTCCGACCCGGAATGTCGCATCGAGTTCCTTGATGCTGGCGATAAGCCTATAATGGCGAGCGATGTCGGGGACACCTACGTCAAGGATGGGATGCCTAGGGACTTGTCTAGAGACCAGTGGAGGGGCTGGATAAACATGCAACTGGGGGACCAGATAAATTCTGTGAAGTCGATCCACATGTATAAGGACGAGAAAATGGATTTGCTTTGGGGATTGTATGGCGGCATTATGGGTGGGGCCTTCACGGCTCTGGCGGCGATGATTGCCGAATTCCCGATTGCGTATGCGATGGACAAGCCGTACGACTGGAAGGACGTGGGCTGGATAACGCTTGCGGGTTTTGTCGGGTTTACGAGCTATAGCGTAATACACATAGCCGTAACGAGGAATACGCGGCGACTGGATGTCACGATCAAATTCTAATTTGTTATATTGGGTGGTATGAAAAAGAGTTTATTTGTAATCTTTTGTTTTGCCTGCAGTGCGTTCTTGCTTGCCTGCGGCGATGACGGCTCCACGACCGCCGTCCTGGACAATCCCTACGCGGACGATGCGTCTTCTTCAAGCGAGGCGCTTTCGGACACTTCGGGTTCCGGGCGTTCTTCATCAAGCTCGTCGCTTTCCTCGTCATGTTCTGCGCGAGATTTGTCGAGCGGCGTCGAGCGATCCTCTTCCAGCGAGAAGGTTCAGTCCTCTTCTGGCGAAAAGTCGGGCGTTTCCTCGAGCAGCGTCGCATCTTCCGAATCAAAACCGCAGTTTTCCAGCAGTTCCAGCGCTCCTGCGGAACGGCCCGAAAGTTCCTCCAGTTCCGTGGATGCAGGCGATTCCACCCTCACGTATGAGCGTGAATGCGGGTCGCTGGTGGATGCCCGCGACGGTCACACGTATTGCACGGTGACAATCGGGACGCAGACCTGGATGGGGGAGAACCTGGACTACGATGTTCCCGGGTCCGCGTGCATCAGGGACAGTCTTGCCAATTGCGAAAAGTTCGGGCGCCTGTACACGTATGCCCAGGCGATGGGCCGCGCCGAGAATGAATGTGGCCCGGGCTGGATGTGCAAGGGGAACTTCCCGCTGTCGCCGGGGATATGCCCGGAAGGCTGGACTGTCCCGACCCAGAAGGACTGGCTGACGCTGGAGGCCTACGTCGACAAGCACAATGGAAGCGAACCCGTGTATATAAGCCTGATGGCGAAACCCGAAGACAGCAAGCGTGACGATATCACCATAGGGTCTGACCTTTCCGGATTCCGCATTCTTGTGTCGGGCATCTACGACCCGACGGTGGAGTCGTTCTCCGATAGCACTGTCGGGTTCTGGTCGTCTACCGAGGAGAGCGTGAATCACGCCTACCGTTTCGGTTTTGACCTGTACAACTTCGATATATTTGACCTGCAGCTCCCGGCATGGAAAAAGGCGTACCGCTACGTGCGCTGCATCCGGAACAAGGAATAGGGCGCATTTTTGCATTAAGCCTGCGGAAAGTTCCTTGTTGGCGCGCCCGATACAGACTAAAATGCCTTTGCGGGCCCGTTTGGTCTGTATAAAATTACTTTGTTTGCGATGAAATTGGGGCTTTGGGGCCAGCGTACAGACTAAAATACAGTTGTCGTGGCATTTGATCTGTTTTTTTGTAGATTTACTTTACTTGTATTGCATTAGGAGGATTTATGGGAAACGTTTTTAAGAATTGCATCTTGGCGGCTTGTGTTGTTGCGGCGGGCGCTTCGGCCGAAGGGCTTTATCTGGAGGGCTCCTTGGGCATTGCCAAGGCGGACTATGTTGAGCAGGAACGCCCCCGCAGGTTGCAGCAGGCCTATGACCATGTGGGGGAATGCCTCGGCATTGAGGGTTGCGAGGATACGGGGCCCAGCGGGGAATATGCGCCACGCGACAAGGTGGAGTACGTGGGCTATGGCCCCGTGCTTGACCTGAAGGTAGGTTATGGTTGGGAAAAGCTGGCCGTATTTGGCGTCATTCAGGGGACTTACACCGAAGGGTTCCATAATTTTGACTGCTATGTGGTGGGGGAGCCCGTGGAATACACTGGCGACGATGACGGCTATGCATTCCACAATCATTGGGTCGAGCATGAGGAGTATATTCGTTACAGTGAACTCCATTCCCTTTCAACGAGGCTGTTCCTTGGAGGCGGCTTTACGTTCTACCCCTTTGCTAAAAAGGAATCGCCCCTGACGGGATTCCATGCAGGCGCGTCGTTCGGCTTCTCCATTATCGAAACCCAGGTAGACGAGGAAAAGAACGCCGTAAGGGACCGTAATCACGGTGCTATGGAAATTTCAACGTTGACCCAGAGCATCGTCTTCGATGTCGGTCACACGTGGGCCTTTAACGAAAGGTGGAACATGGGTGTCGCCTTGACCGCCGCGTTTGAAAATCCGGTCGAATCGGAAAAGGAATACAGCATGTTCAACCTCCACACCGTCTGGGCGGGGTTGCGGTTCGTGAGGAAGTGATTCCCTTATCGCAGTACGTTTAGCCTGTAGATGCTGCGCGTGCCTGCCTCGGGAACGTCCAGCGCGTGCTCGCCCGGGGTAAAGTGCCGCACGGTGCTCTGCCACAGGATGCGCCCCTGATGGTCGAATTGCACGACGCTCGCGGTTATGGCGCGGTCAATCTGCAAAAGCAACTTGCCTCCCTGCTGCCGGAACGAGAACTTGTCTGTAATCCCGCCGGTGCGTATGGCGGTGGTGCTGCTGGAACTGACCGAACTCGACGATTCGATAACCGCTTCGCTGCTCGAAGATTCGGGCGCCATCGCCTTCATCTTCGCGATGCCCGCCTTCCATGCGTCAACGGCGGCCTGCGAAGTGTTGAGTGCCCAGTCGCCCTCGTTCGCTTCTTTGCTCTGGCTGAACCACATCACCGCGAATACGCGCGAGAAGTCCGTGGCGAAGTGCTCGAACATGTCGGTAATCCATTCGGCTTTGTTTCCGCCCAGTTCGGAACTCGAGATTTCGGCGATGAAGAGCGGCTTGTCGATGTTCGCAAGCGCGTTGTACGCCTTCTTGAAAACCTGCGAGAACGTCTGCCAGCTGGACCAGCTCTGGCATTTGCCCCAGTTGTAGCCGTCGATGGAGATGTAGTCCACGTAGTCGTCGCCGGGGTAGTTGCCCGTGAGCGTGGTGCCGCTGCCCTGGTTCGAGGCGTTGGTGGTCCATACCCACTTGACGTTCGTGACGCCTTCTTCCTTGAAGATTTTCACGATGTGGCGGAACGCCTCGGCGACGTTCGCGTCGGTATTGCCGGCGCCCGATTTTCCTACCCCCCAGTCATACCAGTCTCCGTTCGCTTCGTGGAGCGGCCTGAGCCAGATTTCGTCGCCGAAACCCTTGACGCCCTTTGCATATTCACGGATGTAGTTGTCGGCCTTGCCGTTCACAAGTTCCTGCGCGTTGTAGCCGTTCGCCATCCAGGTCACCACCAGCGTGGAGCCGTTGTTCTTCGCGACGTTCGCGTACTGCGCGGTCGCGTTCCAGTCGTTGATGTCGAAGAGTGCGAAGTAGCTGATGAGGTCGAGGTGTGTGCCCTGCAAATCCTGGAACGCCTGCACGTTCTGCTGTGTGGGCTGCGGGTATTGCCCGGGGCCGCCGACCCATGCGCCGACCTGGAATGCCATTGCCGCTACGGGTGCGAGAATCATCGAGAATAGGAACTTGTTCATAAATGCCTCCGGCGGGCTTCCGTCCGCAAAATGTTCCCATACGCCTTAAAGATAGATTGTGCAGCCTGCACGGGCTATTTTCTAAAACGGATGTTTATACCAAAGTGTATCTAGTGTTTTAGAATATCCTGGAGTTCCCCGATACTGCCGCAAATTCACATTGTCCGAATAAGATTCTCCAAATAGGAACACCCTCTTTTTTCTAGTTTGTTTGGTAATTAGGGATTGCTGTATGAAAATTTTGAAATTGTGTTGGCTGCCGGTTCTATTGATGGCGATGCTCCTTTGCGGGTGCTCTTCGGAGAGGGTCGAGTCGGAGTCCAATGTGGCGGAATTTTGCGCAGTTGTCACCGGAAAAAATACATACAACCTTCATCTTGTCAAGAATATCGAAATTCCTTGGGATTCTTCTTGGGATATTCCAAAGGTGATTCACGAACGTTGTATCCGTTGGGATTATCATTTTAGAGTAAGTCCGCCAACTAAGTGCGTAGAGGGCGAATTGTGTCCATTGATTGGTGGCGGAGGTGGAGGCATTTGTACCTCTACAGGTTCGGCTAGGGATATACAGGTTCCGCTGCCGGAGCGGAGACTATTCCTTAAAAATGATATTTACGCGTGGGCGTTGAAAAGGTTCCCTATGGTCGATGCCAAGGATTCTCTTGTCACTTATTTCGGGAAAGAGTTTGATGGGCTTTGGAGCGCGAGTTTACAAGGTGGCCCTAATCTGGAGGCAAAATTCAAGGCGAAGATTGTCGGTTTCTGCGATACGCTCCCTCCTGTGGCCGAGTATTGCGTTCTTCGCGGGGATACGCTAGAATTGCGGTTGGTGGAAAATGTGGATTATATCGAACCCCAGACTTTTTATGAAGGAAAGTCGGGGAATATATGCCATGGAGGCTTCCGGAGCGAAAAGACTTTTACGCTGGATTTGGGAAAAAATGGAAAGGTTTCAAAAGGGCCGTTTGTCGAGGAACTTTCTTGCGACGGGGATGTTCCTGTAGATGCAGATGTGAATATTGGTATTCCGGAAATTATTGTTTTGGATAGGCTCCAGGATGTGCCTGCTGAGGGTGTTGTCCATGGTAGTTGGGAGGCTAGCCTGACTTGCAATTCGGAGTACATAAAGAGGGTATTGCCTTTTAGCATTAGGATAGTGGGGGATTGCCCTGAAGTGGAGCGAAACCACTGGCTTAGCCATGAAGATGTAACGGCAGATAGGTGTCAAAGGGTTGGCAGTTGTGACAATGGTTGTGAATGGGACGAAAACGACAAACGGGTTATGGAAATACTTTCGGAGGAGGAGTGTGCCTCTGATAATTGATGGCAAAACCCATCCCTTTTTACCCCCTTTTCTCTCGTCTTTCGTCTTTCGTCTTTCGTCTAATTTCTATATTTTACACCGCAAAATTTTTCACACTAAACCAAAAGGCTAAAAAATGGCTTCTAAAATCAAATCCGTTGTTGCCCGCCAGATCCTCGACTCTCGCGGCAATCCCTCTCTCGAAGTTGATGTTACCCTCGAAAACGGCGTGAAGGGTCACGCTGCTGTCCCGAGCGGTGCTTCTACCGGCGAACGCGAAGCTTGCGAACTCCGCGACGGCGACAAGAAGACCTACTGCGGCAAGGGCACGCTCACTGCTGTGAAGAACGTGAACACCAAGATCGCCAAGAAGATCATCGGCATGGACCCGGCCAAGCAGACCGAAGTCGACGACGCCATGATCGCTCTCGACGGCAACCGCATGCTCAAGAACAAGCTCGGTGCAAACGCTATCCTCGGCGTTTCCATGGCTGTTTGCTGCGCCGCTGCTAACGACGCCAAGATGCCTCTCTACCAGTACATCGCCAAGCTCCATGGCACCAAGAAGCTCACGCTCCCGTGCCCGATGTGCAACGTGATCAACGGCGGTGCTCACTCCTCCGCTCCGATCGACTTCCAGGAATTCATGATCGCTCCGGTTGGCGCAAAGACTTTCTCCAAGGGCCTCCAGATGGTCACCGAAATCTTCCACGCCCTCAAGGCTGTGCTGAAGAAGGCCGGCTTCGACACCACCGTTGGTGACGAAGGTGGCTTCGCTCCTGGCGTGAGTATCAAGCCGGCTAAGAACAAGTTCGGTTACGAAATCACTGGCGTGATGACCCTCGAAAAGGCTCTCGACGCCCTCAAGGCTGCAACCACCAATGCCGGTTACAAGTTCGGCACTGACATCAAGATCGCTCTTGACGTTGCTTCTTCTGAATTCTGCGACAAGAACACCAAGGCTGGCAAGCCGGAAACCTACACCTTCAAGAAGAGCACCAAGAAGACTGTCAAGTCTGCCGACATGGTGAAGCTCTACGAAAAGCTCATCGACAAGTACTCCATCTTCTCCATTGAAGACGGTCTCGACGAAGCTGACTGGGCTGGCTGGAAGGTCATGACCGACAAGCTCGGTGGCAAGATCAACCTCGTGGGTGACGACCTGTTCGTTACCAACCCGACCATCTTCGACGAAGGCATCAAGGCCGGCATCGCCAACGCTATCCTCATCAAGGTGAACCAGGTGGGTTCTGTGTCCGAAACTCTCGCCGCCATCAAGCGCGCTCAGAACGAAGGCTATGCTCCGATCGTTTCTCACCGCTCTGGCGAAACCGAAGACACCTTCATTGCTGACCTCGCCGTCGGTACCGCCGCTGGCCAGATCAAGACTGGTTCTCTCTCCCGTACGGACCGCGTTTGCAAGTACAACCGCCTCCTCCGCATCGAAGAAGAACTCGGCAAGGCTGCCGTGTACGCCGGTGACCCGCGCAAGGCTTGCAAGGCTGCTCCCGCCAAGAAGTGCGGCTGCAAGAAGGCCAAGTAATTTCTTAAACCATTAGAATTACTGAAAGAGGCGTCCCTATCAAGGGACGCTTCTTTTGTATGTAATGCGTTCGCGGGTGAAAATCGCGCGTTTACTTTGTTTGAAATCTTTTGTCGAAAAACCTGTAGCGGGTTTACGGCCTACCGGATGTTCTTGTGGCAAGAAAGCGGCCTTTTCTCTACTTTGTAAATTCCTGTAAACATTTGTGTTGTTAAAGAATTGTGGATAGCCTGTGCGGTGGTTCTTACTTGTGCCCTGGACCGGCCTCTGTGTCGCCTTGTAAACGTAATTTTTAGGTCGGGGAGGCAACAAACAAAACGTTTAAATCTATATTAGAATCCGAATTTCATCAAAAGTCGTAAATAGGCTTACAATAAGAGGATACACATGATCGGAATTAAATCGATTGTCAAGACTGTGGCCGTTGTTTCGGCAGCAGGTGCCCTTTTCGGGTGTGATAGCAGCAGCGAGCAGCAGGCCGCCGAAGGCGCCCTGCCCCGTCAGCAGACGCTTTACTTGTCTGGCCAGCAGTGGGGTGCCCCCGCTACGTTCAACCCGCTCGCGGAAAGCTGGATGGCTGCATGGCCGGTGGGTGGCCGCTTCAACCTGGTGTACGAACCGCTCGTCACCTACAACACCCTGAACGGTCAGGTCGAAGCCCTTCTTGGCACGCTGGTTCCCGAACTTTCCAACAACGACAGCATCGTGATTGACCTGAACCCCGCCGCCAAGTGGAGCGACGGCAAGCAGGTGAACTCCAACGACGTGAAGTTCATCTTCACGAACGGTTCCATCAACACCACCGAACAGATTTCCGCAATCCATGTGGATACCCTCAAGGCCGAACCGGCAGCGGCGGACGCTCCCGTTGCTGAACGCATTTCCTTCATCGTTGCCAAGGACAAGCGCAACAACCCGCTTTCTGTGATGGACCTCCTCCAGGCCATCCGCATCGTGCCGGCTCACGTGTTTGAACCGCTCGTTGCCGAAAAGGGTCTCGACGAAGTGAAGAAGCTCATGATGGACAAGAACCCGGTCGTTTCTGGCCCGTACACCATCAAGGACTACTCCGCGAACAAGATTATTCTCGAACGTCGTGACGACTACTGGGGCAACGCCGCTCTCCACGAGGGCAAGCTCCCGGCTCCGAAGTTCATCGTCCACCCGATTTACAAGAGCAACGAGCACAACACCATCGCTCTCCGCAAGGGTGAACTCGATGCTTCCATGTCCTTCATTCCGCGTATCGGCGACCTCAAGAGCGCCGGCGTGCACACCTGGTTGAACGACGCTCCGTTCTTCACTCCGGGCGCTATGCCGATGCTCATGATCAACACCATGAAGGAACCCCTCAACGACAAGCGCTTCCGTCGTGCCCTCGCTACGGCCATCGACTACAACGCTATCCGTCAGTTCGCCCTTTCCGGTTACACCTCTCAGCTGCAGCCGGGCCTCATCATGCCGACGAACCTCGAAGGCAAGTACATCAACGCCGAAGACCAGAAGGTCGGCGTGAAGCTCGACATTGTTGACGAGGCCGAACGTCTCAACACCGTGAAGGCCATGCTCTCCGAAGCCGGCTACAAGTCTGTGTTCAAGGATGACGGTTCTCTCGACCACATGGAAAACGCCAAGGGCGAAAAGATCCCGACCCTCTTCATTACCTCTCCGGCCGGCTGGACCGACTGGGAATCCATCGTGAACATCGCTGTCGAAGGCATGCGCAAGGCCGGTATCGACGTTCGTGAAGGCTTCGTGGATGGCGGTCAGTACTGGCCTGCCATGGGCACCGGCAACTTCGACCTCATCATGCACAAGCCGACTGCCGACGTGTCTCCGTCTCTCCCGTGGAGCCGCTTCAACGAAGTCATGTCTAGCCGCGACTGGCAGAAGCTCGGCGACTGGGCCGGCACCAACATCGGCCGTTACAACCAGCCGGGCACCAAGGAATTCCGCCCCGAAGTGGACAAGCTCCTCGCCGAAATCCCGCTCATGACCGACGAAGCCAAGAAGGCTGAAGCCTACCGCGAACTCAACAAGATCTTCATGGAAGACCAGCCGGCGATTCCGCTCGCTTACCTCCCGGAACAGTACTACGAGTTCAGCGACAAGGTCTGGACCAACTGGCCCTCTGCAGAAAACGCCTACGCCCCGGCCCAGCTGCCGTGGATCGCTTCTGGCACGAAGGTCCTCTGGAACCTGAAGCTCAAGTAATTCAAAGGAATAAAAGGACTATAAATGCTTAAACAGTATCCTATGCTACGCTATGTCCTGCAGAAGGCGTTCTGGTACTTTCTGACGTTTGTCGTAGCGGTTGCAATCAACTTCACCCTGCCGCGCATGGGTGAAAACAACCCCGTCGATATCATCATGGGTAAGGCCGCCCAGGGGCTCTCTCCGGAGCAGGCCAAGCTCAAGAAGGAAACCTTGCTCAAGGCATTCGGCATGGCCGAACTTGACGATCAAGGCAACGTTGTCTATGAACCTGAGGTCGACGAAAACGGCCAGGTCAAGACAGTGAAGGTCCCCAAGCTCGATGAAAGTGGCAAGCCCGTGTTCAGGGTGGTCAAGGACGTCGATGCCGAGGGCAACCCGGTTATGGTCGAACGCCAGAAGGTTGACGAACAGGGCAATCCGGTTTTCGAAGAGAAGCCGGTTCTCGACGCGAAGGGCAAGCCCGTGATGGAGAAGGACCCGAAGACCAAGAAGAAGGTCGCGAAGGTCGAGACTGTCGCCGTCATGGAGCAGGTCCAGGCCGAGCATCAGGATACGGTCATGGTTGATCAGGTCGTTCTCAAGACCGACCCGAAGCTTGCTTCTGGCCTTTCGCAGTTCTTTGTCTATATCAAGAACGTCTTCAAGGGTGACCTCGGCCTTTCTTACAGCCAGTACCCGAAGCCGGTTACCGAGATTATCAAGGAATCCCTCCCGTGGACCCTCGCTATCCAGGCCCCGACCATTATCCTCGGCTGGATTGTCGGTAACCTCCTCGGTGCCTTCGCTGCATACAAGCGCGGCATCTTCGACAAGGTGTTCTTCCCGTGCGCCATGTTCCTCAACGGCGTGCCGTTCTTCGTGTTCGGTATGCTCCTGGTGGCGCTCTTCTCCATCACGCTCGGCTGGTTCCCGGCCATGGGCGCCTACAGCCCGGATATTCCGGAACTTACCTTCACCTGGAACAACATCAAGAGCGTCGGGTTCTACTACGTGCTCCCGTTCTTCTCTGTGTTCCCGATTCTTCTTTCGGGCCAGGCAACGGGTATGCGTTCCATGTCCATTTATGAACTCGGTACTGACTACATGAAGTACGCGAAGTGGCTGGGCCTCCGTGAAGGCAAGATTATCAGCTACGTGTTCCGTAACGCCATGCTTCCGCAGCTCACCGGTCTTGCCCAGTCTCTGGGTTCCATGGTGGGCGGCGCCCTCATTACCGAAATGATCTTCTCTTACCCCGGCCTCGGTATGGCGATGCTCACCGCCATCCAGCAGAACGACTACGCCACGATTCAGGGCTGCACGCTCATGATTTCGACCTGCGTGCTCGTCGCTAACTTCGCGGTCGACGTTTTGATTGCAATCTTTGACCCGCGCGTCAAGGCCGGTCTCCAGATGGGAGGTAAGTAATCATGGGTAAACTTCTTAGAAATCTTCTCAAGTCCCCGATGTTCGTGATCGGCGTGTCCATTTTTGTGCTGTCGCTTTTGATTGCGCTCTTTGGACCTCTCTTCTATCACGTTGACATCAACGCTCGCGACATGATGGCTGGCCCCTACGCCGGTTCCAGCGCAGACCACCTGCTCGGTACCGACCACCTCGGCCGTGACTACGTGTCGCTCCTGATTGCGGGTCTCCGCTCCTCGCTCTATGTGGGCCTGGTTGCCGGTGTCATCGCTACGACTATTGGTGTGCTTGTTGGTTTGTTCGGCGGTTTCCGTGGCGGCTGGATTGACGAAGTCCTGAACATGCTCACGAATATCTTTATCGTGATTCCGCAGTTCGTGATTCTCGTGCTCATCAGCTCTGCCGTGAAGGATGGCCGTTCGCTCACGCTGATTGGCCTTATCATCGGCCTTACCGCCTGGAGCTGGTCTGCCCGTGCCGTGCGTGCGCAGGCATCCTCCTTGCGTAGCCGCGACCACATCGCGCTCGCCCGCATCAACGGTGCATCGACGCTCACCATCGTGCTGAAGCATGTGCTCCCGTACCTGCTTTCGTACGTGTTCATGGTGTTCATCATGCAGGTGTCCTCGGGTATCCTTTCCGAAGCCTCCATCTCCATGATTGGCCTCGGTCCTCTGGATTCCACTTCCCTCGGTATCATTCTGAACCAGGCGAAGGACAACGGTGCGCTTTCCGGCGGTATCTGGATTGCGTTCCTCCCGGCGACCATCATTATTACTCTCACGGTTTTCGCGCTCTACCTCATCAATACTTCGATGGAAGGCGTGTTTAACCCCAGGCTCCGCAAGTAAGAGGTAACGAAATGGCAGAAAATGTTTTTGAAGTAGATAACCTCAGCCTGTATTACTTGGGCCGCTTCGGCGATAAGACCCATGCCGTGACGAACGTGAGCTTCTCCATGAAGCAGGGCGAAATCCTCGGCATCGCGGGCGAATCCGGATGCGGTAAGTCGACTCTCGTGTCTGGCCTTATGGGCATGTGCATCCCGCCGCTTTACCCCGAAGGCAAGAGCGACGTGCGCGTGTGGAACGGCACCAAGATGGAATCGCTCATGAACCGCAAGGTGGAAGACGTCCGTGCGAACGTCTTGGCCCAGAAGGTCTCGATGATTCCGCAGGGTGCGTTCAACGCCCTGAACCCGGTCCGCAAGATTAAGGACATCGCCGCCGACGTGATTGCCGCTCACCAGCAGCCCGGCAAGAAGCTCGACCACAAGGAAATTTACGACCGCCTCTGTGAACGTTTCGACCTGTTCGGAATGGACACGAAGCGCGTGCTCGATTCTTACCCCATCCAGCTGACCGCCGGTGAACGCCAGCGTTCCGTTATCGGTATTTCCACCCTGCTCAACCCGCAGATGGTGATTGCCGACGAACCGACTTCCGCCCTGGACGTTTCGACCCAGAAGGAAGTGATCAAGATGATTTTCGATCTTCTTGACAAGGGCATCTTCAGCACGATGATCTTCATTACCCACGAACTTCCGCTCCTGTACCACGTTGCAGACAACATTGCAATCATGTATGCCGGCGAATTCGTGGAAAAGGGCACTGCGGAACAGGTCGTGAAGGACCCGCGCCATCCGTACACGCAGGCACTCATGGGCGCCATGCTCAGTACCGAGGCAAGCCAGCGTGGCCGCCACCCGGTGGCTATCGAAGGCGCTCCCCCGAGCCTCAAGAACAAGATTGAGGGTTGCCGCTTCGCCCCGCGTTGCAGCAAGGCCAAGGATTGCCAGTTTAAGAAGAACACTCAGAATCTCCGCGTTGTCGGCGATCGTGACGTGAGGTGCGATTATGCTAAGTGATAAGCCCGTTGTTTTCTCTGCCAAGCGCATCAGCAAGGACTTTGGTGCGGGCAAGAGCCTGAAGACCGCCGTGAAGGATGTTTCCTTTGATATCTATGACGAGGAATTCATCTCCATCGTGGGTGGTTCGGGCTGCGGCAAGTCCGTGCTCGCAAAGATCATGCTCGGCCTCTACAAGCCGACGCGTGGCCAGTTCCTTTACCGCGACAAGCCCATCAAGAACCTGAAGGACCACTGGAACGAAGTCCAGTCCGTGTTCCAGGACCCGTTCGGATGCTTCAACCAGTTCTTTACTATCCGTAGCCAGCTGGAAGACGCCCTGAACATCTTGAAGGACAAGCCCTCCAAGGACGAAATCCGCCGCCGCGTGGACGAAGGCCTGATGGCCGTGAACGTGATGCCTGCCGATATCGAAGGCAAGTACCCGTTCGAGCTTTCCGGTGGACAGATGCAGCGTATGCTGTTGGCCCGTATCTTCGCGCTCCGCCCGAAGGTGCTGATTGCCGACGAAGCTACCTCCATGGTGGACGCCTGCGTGCGTGCAAACATCCTCGATTACCTCCGCAAGTTGAAAGACGAGCTGAAGATGACCGTGGTGTTCGTGACACACGATATCGGCCTTGCGAACTACGTTAGCGACCGTATCTTCATCATGCACGATGGCAAGATCGTGAACCAGGGTACTCCGGCAGAAGTGCTCGACAACACGACCGAACCGCATACGCTCCGCCTGCTGGACGATATCCCGGAAGTCCACAAGACCGAATGGATCAAGAACAGCCACCGCAGCAAAAAGTAATGCGATAGTGTCATCCTGAGCGGACCCTGGAGCGTAGCGATAGGGGAAGCCGAAGGATCCAGGCAATTAAGGAAACCCGACTCGCTTGAGCCGGGCTTCTTTTGTTTGGGGAGATGTTTTCACTTGAAAACGGGAAATGCCCTTGAACGGTTCCGGTGCCTGGTATTTTTAGGTATATTCTGGGTATGAGTGTATACAAGAATGTGTCTGATGTGCGCGCGGTCGCTGTTGCCGCGCTTTCGTTGTCTGCAGTTTCTGCCTTCGCGGGCCCTCTCGTGAACCAGCTCGGGTATTACCCCGATGCCGAGAAGACGGTCGTGTATCCGGGTAACGACGCGAGCGGCCTCGAGGTGCGCGACATGAACGGGAAGACGGTGCTGACCCTCAATGCTCCCGATGTTTATGACTGGGATTACAGCGGCGAGGAGGTGCAGACCTTCGACATCTCTGCCATCAAGACTCCGGGAACCTACCGCCTGTTCCGTTCCGGCGCCTACGTGGGCAACCCGATTGCGGTCGGGAAGGGCGTCTACGGCGACCTCGTGAAGGCTGCCCTCAAGTGGTTCTACTACCAGCGTGCAAGCATGCCACTCGAACCGCAGTACGCGGGCAAGTGGGCGCGCGCCGCGGGCCACATGGATGACAAGGTGATTGTTTACGGGAGCGATGCGGCGACGGCGAAGACGTTTGCCGAGGCGACCGGCGCGAAGAACGTGGCGAAGAATCCGAAGACGCAGGTAATCAAGTCGGACCGCGGCTGGTACGATGCTGGCGACTACGGCAAGTACATCGTGAACTCGGGCATTACCGTATGGACCCTGCTCGAGATATACGAGAACTTCCCGAAGTATGCGGATTCGCTCTCCTGGAATATCCCGCGTGAATTCGGCAATCTCCCGCTGCTGCTGGAAGAGGTGCGCTACAACCTGGACTGGATGCTTACCATGCAGGACAAGGACGGCGGCGTGTACCACAAGGTCTCTACGCTCAAGTTCTGCGGGAGCGTGCAGCCCGAGGACGATACGGCCCCGCGCTATGCGATTATCAAGAACGTGACCGCGTCGCTCGACTTTGCGGGCGTGATGGCGCAGGCGAGCGTGGTGTACCGCAAGTTCGACAAGGCGTATGCCGACAAGATGCTCAAGGCTGCGGAAAGCGCGTATGCCTGGGCGAAGAAGAACCCGAAGGCGTTCTACAAGCAACCTTCCGACGTGAACACGGGTAGCTATGCGCCCGGTAACGAAGACGGCAAGGACGAGTTCCGCTGGGCCGCTGCCGAACTTTACCGTGCGAAGGCTGTTGCGGGCGCGAAGGGCGACAAGGCTGCCGCTGGTTACCTGAAGGACTTGAAGGGCAACGCATTCTCGCCGAATGGAGCCTGGTGGGGCGACATGAACATGATTGCCGCGTTCCGCGTGGCGCTCGATTCCGCGAACTTTGACAAGGACCTGGTTGCTGCCGCGAAGAAGACCGTGTTGAACGAGGCGAACAACCTGCGTGCCGTGGGCGACACGAGCGCCTACCGCCTGCCAGCATTCCCGTGGAGCTGGAACTGGGGCTCTAACAGCGCAATGGCGAACAACGGCATGGTGCTGGTGCATGCCTACCTGATTACCGGCGACAAGAGTTACCTGGATGGCGCGCAGCAGTGCCTCGACTACCTGCTGGGCAAGAACCCGATGGACATTACCTACGTGACGGGATTCGGGTACAGGAGCCCGCGCAACCCGCACCACCGCCCGAGCGAATCGGATTTCGTGGACGACCCCGTGCCGGGAATGCTCGTGGGTGGCCCGCACCTGGGTAAGCAGGACATTAACCTGGATGGCAAGGAACCCTGGAAGTGCCCGAACTATGCCGCAGCCGACAAGCCTGCGCTTGCCTATATCGATGACCGCTGCAGCTACGCGACCAACGAGGTGGCCATCAACTGGAACGCGCCGCTTGCGTACCTGGCCGCCGCGCTCGAGGCGATTTATAACAAGTGACACCCATTCGCTATGCTCAGGGCAGGCTCCGTGTCATCCTGAGTGAAGTGCGAAGCACGGAATCGATATATGAAACTTCGCTCTTTAGAGCGTTAGTTGAATTAGGTTCGAAGGAGCAGGATCTATTTAGCGGGTAGAACTTAGAAGATTGTCATGCCCGGCTTGACTGGGCATCTTCTTTAGAGAAAAAAATATATATTACGGATATGGCTTGATGCCGTGTCCGTTTTTTTTATTAGGGGGTGTCGATGAAGAAGATTTCTGAGATTACGCGGAATGTCGTGCAGATTGCCGTGCTCGGCATATTCTTGTTTGCGACGGCACCGCTCTTTGCGGCTGGCCTCGTGAAGCAGTCTATCGATACGACGGATGCGATGGCGACGCTCGAAAATTTTGACCGCGGGTTCTATACGCCGCAGGTGTTGCATTTAAAACCTTCGGGCGGCAAGCCGATTGAAAAACCGTATGGCAAGCTGTTGCACTTGCGTGCCGAAATTTCGGAATTCAGCAGCAATGCGTGGCTCTCGATTGACACGACGGGTGGAAAGCGCGATACGGTGCGCGGCGTTAGCCAGGACTTGACCGAGGACGCCCTGAATGTTTTGCAGCAGACCTTTGACAACATTCGCAGCTTTGGCGGGCACGTAATCGTGCGCATCTGTTACGACCCGTGGTACAATGGTCGCAGCAACGTGACGCCGGCTCACGAGTGGGTGCTGAAGCACGTGGAACAGCTCGCTCCTGTGCTCTCGAAGAATACCGACGTGATTGTAGCGCTCGAGATGGGCATGCACGGCGCCTACGGCGAGATGCATTCCGACACGAGCATCACTTATGATCGCGTTGCCGAAGCGGTGAACATGATGCTGCGCAACACTCCACCGGAATTGAAAATTCTGACCCGCACAGGAAACTACTCCGCGAAGGTCTTGGGCTTTGACAACTGGGGTGTAGACTTCCACATCGATGGCGAGAAGTTTGCGGAGATTGCGAAGGCGAAGGGTGATACGATGTATCGCGTGGGAATGTTCAACGACGGCTATTTGGGAACGCAGTACGATTACGGTACCTGGGGCGCGGATTGCAAGACTTCCATCTGTCGCGAAGAGGGAGTGGCCTGGCTTGAAAAGTACAGCATCAACACGCCCTATGGTGGCGAGGCTCTCACAACGGCGAGCGGTTACGAGGTCATCAATACGCCGGAGTTTCTTGCGTACGAGGGCTTCCGTACGCATACAAGTTACCTGAACATCCAGTGGAACAACAACCTGATTGACAGCTGGAAAAAGACGCCGTTCAAGCAGAAGGATTTCGACTATGACCCGGCGCGTGTCGATTCGCTTTCGGGATTCAAGTATATCAACGACCACCTGGGCTATCGCTTCGTGCTGCGCGAATCGTGGCTGAGCGATACGGTGGGCGCCGACGGAATTTTACGTGCGAAACTGCGCATCCAGAACGTGGGCTTTGGCAACTTGACGCGGAAGATGAAGGTGTCGTTATATGTTCACGGAATGACTAATATCGGACCGCTAGATACAATCGCTGCACTCAATATCAATAAACCGCTTGAGCATGTCGATTTTATGAAGGTATATAGCCGTAAAATTGAAATCAAGGGTGCGGATACGGTGATGACGTTCGACGGAAACAACGAGCTTTCTATCGAGGCGGATGTGGGCTGTTTTTCGAACTGGTCTGGAGTCCGTTTGGATGTTGAATTAAAAGTTTGCAGTGAAAAGAACCCTGAGGATTGCATCCATTTTGCAAATAAAAATCCTTATGTGGGCAATTTAGAAAGCGATGCCTATATAGGAAGTTTTCTCATGGGAGAATGCGAACGGACAGGTCTTCCCCGCGTTATTCCGTCGAGTACTGAGCAAAAGCAAAACGCTCCCTTCGTTCAGAGGGAACGCAACAGCGTGATTATCCGTGACGGCGAAAAGCGCTACAAGTTGAACGGCGCGAAGGCGCGCTGACGTACGAGCCCCACTGAAGTTGCCCCGAGTTATACGCGCCGAAAGGCGCACGTGCACATAAATTTTTATGTGCGCGCTGGGAGGGTCTTAGGGAGGGGCCGTCGAACGAGCCCCTCCCTAGTCTTATTGAACAATCGCTTCCAGTATCAGCCCGCTCGTCAAGAGTTCCGGCAGTACGACCTGCTTGCCCTTGTCACCCTTCGGGTAAATGGCGTATGCGGGCACGCCCGACTTTCCCATGCTGTAGAGCAGTTCGTTCACTTCGGGCGTTTCGCGGGTCCAGTCCGCCTTCATGCGCACGACTCCCGCGCTGTCCAGCTTCTGCAACAGCGCCGGGTCGCTAAGGACGGCTGCCTCGTTCGCCTTGCAGGTAAGGCACCAGTCGGCGGTCGCATCTATGAAGATGGTCCTTCCGGCCTTCGCAAATTCGGCGACGAGCTGCGGGGAGTAGCGGTACCACCCGTCTTCGAGAACCTGCTGTGCCATGCGGGCATTGAAGCGGTCGCTCAGGACTTTTTCGTATTGCGGTGCGGCGAAGGCGAACCAGCCTGTGGCAAGGGCGATGGCCGCCGCGGCAAACAAGACCGCTTCGCGCCAGAACGCAACACCCGGCGGAGCGAATTTCCCGATGATGAAACTGAATACTCCGCTCACGAGGACAATGCCCAGGAATAGTACTACACCCGTGTTGCCGGCCTGCTGGTTCACAATCCACAGGAGCCAAGCGACAGTCGCGAGCAGCAGCACGCCCATCGCCTTCTGGAGCTTGACCATCCACGGGCCCGGTTTCGGGAAGACCTTCAGCACGGCGGGGAAGGCGCACACCAGCAGGTAGGGGAGCGCAAGCCCGAGCCCTGCGGCAGTAAAGAACAAGAAGAGTACGGGTGTCGATGCGGTAAACGCAAACCCCATCGCTGTCCCGAGGAAGGGTGCCGAGCACGGCGTGCTCAGCAGCACGAGTAGCGCTCCGGTAAAGAATGCGCCGACAAGCCCGGCCTTGTGGCCTGCGGCATCCATCTTCGTGGTGGCGCTACCCGGGAGCCAGACTTCGAACACCCCGAAGAAGCTCATCGCGAATGCGGTGAGGATGACGACCATGAAGGCGATAAACCCTGCGCTCTGGAACTGCATTCCCCAGCCCGCAGCGCCGCCGCCGGCCTTGATGGCGGCTACGATTCCGGCGAGCGCCCAGAAACTCGCGAGGATGCCTGCGGTCGTCGAAATCCCGAGGGCGACGAGCCTGCTTCGTGATTGCCCTGCCTGCTTTATAAGGCTGAACAGCTTGAGCGAAAGTACCGGCAGTACGCACGGCATGAGGTTCAGGATTATACCGCCAATGAACGCGAAGAACAGCAGGAGCGCCACGGCGGCGGCACCTTCCTTACCCGCAAGGCCGCCCTGACCCGCAGAGCCGTCGTTACCCGCGGCGTTGTTTAACGCCTGCGCGTCCCCGCGGAGCCGTTTAATCCCGCCCCGTTCCCTTTATCGTTTTTTTTAAGCTGCCTGCATTCCTTCCGATGCGAATGTCCACACTCGCGGGTGCAAGACAGATGGAGTTGTCGCAAGCCTGGTAGTGGAAGGTGGCGTTCGTGGTGAGGCTGTCGTAGCCGTCGGCCACCGCCTTCACGGGAATCTTTATCTGGAAGTGTCCCTTGAACACGAGGTTCTCGAATTCGAGCACTTCGTTGTATTCCTTGATGGGCTCGGGCCACTTGGGTTCGCCAAATTCAATCCCGCGGGCAGCGATCTCGATGGACGAGGGCTTCAGGAATTCGTCGGCTGCGACGTTCGCGTTTACGTGCCAGTTGTCGGGAACTACGATGTCAACAGTGACTTCTGACTTGTCAGAAAGCTTGCCCGCGGAGAACGCCATCGACGCTTCCGGGGGCTCCATCGCGTTCATGTTGAACTCTTGAGCCTGCGTTTTGGTAACAACTGTTGACAAAACCCCGAAAATGATGGCAAAAAAGCAACGGATTGATGCATAATTTTTTTTTGCCTTGAAAAAAGTATCGATATTCATAAATTTGCTGCTTTCAGTTATGGGTTTGGTCATATGGTTAATCACTTACAGGAAAAAATAGAATTTCGCGAAACGGCAGAAAAGCTCTGGAACCGGCATTCGGAAGAAATCTACACTTTATGTGAGCAAAAATGCGCTACCGCGGAGGAGGCGAGGGACCTTTTCCAGACGGTGGCGCTCAAGTTTTGCGAAAATCTGGGGCGACTCCTGGAACGGGAAGACGTCATGCCCTGGATTATCACCGTCCTGAAGAATTCGCATCTGGACGAGGCGTGGGAGCACTACCGCACAAGGACCATGTCGGCGGTACTCGAGGATTCTCCGGAATACATGCCGTTCAGCGAGGAGGACGCCGCGTTTTATTCTCGACCGGCGACGGTGGAGCAGCGCATGTTCCTCTACAAGACGCTCGGGTTGCTGGGCCCGCTCGAGCGGATGATTCTGGAGATGCGCTACCTCGGCGGATTTTCGATTCACGAACTGAGCTGCATCCTGGGCCTGTCCGAAAACGCCATCCGCAAAAGGCGCCTCTACGCGTTTACCAAGCTCCGCAGATTCTACACGGAAAACGACATCTTGACAAAAATTGCGGAATAAACCGAGTCTATCGCTTTTCTTGCCTGCGATAAATTCGTAATTTTGTACTGTGAAGAATTTCCTTGCGATCCTTGCCCTTGTCGGGTGCCTGTTTCCCGTTTTCGCCAACGAGGAATGGCAGGGCTTTTCGGAGCCTTTCCCCATTAGGCATGTGGTCCGCATCGGCGATGACCTGATGCTCGCTACCGATGGCGGCATGCGTCTCAAGGGCCCGCAAGTCGATGTGCTCTATACTTCCGAGAAGGGGCTGGAAACATCGGCCTTTTCTGCAGTGGCCAACGTGAAGGGTAGCCTGTTTGCCGTTTCGGAATATGGGCTTGTCGCGCGTTACGAGGGCGAACGCTGGAAAGTCGTCAACCGTTCCTATCTTTCGCGCAAGGCCCGCGTCGTTCCCGGCAAGGTCTTTTCTGCAAACAAGTACATCGCGATACTGTTCGAGGACGGGCTCGCCTTTTTCGATACGGAATCCGGCTCGTCGCTCCTCCTGGTCGACCGCGTGGGCGATGTTTCCCTCTCTATTTACCCGCCGCAGGATATTGCGGGCCGTAACGATTCCCTGTTCATCCAGACCATACACGGGACATACGCCCGCAAGATGGACTGGAGTGACCTTTCTCGGGATTTCCGCCTGGTGGATCCGTCCACCTGGGTGCATGTCGAATCCGACGTGTTCGCGAGGGATTCGAAGCACGTGATTGTCGGGGGAGTGTCCCTTACGGATACGCTCCTGTTCAAGTCCGGGGAAAGCCGCATCAACTGGATTCTCGAGGGAGCGAATTTCACGTACCTGGTCGGTTCCGATATCATACTCCGGTACGAAAACGGAGCGCTGGAAGATGTCACGAACTATTCGCTCTATAAGCTCGGGACTGTTTACGAAATCCAGGCGATTCCTGGCGGTGGCGTGTATGCCGTTACTCCCGAGGGTTTTGGCGCCATAAGCGAGGGAACTTTCTGGACCGACGCGATGCTCCTCTTTAGCGGGTTCGGGAACCATTCTGAGGCATTCAGCTACCGCATGAAGGCGCTCTCCATCTTGGACGCGGACCTGATGATGTACCATGCCTGGGGGCAGGGGATGATGATTCTTAAGGAACTGGGCCGTCTCCCTTATTACTTCCTTGCTCCCTGGAAAGAGACGTGCATGGACCAGTATGTCGAGAACTACACGGTTGCGGTCGGGACTGCCGTTGCTCCGGACAAGTCCGGGTTCCTTTCGGCGACGGCAAGGCGCGATGGCACGTACAGCCTTATCTACGTGACCAAGGAAGGCGATGCCAGTTGCGCTACCGGGATAGGCAGCTCGCACCATGTCGGGCCGCTCGTGGCAAGGCAGGAAGGTTCGGACTGGGTAGTGTACGTGTCGGCACGTGAATCCTTCGACGCGTTCTCTACTGGCGCGCTCGATGTAATCCGCTTCCCCTCGCCGTCGATGAACGGTGGGCGCATTGTCGGGGCCACGCTCAAGACGATCCAGAATATCGAGCAGAGGACTCCGGTCGATTTTGCGCTGGACGAAAAGAACAACGTGCTCTGGATGGTTTCGACGACGGATATCGGCTACATGGAACTTGACCAGGATACGATACGCAAGCCCAGTTCCACGAACGGGCTGTCGGGCGCGGAGTATTCCGCCATAGACGTTGACCCGCATGGGAATGTCTGGGTAGGCTCCACCAACCAAGGTGCGTACCGCCTAGAGCGCAAGGGCGAATCTTTTGATACTTTGTCTGTATCTCACTACACGACAAAGAACGGCCTCCTTTCGGACGGGATTCTCGACGTGGCTATAGACAAGGGCCTGGGAATGGCGTGGTTCGGTCACGAGAACGGAATTACCCGCTATAGGCGTAACGACTTGCGCGAAACAACGACGTTCATGACGGATTCCGCAGTGGCCAAGGTGAAGGCTTACCCGGTCCCGTTCCGCCCGGGGCAGCACGTGTTCCTGACCATTGACAATATTGCCGAGAATGCGCGCGTGGATATCTATAACCGGGGCGGCTCGCTGATTCGCTCCTTTGTCGGTGACGAGGTCGCCGGCGGGAAGGTCGAGTGGACCGGGCAGGGGAAAAACGGCAGGTATGTCGCTCCCGGCGTGTACTACTACGTGGTCAGGACCTCGTCGAAAAAGGAGCGGGGAAAGTTCCTCGTGATTCGCTGACGGAGAATGTATGAAGTCGGTTGCATTTAATTTGTCTGTGGTTTGCGGGATGGCTCTTGTCGCATTGTGCCTGTATGCCTGCGCGGGCGAGCGCCAGGGGCTCGTGTGTTCCGAAATCCAGTACAGGCTCGATACGCAGACGTATTCCCCCGACCAGCGCGCTTATATTGAAGAAGAATTGCGGGTCTGCCGCGAAGAAGAAGCGAAGAAGCGCGGTGCCGATGCGCAGACAAGGCAGGGCATTTACGAACGCTATGCGGCGAGCGGGCAGGCGGACAGCGCTTCTGCCGATTCTGCGAGGAATAACATCTCCGTTTCGGAGGCGCTGAAGGATTCCTCGGGCCAGGAGACGCTGAGCATATACGACCGCTACAAGGCGGTTGATTCTACTGCGGGCGCATCCACGGCAGTTCGCGAAGACGCTGCGCAGGTTGCCCCGGACACGTCCGCTGCCGATGCGGGCAGTTTCCAGTAAGGCGGTCCCGTAGATGGCACGCATCCAGACGCTAGCGGGGGAGTGGTTCGAGCCGGAACTGCCGAACCGTTTATTGAAAATCGCGGGCGATATCCGCGCCGCGGGTGGCCGTGCCTTCCTGGTAGGCGGTTGGGTCCGCGATGCCCTCCTGGGCAAGGCCTGCAGGGACTACGATATCGAGGTCTACGACATGGCGCAGGACGCTCTGGTGCCGATTCTTTCGAAGTATGGCCGCACCAATTTGGTCGGGAAGGCGTTCGGGGTGATTCACCTCGCCATGAAGGGGCTGTCGCTCGATTTCTCGTTCCCGCGCACCGAGAGCAAGGTGGGTTACGGGCACCGCGGATTCGTGGTGCATACAGACGAGAAACTCAGTTTCAGGGAGGCGGCCCTCCGGCGCGACTTCACCATCAACGCGATGGGCATGGAGCTGCCCGAACTTACGCTCTGCGACCCGTATGACGGCATCGGCGACCTGAAAACGCATACGCTGCGCCATGTGGGCCCGGCATTTGCGGAAGATTCCCTGCGCATATTGCGCGGGGTGCAGTTCGCGAGCCGCTTCGAGTGCACGCTCGCGCCCGAGACTGTTGAACTCTGCCGCACGCTCTCGCTCGACGACCTGAGCGTGGAACGCCTGTTCGAGGAATTCAAGAAGTGGCTCCTCAAACCGGGCAGGCCCTCGCTCGGGCTCCGCGCCTTCCTGGACATAAGGCTCGATGAGTATTTCCCCGAAATCCGCCCGTTCGAGGGCTCCTGGGAAGCTTTGGGCGGCATTCTCGACAAGATGGCGGAACTGCGGGACTCGAATGAGGGTGGCTCCGCACCGCTTACCGATGCCCAGAAAATGGAATTCGCGTTTGCCGCGCTCCTGGCCGGCAGTGCAGGGACTTCACTCAAGTTCCTGGAACGCATCACGAACGAGGTTCACCTGCTGAAGGTCGTGCCGCCGCTCCTGGAAACGTTCCGCACGCTTGACCCGGCTATCGTGCACGAAGCCCCCGCACTTCGCCGCCTCGCCGTGAAACTCGGCGGCCTCAAGCTGCTTTGCCTGCTGGTAAAGTGCGCCCCGCATGGGTTTTTCGCCTGCGAAAGTACCGGTGGCACGGATTTTGCAACCACGCAGAACTCAAATTTCGCAACCGCGCAGAACTCGGATTTTGCGGCTGCCCTGTGGGATTCCGCCGCCAAATACGGCCTGCTCGAATCGGCCCCACAGCCCTACCTCACGGGCAAGATGCTCCTGGATTTGGGGCTAAAACCCGGCAAGCAGCTGGGCGAGATTATCAAGGCGAGTTTCGAACTGCAACTCGACGGGAAGATTACGAGCGCCGAAGAGGCGGTTGCCTGGGCGCGTGGCATTATCTAGCCTACGCTATTTCCACCGGAACATTCCGGCGATACCTGCCGGCACGGCGAACACGATCAGCGGAATCTGGATGAATTCGGTCGGGATAAACGCGATCATGCGCCGCTTGGTATGCAGTTTCCACGAGGCGGTCATCAGGAACACGAAATCCACGAGAATTTTGGCCGCGATGCTGAATACGCACCATTGCCACGGGCAATCCAGGAATGCCACGCACCAGGGGCTGATGAACATCCAGATGTAGTAAGTGTAGATGAGCGTGAGCAGCAGAACGTAAGCCTTGCTCTCGTAGTTCGTGCCGTTGCTGCTCCAGCGGGCGCGCTGGTTGAATAGTTGCTTCCACGTGTTGACCGGTGCGGTCTCTATGACGGCATCCTTGTCCAGGTTGTAGCAGACCTTCGTACCCGGGATCTTCATCATCTTGTGGATGAGCATGTCGTCGTCGCCGCTCGAAAGGTTGATGAGTTCGCCGAACCCTCCTGCCGCGAAGAACAGCTCCTTCTTGTAGGCAAGGCACGTGGCCGAGGCGATAATCGGGTGCCCCATGCTGAATCCGGCCGCTTCCATCGCGGTGTACCCGAGCGTCTCCAGTTTCTGGTACAGGTGCAGCAGGGAATGGTTCCCGCTGTTCTGCTTTGGCCCCTGCACAATGCATATCCCGTCCGTGAACCGGCCCGCCATCGAGGTAATCCAGCTCTTGCGCGGTATGCAGTCGGCGTCAATCGTCAATAGCACATCGTATTTTGCAATCTTGAACGCGCTCTCGAGGGCGCGCTTCTTGGGGCTTGCGATTACGGGCAGGTCGGGCGAAAGGCTGAGCACGCGGAACTTCGGGTGCGTCGCGGCGAACTTCTCGAGAATCTCGCGGGTACGGTCCGTCGAGCGGTCGTCCACGCAGATGACTTCCCATTCGCCTACGTAGTCCTGCGCGGCGAGGGCTTCCAGTGTACGCTCGGCAAACTCTTCCTCGTTGCGCATCGGGACAACCACCGAAACACTCGGGGTCGCCTTTGGCCCCCTGTAACGGTGTGTACGGGTAACACCTATTATGAAGAATAGGAACAGCAGCACGTAAAGTGCCGTGAGACATGCGACAATGATACCGCCCATGCGCGCAAATGTAGAAAAAACTATCTTTAGCGCCATGATTCACCCGTCCGCATTTGTGAGCCCGCAGGCAAAAGTCCGTGAAACCGCCGTCATCGGCCCGTGGTGCATTGTGGATTCCGGTGTGGAAATCGGGGAGAACGTTGTCTTGGAATCTCGCGTGCACGTTTACGGCGGGGTTACCGTCGGTAAGAACACGCACGTGTTTGACGGGGCCATCCTCGGCGCGCCCCCGCAGGATTTGAAATATGCGGGCGAACCGACTCGCGTGAGCATCGGCGAAGGCTGCACGCTGCGCGAATACGTGACGGTCAATCGCGGCACGGCTCAGGGTGGCGGCTGCACGCGTATTGCAGACAAAGTTCTTGTCATGGCGTATTCGCACATCGCCCACGACTGCGACATCCGCGAAGGTGTCGTCATCGCGAACGGCTGCCAGATAGGTGGCCACGTGCGCATCGGCGAGTACGCGACGCTCGGGGGCGTTACAGGGATCCAGCAGCGTAACCAGGTGGGCTCCTACGCGTTCGTGGGCGGCACGCACAAGGTGGACCGCGATGTTCCTCCCTGCACCAAGGCGTGCGGGAACCCCATCCGCTACGGCGGGCTCAACCTGCATGCGCTCCGCCTGCATCCCGATTTGTTCCCCGAGACCCGCGTTGAAGCGCTTTCCCGCGCCTACCGCGAACTCTACCGCAGCGGCCGTCCGGTCGCCGAGGTGATCGAGGAATTGAAAAAAGGCCCGGAACCTCTGTTCCAAGCCTTTTTCGATGAGCACTGGGGCGGTTCTCTCGTCCGGCCGTAGGCTCACAAGTGGGGTGTTGGTGCCCCGTGCAATCTAGATGGTCGGGAAGGCCTTTACGGTATAGGCGTCAAACACCTTCTTCATCTCGGGGAACCAGTCGCCTGCATCCTGGTCGTATGCCTGGAACCCGCTCGTCTTTCCGTAGGCCCAGTAGTGCCAGCTGATGCCGTATTTCTCGGCTGCCTTGATGACGTAGTCGGTCCACTGCGCGCGGGAGGCTTCGCTCGGCGCTTCGGCTGCGCATTTCGACCCGGTACGGCCGATGGCGCCGAACTCGCCCAGGTTCATGGGAACCCCGTGCACTCCGTCCACGTCGGGGAAGTATGCGATGGCGCTATCCACGTATGCCTTGAAGTCCTTCGCAATCTTGCTCAGGTCCGATCCAGTAATTCCGGTTCCGCAGGGGTACATGGTAGCGGTGCCCTGGTGCGTGTATCCGTAGGGCTCGTAGTAGTGCCCGCTCACGATGATGTTGCCGTCGTCCTTGGGAAGGTCGAGTTTCTTGATTTCGGCGAACTTGGAGTAGCCGTTCCCCTCGAACATGATGGTCTTTGTCGGGGCCACCGCGCGGATGGCGTTGTAGGATGCCGTCATGATTTCGTTCACCGTGGAGCTCTTCTTGATATCGTGCGGTTCGTTCATGATTTCGAACACAATCATGTCGTCCGGGATGCTGTTCAGGGCTGCCGCCACCTGCGTCCACATGGTGACGAACTTCTGCAGTTCCGCCTGGAACGATTCCGGGTCGTTCTCGACGTTTGCCGCGGCGTTGTTCATGTCCTGGTGGTGGTGGAAGTTGACGATAACGGGCATGCCGAGGCTGTTCGCAAGCTGGATGTCTTCCTTGACTCCGGCGAGGCGCTGCGGGTCGATGGTGTTCGCGATGTCGACGTCGCTTTCCCAGCGTACGGGAATGCGCACGGAGTTGAATCCGGCGGCCTTCACTATCTGGAGGTCCTCGTCCTTGAGGCAGTTGCCCCACCCGCAGTCGGCGTTTGCTCCGGTACCCGTGGATTCCCACGAGTTGCCCATGTTGATGCCGCGCCCGAGCCTCTGGTTCATGGCGCGACCCTTGGAGTAGTCGACCTTCGTGCGGTTGAGCCCGCTTCCGTTGCCATCTTCGTCGGCCTTGTTCAATCCGCTGTCGCCGGAAGAACAGCTGGCCAGGAGGAACGCTGCGGTAATGGGGGCTAGAAACTTGAAAATCTTCATGGGAATCCTTCCGGTTGCTGTTTACATGGATAATTTAGACATATTTATAGCCAAAGATTGCTTTTTTTTAAATAATTCGGTTACTTGGGTAAACGTGTGATTTTCCTCAAAAATGCGAAAATTAGCGATTTTGGGTACATTTTGCCCCGTTTGGGTACATCTGTAAACCCATTTTGTTTTTTTTCGAAAAACAACCCCCTAAAAACAAGTTATATTGTTGCCATTGAATTTGGAGATCTTGTATCTTATGAAATCACATCTGCAGACCATCATCTGGAAGTGTGCCGTGGGCTCACTCCTTCTTGCGTCTTTCTCCTTTGCTTCTTTCAGCGATTACAGGGATAGGGACAATTCCCGCTTCGTCACGCGCGAGGCCAAACCCTTCCGTCCGGACAAGGACGTGGTAAGCGTCGTTATGCGCGAAGCCATTCCCCGCGGCGGTGGATACACCTACCAGTACCCGCGCGAGAACCCCGAACCGATTCTCACCGACAAGTACGCCATGGAAGGCGCTCTTTCCATGGAAATTGAGCTTATCGCGAGCGACTACTCCGGCGTGGCCATCTGTATCGCCGGTTCCGTGGACCTGACCCCGTACTTGGAAGAAGGTGTCCTCGAGTTCTGGATCAAGGGCGACAAGGGTGGCGAAAACGCCCTGTTCGTGCTCGTCGATGACGGCGTGAAGAGCAACGGCGAATCCCTGCAGGTGAAGCTCCGCTCCAAGAGCCTTGGTGAAATTACCACGGAATGGAAGCATTTCAGCATCCCGCTCAAGCTGTTCGGCATGACGGGTGTGTACTGGGATGCGAAGAACACGCGTGAAGTCATGCTCCCGTTCGCCTGGTCGAACTTCAAGGGTTTCCGTCTTGAAGTCCGCAAGGACGAGAACGAGGCCTTCAAGGTCTGGATTGATGATATCGTAATCAAGAAGCAGGGCAAGGCCTACGAAGGCCCGTCCAACTACCCGTTCCGCAACGCAATTTAAGAGGTCCCCATGCGCAAATTACCGTTACTCTTTACGACTTTGCTTTGCACTTCCCTTGCCTTTGCCCAGGAGGAGGAATCCCCCGAGGCAAGCGCACCTGAAACTGAGGCCGTGGAAGAATCCGCCCCTGCCGAAGAGGCCGCTCCTGTAGAGGAAGCCGCCGCTGAGGAATCTGCCCCTGCCGAAGAAGCCGCTCCCGCCGAGGAGGCCCCTGTAGAGGAGGCCGCCGCCGAGGAACCTGCGGCCGCGGAACCCGCTGCCGAAGAGACTGCTGCAGCCGAACCGGCACCCGAGGAAGCCCCCAAGAAGGAATTTGCATCTGCCGCTCCGGTGGCCGGTCCTTCTCCCGTGGTCGGCGCTCCGGCGACGCTTTCTGCCGACGAGCAGATGAACACTATCGAGAACAACCTGGATGGCATCGCCGAGAACCTCGAATCCACCATGATGGGCAAGGATGACGCGCCCCTCGCGGTTTCGGGCTTCATGGCCTTCCGCCTCAAGAATTTCAGCTATCCCGACGCTCCGGCCCTCCTTGCCTCCGACAAGGCGCGCCTCGCTGTCGACGCTATCTTCAAGGCGAACGTCGTTGCCATGCCGAACTCCTACATGACCCTCTGGACGAACTTCACCTTCCCGTTCGACCTCTCGGGCCTGTTCAGCAACAACCTGGGTTCCCAGCCGACCGCCGTGCCCACCTCTAACGAGCGCGTGCTGTTCGACCACTCCACCGACTACTACTCCTCCACTGTCGATGAAGAAATGAACTTCGGTATCGACATCCGCGCGGGCGTCTTTGGCGCCTACGTTACGGCGGGTGGCGTTATCTGGGCGAACTCGTCTCCCCTTACCATGTGGGAACGCGAAACCATGCCGCGCTTCGCCTGGGTGTACGAAACCTTCGAAGACGAAAAGACTGTGAGCACCTACTACAAGGAAAAGGTCTTCAAGCCGGTGAAGGAAGGCGGCCGCGCCTTCTGGACCAACCGCTCCTTCGGTGGCGTGTTCGTGAGCGCCTACCAGCTGCCCTTCGACATGACCGCCCAAGCGCTCGTGTCCCAGCCTGCCGACATGGACGTGGGTACCCGCGACGGTCTGCGTATGTACGGTGGCCAGCCGGGCGAACTTGAAATGTCCGGTGACTACGACCTGCGCGGTGCCGTTTACCATGGCCGCCTCGCCAAGAACAAGATTGCGGACAACCTCACGATCGGCCTCAACTACATGGGCGTCGTGTTCGATGAGGCCGTTATCTACGAGCCTGAATTCTACGGCCAGTACAACGCCCTGAGCGTCGACCCGTACATTATGAATACGCACGTTGCTTCCATTGACTTCAAGGGCAACATCACTCCGAAGTTTTACTTGATGGCCGATGTGGCCTTGAGCATGACCGACTCGCTCAAGTTCTACAAGGCTACCGGCGCAAAGGATATTTCCGGCTACGAGAAGGGCTCCTTCGATACCGAATGGAGCACCCCGCAGGTCGGTGTGTACGTGAAGGCCCAGAGCAAGTACCTCGAAGGCTGGCCGATGACTCTCGAAGCCATCTTCCTCCCGAAGGATTTCTACTCTCCGTTCTCCATGACGAACCCCTCCCGCTTCCTCGCCTGGCGCAAGGATGAATTCGCCCTCAACTCCGGTTCTATGCGCTATGCTCCTAACATGGCGGGCATCAACCTGAAGATCGAACCCGAATTCAACCGCGGTCACCTGGATATCCAGTACGGCCTGCACAGCCAGATCGAAGACGGCGACGACGTGCTCCTCTTCAACTACCGCCTGAACGGCCGTAACCTCTGGGAATCCACGAACTCCTGGACCAAGCACAAGCCGCTCTTCTGGGCGGACTCCGGTAACGCGGGCGCCCGCGCCAACGGCTATATCGAACGTGCCGGTGTGCTCACTCCGGGTGTCGGCGTCAAGATGACCCGTCAGCAGGGTGGTCTCCGCGGCGGTACGTGGGAAATGTGGGAAACCTTCGTCGCCTACGAAGACGCGAAGCAGATTCAGGATACGGTTATCCCGAGCCACACCAAGTGGTCCAGCTACCTCTCCCTCGCGGGCGGCTACGATATCGGCCACTGGTTCGGTACCGAAAAGAACATCGTGATGAGCGGCTACGCCTCCATCTCCGGTGTCTCGAAGACGATTGCCCCGCTTGCCTACAGCGAATCCCAGAGCGACATGCTCCTGTGGAGTTTCTACGGCCAGATTGAACCGGCCATCGCCCTCACGCCGACCTTCCACCTCGTGGGTATCCTCGGCCTCGAAACGTTCCGTTCTGAATACGGCTACATCATCGACTACGCGACGAACACCATCGCGAAGACGAAGCCCTACTTCAACGACGTCTCTACGATGTACTTCCGCAAGGCCCCGATTAACTACCTCGAAACGGCCCTCGGTCTCGGTTTCGACTGGAACTTTGCTGATCGTGCCGGTATCCACTTCCGTTACAAGTGGGCTACACACTCCGACGAGACGGAACCTGATAATGACTGGACCGGTCATTACATTACCGCCGAAACTAAAGTATGGTTCTAATGGAGGCGCGATAAGAGTATGAATTTCAATAAAAGTGCTTCAAAAATGATTACTAGAACTTTGACAGCCCTTGCGCTTTCGACCGGAGTCGCCGCCGCATCCGTGGCCGACAACCAGGAAATGCTCGCAAGCAAGGTGGATTCCGCCAACGCCCATCGCGGGCTCGAAGTGACCGGTGCCGTTCGCGGTGTCGCGCAGGCATCTTACTTCAATACCGACCAGGATACGTACGGCAAGAACATCATGCCCGATACCGAAAGGGACGAGTTCGTGAACGCCGACTTCAACTTCGGCTTCCGCCCCTGGGAAAGCGTCCGTGCGAATGCGATGCTGCGCCTCTATGCTGGCATGCAGGACTACTTCGCTTCTGCGGCAAAGATTATCGAGGTGCCCTGGCTCAATGTCGAAGGCCAGATTGGCAACAACTTCTACTGGGTCGTGGGTGACTTCCGCCAGCAGTACTCTCCGCTTACGTTGTTCGCCCCGGATGTGGACATCCTGTACGAACCCCAGGTGTTCGCCCGCAAGCGCCACATGGCCGAAAAGCAGCAGCTGCTCGAGGGCAACCAGCGTAACCTCCAGGGTGTGAACCTGCAGTTCCGCGCCGACCTGAACGATATCTTCGGCCAGGTGCGTGTGGAAGGCCTCTTCGCCCGAGTGAACCGTGCGCAGATGCTCGACCTTTCCGGTGCGGAAGGCAACATCCTCCCGAACGACTCGGTGCCGGGTGCTACGCAGGCCGCCAACACCGACAAGTTCCTCTTGGCAGGTAACCTGGAACTCCTCCCGCTGAAGAAGAACGCCTACTTGGGCGGTACCATGATGTACATCTTCGACAACGAGGATTCCTACACGTACACCTACCGCTACTTCGACCCCGATCAGGACGGCCAGCTTACGACCGACCCGACGAAGGATCTCCTTATCTCTGATATCAACCCGTTCGAGCTCGACCCGCAGAAGACGCTTATCCTCGCGGGCCGCGTGGGTGGCGACGTTGCCGGCATGATGAACAACAAGAACCTCATCTTGGACGCTACGGCTGAATTCGCCATGTCGATGGACGACAACTACAAGAGAGAACTGAGCTTTGTCTACACGACAGCCGACGATCCGGCGGCTCTCGGAATTGACATGGATGCTGACGGCGATCTCGAATACATCGTGGTCGATGAGACGGGCAATGCGGTAGTCAAGAATGTTTCCGAGAAGGAAACCAAGAGCGGCATGGCCCTCAACGCCACCCTCAATGCCGGTTACAAGACCGACTCCTGGGGCGTGCGCCTGGTGGGCGATGTGGTGTTCAACGACAGCCTCTGGTTCAACAACCTTGCCCAGTCGCCCAAGTTCTTCGCGCAGCGCGTGCAGAACTCCGACTACGACGGCGAGACTGTGAAGTACAGCGTGAACTCCCCGCTTTACACCACGTTCGATGCTCTCTACAACTTTGCCCCGAAGTTCGCCCCGGTTGCCCGCTCCCTCAAGACGGACGACAACGCGTTCAAGAACAAGGGCCAGTCCGACAGCTACAACATCGCCCCGTACAACAAGAACTCCTGGACGGGTAACGTTTACTCGAAGGCCCAGATTGCCCTCCTGAATGCGATGGCCGACCCTGCAATCCAGATGGTGCTCCCGAACGGCAAGGCGACCGCCAACCGTGAAGGTGGCCGTGCAACAGTGATTGCCAACGCAGGTGACTGGCTCGAAGCCCAGGGCCTGTTCGGCATCTACACGCAGGTGTCCCCGCTCTTCGGGTTTACCGATGTTTCTTACATGGAATACGGTGGCGGCCTGAAGGTGGACGTGTTCAAGGTTCTCGGTTTCTCGAAGCCGCTCGAAATCTCGGGCTCCTTCAAGCATACCGAACGTACGATGGATTTCGACCCGACGGTCGGCCGCATGGACCTCTCCGCCGATGGCATTACGCCCGCCGTGCTTGACGGCACTGCCGAAATGAAGACGGACTTCATCAACGCCGGCATCTACGTGCAGTACCTGCCGCGCCTGGGCATTACCGCCGGCTTCCAGATGATCAACATGGAACTGAACGATGGCCAGCAGAAACAGTCCCAGGTTGAATACGCTCCTATCGCTATGACGGCCCCGATGGTCAAGGGCAAGCAGATGCAGTGGATGGTCGGTCTCGACTACACGCTCGACAAGAACGCTTGGCTCTCCCTGAATTTCGGTATGGTTACGGTTGAGAATACCTACAATACCGCCCTCGGTGACCCGGATGCTGCTGTGAACCTGCCTGTTTATGCGGAGAACGTGAAGGGGGATGCCGGTTGGCCGACCGAGTTCACCAGCAAGTTCTCACAAACTATTGTTGAAGCCTCCATTAACGTGGAATTTTAATGGGAGGAATGAAAAATGATGAATACTAAAAAGACCTCGATCATTTTTGCATCTGCCTTGATGTTCTCTGCGGTCGCCGCATTCGCTGAAGGCGATGCCGCGGTTGCCGAAAAGCAGACGTCCCTCTTGCAGAAGCTGGATTCTCTGAACCAGTCCATTCTCGGACTCCGCTTGAGCGGAACCGCCAAGGCGGGGGCTCTCACTTCCATGGCTTCTTCTGACCAGTTCCTCGACCAGTCCGCGACTCAGGAAAACCAGGGCTATACCGACGTGAACCTCAGGTTCCTCGCCCAGCCTTCTTCCGAGACCCGCCTCGACGTGCAGCTCCGCCTGCACAAGGATTGGCAGAGCGGCGTTGACGAAAACAACAACCCCGCGATTGGCCACTGGTTTAGCTACGATGGCAATATCCTGAACAACCACGTGGATTTCAACTTGGGCTACATGCGTGTTGCGTACTCCCCGCTCACCATCTTTACCCCGCAGATGGAAATCCTCCAGGAACCCGAAATCTTCGCGCAGAACCGTGCGGAGGCTCTTGCGGCACGTAACCTCGATACTACGTCTCGCCGCCTGATGCAGGGCTTGAACGCCGCCTACCATAGCGGTGCCCTGGGCTCTATCGACAACATCTACGCACAGGTAACCGGTACGCGTCTGCGCAACACCGCGAAGAAGAACGACCAGGTGTTCTTCGACTTCGACTGGTCCGACCGCTATGCCTACGGTCTCCGTGGCGGTGTCGAACTGTTCGGCGCGAATGTCGGTGCGAACTACGTGAGCGTGTTTGACCGCCGTCTTTCCACGCGTTCCCGCGACATGGAATTGAACGATACGATCATGTACGATGACAACCACGTGCTTTCGTTCCAGTTGGGCTTCGATTCCAAGAAGATGCTTGCGTCTCTGCCGATTACCTTCGGGATTAACGGCGAATACGCGATGTCCTGGTGGGATATCGATGCCGAAACCATGTCCCCGAGCCCCAAGTTCGGTACCAAGGTTACGGAAGCCCCGTACGGCGACCTGATGGACTCCGTCATCTACGTGGCGACGACCGTGGACGCGACCAACAACGAGCGCGGTACGGTTGATTTCATGGACGAGAAGGGTTCCGCCTTCTACGCAGAACTCTTCGCGAAGGGTGACTTCTCCGGCATTGGCTTCAACCTGAATGCCTCTTACCTCCAGAACGACGAAAAGTTCTGGTCCGAACTCGCCTCCACGCCCAACTACACGAACAACGGCGTAATCTTCAATGCGAACGCCCTGTACGGCGATGTCGACCAGGCTCTCGTATCGAGCTTCGCCTCGGGTAACCTCGAGAACCTCTACTTCATGGTCTACAATACCGACCTCCTGACGGCTTCGACCCTCATGAGTTCGGGAACGGCTACCGTGCTTTCGGGCAACTCCGTTTCGGAAAACATGTACTGGCGCCTCTACAACAACTTCAAGCTCGCGCATTTCTACCGCAATGGTTTCGACGCGAACACCATGAAGAAGATGGAAGTGGCCCAGGCCCTCCTCATGATGGACCCGTCCGTGAATCTCGCGATGCCGCTTGGCCGTGCAACTCCTAACCGCAAGGGCTTCGCGGTATCTCTCGATGCCGACTGGAACGACGCCATCACTCTGAACGGCCGCTTTTCGCAGTACAGCGAAGTGGAAGGCGACAACAAGTTCACGACCATCGGCGCAGGCCTCGGCGTGAACGTGGGCCGTCTCGTTCCTTCGCTCGCCCGCAAGCTCGAGGTTCAGGGCTCCTTCGAGAAGACTACCGAGGATTCCTACTTCAAGCGCTCCGCCCAGAGAATCGTTGCCGGCCTTACCGCCGATATCTGGGGCCCGGTTGCCTTGCAGGCAGGCGTGCAGATGCTTAACAAGAAGTTCGAAGGCGACGGGTTCGGCGTCGGCGTGACCGGCCTTCCGGTCGGGATGTCCTTCGTGCAGGCAGTCGACGAGATGCTCCTGCTCGCAGGCCCCAAGGTCCGCATCGCTCCCGAATCCTACATCACCGTCCGTTACGGCATGCTCAAGAACAGCGTCGACTACCAGACGATCAATGCCGCCGGCGAATTCGAGAAGAAAGAACTTTCTATCGACAAGAACCTTATCACCGCCGAAGTTACGGTCAATTTCTAGTGAGGTCGTAGATGAAGAATGTGAAGATTTCTCTTTTAGCAGCCGGCGCCACCCTGGTGCTCCTGGCTTGCTCCTCCTTGGAAGTGGATAACCCGATCGAGGAAAACTTCCCGAAGGATTGGTCGGCTGCCGAGTATATCAAGGTGAACCCGGATCTGCGTAGCCTGCAGCTCAAGGACCAGGTGCTCATCATGAACACCCTTTCGGGTGCCGCAAACGACGATGCTGCCTTCCTCGCGGATACGCCGACGGTGGAATTGCTTGCAACGAACTATATGGGATTTACCAAGACGGACTTCTGGACCGACAAGAACAAGATGAAGGTCGTCAGGGCGTACAACATCTATGGTGTCGACAACGAAGCCGCCATCTTTGATACGCTTACGCTCGATACGGCCGCCATCGAAAGGCAGTACGTTGCTTATGGTGTCATTGGTGGCCGTCCGTACCGCACTTGCGCCACGACGGATGCAAACCTCGTGAAGAAGGGTGAATGCCAGCAGGACGAAAATTCCGCGATTGGTTATTCCAAGCACGTGTACTGCGCAAGCGAAGGCGTGACCTACTGCATGGATTGCGACCCGGTCGAGGATGATTGTCCCGAAGCGATTGTCGACGAGCCCGAAAGCTCGAGCTCTGCTGCCAAGCCGGAATCCTCCGATGCCGCAGGTGACGAATCCAGTTCGAGCGAAGGTGGCGAACCCGCTGCCGATAGCTCCAGCAGCGAAGGAGGTGAACCCGTTGCCGATAGTTCCAGCAGCGAAGAAGCCTCCGCAGAAAGTTCAAGTTCAGCTGAATAAAGGTGGGAAATATCATGAATCTCAAGCTTATTGTAACGACAGTCGCGGTTGCTTGCGTGGCAATGTCCCAGGCCGCAGCCGACAAGGTGATTGGCTATTTCCCGTACTGGAGCCAGTATTCCCAGTTCTACCCGAAGGATATCCGCTACAACACGGTTACCCACGTTCACTACTCGTCCCTTACTCCGGGTGAAGACGGCTCGCTTGCCTTCCCCGACGAGAACGATGCCCCCAACTACGATTCGCTCGCTGTCATGTGCGCGGCGAACAACGTGAACCTCGTGGTCTCTGTGGGCGGCATGGAAGCCGAGGGCGCCCTGAAGGCTATCGCCGGTTCCGACGAACTCCTCTCCACCTTCGTTTCGAACGTGAAGGAATGGGTCGGTAGCCACAATGCAAAGGGTGTGGAACTCGACTGGCAGAATCTCACGGCAGAAGATGCCGAAGGGTATGCCAAGATGGTGAATGCCCTCGTGGATGCCTTCTCCGGCTCTATCGTGGCTTCTACCATGTATCCCTATGTGGCGATGGAACCCTATACCGCCGAAGTGATGAACAAGCTGAGCTACATCAACGTGTTCATGCCTGACCAGATGAACGAGGACAACTCCTCGCTCGTTCCGAACCAGGGCGGAAAGTTCATTGCAGAGACGCTCGAGAAGGCCGCCGGCGCGGGCATCCAGAAGGATCTCCTGAACCCGGTCGTGTACTTCTACGGAAAGTCCTTCCTCGGTGCGTCGGGCTTCGGTTCTTCGCACAACGGTACGGGTAGCGGTAACGAAGGTTACCTGCCGTACAAGGAACTCATGGGCAAGTTCGATACTCCGGACTACAAGGTTTCTTACGATTCCGACTCCCAGTCCGAAATTGCCGTGAGCAAGGAAGAAGCCATCGTGTTCATGGGCATTCCTTCCGTGAAGGCGGTTGCCGAGAACGTGAAGAACAATGGCTACGCCGGCGTGGCCGTTTACGACCTCTCGCAGGACCACCACGAACCCATCGTTTCCATCCTGGTGACGATTGGCCTGGAACTCCGCCCGGACGTGAACTACAAGCCCGCGAAGAAGAAGTAATTCTCGCAATTAGAATGTTTTAAAAGGCTCCCTCCGGGAGCCTTTTTTGTACATTTCACTTTAGAGTTATGAACAAAAGAATCCTGTTTACCGCAGTTTCCCTTTTCGCCTTGATAGAGATGCTTGTTGTCGATAGCATTGTCTTGGGCAGGGGGGTGGATCTGTTCAAGTTCGTTGCCATAACCATCTTGACGGGAATCTGGCTTGCCGTAAGCAAGGGCATCATAAACAAGCTGAAACAGCCGTTCTTTATGCCCGAACTGCAAAAGATATCTTGCAGGCCGGGGTTCTTTACGGAGTACGTGCTGTATTATGTGCTTATTATATATGCAGTCGCGCTTGTTCTCCACAGTGTCTTGTGTATTTTCCGGGACGGGGACTTGCTTAAGACTCTCGCGGACGTGACCATGACGGCGGCCTGGATAGAAGGCCTTGTTGTGATAGCCTGCGTGAAGGCTGTCAGGCGCTGGAAAAAGACGGGGGATAAGCGCGAACTCCTCTTCCCATGGCCTGTTAAATAGTTTGTTTGCTACGAGCGGCTTTTGCGACCGCTCGTTCGTCGTCTCGGGTGAGGAACCTCCGGTTTCTCACTCGCTTTCGCCCACACGACCGATTAATATCGGTCGTTTAGGGCTCACGGGAAGCACGTTCACACTCACTCTAACACGACCGCTCGTTCGTCATCTCAAGTAAAGAACCTCCGGTTCCTCACTCGCTATCGCCATCACGACTCGTTGATACGAGTCGCTTTAGGCTCACACTTCGTTCCGGTGTTCACTTTGTGAAAATCCGTCTCTCCGCAAAAACAAGAGGGAGTTCTCTCCCGAGACGATAATTGAATGGTTGCCCGTGAGCCGGAGGTGGAAGTGAGCGCAAACCGGAGTATTGTGACGGGAGAGAAGCGCTGACGGTCGCATAACAAAAATCCCCGGGTGTGTTGCCCGGGGATTAAATGCCTTAGCGTAAGGGAATCCGGCTTACTTCTTTTCGAGGATGAAGCTCTGGATGTTGCTTCCCTGCTTTACGCGGACGATGTACTTGCCCGTGCTGATGCCTGCAACCGGAATCCAGTTGTGGCCCGCAGCGAGGTTCACCTGCATGCTCTTTGCCACCTGGCCGAGGCTAGTAATCACCTCGACGGAGGCGCTTCCGCTACGGGTCGCCTTCAGGACCATGCCACCGTTGACGAACTGCGCGGAGAACTTGCCCGCAGCCTTCGCGACGAACGGTATAGGCACGTTGCCCTTGCTTGCCGCAGTGGCGCTGTCGCCCACGATGATGGTAATCGAGAGTTCGGTTGCGGCGCGTTCCGCGGTTTCGGGAGCGGTTGCCGTCACCGTCACGATGGCGTCTTCGTTACCCGCGATGAGGTAGCCCGGGGCGCCGGGGATGTATTCTATGTAGGGCGAGGCAGCCTGGCCATCGAAGGTGTAGGTGATGGCTGCCTTGCCGTAGGTGGTTTCGGTGGGGAAGGTAACTGCCGTGGTGGAGCCCTTCGCAACCTTCATGTTCTTGAAGTCACCGCCGACCTTGTCGCCGGTCTTGGTGTACTGGATGGTAATGGTGTCGTTCATGGCGATGTAGCCCGTGACGGCAGGTGCCGTAGCCACGATCTTGGCTTCACCGATGGTACCCGTGAATTCGAACATGTTCACCGACGAGCCCTTGAGGCTACCATAGCACTTCTTGCCGCTGCAGGTGGCCTTGTTGACCTTCACGATGCTTTCGTTCAGGGACTTGAGGGTGTAGGTGGCGCCCTGGTCAGTCTTGCCGGTGGCGTTGACCACGACTTCCATCTTGCCGTCGCCATCCATGTCATCCATGGTGTGGCTCTTGGTGCAGGAACCGCTGATGTAGCAGTTGAAGTCCTCGAAGCCGGCGATAGTCTGCTTGGGTTCTTCGGTCACGGTGACGACCGACTGGGAACCGTCATTGCCGGTCATGATGACAAAGCCCGGTCCGATAATCGCGCCTGCGTTCGTTACGACGCTTTCGTTGCTGGAGGTGTAGGTACAGCCCGACTTCAGCGAACTTGTGATGCTGCCCGCGGATTCCTTGACGGTCGTTGCTGTGAACGAACAGCTGCCGCTCTTGAGGGTCGCCGCAAATTGGCTAGCCCAGTCGGTAGCGTTCTTGGTGAGGTAGTTCTTCACGAAGTTGCCGGAGTTGGTGTAGCTTGCTGCGGAGAGGGCCGCCTGCGTAATGAGCGGTTTGTCGCCGGCGAACATGGCGGAACCTTCTTCGGACTGGTTACCGACTGTGGTCACCTTCTGGCGCAAGCTCCAGTTGCAGTTGCTAATCTTGTTCTGTTCCATGAAGTCGGTCCAGCTGGAAGATGCGCTAGTGTTGGCATCGCCCTTACCGTCGGCGGTGGTGGTGCCCCATTCGGTAATGAACACGGCGTTGTTGTTCCTGCAGCTATTGATGTTGCCGCTGAATTGACCCACGGAGTGCGTGCCTGCGTAGAAGTGGAACACGTAGCCGACGTTCTTTTGGTTTACGGTACCGCAGGACCCATTTGGCATCTGGGACCAGCTCGGGGTACCTACGAGGGCGAGGTTGTTGTTGCCTGTGCCACGGATGCCGCTGATGACGTCGTTCGCATAGCTTGCGATAGCGCCTGAGCCTTGGTTGACAGGCTCGTTGAACACTTCCCAAATGATGTTCGGGACGTTATTGTATTTTTGGGCCATTTCCTTAAAGAACGAAGCGGCCTGGCTTTTTTCGCTGTCGGCGCGGTGGCTGTGCCAGTCGATGATGATATAGATGTCGTTCTCGATAGCGGCTTCGACCATTTGGTCGATCTTGCTCTTCTGCGTGTCCTCTGCCTTCATGTAGGAATATTTGTCGTCAAGCTTGTTGCTTGTGCCGCCATCGCTATCGTAGTACTGAACACCCATGGCATAGCGGAACACGTCGATTTTCAGATTGTTGACGGCCCACTTGATGACTTCCTTGTTGTAGTACTGGATGCCGGTAGCATCGGACCAGAACATGCTCATGCCGCGGAGCATGGCTTCTTTGCCGCTCTTCTGGCCGACGATTTTGTTGCCGCTGGTTCCCAGGACGCCATGCACCTGCACGGGACCTATGCGGAGGGGTTTTGCGTTTGCGGCTGCGGCGTTGGCTTCTACCGCCCCGAGGAGGATAGCGCCTGCTGCGATCGCCTTGACAGTTTTGCTGAACATCGTCATAAAAGACTCCTTTTGCATCAAAGATAAATTTTATGTCTTTATTTCTGATGTAAAATGTCGTTTTCCTTGTTTACTTTCGTGTCCTAAACACTACACCCGTTTCCCGCCTTAAAAATATTTAATAGAACCACAATTACTAGTAAAATTCTTTTTACAGTGACGCAGGTCGCACCAAAGTCGGACCGCGTATGCCGGTTCGGGGTAGTTAGTTCCTATTTTCTACGATTGTGGGCAAAAGTGTGACGAAATGAACTCATTTTCGGAAAATGCTTATTTTTTGATTTTTGTTCTTGCACATTCAAAAAAAAAAGATATATTTGCGTTAAACCTTGCTCCCTTCGGGGGGCGTTCACAAAAAAAAAGAGAGAGATACTATGAACAAGAAAATGACACTCGCAGCCGTTGCTGGCGCTGCCGCTATGGCTTTCGCTCAGGGCGCAGTTTCTTCTACCTTCCTCTGGGACGGCACCACCGATACCGAAGGTAAGGTTGAAACCGGTTCCGACGAAGAAACGTCCGGCTACTGGTACGATTACAACGACGCGAACGATGGCGGTGCTTCTGCCTTTACGTTCCCGGCCGACGTCGAAGCCAACGCTTACGACAACTTCTACGGCCCGCTCGTTGAAGCCTACGGCGGCATCAAGGCCACCATCACCCTCGGCGCTGGTTACGACTATCCGTATGCCGGTATCGGCTTCAACATCTGGAGCGAAGGCCAGGAAGGTGTTGACATTACCGCTTGGGGCGGCATTTGCCTTTCCTACCAGTCTACGCTCGGTTTCGGCATCGAACTCGGTGTTGAAGACGAAGCTACCGTGACGGAATACAACAACTACAAGGCTACCGTTGCCAAGGCTACCACTGTGACCGCTTCCGACTTCGCGTGGAGCAAGTTCAAGCAGGGCGCCAACTGGGGCAAGACTGTCGACCAGGCTACCGTCCTCGCCAAGACTGCTGCTATCAAGCTGAAGTTCGAAGGTACCGCCGGTACCTCTGGCGACTTCCTCATCCAGAAGGTCGGCTCCCTTGGTATGTGCACCGCTAGCGGTGTCGGCATCAAGGCTATCGCCGCTGCCGGTTCTGCCAAGGCCATGCTCTCTGGTCGCACCCTCTCCTTCTCTGGCATCTCTTCCGCCAAGGCTGAAGTGATCAACCTCCAGGGCCAGGTTGTGAAGTCTGCTACCGTCAGCTCCGCTATGGACCTCTCTAGCCTCGACGCCGGTGTCTACATGCTCCGCGTTGCTGGCAAGAACGTCAAGCTTTCTCAGAAGATCGTTCTCGAATAATCTCCTGAATTGGATGTCTAAGGGAACCCCGGATGCGAGTCCGGGGTTTCCTGTTTTTTTTATGCTTGCAAAAGATTATTTTTAAGTTATCTGTATTCCAAGTTGGAATAATTTGTATGCTCTTTTACAGGGCCTTGCTTGACCGGAGTCACAAACGGAGCACATTTTTTTACGGGTGTGCACATTTTTTTTACCCGCACGAGATTTTTTGTATAGATTAAAGGGGTACAAGCACGTGGGTAACCACAAGGAGGCTATTATGAACAAGGTAAAAACTCTTGCAGCCATTGCTGGCGCTGCGACCATGGCTTTTGCCCAGGGCGCAGTCTCTCCGACCTTCCTCTGGGACGGCACCACCGATACCGAAGGTAAGGTCGAAACCGGTTCCGACGAAGAAACGTCCGGCTACTGGTACGATTACAACGACGCGAACGATGGCGGTTCTTCTGCCTTTACGTTCCCGGCCGACGTCGAAGCCAACGCTTACGACAACTTCTACGGCCCGCTCGTCGAGGCCTACCAGGGCATCAAGGCCACCATCAACCTCGGCGCTGGTTACGACTATCCGTATGCCGGAATCGGCTTCAACATCTGGAGCGAAGGCCAGGAAGGTGTCGATATCACGGCTTGGGGAGGCATATGCCTTGCGTACCAGTCTACGATTGGTTTCGGCATCGAACTCGGTGTTGAAGACGAAGCTACCGTGACGGAATACAACAACTACAAGGCTACCGTTGCCAAGGCTGCCGCTCTGACTGTTTCCGACTTCCCGTGGAGCAAGTTCAAGCAGGGCGCTAACTGGGGCAAGACTGTTGATCAGGCTACCGTGCTTGCGAAGACTGCGGCCATCAAGCTGAAGTTCGAAGGCACCGCCGGTACCTCTGGCGACTTCCTCATCCAGAAGGTCGGTTCCAATGCCAACTGCGGTACCGTGGCCATCAAGTCTATCGCCGCTGCCGGTTCTGCCAAGGCCATGCTCTCTGGCCGCACCGTCTCGTTCTCGGGCATCTCTTCTGCCAAGGCCGAAGTGATTAACCTGCAGGGCCAGGTGGTGAAGAGCGCGACCGTGGGCAGCACGCTGGACCTCTCCAGCCTCGACGCCGGTGTCTACATGCTCCGCGTTGCGGGCAGGAACGTCAAGTTCGCCCAGAAGATTATCCTTGAATAGTCTTTTGTGTAGAATCTCTAAAGGCCCCGGATGAAAGTCCGGGGCCTTTCGTTTCAGCAATAAGTGATAAGATTCACAAAAGCAGCCTGCAATGCTGGCATCGGGCTGTTTTTTTGTTTATTTTGTAGATAAAATGCAAATTCTAAAGTATATTATAGGCAAAACAGAGAGGTTTTTTGAATGAAACGCAATTGGTTCTTGCCGGCGCTCGCTGTTAGCGCCGCTATGATGTTTTCGGCCTGTGGCGACGATTCTTCTACGTCGTCGACGCCGGTTGTGACTCCGGGTACCCCGTCCACCCCGTCGACTCCTACGCCTGATCCTGGTACGACGCCCACCACGCCTACCACGCAGACCTACGGTATTTTGCCCACGACCGCGAATCCTGCGGCTTCGCTCACCTGGTACGCCTCGTGGAAGGGTACCTACTACAAGTCCTATATCGAGGAAGCGGCTGCATATCCGGTACTTGCACAGGACTGGGGCGTGGTTTTCGGTGCCTATACGGCTGCGGGAATGTTCCCTGCCCGAATCATCTGGGATACGAGTAGCGACTCCTACTGCGTGATTGACGAATGCACCAACAGCTACAAGAAGCGTGGCTGCACTGTTTCGGAAGGTATCGGCTACGGCATGCTCATTACGCTGTTTGCGGGTGACCTGGATGCGTTCAATTCCCTGTGGTACTACAGCAAGGGCTACCGTGAATACCAGGGTGGCCCGCAGCTGACCCCGTGGAAGACGGGTACGTTCTCGTACGAATCCCTCGGCGCTCCGGCGAATTCCTCTTCGGCGACGGATGCCGACCTGGATATTGCAACCGCGCTTATCATTGCGTACTACCAGACGGGCCTGGCTCCGTACCTGGAAGATGCTCTTGCCATTGCGAACTCTATCTGGACCGAGGAAATCAGCCCGTCGCTCATGATTTATTCCGGCAACATGGCGACCTGGAAGACCGCGGACCCGATTTTCAACCTGAGCTACTTCTCCCCGGTTGCCATCAGGCTCTTTGCCCTGGTGGACAAGAACCACGACTGGACCGGCGTGCTCAACACGATGTACGACTACATGCTGAGAGTGCAGGCGGCGGGCACGGGCGTGTTCCCCGACTGGACGAATACGGCGGGTGTCGCGGTGAACCCGAAGAACGGCAGTGCCGACAAGACCTACTGGATGTTCTACCACGAATCTGTGCGCATTCCGTGGCGTATCGCGTGGGACTACTACTGGACGCAGGATCCGCGCGCCCAGCAGGTGCTGAACACCCTGAACACCTTCATCTCGACCAAGTCGGGCGGCGACCCGGCGAACCTCGAGACGACCGGCAAGGTGATGTATTCTGCGGTGGCTGGCCAGCCTGACGGTTCTACGAACTCGCTGCTGCCGAACTGGCACGGTGCTTGGTGCCTTACCGGCATGGGCGGCAACCAGGCCTGGCTCGATGCCTGCACGGCGAGCTTCAACACGAAGACCTTCAGTGGGTTCAACTACTTCCCGCATATCCTGATGACGATGTACAGCGAACTTCTGAACGGCCTGTTCGTGAAGCCCGCGACGCTCCCGCTTTAGGATAAACGAAAATTGTGGAAAAGACGGCTGCCCTTCGGGGGGCCGTTTTTTAATTGATGATTGATAATTGATGATGGATGATGAAAGGTGCGGGTTGGGGACCGTTTTTGTATATTAGGTACCATGGAAAATGATTCTTTGAATGTGGAAAATGTTGCGGCGGATTCCGCGTTGAATGCTGGTGCGGGTAGCGCGCCAGATTCGGGTGCTTCTCTTGACTCGGGTAATGTTGCGCCGGCGATGCCGACGCCCGAACAGCTCGGGATTTCGGTTACGGCGGGGCCGGCGGACGGTATGCCCGCGATTACCGTGGGAGATACGTTCGAGTTCCCGGTGACGGTGAGCTGGAGCGTGCAGGGTAGCGCCCTCCTGGTGGTGCCTGCAGGCTCCGCGAACGCGAAGGGGCTTACGCAGGTGGGCCTGTCGCAGGAATCCTCGCGGTCCGTGAAGGACGGCAAGGAAATCGCCTCGATTACCTTTACCTACAGGATTGCGGCACAGGATACGGGAAACCTGCATATACCGGCGCTGCGCTTCGAGATTCCGACCCAGATGGGGCAGCCGATTGACCTGCGGAGCGAGAGCGTGGATATTCGCGTAGAGGAACCCTTTAACCCGCTCCCGATTGCGGTGGGTGCAGTGGTGGCCCTCTGCGTGCTTTTTGCGGGCCTGTGGCGCGCGAAAAGGCGGGCGGCGGCACGGGAGGCCGTTGCCACGAAAAATGCCGCCCAGGAGGCCCTGCGCGAACGCATGATGGTGCTCAAGCAGCGCGTGAACGTGGCGGACAGCCGCGAATGGCTCCTGGAGCTGGAAAGTATCGCGAAGGAGTTCGTTTTCGAGAAGTTCGGCGCGGATGCCGGTTCGGGTAAGGACGGCGGCTCGGGATTGAATTCGGGCAAGGACGGCGCGGGCGGTTCTTCTGCGGGTTTTGAAAGTGTCGCCGCGGTGAACCTGGATGCCCTCGTGAAGGAAGGCAGGCTCGAAGGCTGGGAAACGATTGTAGAGGAGTTCGCACATGCCCGCTATGGCGGCGGAAAGCGTGACGGGTTCGAGAATAGGGAAACCTGGAAGGCCGCGATGCGGCTCATGGGCATCGAGGAATAGACTCTAGGAAAAGCGGGCGTGCTTTTCTATCTTTGGGCGCGTTATGCTATTTTCGGAACTTCCCCTTGCAAATCCCCTGCAGCGTGCCGTGCGCGCCGTGGGCTACGAGACACCGACCCCGATTCAGGAACGCTCTATCCCGAGCCTGCTGGAGGGCCGCGACCTGCTGGGAATTGCCCAGACGGGTACCGGGAAGACGGCCGCGTTCGCGCTCCCGATACTGCAGCGCCTGCTCGATTCCGGGAAGTTCCGTGCGCCCAAGACCTGCCGTGCACTGATTCTGCTGCCGACCCGCGAGCTCGCTATCCAGGTGGAGGAATGCTTCAAACAGTACGCGCAGTTTACCGCGATTTCGACGGCGTGCATCTTTGGCGGGGTGAACGATGCCTCGCAGAAGAGGAACCTGGTGCGCGGCGTTGACGTGCTAGTGGCGACTCCGGGAAGGCTGCTCGACTTGATTGGCCAGAAGGCGGTATCCCTGAAGGCGCTCGAGTTCTTTGTGCTCGACGAGGCGGACCGCATGCTCGACATGGGATTCATTCACGATATCCGCAAGGTGGTGGCCTTGCTGCCGCAGGTGAGGCAGAACCTGTTCTTTAGCGCGACCATGCCCGACGACATCACGAAGCTTGCGGCGACGATTCTGCGGCCGGATCCGGTGCGCGTGGAAGTGGCACCGCAGAGCACCCCGATTGAACGCATCCGCCAGGAACTCTACCGCATCGACAAGCGCCGCAAGGGAGCGCTTTTGAAGGAACTTTTGCTGGCCCACCCCGAGATGAAGAAGGTGCTCGTGTTCAGCCGCACCAAGCACGGGGCCGACAAGATTACGCGCGTGCTCGAGAAGGCGGGAATCAAGTGCGCAGCGATTCACGGGAACAAGAGCCAGAACCGCAGGCAGGAAGCCCTCGGGAACTTCAAGAGCGAAAAGATTCGCGTGCTCGTGGCGACAGACATTGCCGCCCGCGGGATTGACGTGGACGACGTTTCGCACGTGTTCAACTACGACCTGCCCGATGTGCCCGAGACGTTCGTGCACCGCATTGGCCGCACGGCGCGTGCGGGCAAGGACGGCATCGCGATTTCTTTCTGCTCGCCCGACGAGGAAGTCGATTTGCGCGCCATCGAGAAGCTGACCCGCGCGAAGATTCCGGAAGGCGACCAGGCGATTTACGAGAAGTTGCCGCCCCCGCAGAAGGAGACCGCCGAGAGCGAGATGCGCAATGCACGCGGTCGCATGAACCGCGGGGAAGCGCAGGCCCGCGCGGATAAGTCCCGCGAGAAACCCGCCCGCGGGAAGAAACAACGGGCTGATGATGCGCGCGGTTTAAAACAGGAGAATGCGCGCGGCTCAAAATTTGAGCAGATGCGCAAAGACCCTCGTCTGCACGAGGGTGACGAGTCGCGTAACGGACAAACAAACGGCGGAAAGCCCAGAAGCAACGGCCAGGATGGTGACGCTCGCAGGCGCCATCGCCGCAACAGGCCGGGTAGCCGTGCCCGCAGGCGCATGCGCGAGAACGGCGGCGCCGTTTAATAACTGCAATAAACGCGAGAGCGGCTTAATAACTGCGATAAACGTGCGGGTGGTTATTCCACCACGCTGTAGGTCTTGCTGCGCCCGCCCTTCTTGCTTGCGGCGACAAGCCCTTTTTCCATAAGGCTCTGGATTTCGCGCAGTGCGGTATCGTGGCTTGTCCCGAAAAGGGCGGCGGCATCCTTTGCCGTAAAATCCCGCGGAATTTTCCCTGAGAGCACGGCGTTCAGAAGCGCCTGCTCGCGTTCGCCCGTAGGCGTGCCCGAGTGCCTTGCCTGGAATTGGAAACGTTTTAGCCCGGGTTCAAGCATGTTTTCGCTTGTATGTACTGCGCTTTCGACCTGGTTCAAAAACCAGAGTATCCACCCCGTAATGTCTCCGTTCCCGCACTGTGTCTTGTTTATTATGCTGAGGTACTCGTCGCGGTTCTTTAGTATCTGCGTGTTCAGTGCGTAAATCAGGTGCGTGGAGTTCCGTGCCCTGCAGAGCTGCATCGCGGTAATGGTGCGGGCGAGCCTTCCGTTCCCTTCACGGAACGGCCTGAGCGTAAGGAACCAGAAGTGCGCAATCGCAGCCTTTATCATGCCTTCTTGCGGGGTGGTCTCGAACCAGTTTAGGAAGTTTTCAAGTTCGCCCTGCAACCTTTCGGGACCGGGTCCGCTGAACTGGATGCCCAGTGCGTTTTCGGTTACGGTGCTTCCTGTGTCGCGGAGGCTGGAACTGCCTGTGCGGGATAGTGCCTGGTGCCAGCCTTGGAGGCGTTCGGGCGTGAGCGGGTTCTGGGAGTTCGCGATGGCGCCCAGGTAGTTCTTGACGTGCGGTTCGTTCCCCTGTGCCTTCAGCAGTATGTTCGTGAGAACCGGTTCCGTGTCGAGCGGGTGCGAATCAATTGCGAAGTTTGCCACGATGTCTTCGGCGAGGAGCCTGTTTTCGAGTTCGCGTTTGCCGCAGATGTCGTAGATGCCGGCGAGTTTCCCTTCGGCAAAACGGGCCCTGCCGAGTGCGTCGAGCACTTTCTTTGAATCGAATCGGAAGTGAGTCCAGTCGGGGAATTGGTGGATGAACAGCATGGTAAGAATATAAATTTTTTTGACGCATTGTATGCGTAGAAAAAGATGCTATATTTTGCAAAAAGTTTCCTGTGCCCTGAAAAGCTCTTGCAGGTGGCCCAGCCGGGCAGTTTGCAAGGAGAGAACCCCGTGAAAGCCGGGGGCGGTCGCGCCGCTGTAAGGGAGGACGAAACCGGCATGAACCAATGCGCGTGACCCGCGTGTGAAGGAGCCGGGAGTAGGTTGATCCCCGAGCCAGAAGAACTGCGGGAAGCGTGATGTTGAGGAACGATGCGAACGACGTCATTCTGCAAAGCCGCTGTACCTGCGGTGTTTTTTTGCTGTGCATGGGTTAGCGCCCACGCGCAAGTTTCGCAATCGTCCAAAGATATCGCCGTTGAAGAATCCGCACCCGCGCAGGATTTGGGAGTGATGGAGGTTGCAGGTGTCGAAGAATACCTGCCTGCAGAAGACGCGAACTACACCGAAATTACCTCGGCCGCATGGGAAGGCAAGATGCTTTCGGCGGCGGACCTGCTTGCGACTCTCCCGGGAATCCAGTCGTACAGGCAGGGAGGCCACGGGAGTTTCCAGACGGTATCTATCCGCGGGATTGCCGCACGGAATATACTGATTTGCGTGGATGGCGTTCCGCTGAACGATGCGAGCGGGGGTGCGGTGAACCTCGGCTCGATAGACCTGAACCAGATGGAAAAGGTCGAGGTGTACAAGAGCAATGTGCCTGCAAGGTTCGGGGTTTCGGGCCTGGGCGGTGCGGTCAACTTTGTCACGAAGAATGCGGTAAAGAAGGGCGGCCGCGTGCTTGGCGCCTACGGGAACCATAACCTGTGGGAGGGCTCGTTCCAGGTGGCGACTCCCGTGACCGATAGCCTCATGTTCGCTTCGTCATTTGCCACAAGGCATTCCGACAACGATTACGAATACACCAACCGGAACGGGACGCAGTACAACGACGATGACGACTACACGGCGACCCGCGAGAACGCGAAGTACACCGACGTCTCGGGCAACGTGCAGTTCCGCATGCTGCACGGGAACGGCTACTTTTCTACGTTGTCTGTAACAGCGTCCCGCTACGAGGGCGGAAACCCCGGCAAGGAAGAGCAGCAGACGAAGGTCGCAAAATTCGTGGGGGAGTCGGCACTGATCCGCTACGGGATAGAATCCGTGGGGTATTTTGACGACAGGCTCTTCCTTTATGGAGGGGTTTCGGCCCGGTTCGACAAGAACCTTTCCAGCACCTACTACCCGCTGGACCACGTGGGCTACGGCAACAACCGCTTTATGGAATACGGGGCGGCCACCTACAAGGTGGTTCCCGAAGTTTCGGCGGAGTGGGCGCCCGTGGAGCGGCTGAAGGGTTCTGCCCGGCTGGCGCTGGAATGGGAGAATGCGGCGGCCCGCGGCGATTCCAAGGACTGGGAACTGACCCGCTGGACGGGAATGGGTTCCGGTGAACTTTATTACCAGATGTTCAAGTACGGAGGGCTTGGCGGCGAGGGATCGGCGCAGTACCTGAAGGACCACCTGGACGACGGTTACTTTGTACAGCCTTCGGGCTCGCACCATCTGCAGTACGCGTCTGACCGCGATTTGACTTTTGCGGGTCGCCTCTTTACGCGGCTGGGGGCGGGCGGTTCCCCGCTGACGGGCGAGGTTTCGCTGGGGCGCTTTTACCAGCAGCCCGCCCTGATGGAACTTTACGGGACGTTCCCCGGGGCTCTTTCGAATCCGGACCTGAAGCGTGAAAAGGCCACCAAGTTCGAGGCGTCGGGGCTCTACAGGTTCCCGGGGAATAGGACCACGTTCAGGGCGTCGTATTTTGAATCGCATATAGAAGATGGCATATGCTGGGTAATTTCGGTAGAGCTCCTGCGGGCCGAGAATGTCGCGCGGTCGCTTGTACGCGGCGCCGAACTGGAACTGAACAGCAGCCCCTCGCGGTTCTTGGATGTGGTACTGCGCGCCACGTTCCAGAAGACGGAGGACCGCTCCAACTCCAGTACCTATAGGGGCAACATGCTTCCCGGCGAACCGGAACGTTCGTACTATGCCGAGGCGACGCTCCACCTGCCGCTGCGCCTGGATTTGACATGGGCTTCGGAATGGCGCAGTGTCATCTACAGCGACCGTGCGAACCGTATGGACCAGCCCGCCGTGGACAACCATCGCGCAAGCCTGAGTTACCGGCCCTTCGACAAGACACGCCTCACCTTCTCTGTGGATAACATTACCGACGAGAAATACCGGAATTTTTACACGCCCTTCCCTATGCCGGGGAGGGAATACAAGTTCACTATCATACAGGGGTTCTAGCCCCCGCGCTTAAAAGCGTAAAGCCAGAAAAGGAAAAAACATGAATAAGAAAATGAATAACATCGTTGCGGGCGTGGCGAAGCAGTCCTTCGCTGCCGTGGCTGCAGTAGCCCTCGCTTTCGGCCTCTCCGCTTGTGGTGATGACTCCAGTTCCAGCACGGGTCCGCAGGACGATCCCGAAAAAGTGGAAGTGTCCCTGACGGGCGTGGTTTTCGGTTCTGACTACAAGACCGGCGAACTCCGCTGGATTGACAAGGACGGCAAGGTTTCCAAGAAGGGCGTCTCGTTCTTCCAAGATTCCAAGGTTGTCGTGAACGGCGCCGACCTGTACGTGATGGAACGTATGGGAGCCGACAACATTTCGCTGGTTGACCCTGAAAAGCTTGAAGCCGAAGGCGAAAAGGCCGTGGTGTGGCAGGCTTCCCTGGATGACGGCGCAAATCCGGTCGACATGGTTTTTGACGGCGAGAATGCCTGGGTCGCTCTCCAGAATGCTGACTCCCTGGTCAAGATTTCTACGGTTGACGGCAAGGTGGTCAAGTCTGTGAAGACGGGCAAGTTCGCTTATGAGGGCGAAACCTCTCCGTACGTCGCCGACATTGAACTGAACGACGGTAAGCTTTATGTGCTGATGCAGCGCTACACGATGGACCCTGAAACCTGGGCGACCACATACCCCAAGGGCCTCCTTGCCATTTACGACGCATCTACGGGCGACCTGAAGGATACCGTGCAGTTGCTCAAGCAAAACCCGACTGCCATGGTTTTCTTTGATGGGGACATTTATGTGGCAAGCCAGGGTGAATACAACGATTCTTACGGAACCGATGCCGATGACAAGCGCGGTATCGAAAAGGTGAACCTCAAGGATAAAAAGTCCGAATTGGTGGTTTCTGGCGAAAAGCTCGGCGGCGGCGTCTATGCGTTCGTTGCAGACAAGGGTACCGCCTATGCCGCTGTCTATAAGGGTTATGGCGATGTTCCTCTGGCCAAGATTGACCTGTCTGCCAAGAAGGTGGAAAAGGTGGAAGGCATTGCCGATGCTGAAGGGTTCATCGCCGCCAAGGACGGCGTTGTGCTGGTGGGTGACCGCAGCTTCGAAGCCGAAAAGGCATACCTGATCAAGGATGGCAAGGCCAATGCCCTTGAACAGCCCGAAGGCGCGCTCGCTCCGTACAGCGTCGCTCTGTTCTAGCATTAATCATTACACCTCAAGAAACAGGCGCGTCGGTTTTTCCGATGCGCCTTTTATTAAATTTCACCACATGCAGAAAATTGACACATGGTACAAGGCCGAGGGTTACTGCCCCGAAGAAGAATTTGAACTTACAAGCTACCTGCTCTTTGAGGCGGGAGTGGCGACGCTCGAGGAACTGGACCCGAAGGCGGAAGGCCGTACGGACTTCTGTTTTTATACCGGCGACAAGGCCGAGCGTGACCGCATTGTGGCGGAGTTCCCGCAGTACCATTTTACGCTGAGCGAGGAGCCTGCGAAGGATTGGGACAAGTGGTGGCGCGACCGTGCGCAGCCGGTCCATGTGTCGGAACGTCTGTGGGTGCGCCCGCCCTGGGTGGAATTCACTCCCGACGACCCGAAGGCCGTAGTGCTCGAACTCGAGGCGAAGACCGCGTTCGGGACGGGCGAGCACGATACCACGAGCAGTTGCGCCGCCCTGATGGAGTCGGTGGATTTTGACGGCAAGTCGGTGCTCGATATCGGGACGGGTACTGGAATCCTCGCGATGTTCGCGCGCCGCCTGGGAGCGAAACTTGCAGTAGGTACCGAGATTGACCCGCTCACGGTTCCCTGCATCGCGGAAAACTTCGAACGCAACGGTTTTGGCGAGAGCGACTGCGTGCTCGGATTCCTGGATGCCTTCCGGGATGGCGCGAAGTTCGATGTAATCCTCTGCAACATGATCCGGAGCGAACTCTGGCCCCTGCGCGACGATATCGAGGACCTGCTTGCACCGGGCGGAGAACTCATCATTTCTGGCCAGCTCCTGACCGAGAAGGACTACATTCTCAAGTGGTTCGAAGAAGCCGGCTTCAAGGTAAAGGAAGAACGCATAAGTACAGAGTGGTGGAGTGTGCTTGCACAATCCTAAAATCGATATGTGTCTAAAAAAGAAACGCGGGTCGGTTGCCCGCGTTTTGCTTTTACAGGATTGGGAGTCTGCTAGAACTTGAACAGTGCGCCGAAGCGCATCTGTCCGTCGCGCACGCCGTCGTTGTCGCCCACGTCCATGATGGTCGCGAGGTCGAACTGGAGCATGTCCGAAATCATGAATCCGATGCCGAAGTCGGCCTCGTTGCGCTTGCCCGTCTGGTCGTAGAGGTAACCGACGCGGAGCGCCACCGTATTCGCGTAGATGAATTCCAGGCCCGTATTGAACACGCCCTGCAGCAGGGAGTTCTTGAATGCGGTAAACCCGTGTCCGCCGCGTTCCGGATGCCCGATGGATTTCCAGCAGGCGATGTAGAACGGTTCCGGGTCGCCCTTGTCGTCGTCGTACACGACTTCACGGTTGTAGTCGGCGGCGATGGTGAGCCTGTAGTCGGCGAGCGAAAGGATTTCGTAAGAGAGCCCGACGCGCCAGGTGAGCGGAATCGGGTCTTCGATGGTCTTGTCCACGTAGTACACGCTCGGGCCGATGTTCGCGAGCACGAGGGCAAAGTTTAGTTTGTCTATAAACAGGTCCTTCTTGAGCACGCCGATGTCGAACGCGTAACCGAAGGTGGTCGCTTCCTCTTCGCCGGCGCCTGCACCGGAACTCAGGTCGGAATAGAATAGCTTGATGCTGAGGCCCAGACCCCAGTTGTTCGGGAAGCGAGTACCGTAGCTTACGCCGCCCACGATTTCGGAACTGTTGTAGGCCACCAGGTCATCGGCGTCAACATCGCCCGAGACGACCGTGGAACCGAAGCTCACGAAGTTCACAAAGAACCCGAGCGTTCCCCATTCCGCAACGGGGACGGTCATGCCGCCGAAGAGGTGGTAGAGGTCGGGAATGTTCAGGACAGGCAGGAGCTTTTCGTAGAAGGCGCTCAGCTGGTAGTCGGCGTCCTTGTAGATTTCCATGCCGCTTGCGGTGCTGAACCACACGTCGTTGCCCTGCGGCAGAACCTTCCATACCTTGTTCGTGGAAAGTCCGTTGCCCGAATGGAAGTGGAGCCATTCGTCATCCTTCTTGACGCTGCCTTCCTGTTCGGCGACTCCGCGTTCAAGTTCCGCCTTGCGTCCGCTTGCGGTTGCGTAGTCGGGGAGGTGGCGCCACACGCCCTTGTCGGTCGCGATCCAGATGTGGCCCTTCTGGTCCACCGAGATGTCGTTCACCACGTTGCCGTCGAACTGCACCTGTTCCCACTTGCGCAGGTTGAAATGGCTGAGGCCGCCCTTGTGTGCCGCCCATACGTGTGCGGAACTGTCGACGGCGAGTGCGGTCGGGTGCAGGTCCATGATGCCGTCCTCTTCGTTGAAGAGGCTCCAGCGGTCCTTGTCGTTCACGCTCTTCTTGGGCACGAGCCTTGCGATGCCTGCGCCATCGACGGCGACAAACAGTTCCTTGCGGCTTTCGGACCACGCGAGCGCGTTAATCTTCTGGCTCGGGAGCACCTTGCCCTTCTGCTCGAACTGGCCGTTGCGGTAGAGGAACAGCCCGTTGTCGGTGCCTATCCAGAGCGATGCTCCCTGGTTCACGAGTGCCGTGATGCGGTGGCTGCCGATTTCGTCTTCGTAGTTCTTCCATGCCTTGCCGTCAAAGCGGTAGAGCGTCTTCGGGGTGCCTACCCAGAGCTTTTCGGTGCGGCTCTCGTAGAGGAGCGCCGTGATGGTGTCCTTCACGATGAGGTTCCACGGGATTTTCACTTCCACCACGTGCGATTCGTCGTCGGCGTTCTTGATGTCGTTGAACTTCTTGACCTGGCGGGTGTATTCGTCGAGCCCGCGTTCGGTACCCGCGAAAACGCGCACGACGTCTTTCACCTTCGCGTTGCCCTGCAGCGTCACGGTGTGGTAGTCCACCCACTGCTCGCTGTCGTACTTGAGGATTCCGTTCACGGTCCCCGCCCAGAGTTCGCTCTTGGAGAAGAACCCGTTCTTGGCACGGCTTGCCATGTTGGTAAAGTGCGGGGTTGTCTTTGCGTCGGCGGGGAACGAAACCTTCCATTCGTCGGCAAGCGGCCCGAAGGCTAGGCCTGCGGGGTTGTAGTACATGGCGGTTGCGTCGTCGGCCAGCGCTGCACCCACTTCGCCCATACCGAGCTGGCGTGCGCCAACGGGCATTTCGAGCGTGATGATTGCCGAACCTGCGGCAAGCGAGAGTGCTGGTGCAAAAAGGAGCGCGGAAAGTAGGTTGCGTGGCGTGTTAAACAAGTTGCCTCCAGTCCGGAACGTCGTAGCTGCTTCCGTGCGTGGGGAGTACCGCCTTCCAGCCGGACTTGCTCGGGTTTTCCCAGGGCTGCTTGGGCAAGAGCTTGCAGTCGCATCCGAGTACGTAGGGTGGCAGGATTTCGGCGTGGTTTCTAATCTGTTCGCGGGTAATGAAGTTTTCCTCGTGGACGAACTTCACGTATTCCTTGCCCTTGGGGCCAAGTTCTATGCGGTAGGTGACGGTGCCGTTCTGGTCGCCCTCGTCGATGGTCCTGATGGTTTCCTCGATGCTCTCGTTCCACTTGTCGAGGTATTCCTTCCTCTGTTCGGGCGTGAGGTTTATCTGTGTCTCGAGCCAGGCGCGTATGGAATTTTCGGAGGGCTTTACCGCGGTGATGGATTCCCTTGCCGGGCGGACCACCACGGCGTACTTGCCGGATACGTCAATGACCGGCTTGATTTCCTCTTTTTCGTCGGCGCTGTGGATGACCACGTAGGCGCCGATCCCTGCGAGGATTATGGACAGGAGTACGATAACAATGACAATGACGACAGAGAGCATAATCTTTCCCGTTCTATATTGCAATTCCTCTTTTTTCAAAAACTAGCATTTTTCTATCTTGTGGAGTAGGAGTTTTTATGTCAAAATTCAAGATTTTTATTGTTCTGTTGTTTTCTAGCGTTGTATGGGCGGTTCCGTTCAATATTGATGTGGTAAAAACCGGTGAAGGCGACGAGATTCGCGCAGGACAGCTCATCAAGGTGCACTACAGGGGCTACCTGTATGCCGACATGCTTCACTATGACAGCCTGAAGGTCGCTGCGGCCCAGGATTCTATCGCGAAGGCGCAGGCGGATTCCGTCGCTGCCGCTACGGCGAAGAAGGACTCGAAATCGAAGGCGAAGGACAAGAAGGCTAAGGTTCCGGTCGATACGGTTGCAGTCGCGGACAGTGCCGCGGTAGATAGCGCGCTCGTGGACGAGGCCTCGGCAGATACGCTTACTCCCTTTGCCGATACGTATGCAAGCGGCGAACCGCTCGAGTTCACGATTGGCGTGGGCCAGGTGATTGCCGGCTGGGACAAGGGTATTGTGGGAATGAAGGTGGGCGAGGTCCGCAAGCTTACGATCCCTTACGTGCTGGCATATGGCGAGAATTCTCTCGAGGGCATTCCCCCGTATTCCGACCTGTATTTCGAGGTGGAACTTGTCTCTGCCGAAAAGCCGATGGAACCCGACGTGTTCCCGAAGGATGTGAACAAGCTCGCGTGGAAGGCGAAGGACAAGGGCCTCAAGATTTATGACGAGAAGGCGGGTACGGGCAAGCCTGCGATGGCGGGTTCTACCCTGAAGGTGCATTACACGGGATGGCTCGTGTCGGGCCGCAAGTTCGGCAGTTCCAAGGATTTGGGCAAGCCTTTCGAGGTGGTGCTCGGCGTGGGCAAGATGATCAAGGGCTGGGAAGCAGGCCTTGACGGCATGCGCGAGGGCGGTGTCCGCTGGCTTCGCGTTCCCCCTTCCATGGGGTACGGCGCGAGCGCGTTCACGATGATCCCGCCGAACTCTACGCTTGTGTTCCGCGTCGAGCTCGTGGAATCCATGGTGGACCCCGAGGTGGCGGCCAATATGGATTTCTTCCCCGATACGGCGTCGCTCACGTTCGAGAACGGTTCCGAGGGCCTGCGCTATGCGGTAATCCAGCAGGGCGAGGGCGAACCCGCCAAGGTGGGGGCCGCGGTGAAGGTGCATTACACCGGCTGGATGACCAACGGCTACAAGTTCGACAGTTCCCGCGACCGCGGGCAGCCCTTCGTGTTCCCGCTCGGGCAGGGCCGTGTGATTCGCGGTTGGGACCTGGGTGTCGCGGGCATGCTTCCGGGTGAAAAGCGCATTCTCGTGATTCCTCCGGGACTCGGCTACGGCAGTCGCGGCGCGGGCCCCATTCCAGGCGGCGCGACGCTTATCTTCGCTGTGGAGTACCTGGGCGAGTAATGCTTAAAATCCTGTCCGAAAAGCTGAAGGAATCCTTCGCGTCGGTACTTCCCGTTACGCTCATAGTCCTCGTGCTTTCGTTCACCCCGCTGGTGAGTTTCTCTACGAAGGAACTGCTCGTGTTTGCGGTGAGCGCGGTGTTCCTTGTGGTGGGAATCGGGTTGTTTAACCTGGGGGCGGACCTTGCCATGACGCCGATGGGCGAACACGTGGGTTCGGGCCTTACCAAGTCGCGCAAACTCCTTTTGCTCCTTTCGGTGTGCTTCGTGATGGGCGTGCTCATTACGGTCGCGGAGCCCGACCTCTCCGTGCTTGCCGAGCAGGTGAAGAACGCGGTCGAACCGATGTTGCTTATCGTTACCGTGGGTATCGGAGTCGGGTTCTTCCTGCTCCTTGCCATCGTGAAGGTGGTCTGGAAGAAGGACCTCTCGACCATCATCATTTTCTTCTACATGGCGCTGTTCATGCTGGGCATGCTCATGCTCACCTTCGGCAAGGAGCAGTTCGTGCCGCTCGCCTTCGATTCCGGCGGCGTGACGACCGGCCCCATCACGGTGCCGTTCATCATGGCGCTCGGCGTAGGTGTCGCCGGCGCCATCGGCGGCAAGAACGCGAACGAGAATAGCTTCGGGCTTATCGCGCTGTGCTCCATCGGGCCTATCATCGCGCTCATGGGTCTCGTGATTTTCTCGAAGGGCGACCTTACCTACAAGCTTTCGCCCGAGAGCTATTCCATTGACGCAAGCCTCGGCGAGAACTTTATCCCGACGGTCGCCGCGGTCGCCCACGAGGTGCTTGTGGCCCTCGGGCTCATCGTGGTATTTTTCCTCGCCCTCCAGTTCGTGGCGCTCCGGCTTTCGCGCTCCAAGCTCGTGCAGATGTCGTTCGGCATCTGCTACACCTTCGTGGGGCTTGTCGTGTTCCTTACGGCGGTGACGGTCGGGTTCATGCCCGTGGGTTTCGAGCTCGGGTGTAACCTCGCGAAGATGCCCCGCGCGCTTGTTGTTTCTGGCTTTGTCATCGGAATGGTGGTCGTGCTCGCGGAACCCGCGGTCCACGTGCTCAACAAGCAGGTCGAAGACATCACCGGCGGCCTCGTGAGCAAGCGTTCCATGCTCATCGCCCTCTCGGTGGGTGTCGGGCTTTCCATCGGGCTCTCGATGATCCGGATTATCGTGGGTTTCCCGATTATCTACTACCTCATTCCCGGCTACTTCATCTCGCTTGCGCTATCGTTCTTTGTGCCCAAGCTCTATACCGCCATCGCGTTTGACTCGGGCGGTGTCGCGAGCGGCCCGCTTACCTCGAGCTTTATTCTCCCGCTTTCTATCGGCGCGTGCTCCGTGATTCACGATGGTGGCGATTCCATACTGAGTTACGCCTTCGGGATTGTCGCGATGGTCGCGATGACCCCGCTCATTACCATCCAGGTGATGGGCTTCAGGGCGATTGCATCCAAGAAAATCAAGAACCGCCTGATGATGCGCCGCATCCAGGATGCCGACGACGAACAGATTATCGATTTTGTGTAGGTAGGCCATGGCAGAGGTTAAGAAGTCAAGCATTGCGAGAAGGCTTTACGGGCGGGCGAACGGGCGTTCGCGCGTGTCCATGAACCGCCTCAAGATTCTCGTGACCGTCGTGAACCGCGCAAAGGCAGATTTCTACATGGACCACATCCAGTCCTTTGGCGTGAACATGCAGATGCTCGTGTTCGGGCACGGGACCGCCCCGCGCGAGATTGCGACTGCGATGGGCCTTGCGGATTCCGAACGCGCGGTCATCTTCAGCGTCATTGGCGAGAACAACCTGCGCGCCGCCCTCGATAGTTTGGACGAAAAATTCAATACGATTGCGGGGGGCAAGGGAATTGCCTACACTATCCCGATGTCGAGCATCATCGGCAAGTCCATTTTCAACTTCCTGAGCGATAACCGCGATGCGGTACGGAGGAACGAAGCATGAGCGCATTCAACCACGAAGTCATCTTCTGCATTGTGAATACCGGATTCTCGGAAACCGTGATGGAAGCGGCGAAGGATGCCGGCGCCCGCGGTGGCACTATCCTGAACGCCCGCGGTACGGCGAACAAGGAGGCCGAATCGTTCTTCCACATTGCGATACAGCCCGAAAAGGAAATCGTGATGATTCTCGTGGATTCGAAAATCAAGGACGCGGTGCTGCATGCGCTTTACCAGAAGGCGGGCCTCGACACGATGGGGCAGGGAATCGCGTTCTCGCTCCCCGTGGAAGACGTGGTCGGGCTTACCCCGTGGAAGGCGGTCGACAAGGACGGCAAGACCATCAAGATGCCCATATTCAAGAAGCCCAGCGAAACTACCGAAGAAACTAAATAAAACGCCCAGCCTTTGTAGGGCATTCCTTCTAAACACTCAAAGCCTTGATGCGGATTTGCACAAGGCTTTTCACTTGCTTTTCACTTTATGCATTTTTTTTGAAAGATCATTTTACAACGGTTTTCTTTCTGACGATAAATAGACAGGACCTGTTTCACAAGGAGGAATCCTTATGGATAAAAACGGTAATGTCATGAAACACTTCGTCATACTCGCCCTTTCTTTCGCCGCCATGACTTTCGCGGAAGGGTTTCGCAACGGCACGGGGTTCTTTGTCAACTCAGAGTACATCGTGACTGCGTATCATGTCGTCGAAGATTACGACCACAATTGTTATTACGATATCCAGAACGATTCGTGCTACAAGGTGCATATCGTGGATTACGATGCTGAGACAGACATCGTTCTGTTGAAGTTGGATGAGGAACCTGTCGAAATGCCTAGGGTGTGTCATATCGCACACACAGAATTGCCTGTCGGGGAAAGGTTGATGTCTTATGGTTACATTGAACCGTTCATTGACCATGATTTGACTGTTATCCCGATGAACATCCGTGTTCAATATCGTTACGACGGTGATTATAGTTATTATCGCATGACTGGGACTCTGCAGCTTGGCATGTCTGGCGGACCTAATTTCACGAGGGATGGCCGAATTGGTGGAATGAGTAAGTCTATATCGAATATGGAAAGGAATACTAGCAACCTTGTGAAGTCTACTGAAGTGGTTCGTCTGCTTCGTCAAAACGGTGTAAGGGAATATCCGAACACCAGGAACGTAAAAAAATGTGTTATCAGCATCGTGAACAGCATTAAAGTGTTCAAGTCTGCTCATGATGAATGGGGGGTATAGAATATGGCTGTTTTTGAAACGCTTTTTATCTTGACTGGGCTTCTTGTGGGCCTTACGTCGCGGGGAGGAATGTACTTATTCTTGCTTCCGCTTGCCGTAGTGGCGTTCGTGCTCGCTATTATGAACAGGCCGAATCCAACGGGTTCCAGGGCAAAGAAAATCGTGAGTTCGATTTTGTCGGCAGCATACCTTGTCGCGGTAATTGCCTGCCCGCTTGCTTTTTTCCAAAGCGGTTCCCAAAAATCGGACGATGCCCCCAAAAAGGAGCCGACAGTTGCATTGCGGGCTCCGGATGACAAGGATTTGTCCGGTATAGAGGAAAAGGTGGATAAAATCTATTCCATGCTTGCCGACATGAAAGTTGAATACAGCCTGATTGGAAAAAGCGATCTGGAGCGAGTCAAGGCGGAAATCGCCATACATGATGACGAATTGATTGAATGCGACCCCACAAAAATGAAGGGCTGTATGGAATTCACCAATTACGGGACGGAAAGCGACAGCAACAGGTTTTACACGGTTTCCTTGCATTGGACGTTGCCGAGGTTCCAGGTTTATCCTAAACGGGTCCACTGGAAAATCATCAAGGGATTGTTGGGCGAGGACTTGACCGATGCCGACACGGTCCTTGATGCCAGACATATAGAAAAAATTCATAAAAGGGCACTTTACCGTCAGGCGGAAGAATACAAGAGGAACATTGAATTCGAACTCAGGAATTATCCCAATGACTGGTACTATGACAGCGCCCATACGGAAGTCGCCGCCACCCTCAAATACGAGCGCGAGGACAGCATAGATGTCGCGTTTGATTCACTGCTGTGGACGACTTATTATATTTCGAATGCCGGCTATGATGCCGGTGCCGCCGGAGGATACTTTTACGAGTATCATCGGACATTCTCGAAGAGAGATGGGGCGCTGGTTGATTCCACTATTTTCAACCCGGATGAAAAGGAAAAGATTGTATCGCTTCTTCGCAAATATGCGGAAAAATACGATGCCCGTCCCAATGCCATCGGCATGGATTTCAAGCTGGAGCCTTCTTTCTTGAAGGACGGTATCGGTTTTGACGGTTCCTCTTTCGAAATCGGCGAGCACACCCACGGCAGCGTGATGATTGTGGTGCCTTACGAAGAAATTCTGCCCCATATGCAAACTTGGGCCCGCCGGGAATTCGGTCTTACTGAAGGTGGAGGTCCATAAAATTCTTTTACATAGAACGGCGTCTTTTTTATATAAATTTACGCCATGAACGTTCTCATTTATTTTCTGTTTGCCCTTTCCGGGTTCGCTGGCCTCATTTACGAAGGTTCGTGGGCGCGGTACCTCAAACTCTTTCTCGGGCATTCCAGCTACGGCCAGGTGCTCACGCTCTGCATCTACATGGGCGGGCTTGCCATAGGCAGCTTTGTCGCGGGCAAGATGGTCGAGAAGGTGAGGCGCCCGCTGCTCGGGTATGCCGCGGTGGAACTTGCCATCGGGATTGGCGGTGTGGCGTATCACCCGCTGTACAATGCGCTCACGGGATTCTTCTTCGATAGCGAATGGGTGGCGGGCCTCGGGTTCACGGGCGCGGAAATTGCAAAGATTGTGCTTGCTACGGGTTCGACCCTCCCGATTGCGATTGCGGTGGGCATGACCTTCCCGTTCATTGCGGCGGGTCTCATGCGCAAGAGCGGCGCGGAGGTTTCGCTCCCGATGCTCTACTTCACGAACAGTTTCGGTTCCGCTATTGGCATCCTTTTTACGAGCTACATGCTCATTCCTGTTCTCGGGAACCACGTTACCTTGTGTGTAGCCGCGTCCATAAACTTCCTGCTTGCCGCTATTTTCGGGTATATTGGGTTTACAACGTCGCCGAACCACGAGGATGACGAGGATGAACTTCCAGGCGATGCCGCCGAGGGGGCAAGTGCTGCCCGCGAGCCCCTGAACGAGGACTACGCGGCGGAACATCGCCTTGCGATGCCCCCGAAGTCCACCTGGTTCTGGATTGCGGGCATCACCGGCCTCACTTCGTTTGTCTATGAAATCGTGTGGATTCGCCTGCTCAGCCTGTTGATGGGGTCGTCGAGCCACAGTTTTGACCAGATGCTTTCGGCGTTCATCCTCGGGCTTGCCATAGGCAGTGCCGTCTCGGGCAAGCTCTTGAAGAAGGATTCCCTCGTCGTGCTCTCGATGGCGCAAATCCTGATGGCCTTCTTCGCGCTCTGCACGCTCTACTTCCACAAGCCGTTCTGGGAGATGATGAACGAGGCAAACCAGATATTCAACCCCACGAACGACGGTTACGTTTGCTGGAGCCTCTTCAAGTATGCGCTCTCCGTGCTGTGGATGGTGCCCACGAGCTTCTTTGCGGGCATGACGCTCCCGCTCATTACGATTATCCTCACGCGCGCCTTCAAGAGCGAAGCCCCCATCGGGAAGGTCTACGGCTGGAATACGGTCGGCTCGATTCTCGGTTCTGCGGGTGGCGGGCTCATGCTGCTCCCGCTGCTGCAGCTTAAGGGCGCCCTCGTGCTTGCCGCGGTTCTTGACTTCGCGATAGGCTTCGCGTTGCTTGTCGTTTATCGCAAGCGTTTCCGCTACAGCGTGGCGTTCTACGTGATTTGCGCCTTCATGGTGTTGCCCTCCATCTTCGTGAACTTTGACCCGCACTTGATTACCTCGGGCGCGTTCCGTGCCTACAAGAATCTCCATCCGGACGAGAAAATCATTGTGCGCGATGGCAAGACGGCTACCATCAGTTTCCACGAATCCAACGTGCATTACTACATCAAGACGAACGGCAAGGCGGATGCGAGTCTCGGCAAGGACCGCTCGCGCCCCATCGAGGGTGACGAACTGACCCAGGCCGCGACCGCGTTCATGCCCATGGCGGTGAAGGATAAGCCCTACGATGCTGCGATGGTCGGTTTCGGGAGCGGCATGGGCGCACACTACCTGCTTGCCGACCCGCTCCTGAAGGATTTCGACTGCGTGGAAATCGAGCAGGAGATGATGGACCTCGCGAAGGGGTTCTACCCGTGGAATGCCCGCGGTTACGATGACCCGCGCATACACATCTACATCGACGATGCGCAGACGTTCTTCCTCACGAACCGCCGCAAGTACGACCTGATGATCAGCGTGCCCTCTAACCCGTGGGTCTCCGGCGTGGCAAGCCTCTTCAGCCACGAGTTCTACACCAAGATGCGCCGCTACATCAAGCCGGGTGGCCTGTGGGTGCAGTGGATTCAGACCTACGAGTTCAATGACCAGCTGTTCCTGAACATCTTGAAGGCGCTCGATGTCGCGTTCCCGTACGTGAGCCTGTACAAGGCGCCGGAAGAACCCGATATCATCATTATTGCAAGCGACGAGCCCGTTTACCAGAAGGCGATATCGCGCTTCAGCACCGATTCAACGCTCGTGAAGGAATTCAAGCGCATTCATCGCGACCCGGAATTCTTCGGCGAACAGAACTTCCTGTTTACCTCCAAGATGGTGCAGTCGCTCATGGATGGTGTGGCCCCGAACAGCATATTCACCCCGATGGTTGACAACAAGGCGGAGGAAGCCCGCTTCGTGCACTCGCAGGCGCATGTCGTGCAGGTGTTCGACAGCTGCGAAGTGTGCTGGCCCGAGTATCTCGATTCTGCGGAGAATGCGCTGCGTCGCCCCGCTCGCGTGAAGCAGATGATGCTGAATGCGGCAGACCCGTACAAGCAGCTCGCGCTGAACGCCTACCTTGACGACGTGCAGGCGAAGATGGATTCCGCGAGGGGCTTCACGGTCAAGGAACCCGATTCCGTTTCGGAACTTTCTGCGATGCCCGCATTGCCTGCCGCCGCGGAAGGTTCGCCCCTGTGGACCAAGTTCCGCGTCGACTACATCGAATGGATTCGCGGTGTCCCGCTGGAAGCGCGCGATACGAACGAGGTCTATGTGAAGGTCCGCAGGCTTGTGGACGAGGGTGCCTTCCCGGCATCGTTCGTGGACGAGTTCAACATCATGGAATGCGCCCGCACCAAGGACTACCATACAGCCGCGCGCCTCGTTGCGGGCTTCTACGAGAAGTACGAGATGAAGGCGATGGACGAGTTCTTCCTCCGCAACGTGCTGCTTATCGCGATGCTCGCGGGTGAACCCGAACTCGCGAACGCCATCTACCTCGATGCCATCAAGGAGCACGAAAGCTTCTTCCCGGTGGAGAAGTTCCTTATTGAGCGCGAGATCGTGAAGCTCCGCCGCAGTTCTATCCGGAGATGAGACCGCTCGCGCTAGAATAGGGAAACGCTTCTCCGGTCTGCGCTCGCTCCCACCTAGGTCGCCATGCCCACATAGGCGCTAAAGCGCCAAGTGGTCAAAGGTCGCCTCCGGCTCACATAAGCGAAAGTCGACTGGAAATAAACCATCCCTACCCGTCACACCGCAGCCTTGCGAAGCAAGGCAAGTGTATCCATTTACCGTTTTAGAACAGCATGCTCACGCCGAGCTGCACGTAAGATGTCAGGAAGTTCGCATCTGCGAATTTCTTCTCGCCACCGGAGGCCAGGGTCGGGTTCAGCAGGTTCGTGAATCCCTGCACGGCGCGGATGTTCACCTGCACCCAGCGTGTCAGCATGTAGCCGATGTCGAGCGCCGCTCCCAGTTCAAATCCTGTCGTCGGGATGGTGTTCGTTCGGGTCTCGTCGTCGCCCATGTCCAGGTTCTGGGTAAATTCAGAAGAACCGGTGAGCTTCAGGCCCAGGTTCAGGCCGAGGCCGACGAAAAAGTTGTAGTCTGCAAACGTGTAGCGAACAATGAGCGGAATTTCGAACATCATGATGTCGATGCTCGCCTCGTCGTCGCCGAAGTCGGTTTCTGTCGCGTAGGAATAATGGCGGTACGAGAATACCAACTCGGGAACCATGTTCAGGTTCTTCACGCCGAGCGGCAGGGTGACAAGGACGCCCGCCGATCCCTGGAAACCAAGTCCCCAGCCGTCGGTATCCTGCCCGATAAGCGTGTTTACGCCGAGGTTCGCATGCACGCCCAGGAGGATGGACCTCGCAAAGCCCTCGGTACGCTGGCGGTTGATTTCCGCCTTGGAAGTCTTTTCTTTCTTGTACTGTGCGTATTCGGCCGCGTACTCCTCGTCGTCAGCGAACTCGCTTGCCTGCGAACCGTCGTAGCCGGTCCCTTCCGCGGAGCCACTGCCGCCGGCAGAAACCGCACTGTTGTCATTGTCAAACTCGTCGAACTCATCCGCGAAGGATGGCGTGAAAACAGCAAGGAATGTCGCTGCCAGGAATGGAGCAATTCTCGATTTCATGCTAGAATTATAATAAAAGCAAAGTTAAACACCCCCCTTATTATAAATTTATTTTGTCCAAAGGGAGTGTGGCAAATTTTTTTTTACCTGCCGCCGGGGCTATCCGGGGCATTTTATACCGATTTTAAGGCTTTTAGGCTAGAGGTACAGCGAAAAACCGAGAGTCGCGTGCGATGCGAGCAGCTTCATTCCGGTCATCGAGGTAACGGCGACCACGTCCTGGTTCAGGAGGTTCAGCACACGCTGGTTGAATCGCAGGTCAACGGAGAAGTTCCTGTTGATGGTGTATCCGATTTCGAAGATGCCGCCGACTTCCACGCCCGCGGAGGGGATAAGGTCGTCGTCGGATTCGTCCGTCTCGGTGAGCGTGCTGGTCTCGATGGTCTGCTTGAACTTGGAAGAACCCGTGAGCTTGAGGCCGATATCCACGCCGAGCCCGAGGGTGAGGTTTCCGCCACCGATGGCATACTTGAGCACTACGGGAACCTCGAACAGCACCACGTTGAGGGTGGCTTCGTCCTGTTCGTTGTAGTCTTCTTCGTCGAGTTTGGCCTCGTAGCGGTAACGGTAGTAGCCTACAGAAAGTTCTGCCGAGGCGTACAGCCCGGAGTTTCCAAGCTTTGTCAACGTGATGATGCCGCCATTGGCCTCGTACCCGATTCCCCAGTCATCGATTTCGTCGCCCAGGAAAATCTTGTTCAGGCCGCCGGCCACCCTGAATCCGAGCGAGAATCCGCTGGAGAACCCTTCGCGGCTTGCACGGGAAATATCGGAGTTGTCGTTTATATAGCGGTCGTAGGTGTCATCGTCTGCGTCGTCATCGTAGGTTGCGACGTTGTCTTCCTGGCATTCGGGGAGCAGGGAGTCTGCCGGGGTGCATTCGTCTTCGTCGGCCGGGCCCTTGGCGTCTTCCTTTTCCCAAGACTTGCGGGTTGCGTCGGCCGCTTTTTCCGGCTCGGGTGCAGCCTGTTCTCCGCAGCCGTCCCCGATGCATTCAGGGTTGGGTTCTTCGGAACCGTCGTTCAGTTCGGTGCTGCCCCCGTTCTGCGAGGCAATCCATGCGGAATCGGTTTCGGCGGGGTATTCGCCCTGCGCGAGGGCTACCGTAGCTGAGAATGCGGCAAAGGCCAGTATGGACTTGAAGAAATTCATGCGCCAAATATAGTTTTTGTGGCGGTGGCGGTCTTGGCCAGCAAGGAGAACTGCTTATAAATTTATGTTGTAAACGAAACTTTACAAAAAAATAGGCTATAGAAATGCAAAATTGTATATTACACGTTGGTGGGATAAAGGAGAATGACTATGAATAAAATAACGACTTTGTTTTCTGCGGCTTCGCTTGCGCTTGCCGCTTCCATGGCACTTGTCGCCTGCGGTGACGATTCCACCTCTGCCGGCAACGATGAACTGTCTTCGTCTTCAGAAGCTGGGCCTGGGTCTTCGGCAACGCCGGAGATGGCATGTAATACGGCGCAGGCAGGTGGTGACGAATGCGGGTCCTCCGATGATGCGGAATGCAGTGCCCAGAATGAAGGCGAGGTCAAGGAGATTTGGGAAGGGAACCCCAAGTACGGTGGCTATGAATATTACAGGTGTGAAGGGGGCTCTTGGGTCAAGGGGGGCATTACCCTTACTTGCGATACTGCGGATGCTCCTATAGGGGCGTTTTGCAGGAGAACCACTTCGGTGAACTTGTTCAATGCCGGTATGGGTGCCTTTGGGAGTACCGCTACATACACGTATGCGGGCGAAGGTGTGTGGGAAATATTGACAGGTCCCATAAAACTGGATGAAGAATGCGTAAAAGATAGTGTAGGGAAAAAGAAAATATCTTCCTATGGTGATAAGCGCGAGAATACCTATTATCTTGAGTGCGCCGAAGACGGATGGCAATTTATAAATGAAGACGAATACTACTGTGACTCACAGAATGCAGTCAGTGGCGATGTATGCTCCTTCTCGGTATATGGTGATTCGGTATATTACCTTTACTATCTTGTCTACTCGGATGCGGAAGATTCAGTAACGATTTATGGCTGGGGGGAATGCAACTACGACCCTGTTTTGGGTTGTTGTCCTAATGGAATGAACTCTCAAGGATATAATCCTGAAATGGGATTCCATGAACGGGATGGTAAGTCCTATTACTGCAATGCGGGAAAATGGATTTCGACGACTATTGTTCCGCACCAGTATACGGACTCTCGAGCAAAAGGTATGTCGTTTATGGAATACGATGTTCTGGATTTGCCTAAAGAGGCCTCGGTAGGGGATCGCGCTGCAGGGTTGCTTGAATATTGTATATATGGTGCGGTTCTGGATGATGAAGAAGGCCCTAAACAGGGAACATTCAACTATTGTGTTCCGCACACTTACTATCGGTATCGCGAGGATGGCTCCTGGACAATGGAAACGATAGATGAAGCGAATGAAGACCAGGTTGACGTAGACGATACTCCGTGCGGGCCCACTACATGGTGTTGTGCAGAAACTGAAGGCTTGAAGAGCGTGAGTCATATGGACGGCTATGAGCCGGACAGAATTTACCAATGCGTTTCTGGCAAGATAGAGCTTGTGGAGTATGTCTTGGGCAGGTATGAAGAGGTTACCGCCGAATAACCCGCTCTTTTTCAGATACTAAACGTAGGGATTGCAAGCCGCAATCCCTTTTTCTTGACGCTCTTCGAGCGTATTTTGCTAGGCTCAAAAGTGGGCCTGCAAGCAGTCCCGTTTCACTCGCCTTACGCAAAAGTTTCTAAATTATAGCCCGAAAAATTAAAAGGATAAGACTATGGCTAAGTATAATCCGCAAGAGATCGAAACCAAGTGGCAAGCCTACTGGGAAGAACATCAAACTTTCAAGACGGGCGAAGATAAGTCCAAGCCCAAGTATTACTGCCTGGACATGTTCCCGTACCCGAGCGGCGCGGGCCTCCATGTGGGCCACCCCGAAGGTTACACCGCTACCGATATCATCTGCCGCTACAAGCGCAGCCGCGGTTTCAACGTGCTCCACCCCATGGGTTGGGACGCTTTCGGCCTCCCTGCCGAACAGTACGCTATCCAGACCGGTACGCACCCGGCCATTACCACCAAGAAGAACTGCGACAATTTCCGCCGCCAGATCAAGCGCCTCGGCCTCAGCTACGACTGGAACAAGGAAGTCAACACCACCGACCCCAAGTATTACAAGTGGACGCAGTGGATTTTCAAGCGCCTTTACGGCACCTGGTTCGATGAAGACCAGCAGAAGGGCCGCCCGATTGAAGAACTCCCGATTCCTGCCGACGTGGAAGCCAAGGGTGCTGCCGAAGTCCGCAAGTTCAAGGACTCCAAGCGTCTCGCTTACTACGCCGATGCTCAGGTGTGGTGGTGCAAGCACTGCAAGATCGTTTGTGCGAACGAAGAAGTCTTGAACGACGGCTCTCACGAAAAGTGCGGCACCAAGGAAGTGGAACGCCGTAACCTCAAGCAGTGGCTCATGCGCATCCCGCTGTATGGCGACCGCCTGCTGAAGGGCCTCGACAAACTCGACTGGCCGCAGGGCGTGAAGGACATGCAGAAGAACTGGATCGGCAAGAGCTACGGTGCCGAAGTGGATTTCCCGATTGCCGACGCTAACGGCAAGCCGACCGAAAAGAAGCTCCGCGTTTACACGACCCGTTGCGATACGCTGTTCGGTGCTACCTACATGGTCGTTGCCCCGGAACACGCGATGGTCCCGGAACTCACGACCGCCGAACAGAAGGCCGCCGTGGAAGAATACGTGCACGCCGCCGCTCTCAAGAGCGACCTCGACCGTACCGAACTCGCTAAGGAAAAGACCGGCGTGTTTACCGGTAGCTACGCCGTGAACCCGCTCACCGGCACCAAGATTCCGGTGTGGGTTGCCGACTACGTTCTGACCGGCTACGGCACCGGCGCCATCATGGCCGTGCCCGCTCACGATACCCGCGACTTCGATTTCGCGAAGAAGTTCAACTTGCCGGTTATCTGCATCATGGAACCGGATGCAAGCTGCCCCGAAGACGTTCGCCCGAAGGTCCTCGCCGGCGAAGCCTGCTGGGCTGCCGACGGCACCTACATCAACAGCCAGAACGACACGCTTTGCCTGAACGGCCTCAACAAGAAGCAGGGCATCGCGAAGGTCATCGAATGGCTCGAAGCCAACAAGATCGGCAAGGCCACCGTGAACTACAAGCTTCGCGACTGGCTCTTCAGCCGCCAGCGCTATTGGGGCGAACCGTTCCCGGTCATCCACTGGGAAGATGGCGAAATCTCTACCGTCGATGACGCCGAACTTCCGGTGCTGTTGCCGGAACTCAAGGACTACAAGCCGGGTGACGGCGGACAGTCCCCGCTCGCAAACGCCACCGAATGGCTCCAGGTCACGGACAAGAACGGCCGCAAGGGTATCCGCGAGACGAACACCATGCCGCAGTGGGCTGGCTCCTGCTGGTATTACCTCCGCTACATCGATGCTTGCAACGGCGACGCATTTGTTGCAAAGGAACTTGAAAAGTACTGGATGCCTGTGGACCTCTATGTGGGCGGAGCCGAACACGCCGTGCTTCACCTGCTCTACAGCCGCTTCTGGCACAAGGTGCTCTTCGACCTCGGCCTCGTCTCTACCGACGAACCGTTCCAGAAACTCTTCAACCAGGGCATGATTCTTGCCTTTGCATACGAAGATGCCGCTGGCTCCAAGGTCCCCACCGACGAAGTGGAAGAGAAGAACGGAAAGTTCTTCAAGAAGGGAACCGACATCGAGCTCAAGCAGATCGTGGCGAAGATGAGTAAGTCTTTGAAGAACGTGGTGAACCCCGATGACGTCGTGCGCGACTACGGTGCCGATAGCCTTCGTTTGTACGAAATGTTCATGGGTCCGCTGGATGCCGTGAAGCCGTGGCAGACCAAGGGTATCGAAGGTATGAACCGCTTCCTCGGCCGCGCCTGGCGTTCTGTGGTGGGCGATTCTGACGAAGCTCCGGTCTTTGTGGATGAAACCGCTCCGGAAGCAATCGAGAAGGTGATGCACCAGACCGTCATCAAGGTCACGAGCGACATCGAAAACATGAGCTTCAACACCGCGATTAGCCAGCTGATGATCTTCAACAACGAAATGATGAAGATGGACAAGCGCTACCGCGAACCGTGCGAAACCTTCGTGAAACTCTTGCACCCGTTTGCCCCGCACATCGCCGAAGAAATGTGGAGCATCCTCGGTCACAACGAATCGCTCACGAACGTCGCCTGGCCCGAAGCCGACCACTCCAAGGCCGTGGAAAACACCGTGGAAGTCGTGTTCCAGGTGAACGGCAAGGTCCGCGCCAAGGCATCCGTCGCCAAGGACATGGACAAGGCCGCCCTCGAAAAGCTCGCCATGGACAACGACCGCGTGAAAGAGTTCATGAACGGCAAGACTGTCGTGAAGTCCATCGTGGTCCCCGGCAAGCTCGTGAATATTGTGGTGAAATAAAACCCGCTGTCATCCTGGAGCGTCCGTGAGGACGCGATAGGATCCAAAAGCATTAAAGGCGTTCCTTACGGAATGCCTTTTTTGTCACCAAAAATGCCACCAAAGAATTGTAAGTTCGGAGAAAACTATGCCTTTATGTCCCCTTCAAAATATCCCTAATCATCTCGCCGGCATTCTTGTAGGCTTTCGTCTCGCGTTTGCCTGAGGCGATTTCATTTGCTTCGGTTATGGCGTCTTGAACTTCGGAATGATTGTCTTGTAACCATTCAGATAAAAGGGCTTCCAACTTCTTGAAGTCGCAACACCAGAGGTTTGCGAATTCGTTCTTGCCTTCAGTGCGGCTCCGGTACACTTTCTGGGCCTTTTCGACAATGGAGTCAAGATTCTTACGGACGAAAATCCATTCGTCCTTGAGCATTTCGCTGTTGATGACGCATGTATTAATTAGGCTCTCGTCAACGGGAACCATGTTGCCAAACAAAAGTACCGCAATCTCGTTCCCTTTAGGGCCGGATATCGTCATTGTAAACGTGTTGGGGCGTTTGCTGCGCCCTTTCTTTTGTCGAACGTTGTTGGTCTGCGAGGTGAGAGGAATGCAGTAGAACTGCTCTGCAATCTTGACCGCCAAAAATACATAGGGTCTCTTCTTTGTGCTGACTTTTGGCTCTGCCAAGCGAAGCATATCGAGGTATTCTTCTCTGACGAAAACTAGGCGTGTTTGATTCATGCTTTTCATGCAGGCCTCCTTAACAAAAAAGATTACAACCCCCGAATAGGGATTGTAACCTTTTAAAAATGTCCACTAAGGCAGGACCTCGCACCTTTTGAGTCTGTCCACTAAGGTAGGACCACTCGCCTTTTGTTTCTGTCCACTGAGGCAGGACCACGCACTTGTTGCCGATATCTCGACAATAACCAATATACATTAATTTCCTGAGAAAGTCAATATCGTGTTGCCAGGCCATAGCCAGAATATACACTAAATGGCAAAATCCCGCAATAGGGGAAACTTTCCAACGTATCAATTCCTTTATCATATCAACTCCATCTGCTTACAGGCGAAAAAAACAGAAACTACTGCTCAAATGTATAAATTTTAAAGTCGGTTGTCAAGAGGTTTTGGCAATTTTATTGGAAAATGTCCCCAGCCCCGAAATGTTAGAAAACACAATCAAGAATCTCTTTGTAAGATTCAATTGTCGCTTCAAATGGAACATCTTTTGCAAACGAAGATTTTTTCGCGTAGTTAATCTTCATTCAATACCACCGTCATAAGTTCCGCCACTTTGTTCTCTATTTTCAATATTTGGGCGTAATGGAGTAGGTTGCGGGTATTCTTGTCTTTTGATTTTGCGTAAAGCCTGAGCGCTTTGCCGTAAATTTCTGCATCGATCTTTCGGCTGTTCTTGATGATGTCGCAAAGCGTTCGTTCCGTATCGTAGCATTCCACCAGATGCCCAAGCGAAGTCTTGATTTTGCAAATTCCAAGCCTGTAGGTTTCATCGCGAGAATCCGTGTGGATTGCGACGGAAGGGTTCGGAGAAAATGGCCTATAATTCTTGGGCCCGGTTACCTCGAAATAATCGGGTAGGCGGTCTGTTAGCCCATGCAAGAATAGTGCGGAAACGTGTGAAAAGATGAATTTGGGATACTTGTATTGAAACACAAGGTAATCGTCCCGGATCCATTGCTCTTGGGCGTAAAAACCCTTATCTATCTTGACAAGACCTTGCCTTCGTACAAAATCCGTCAGGAACCACGAGGGAATCTTGTGGCTGTCGACTTGCTTTCGCGTGATAAAGCCGCTGTTCGCGTTCAGCATTTTTTCCAGTTTCTTCTCGTTTGTTTCTTGCATTTCAAACTAAATATATAATAAAATGGTTGAAAAAACAAGTTTTTGTTTCTTTTTACCCACCACAGAACATCAAAGACGCAAAAATCCCCACGAAAATCAGGAACGGCAGCACTTTCAACAGCAAGGTGATGGCGCAGGCGTCCCCTGCGTCGCCGGTCCCCAAAAGGGCCGGGATTCCCAAATTTTTACGGGCGTGATTCTCGAAAAACTTATATATTTATGACAAACGCGTAAAAAGGAAGTGTCGCAATGAAAAGAATCGTTCCGTTGGCCTTGCTGGGTGCCGTGCTATTGCTTTTGGCGTGCGCCCATAGTTACAAGTACAAGAATGAGGCTGCGTTCAAGGGCAAGACTGGTGTTGTCGGCGTGTTCAGGCAGGCTGCCTTCTACTGCAGCGAGGCGACTCCGCACTACGCAAAGATTGGCGATTCCACCATTGTCGTGAAGCCCACGTGGAGCGAGGAACAGGATAACTTCTTCTTTGCGGAACTCAAGTCCGGCCCTGCGACGCTCTACAGTTACAGCTACAATTGTGGTGAAAACGAGAACAAGTTCGTGCTCGATACTACATCCGAAAACAAGGGGCCTTCGGGCGTCGTGATTCCTGAAAGCGGCCTCTGCAAGATAGTGATTTCGTTCGTGCAGGGCGACAGGTTGTTCGACCACAATGACGCCCTTATCGAGGAAGAATTCAAGAAGGCGGAAATCGCGCTCGACCCGTCCAAGATTCCGTATTGCGAGGTGCTCAAGACCGACGGCAGCAAGGTGAGTTTTGCGAACCGCGATTCCCTGCTGGCCGAAAACTACAAGGCTGCGGTCGAGGCGGCGAAGAACGGTTCCTGCGAAGATATCCGCCCGCTCGTCTCGCTGGATACAAATTCAGACAAGGTAACGTGGAATGCAGAGAAGGACAAGGCCCTGATGATTGCCGTGCATTCCACTCCGGACCTGTTCGAGAACGGTGCCCCCTATACGGTCACGAAGGACATGCGCGTATTCTCGGACAAGGAATTCCTGGAATGGTACAAGATGAACAGCAAGGGTGTGCGCAACTGGCCGCTTCGCCTGCGCCAACTGCTCGGGCTCCCGCGCGAGGAGAACATTACGCACTTCACCATGTTCTGGGTTTCCCCGAAGGACATGATCCGCCCGGCGTATATCCCGGACGTCACGAGTTCCGAGATGACCTGTCGCTTTAACGAGGAAGACGATTCCCAGCTGGATAGCCTCGGGATGTGGCTGCGCAATTGGTTTGACAATACCTGGAGCGCAAGCTACAAGTCTGAGGGCGGTTACCCGTGGACTCGCCTGGGCTACACGTATGACTGGGGCTCCAGTGGCGACAAGTACGGGCTTTCGGAATTCCTGGTGCGCGAGGAATCGCAGGTAACTGTCCAGACGACGAAGGACCTGAAGGCATTCGTGCGGTGGATGGGCGACCGCCGGTAATACAACCTACACGTGATTGATGGTAACCCGCCACAGCTGCTGGCGGGCTTCCTTGTATTTGCGCTCGAACGCGGTAATGGGCTGCTTCGGCTCGAACGCTTCGCAGGCGATTGTACGGTCGGGTGTCGCGACCCGCATGGCAACATGCGCAGCCTCCGCAAATTCGCGTGCGTATATTTCCCAGTTGGTGCGCAGTTCAATCGCGTCCCCGAGTTGCAGGAGCGTCGGAAAAATCGGGTGCAGGTGGAACCTGCGGGTGGCTTCGCTCTGCTTGGGCCAGGGGTTTGGGTAGTAGAGCGCGTGGTAGGGAATGTGCCACATGCCTGCCTTGACCTTCCCGAGGGCGAGACGCCAGAAATCGAGCAGTTCCGCGCGCACGAGGAAAGCGTTTCGCGGGGCGGCGCCTGCCTTCGTGAGGCGTGCTGCCGACTTGTCGATGCCGATTACGGGGATGCCCGGGTTTGCTATTGCAATGTTGAGCGTGCTCTCGCCGGTGCCGCATCCCGAATCTAGAATTACTTTATATGAGCCGCGGACGGCACCGCCTTCGTGGCCCGCGCTCTTATAAAAGTTTAAAACAAACTTTTCCGCTTCCGCAAACGCCGTACGCGTATGGTCCGCAATCGGGCGCAGGTATTCGGTCGATGCGTACTTGCGCACGACCTCTTCGAGTTTGTCGTATATATCGGGTTGGTTTGTGGTGACTGCGCGAGCCCCGGACATTACCGCTTCCAGATGCTCAGGCGCTTGCCGCCGGTAAGCTCGATGTCGTCAAGCCAGAAGATGACGGTCTTTTCTTCGTTGTTGGGCTTGAATCTCCACACGAGCTGGTTCACGCAGGTGTACGAGAAACGCGGGTCGATGATTTCTGCCAGGGGCACGCTGAAGCGGGCCCAGTCCTCGCCGAGCGTGATTTCGTACTGCGCGATGAGCTGGTCCTCTTTCTTCTGCGTCTCGTCTACAAGGCCGAAAACGATGGCGCCTTCGCCCTTCGCTCGGAACGCTATGGAATCAACGGAAGAAATGTCGTTGCACAGTGCCTTGTTGCTCTTGCCGAGCTCAATGCCGACCGTTGCCCAGGGCCAGATGGCTTCGCCGGTAGAATCCTTGATGGTCTCGCCGAATGTCGCCGCCACGTGGGCCGCGATGTTCCCGTCTTCTTCGACCGCGAGTTCGAACCTGTGCTGGACTGTGTCGGTGATGAATTCGGGGGTCACGTTTTCTGCGGAATAGGCGAAATACCACCAGCCGCCATCGTAGGTGCGTGCGGGCATGAATCGGTTCTGGTAGTTGGAATCCTGGAAGTCGTCAAGCAGTAGTGCGCGACTTTCTTCGGCGAACGTGCTCGCGGTGGAACTTTCGCCTGCGACAACCTTCAGGTAGGTGCTGCTCGTGTCGGCGCCCTTCTCGTTCGGGATGAACACCAGGCTGATGGGCCCTGCGGGCAGGGAGTCCATGGAGAACTTGCCGTCCGTAACTTTTGCCGAATGCGACATGCCGCGGACCTTCACCGTGCCTTCCATGCCCTTGCCTACGGAACCTTCGATGGAAACCGTCTCTTCGAGGGTTTCCTTGCCCAGGTCCACGTCGTCGCCCTCGACGGAAACTTCCTTCTGGAGAGCCTTGTTGTCGAGTTTCGCTTCCAGCGTGTATGTGCCTTCGGCCACGTTCTCGAAGACGATCTTGCCGTTGGAATCCGCTTCGGCGAATTCGCTTTCGCTTGCGTCAAGGCTTTCGCTTTCGCTGAGTTTTACGCGTGCGAATGCGGCCGGCTGGCCCGCGACGGTAATCTGCGCCGTGATGGCGTTACCCGCCTCGGTGCCGCTCGGGCCTCCGCCTGCGGTTTTGTCGCTATCGGAACATGCAGAAAGCATCGCCGCTGTTGTTAGCGCGATGAGTCCCAGGCCGAATGTGGAAAAATCTTTCTGCACCTTCGAAAGATACATATTTTTGAAAAGTCCGCGCATCGCCTAGCCCTCCTTTTTCGGGGTGGCCGGGCTATCTTCCGCCGTTGCGGGGTCATCGACCCTGTCGGAGAGCGGGAACATCGCAATATTCAGGGCGTAAACGCGGTCGGCGCGCTCGCTCTTGCGGGCGAACTGCAAAAGTCCCCTGCGGAATTCCTCGATGCGGTGCTTGATTTCGGGCAGGTCCTCTTCAGCCGCGGTAAACACGACGCTCGAAATGTCGCGTTCCTCGGGCTGGTGGCGGTCGATGGATTCCTGGGCTAGTTCAATCGTGTGCCTGTGGAAGTCGCGGACCGCGCGGCTCTTGACCTCGCCGCCGGTAGAAAGTATCTGGTCGGTGATGTTCCAGCCGCCGTTACCGTCCGGTGCGACAAGCCCGAGCTTCTTCAATATCTCGAGTGCGCTGCGTGCCTCGTCGTGCGAGATGGGCGGGTTCAGGTGGCTAGCAAGTTCCGGAATGTCGCTCGTGTCCTTCGTGATGCCGATGAGCGCGCGGAGTGCCGCACAGCTCCAGCTCCCGAAATAGGCGAGTTCGGGCTCGGTGAGCACGCGCGTTTCCATCTCGCGCAGTTCCATTAACTTGTAGTAGAGCTCCGACATCGCCTGTTTCGCTTTCGTCTTGTTGAAGCGGTAGAGCGTCTTGAAGTACTCCGCCCTGCGGTCATCGAGCTTGCAGAGGCGAATGAATACCGGGAGGGAATCCTCGTTCAGGTGCCCGCCCTTCTGGAATACGCGCACAAGCCAGGCCGGGTCCACGCCGGTCTTTTGGCTCAGGTAGCGATAGCTGGTGAACGGGTTGTCCTTCTTGCTTTCGGCAAACCAGTCCTTCAAGAAATCGCGGTATTCAAGGTATTCGAGTACGTCAACCATGCCCATAATTTACCTAAATAAAGGGCTGAGCGTCCCGGGGGAGGGCCTGCCCGGTAAAGTTTCCGTTGCATAATGTTCAACAATGCCTTTTTTACCAAAAAATCGCGGTTTTGGGGTTTAATCCGTCGCTAGTCCGAACTTCTTCACCTTGTAGTGCATCATGCGGGGGCTTACGGAAAGGTCGCGGCCGGCGGCGCTCAGGTTCCCGTTGTTGCGGCGGAGCGCCTCGGTGAGGATTTCCTTCTCGTAGCTTTCGAGGAGTGCCGTAAGCGACGCGGTGCCTTCGGGGATAAGCGCCGTGCCGCTCGTGATGTCGGTCTGGAGCGTGGGCGGCAGGTCGTAGGCGTTGATGGCGACGTCGGTCGTGGCGAGGCAGGCGTGCTCGATGCAGTTCTCGAGTTCGCGCACGTTGCCCGGCCAGTGGTAGCTCATGAGCATGTCGATGGCGGGCGTGCTGAGTCGCGCGATGTTCTTGCCGTACTTGAGGTTCATCTTCTCGATAAAGTGGTCGGCGAGCAAAAGGATGTCGGTCTTTCTCTGCGAGAGGTCGGGCAAGTTTATCTGGAATATGTTGAGGCGGTAGTAGAGGTCTTCGCGGAAAAGCCCCTGCTGCACGAGGGCCTCGAGGTTCTTGCCGGTGCTTGCGACGATGCGGATGTCGGAACGCTGCTCGATGTTGCTCCCGAGCCTCTTGAAGGTTCGCCCCTGCATGAACTCCAGGAGCCGCGCCTGGCTTGCGGGGGAGAGTTCCGCGACTTCGTCCAGGAACAGCGTGCCGCCGCTTGCCTGCTCTGCCTTGCCGATGTGCCTGCTGGTGGCGCCCGTGAACGCGCCGCGCTCGTAGCCGAACAGTTCCGCCTCGAACGCGCTGGTGGTGTTGCCTTCGAGCGTGTCGCAGTTGAGGACGGTGAACGGCTTGGCTGCGCGTTCGGAATGCTGGTGGATGTAGCGGGCCACGTGCTCCTTGCCGGTGCCCGCGCCGCCGCGGACGAGAACGACGCCTTCGGTGGGGGCGATGTGCCTTGCCTGCCGCGCGACCTCCTGCATTTCGCGGGTGTTGCCGATGATGTCGCCCGCGCGGCCTTCCACGATGCCGCGGATTTTTTCGCATTCCGCCTCGTGTGCGGCGCGCAGGTCGGCGAATGCCTTGTCGAGAACGTCGTGGATGTGCGCGGAAAGGGCCCGCGCGGAGCGTCCGTGTAGTTCCCGCTTGATTTTTTCGAGGGCTTCCTTTTCGATGCGTTCGATTTCCATGCCTAAAATATACGTTGTTTTCGTGATTTTGTCGCCGATTTTGGTTTGTTGGCTTTACAAAAACGTAATAAAATTGTCTAATTTTACAAAAGTGTAATAAAACGGGGCTGAAAAAGGCGAAAAATTCCGTGCAATGCGTGCCCGCTCTTTCTAATTTTGCCGCGTAATAAAGAAAAGGAACGTGAAAATGTCCACTACGCGTACAAAAACCATCTACGATATCGCGACCGCCACCCCGGCCCCCGTGAAACCCGCCGAACCCGTCAATGTCGATTTTTACGGCGAGGACGTGTTCAATGCCGAAGCCATGCGCAGCTACCTCCCGAAGGATATCTGCGAAAAGCTCCTGGCGACCATCGACGAGGGTGCCCCTCTCGACCCGAACATCGCGGGCGATGTCGCGCACGCCATGAAGAAGTGGGCGATGGACCGCGGTGCCACGCACTTTACGCACTGGTTCCAGCCGCTCACCGGCTCCACCGCCGAGAAGCACGATTCCTTCCTGGAACCGAGCGGCTGCAAGGCCATCATGGTACTGAGCGGCAAGAACCTCATCGTCGGCGAACCGGACGCGTCGAGTTTCCCGAGCGGCGGCCTTCGCTCTACGTTCGAGGCCCGCGGCTACACGGCCTGGGACCCGACCAGCCCCGCGTTCATCAAGCGCCACGGTAACGGTGCCACGCTCTGCATCCCGACCGCGTTCTGCAGCTACACCGGCGAGGCGCTCGACAAGAAGACCCCGCTTCTCCGTAGCCTCCAGGCGCTTTCCAAGTCCACCCGCCGCCTCATGACTTGCTTCAAGGCGGGCCCCAAGAAGACGACCGTCACGCTCGGCGCCGAACAGGAATACTTCCTCATCGACAAGCGCTTCTACCTGCAGCGCCCCGACCTCTACCAGTCCGGCCGCACTATCTTCGGTGCCACTCCCGCGAAGCACCAGCAGATGAACGACCACTACTTCGGGAGCATCCCGAGCCGAATCCTCAACTTCATGAACGACGTGGAGAAGGAACTCTGGAGGCTCGGCATTCCGGCGAAGACTCGCCATAATGAAGTCGCTCCCGCGCAGTTTGAACTTGCCCCGATTTTCGAGGAAGTGAACCTCGCGTGCGACCACAACATGCTCATCATGGAAACGCTCCGCAACGTGGCCGACCGCTACGGGTTAGTTTGTCTGTTGCACGAGAAGCCGTTCGCCGGCGTGAACGGTTCGGGCAAGCACAACAACTGGAGTCTTTCTTACGGCAAGGGGAACCTCCTGAACCCGGGCAAGGACCCGCACCAGAACGCCGTGTTCCTTACCGCGATTTGCGCCATCATCTACGCAGTGGATACGCACGCCGATTTGCTCCGCATGACCTGCGCGGGTGCGGGCAACGATCACCGTCTCGGTGCGCACGAGGCTCCTCCGGCAATTATCTCCATCTACCTGGGCGACCAGCTGATGGACGTTATCGACCAGATCGAGCAGGGCTCCGCGAAGTCTAGCAAGCAGGCGGGCGCGATGAAGCTCGGGAGCGACATGCTGCCGCCGCTCCCGCGCGACGCTACCGACCGTAACCGTACATCGCCTTTCGCGTTCACCGGCAACAAGTTCGAGTTCCGCGCGCCGGGTAGTAGCCAGAGCTGCTCCGAACCGAACGTGGTGCTCAACACGATTGTGGCCGAGGCGTTCGACATGATTGCCGAACAGCTCGAAAAGCTCGATGACAAGAACTTCCACACGGGCCTGCAGAAGATTCTGCAGAAGATCGTGAAGGAACACAAGCGCGTGCTCTACAACGGCAACGGCTACACCGACGAATGGGTGAAGGAAGCGGAACGCCGCGGCCTCCCGAACATCCGCACGTCTCTCGAGGCCCTCAAGGCACTCACGAAGGACGAGAATGTGGAACTGTTCGAAAAGTACGGCGTGATGAACCGCCGCGAGATGCTTTCGCGCTACGAAATCAACGTGGAAGACTTCCACAAGAGAATCCACATCGAAGGTGAAGTCGCCCGCGACCTCGCGAAGAACGTGATTCTCCCGAAGGTGGTGGAAGCCTACGAGAAGTCGTTACGTACAAACGAAATGGCACTGAACCAGGGATTTCCGGGGCTCGATACCTACGTGAAGTCCATTGGCGAAGGCTGCCGCTCGCTCACCGAATCGATTGCTGCACTTGAAGCATCTCTCGAAGGCGAACACGAGGGGATCATCGCTGCCGTCGCTGGCCTCCGAAAGGTGGTGGACGGCCTCGAGAAGGTTGTGCCCGACGAGATGTGGCCTCTGCCGAAATACCGCGAAATGCTTTTCATCTATTGATGAAAAGCATGGCCGCACGTCGCAGGTGTGCGGCCAAATGCCAGTTTATTTACTAATGAAAAACGTCGCAATGCGATGTTGGCCCCGGCCTCACGTATGCTTGATACGCTTCGGCCGGTAAGGCGCCTAGTCTTGCTTGCTTTTGATTAGTAACAAAAGTTGTGGCCCTGCCCTCGGGCAGGGATTTTTCTAGATTTGGCACTGCCATGTTGATTAGGAAATGTTTGGGAATTTTCTTGGGGCTTGCGACGGTGGCGGCGATGCTTGTCACGGCTTGGTGGTCTTTGCGCCCCGAAATCCCGCCGGAAGTTCAGGAACAGATTGAAGACGATCTTGAAAAATGCGGCGGTGAACTGAAAGAGGCCCGCTGTGCGGTAAGTGGCGAAGACGGCTGGATTTTCTTGCAGGAAAGTCTTGTCAATCTGGTGGTGGACTGGAAAGAAAACTTGAATTCTTTTGTCGCCTTCAATGATTCACTGGAAGCGCGTGGTATCAAACTGGTTGTGGTGCCTGTTCCAGATAAATTGCAGATCGAGGCGGAACATTATTCGGAAGAATTGTCGGGAGGGATTGTCGCCCCGCAATATGAGGAATGGGTGGACGCTCTGCAAGACGAAGGCGTTGTCGTTGTCGATGCGGTAGAGGAGTTTCTTGAAAAGAGCGCGGAAACGCCCATGTTCGAGGCGTACGAAAGCCACTATACCAGCGCGGGTCGGCAACTGCTTGCCCAGATGATTGCCGATACCATCAACGAGATGGATTTGGATGTCCCGAGGGGAGAATGGTTCCTGCGCGATACGGTCGTTCCCGGTACCGGAAATCTTTATCACCTGAAGTACAATTCTTACCCTGATTACGATGTGCGCGTGCTAAAGACCGTGGATGCGGAAGGGAAGCGCTATCACGGTTCCAAGGACGCTCCCATTGTGGTAATCGGCGACAGCAATGCAGATTTTGGCTGGAACAGTTCTTCCAATATCGGCGCATACATTGCGCAGGCGACGGGGATAAAGACTTTTACCCGCAGCCGTATCGGCGGGGGAAACTTGGGCCCGACCTTGTTCAAGGACCGTTCGGAATTCCTGGATGGCAAAAAGATGGTGGTCTGGGTGTTTGACGGCCGTGAACTTTACGGCGATTTCAGTATGCCGGAGTTCTAGTTTCGGAATTTTTATTCCAGCATAATCGTGAAGGGGCCGTCGTTAGTGAGGCTCACCTGCATGTCGGCGCCGAATTTCCCGGTCTGCACGACGGGGATTTCTTTTTTGCATTCAGCGATAATGTATTCGTAAAGCTCGTTTGCAAGTGCCGGGTTGCCGGCGCCGTTGAACGTGGGGCGGTTGCCCTTGTTGCAGTTCGCGTACAGCGTGAACTGCGAGACGAGCAGGAGTTCACCGCCGACGTCCTTGATGGAAAGGTTCGTCTTGCCGTTTTCGTCGGCAAAGATGCGCAGCGCAAGCATCTTGCGGATGAGCCTGTCTGCAATTTCCTTGGTGTCTTCTTCGCCCACGCCGATGAGAATCATGTAGCCCTTGCCGATCTTGCCGACAGTCTGCCCTTCGATATCCACCTGGGCGTTCAGTACTCGCTGGATCAAGAATTTCATGTTACTCCGCGCTGGCTAAAGCCTTCTTGTAAATGTCCTGCATCACGAGGCCCGCAATCATGAACCCGAAAATGGCGGTGGAGTGCGCCATGGTGCCGTTGATTTGCGCCTTACTGCTGCACCATTCGTGATCGACCAGGTTTGCATTCTGGAGTTCGGCTTCGCTTCTTTCGTGGCGCACCTTGGGGCACATGCAGGCGTCCGTTCCGCAAGAAGAATTCTTGCCGCGGTTTTTCAGGAGTTCGTCGCTGTAGACGCACAGCACTTTTTTCTTGAGGGCCATTTTCTTTTTCTTGAACTTGTCGCGCAGCGCGCGGGCGAGCGGGCAACCGGCGACTTTCCAGAATTCGGCGACCTTGATTCGCGTGGGGTCCATCTTGAGGGCTGCGCCCATCGAAGAGAAGACTGTGGCCTTGGTGCGCGTGGCGTGCCACAACAGCTGCATCTTGTTTTCGAGGCTGTCGATGGCATCGATGATGTAGTCGAATGTGTCCAGTTGGAATTTGTCCGTATTCGCTTCTTCGTAGATGTCCTGCAATGCGACAATGTTGGCGTGCGGGTTGATTTCGAGTAGGCGATTTTTCAGCACGTCCACCTTGACTTGCCCCACGGTTTTCGTAGTGGCCATCAGTTGACGGTTCACGTTGGTGACGCACACGCGGTCAGAATCGACGAGCACGAGTTCCTTGATGCCGGAACGCACCAGGCTTTCGGCGCACCAGCTGCCGACTCCGCCGAGACCGAAGATGATGACGCGCTTCTGGTAGATGTCGCCCATCACGTCGTCTCCGAGCAGGAGCGATGTGCGGTTAAAGATGCCTTTCTCGATTCCCATACGAGTCCCGGTTAGCCGAAGAGTCGGAGAACGCGCTTGATGCCTGCGATAAAGCGGTCGATGTCGCGCTTCAGGGTGTACGCGCCGAAACTGAGTCGAAGCGTGGCGTCGACGCCGAAGCGGTCCATCACGGGTTGGGCGCAGTGGTGCCCGCTACGCACTGCAACGTTCTCTTCGTCGAGAATCATGGCGGCGTCGCTTACGGCGATGCCGTCCAGCGTAACGCTGATGAGGGCTCCGCGTTCCTTCGGGCTCCCGAAAATTTTCACCTGCGGAATCTGCGCAAGCTGTTCCAGCGCGTAGTTCGTAATTTCTTCTTCGTGCTTGCGGATGTTTTCGATGCCAACTTCATTAATCCATTCGATGGCCTTGCCGAGTCCGATGACTTCGGCAATCATGGGCGTGCCTGCCTCAAAACGTGCGGGAACATCGGCGTAAGTCGTTTTTTCAAAAGTCACGTTCTTGATCATTTCGCCGCCGCCGTGCCAAGGGGGCATGCTGTCGAGAACTTCATACTTGCCGTAGAGTACGCCCACGCCTGTCGGGCCGTACATCTTGTGTCCGCTGAAGGCGAGAAAATCGCAGTCCAGCTTTTGCACGTCAATCTTGATGTGGCTGGAACTCTGGGCAGCGTCAATTAAAACTTTCGCTTGGGGTGCGGCGGCGCGAACGGTCTTGATAATTTCTGCAATCGGGTTCACTGTGCCCACGGAATTGCTCACGTGGGTGACGGCCACCATCTTGGTTCGCGGTGTGAGTAGCCCGGGAAGTGCTGCCAAATCCAGATCGCCGTTGTCCAAAACGGGAATCACCTTGATCTTGGCGCCCTTCATTTCGGCAACCAGCTGCCAGCTCACGATGTTTGCATGGTGCTCGAGTCCGCTAATCAGAATCTCGTCGCCCGCTTCGAAGAACTTGCGGCCGAAACTCCACGCCACCAGATTGATGCTTTCGGTGGTGCCGCGGGTGAACACGATTTCGTCTTCGGTCTTCGCGTTAATAAATTTTGCGACATTCTTGCGGGTGGCTTCGAACGCTTCGGTGGTGCGGGCGCTTAGGCGGTAAACGCCGCGCTTCACGGAACTGTAGTGCTCGCGGTAAAAGTCGTCCATCGCGTCGATGACGCACGCGGGCTTTTGCGTGGTGGCGGTGCTGTCCAAGAAGGCGAGCGGCTTTGCATCCTTATCGCCTGCGACAAGCATCGGAAATTCGCTACGGATTTTTTCTGCATCAATCATGCGTGCAAATTTAGAAATTTCTATATTTGTCGCGAAAAAACAAAGAAGGGTTACTATGAGAATTTCAAGAAAGTTTTTTGCCGTAATTGGCGCGATTTCGTTTGGCTTGGCGACAACGGCGTTTGCACAGCCGGAACTCCGCGAGGCAATCGATGCGGGCGATATCGCGACTGCAAAGAAAATCGTGAAGAAGGGTGCCGCCGAAGAAATCTACTGCGGTAAGCTTTCTCCCGAAGATGCGGTCAAGGTCTACGAGAAAATCTTCAAGGCGATGCCGGACCAGTCCTTTAACCTGTGCCCGGCCCAGTTCTCGTATGGCTACGGTACCAAGGTGTGCTCGAACGCGAAGGCGATGAATGCCTGCACGGAAGTGATTACTTACCTGCTTATGGAAGGCGAGAACGGCAACGCCAAAGCACTCGATGCTCTTGAAGGCGTCTCGAAGACTGCGCTGAAGACGAAGGCTTTCGCGAAACCCGTCAAGGTGCCGGTCGATACCAGTTTGTGGGTCGCGTGCCCCAAGAAAAAGGGCAAGGCTCGCGAGGCCTGCATCGAGGATTGCCTCCAGTATGCACTCAACACGAAGGATTCCGTTCGCGAGGCGACTTGCGAATCCGAACCAGAACATTTTATTGATACGACAATCGGTGTTACCGTTCCGTCCCCCTTGTACGAAAAACTCCGCACGGGCTTGTTGGAAGGCTACTGGAAAACGCAGAAGACGACCGCCGAAAAATACTCGAAGCTCATGAAGTTGAACGCCAAGGCGCTCTCCATCCCGGATTCCGAAATCGTGGATATCGCATACGTGACCCGCTGGGCAGATAAGCACAAGGCGGATTCTACGGCGCTTCCGGGCGGGGAACTTTTCCGGTTCTGCACGTCGTGGCAGCCTGCGGTGGATTCAATCCTGGCCGAGAAGGAATTTGCGACGCGCTGCCCGGTGTTTGAAATTTTTGAGGATGGTCGTGATGGCCAGAAGTACAAGGTCAAGGAAATCAATGGCACCCGCTGGTTTGTACAGAACCTGAATTTTGCCGTGGAAGAAAAGTCCATGTGCTATGATCGCGAAGATGACAACTGCAAGACCTACGGCCGCCTGTACACGCACGAGGCCGCACTCGCCGCTTGCCCCGAAGGTACGCACCTTGCGACCGATGACGACTGGAAGATGCTCGAGATTTATGCGGGCGGGGCGAATACTGCCGCCGAGAAACTCCGCAGCAACGGTTCCGACGATTATGCGTTTACGGCGATGTTCGGCGGTTATGCGAACAAGAACGGCATTTCCGTAATCCAGGGCGAGGGTGCCTATTTCTGGACCGGCAATGACGTAGGTGACGGTCGCGGTGTGGCGAGGTCCATGTTCAGTACCGACAAGGAAGTCTCCACGATTCCGGTCGATAAGGGCTTCTGGCTCTCTGTTCGCTGCGTGGTGAATAATTGATGATTGATGATTTAGTTCGCACTATGTTCGCTCCTACTTGCAATCGTGATTCCTGGGTAAAGCGCCAAGCCTTGATGAACAAGGTGCGCGCGTTCTTTGAAGCCCGCGGAGTGCTTGAGGTGGAAACGCCCGTGCTTTCCAATGCGGGAGGGACCGACCCCCAGCTGGATTACTTCGAGGTGGAAGGCGGCCATTACATGATGACGAGCCCGGAATTCCACATGAAGCGCCTCCTGGCGTCGGGATTCGGGGATATCTTCCAGATAACGAAATCCTTCCGAAAAGATGAATCCGGCAGCCATCACAACTGCGAGTTCAGCATGGTGGAATGGTACCGCGTGGGCATGCCGCAGGAAAAGTTGATGGACGAGGTGGAAGCGCTCGTGTCCGAAATTATCGGGCAGCCGATTCACGCGCGTCGCACCCGCTGGATAGATGCCTTTAGGGAGTATGCGGGCGTTGACCCGTTCTGCGAGAGTATGGACAACTTTGTCTGTGCCTGCAATGAGCGCGCAATCCCCGTTCCCGAGGGTCTGGAACGCATGAGCCGCGAGGACTGGTGGGATTACCTGATGGTTTTTGCGGTGGAACCTGCCCTCGCGAAAAACGGCCCGGAGTTCATTCTGGATTACCCGCAGTCGCAGGCGGCTCTCGCGCAGACCTACGTGGGCGAGGACGGCCACACGTGGGCGCGTCGCTTTGAACTTTTCGTGGACCAGGTGGAACTCTGCAACGGCTATACGGAGCTGACCGATGCGGCGGAACAGCGCAGGCGTTTTGACGCCGACCTTGAAATCCGTCGCCAGATGGGTAAGCCGCTCCCGCGCAAGGACGAGAACTTCCTCGCGGCGCTTGAATCCGGTATGCCCGCCTGCTCCGGCGTGGCGCTCGGGCTAGACCGCCTATTCATGCTTGCACTCGGCAAAAAAGAAATCAAGGACGTGATTCTTTTCCCGAGCCCGATTGCTTAGTCCACGAGTGCCTTGATCGCTCGCCTCATGCGGTTCTCGTCGATGATGCCCGCCTCGATGTAGTCGAACTTGCCGTCGCTATCTACAAGATAGCTCACGGGAATCACCCGCGGGTTTCCGAGAGCGTTCATGAGGTCGTAGTTCCAGTGAACCATGGTCCAGGGCATCGCGTATTTTTTCTTGAACCGGGATGCGATTTTCACGTTGTCGTCTTCGCTCACCATCAGGATGCTTAGCCCCTTCGCGGAAAATTCCTTGTGCAGGTTCTTGAGCGTGTTGAGTTCCGCGATGCATGCGGGGCACCAGCTAGCGCTAAGCACCACGAGCGTTGCCTTGCCCTTGTGTTCGTCGAAGGTCGTCCTGCCGCCGTCTATCTCGATGGCGCTGAAGTTCGCGATGCGGCTCGGGATTTCGCGGAACGGTTCCACGTTTGCGGTAATGGCCTTGTAGGCGACAAGCAAAAGTGCCGCCAAAACGATAAAACCTGCGATTTTAAAGGACTTATTCCGCATTTATGACAAGAATTTATGTTTTTTTCGGGCACTTTTAAATTATATTCTGCAATATGGCATACAATATTCAAGATCTTCTCTCTGAAATGGTTAAGCGTGGCGCGTCTGACTTGCATATTACCGCAGGTTCGCCCCCGCTGGTGCGCTTGTCCGGTAAGCTTACCCCCCTCGGCGACGACAAGCTCAAGCCCGATGAAACCATGCGCATGACGTACAGTTTGATGAACGAACTGCAGAAGAAGTCGTTCGAACAGAATAAGGAATGCGACTTTTCTTTCGGTATCGCGAACCTCGCGCGTTTCCGTGCGAACGCCTACCTGCAGCGTGGCTGCGTGGCGCTTGCGCTCCGTATTATTCCGCTTGAAATCAAGACCTTCAAGGAACTCGGGCTTCCCAAGATTCTGGCCGAGTTCACGACCCGCCCCTCCGGCCTCGTGCTGGTGACGGGTGCTACGGGTTCGGGTAAGTCTACGACCTTGGCCGCCATGATCGACAAGATCAACAAGGAACGTCACGACCATATCTTGACCGTGGAAGACCCGATTGAATTCTTGCACAAGCACCAGGGCTGCATGATTAACCAGCGTGAAGTCGGTAGCGATACGAACAGCTTCGCGATGGCCCTGAAAATGGCCTTGCGCCAGGACCCGGACGTGGTGCTCATCGGCGAAATGCGTGACAACGAGACCATGCGTTGCGCCCTGACGATTGCCGAAACCGGTCACTTGGCCTTTGCGACTTTGCATACCAACTCCTGCGTGCAGACCATCAACCGTATCATCGACGCGTTCCCGAAGGGCGAGCAGCAGACGGTGCGTACGCAGCTCTCGTTCGTGCTCCAGGGCGTTATATGCCAGACGCTGGTCCCGAAGATTGGCGGTGGCCGCGTGATGGCCTACGAAATCATGAACGTGACTCCCGGTATCCGTGCGCTTATCCGCGACGACAAGGTTCACCAGATTGAATCCATGATTGAAATCGGCCAGAAGTTCGGCATGAACACGATGAACATGTGCCTCTGCGAACTGGTGAAGAACCGCAAGGTGGACCGCTTCGAGGCGCTCGCTCGTTCCCCGAGCCCGGACCAGCTGGAACAGTTGTTCGTGAAGGAAGGAGTTTAACCGATGGCAGAGTTTTTGTACAAGGCGCAGAACGCGCAGGGTAACAACTTCGAAGGTACTCTCGAAGCGAAGGACAAGGCCGAGGCCGAAGCGCTCCTCATGCGCCGTAGGCTCACGATTGTGAAGCTGAAGAAAAAACCGATGGAAATCAAGATTAACATCGGTAACGGCATCAAGCACGAGGACCTGACCCGCTTTACGCGTATGTTCTCCTCGATGTGTTCTGCCGGCCTTCCGATGCTGCAGTGCTTGACCATCCTGGAAGAGCAGTGCGAAAACCCCGCATTGAAGGATGTTATTCACAAGGTGACCCAGTCCATCAACGGCGGTTCGTCTCTGGCGGATGCACTTGCGCAGCACCCGAAGGTGTTCGACTCCCTTTACTGCAACATGGTGGCGGCCGGCGAAGCGGGCGGTATCTTGGAAGGGATCCTGCAGCGCCTTGCCGAGACGATGGAAAACAGTATGCGCCTCAAGCGCAAGGTGAAGAAGGCCCTTACGTACCCGGTGATGGTTATCATCGTGGGTATCGTGGTGGTGATTGCACTTATGACGTTCGTGGTGCCGACATTCGCCGAACAGTTCGCGGCGCTGGATGCGGAACTCCCTGCCCCGACGCAGGTGGTGATGAACATCTCCGACTTCCTGTTGAATAACGGTGGCTTTTTGTTCCTTGCCTTGATTGCGTTGATTATCGCCTGGAAGGTCGTGATGAAGATTCCGCAGGCGCAGTTCGCGTTCGACAAGTTCCTGCTGAAGGTCCCGAAAATCGGTGACTTGCAGATAAAGTCATCTACGGCAAGTTTTTCGCGCACGCTTGGAACGCTCTTGAACGCCGGTGTGAGCGTGATGGATGCCTTGAAGGTCGTGGCCTCGACCGCAGGTAACAAGGTCGTGGAGAAGGCGATTGGCAGGATATCTGTCGGTATTGCCGGTGGTAAGAGTATTGCGGACCCCATGACTGAAGTCGGTATTTTCCCGCCCATGGTTATCCAGATGACCGGCGTGGGTGAGAAAACAGGTAACTTGGGCGGTATGCTTTTGAAGCTTGCCGACTTCTATGACGAAGAAGTGGACGCCGCAGTGGATGCCGTCGTGAGCATGATTGAACCGCTCATTATCGTGTTCCTCGGTGGCGCGGTCGGCGGGTTGCTCATTGCTATGTATATGCCGATGTTCTCGATGGGCGACGCAATCAAGGGCTAAAATTTCGCATAAAAACTTCGCGATGCTTCGTTGCCCCCGGCCTCACGTACTATAGTACGCTACGGCCGGTAAGGCCGCCTCGCCTCACTCGTTTTTCTGCAAAATTTCGTTTTAGTTAAGTATTGACTTTTTACAAAAAGCCTTTTAGCCTTTACTCATAAAGTACACCACGATGACACAGAAATCAAAAGACTTTATAAAGAATTTTATCAAGTGTTTTGTGTTCGCACTTGTCATGAGTGTGGTTATGTTGATACTTGATCCAGAGAATCGCGGAGTGAGGTCTATTTCGATAAATCTTGCTCCAGAAATTGAACTTCCTCTGCTTTTCATTTTCGTAGAGAACTTTATTATAAATTTTATTATTGCCATTCCGCTGACAAAATGGCTTCACTGGCGCTAGATTACTGTTTTTTCCAGCCCGTGTACTTCGCGGTTTCGAGAATCTCGTTGGCGTTTGCGACGCGCTCTGCGGTGGGGGACTGCGTGTCCTTGAGCGCGTACTCGATACCGAGCTCGGCATACTTGCCGAGGGCAAACGCGTGATAGGGAAGTACCTCCACGCGCTCTACGTTGCTTAGCGTGCGGATGAAGTCGCGGGTCCTTACGAGCGCCGCGTCGTCGTCGCTTATCCCGGGTACAAGCACGTGCCTTATCCAGATAGGCTTGTGGATTTCGTCCAGGTAGCGGAAGAATTCGATGATGTTCTCGTTCCCGTGTCCGGTAAGTTCCTTGTGGACAACGTTGTCTATGTGCTTGATGTCCACGAGGAGCAGGTCGGTCACCTGCATCAGGCGCTCGATTTTTGCGAATGCTTCGCCGGAGCGCCTGAACGTGACCCCGCTCGTGTCGATACACGTGTGGACTCCTGCCGCTTTCGCAAGCGTGAAGAATTCCAGCATGAAGTCGAGTTGTGCAAGCGGTTCGCCCCCGCTGACGGTAATCCCGCCGTCTTTGCCCCAGTACGTCTTGTACCGCAGGGCCTTTGCAAGCAGGTCGCCGGCCGAAATCTCGTAGCCCGCGCAGTTACTGCCCGCACTTCCTTGACCGTCAATTCCGGCATCCGCGCTTCCATTGCCCGAAATCCCAAGCGAGTCGGCTGCATTCCCGAAACTCCACGTCTCGGGATTGTGGCAAAACTTGCAGCGCATGGGGCACCCCTGCGTAAAGACGACGAACCGGATTCCCGGTCCGTCGACCGACCCGAAGGTTTCGAACTTGTTTATCCTGCCGAGTGCCATAGGGGTGCGGGGGTTGTGCGCCTTGTAGACTAGCCCTTCGCGAGCATGTCCATCAGTTCGCGGTCGAGCCTTTCGGGGTTGTTGTACTGCGGGAGGCTCTCGTGCAGCGATTCGCCCTTCGATACAAGCCCGAAGTCGAGGTTCTTATAGTTCCAGTAGCTGAATCCCACGTCGGCTTCGCGCAAAATGTCGAGGAAGTCGCGCATCCATGCAATCTGGTACTGGCGCGGAACCTGCACGTACACGCCGAACTCGTTGCAGCTTACCGGCAGGTCATATTTCGCGCGGAAGTCGAGCGCGTTCTGGATGCTCGCTTGCAGGCGTGCCTTGTCCCACTTGCCGAATTCCACGTTCAGGCGCGTTTCCGCATCGCCTGTCGGGGCGGCGTAATCGCCGGGCCACGGGCGTTCCATGTGGAAGAACGGGTCCTGAATCCATGCGGCGCCCTGGTGCGTGAACGTCACCGGGGTGTAGGTGTGGAAACTGTAGATGGCGTTGTCGTCGTCCATCGGGGTGAGGAACTCGAATTCCTTCGCGCTGTTCCACTTGTTGCTGCCCACCACAATTGTATTCTTGGGGGCGTGCTTGCGGATAGCCCAGAAAATTTCGTCCTTTACTTTATCCCAAATGCGGGAATCGCTACCGGCGGGCTCGTTCAGGAGCTCCATCATCACGCGGGGCTCGTTGCTGTAGCGCTCGGCCATGTATGCCCAGATGTCGCAAGTCTTCTTGCGGGCGGCCGGGTCTGCAAAGAACGCCTGTTCGGTAGAGCAACCCAGGTGAAAATCGTGACCCGGGCACTTGTGCAGGTCCAGAATCACGTCGAGGTCTGCCGCCTGGATTTCCTTGAGGGCCTTGTCCAGGAGCGAGAATTCCTCTGCCTTCGGCTTGCTCGCGTCATCGGTTTCGAACAAGTTAAAGTAATCCACGGGCAGGCGCACGTGGTTGAACCCCGCCTCGCGGATGCGCTTGAAGTCGCTAGTGTCGAGGAAGGTCCTGATGTGTTGAATGACCCCAGGGAAACCCACGGGATCTTTTTCCTGGATGCAGTCTACCTGACTGAACCAGCCGCCCAAATTCACTCCGCGCAGTCTTTCCTTTTTCATTGTGTCATCCCATTTTGTTCGTGGCCTGGATTGGCCGCGCTTGCTTTGTACAAGTTCTACGTGTTAACGATATTCAGGTCTTCGTTCGCGATATTGAGGCCCATGATGACTTCCATATCGTCTGGAAGGTTGTAAAAATCCATGACGAGACCGATTTTCTTGTCTTCGTCCTTCTGCTTGTCGAACTGGACCACGTCGTATATCTTCACCGGGATAACCGTTCCCTGAGTGATAGGGATTTCGACGGTCATGCCCTTGCTGATGGGGCCTTCGAGAATCTTGCCCTTGAATACGAGGCTTTTCTGGTCTTCGCCTACAGATGTTTTCTTAACGTGAAATACGCCCATTGTAGTTTTAGTCGATAATCTTTTATTTGCGGTTGTTTTCTTTTTGTAGCCTACCAAATGCTACGGGCAAAAGTTAATTTTTTTACATGGCATTACGTGTAGGGAGAATTCCTTTTTTGGTGTGTGCGCCGTTTTTTCACGCCTTCCTGGGGCGTGAAAGCGAATTGTGCGATGTGGAGTTTGTCGATAGCCCGCCGAGCGTGCAGAGTGCGGGCCTCATGGACGGTTTCATCCACCTTTCTCCCGCATCCTCGATTACGTTTGCGCTCAAGCCCGGCGCGTTCGTGCTCTCGCCCGTGTTCTGCACGTCGTGCTCGTTCGAGGTGCGCTCGGTCAAGTTGTTTTCCCGCTACCCGATAGAGTCGCTTGCGGGCCGTCGCGTGCGTGTTACCTCGCAGAGCCGTACCTCGGTGGCGCTCCTCCGGATTCTGTTCGAGATGCGCTACGGGATTAGGCCCGAGTACGTGGGTGGCCTTGCCGCCGAAGAGAGTGACGATGCCTGCCTGCTCATTGGCGACCTCGCCCTCGAGGAGAACGAGCGCGGGCGTTTCGCGTACAGTTACGACCTGGGCGCGCTTTGGCAGGAATGGCAGGGGCTCCCGTTCGTGTTCGGGGCCTGGATCATTTCGAAAGGTGCCCTGCAGGCCCCGCTTCGCCCCGTGCTCGACGATTACCTGCAGCAGACGGAACAGAGCATTCTCGCCTTCCGCGCCGACGTGAAGGGCTCGCTCGACCGCTGGCTTTCTCGCTATCCGGTGAACTTGCCTCGGGACGTTCTCGAGGATTACTACCGCGCGCTCGACTACCGCTTTACCGACGAACGCAAGCAGTCGCTATCGCTTTTTCTGGAACTTTCCTGCCGCATAGGCCTCGTGGAAAGCGCCCCCGCCCTAGAATTCCTGTAATGTTCCCATATATGTTCCATGTTGGAATGTTGCAGGGCATTGACACTGCGGTATCTAAGAATATAGATTAGGTCGAAAGGAGTACCGTCTATGGTCGAAGAAAAGATTCTCGTGGTCGATGACAGCGCCGAGGTGCAGCAGCAGGTGAGCGAAATGCTGTCGCAGGTGGGTTACAGCGTCGTGACGTGCAGTTCGGGCAAGGAGGCGCTGGAGTTCCTCGATACGGAACGCGTCGACTTGGTTCTCTTGGACATAAACATGCCGGACCTGAACGGTTACGAGGTGTGCCTGCGCATACGCCAGAAGTTCGCGCTCGACGACCTCCCGGTAGTTTTCCTCACGAACAGGGAAGATTACGACAGCATCACGAAGGGGTTCCATGCCGGAGCGTCCGATTTCGTGAGCAAGACTGCGGTACCCGATATTCTTTTGGCCCGCGTGAACGTGCATATACGGCTGGCCCGCACGCTCCGGTACCTGAGGGACATTTCCCTGACCGACGACCTGACCGGCGCGTACAACCGCCGCCATGCCATGTATTCCCTGCGCGAGTGGTTTGCCCGCAGTGCGAGGTACGGCACGCAGTTTGCGCTGATATACTTTGACCTGAACGGTTTAAAACAAATTAACGACAGTTACGGCCACCAGGCGGGCGACCTGCTGCTGCGTGCGGTAGTGAGCGCGGTGAAGAAGCTGTTGCGCGAATCCGACCTGCTGTTCCGCATGGGCGGTGACGAGTTCATGGTAATCTGCCCCGATACCGACAAGCGAGGTGCGTTCATCTGTGCCGAACGCATGCTCGAGGCGGTGAAGGCGGTGACTATCATCGAGCGGACGGTATCGTTCGCCTACGGTATCGCGCATTCGAGCGAAGGCTACAAGGACACGGACGAGATGCTCCACAGCGCCGACGCCACGATGTACATGAACAAGCAGAAAATGCGCGACGCCCGCAGGTAGCGAGCGTGCCTTGCACCCGCAGGTAGAATTTTCCCTTAAATTACGGCCTTGACGGCATCGAGAAGTACGGTGAGTTTCTTCCCGATTTCGTCCCATTTCTTTTCGCGCATCAGCGTGGCGTTGAAGATGCTCCCGCCGAACGAGACGATGTTGCTCCCTGCGCGGAAGTAGTCTCCGACGTTTTCTGCGTTCACGCCGCCGCATGCCATGAGCTTTATGTCACGGAAGGGCCCGCGCAATGCCTTGATGTATTCGGGGCCACCCACGCAGTTTACGGGGAAGACCTTCACGGCTGTTGCACCCAGGTCGTGCGCCTTCTGGACTTCGGTCGGGGTGAGCGCCCCCGGGATAATCGGGACCCCGGCAGTGCACGAGAGGCGGATGATGTCGTTTCTCGTATTTGGCGTGACGATGAATTCCGCCCCGGTATTGAGCGCCCGTTCGAGGTCGCCTCCGGTACGGACCGTACCCGCGCCCACGGAAATGCCGTACGGGCGGGCGGCTGCCTTCAGTTCCTTGATGATGCCTTCGGCGCCATCAGTGTTCATGGTGACCTCAATGGCCTTGAGCCCGCAGCTTGCCGCCGTCTTGACGCAGGCTTCTTCTTCGCCGCGGGGAATGTCGCGCAGTATGCCTATAACGGGCATGTCTTTCAGAAATTCGATAAGATTCATGGCTGGCCTCCGCTGTTTTGAACTTTTCCGGTAAAAAACATAACAAAAATGAGGCCCGTGCCACGGGTGTTTTTTTTTATAAAAAAACATTTGACATTTATCCGGCATAACTCGATAGGGATATAGAAGATATTGTTCGGAATTTGTAAAAGGAAACCTATGGCAAAGATCGATTATTTCAAAAACGTCTACGCAAGCCTCAAGAAGAGTGCCACGGACAGGCCGAAGAAGTCCCGCTTCGATTTCGCGGGACTCAAAATCCTCGAATACTGGGTCCGCATTCTGGACCGTCATCCCGAGTGCATGAACAAGAGTACCCTTTTCCGCCTGATGGACCTGGATACCCGCCTTTCCGTGGTCTACGACATCCTCAGCATCTTTGGCTCCTTTGTTACTCCGAAGCCGAAGCGCAAGAAGCTGTGCAATGCCCCCGATGACGACGATATTCCGGTCGATTTCGAGGACGACTTCCGCGACGAGGACTTTGTGCTGAATGGCAAGTACTGCAATACGAGGCTGTTGCGCCAGATTTGCCGCTATAGGAAGGAATCTCAGCTCGGTTGCCGTGAACGTGCCGTCGATAACCTTCTGGATGCGTTTGCGGAGGTGGGTGACGGCTCGATGGCTCCGCATCTCTACAGTGCATTCACGGGCGCTGTCCGCAAGAGGTTCAAGCAGTTCGCGCTGCAGAAGTTTCGCGAAGGCGTGAATGACAGCGATAGCGTTTACAAGCGCACGCAGAAGGTAAAGGAAGTCTACCGCCTGACGGATGCGGAACTTGAGTTCGTGCTCTACATGTGGCTCCGCTGTAGCGACGACATGCAGGTAGACCGTGACTGCGGCATGTTCGAGTCCCAGCGCGGTTTCGGCGCCCCGGAGATAAGCCCGAATACCGTAAAGGAGGTCGCGATTGCGACGGGGCTTTCCGAGAGCCAGGTTTCGGGGCTTCTCGGGAAGGAGAGCTCGTTGCGCAAGTTGGGCCTCTGTAACGAGGAATTGAGCATCCCGTATGAGCTCAGGACGTACCTGAACGGCTGTGGCGATACCACGGGACTGAAGGCGTTTCGCCGTGCTGCCCCAGGGACTATTCCGTTCCGCCAGTTGCAGGAGCATAACCCGGACGCGAACCTCGCGCTCGACCTGATCAGGCACCATAGCTGGAACCGTCCGCTGAATATCCTGTTCTACGGCGTGGAAGGCGCGGGCAAGACCGAACTTGCGAAGGCGCTCGCGAAGGAATCGGGGCTGCCGCTTTGGGAAGTGAGCATTGACGCCGATAACATTGTCGAGGTCGGGCGCCGTTTCGAGAGCCGCTCGCAGAGCCTGATGCTCTACCGTATACGTGCCGCGATGCTTGCCGACTGGCAGTGCGAAAAGGAGCACGGGATTATCATGATTGACGAGGCGGACCTGGTACTGAACGGCTTCGAGAAGGGGAGCCTTAACAGCTTCTTTGAATCCGTGAAGGCGCCGATTATCTGGATTACCAACTCCATCAGCTTTACCGAGAAGAGCTCGCGCCGCCGTTTCGACTTCTCGATTGCGTTCAAGGGGCTTGCGAAGGACGAGCGGCTCAACATGCTCGAGTCGGTACTCGAGGCACAAGATGCGCAGGACCTGCTCACGCCCGAAGAGAAGATGCGCCTGGTGGTGGAGTTCCCCGCGATGGCAGGTGGCTACACGCTTGCGGTGCGCTCTACCCGCGACCTCCTTGCGGATGGCGCCGACGTGAAGGCCTACCCGACGATGGCGCGGCTCCTGAACGCGCATACGCACCTTCTTGAAATCGAGAACGGTTCTCTCCGTGACGTGGACTGTCGCGCTCCGGCGTACTCCCTGGAGGGGCTCAATATGGAGGGTTCCGCCGACGAGATTCTCGAGGTGGTCCGGAACTACGATTCCGTGTGGAAGGGACTCGACGAGAGTTCCGCGCCCAGTTCCCTCAACATCCTGCTTTACGGCCCTCCGGGTACGGGCAAGACGGAGTTCGTGCGCCATATCGCGCGTACCCTCGGGCGCAACCTGGTGGTGCGCCGTGCCAGCGATTTGCTCGGGATGTTCGTGGGCCAGACGGAGGCGAACATTGCCGCCGCGTTCGAGGAGGCGGAGCGCACGAAGTCCATCCTGTTCTTCGACGAGGCGGACAGTTTCCTGCGCGACCGTTCCGGCGCCATGCAGGGGCACGAGGTATCGAAGGTGAACGAGATTCTTACCCGCATGGAGAACTTCAAGGGGCTTTTCATTGCGGCGACAAACTTCGAGGGGTCTCTCGATACGGCGAGCCGCCGCAGGTTTGCGCTCAAGCTTGGGTTTGGCTACCTGAAGCCCGAGGGCGTGAGCCACATCTGGAACGTGTTCTTCCCGAAGGTGGAATGCCCTGCGTCGGTTATGCGGATGCCGATGCTCACTCCGGGCGATTTCAATGCGGTGAACGGACGCCTGCGCTACCTGCCCGAAAGCGCGCGTACGGCAGACCGCATTGAGGCGGAACTCCGCAAGGAGTTGAGTGCGAAGGATTCGCACGCCGGCCGTATCATGGGGTTTTAAGATATACCGGCTTGGAAGGCTTCGTAGATTTGTTGGCTACGTGCATGTCGGGCACGCTCCAATGCGACCGCTCGTTCGTTATCTCCGGTGAATTCTCTCCGGCTTCTCACTCGCTCTCGCCATCGCGACCCGTTAATACGTGTCGCTTTTGGCTCACACGATCACTTCGTTCCAGTGCTCCGTTGCGACCCGTTCGCGCTAGACGTTGAATAAACTTTATGGTTTGCGCTCACTTTCGCAACCACGCCCAGTTAAATAAACCTAAGCCGAGTGCAGCAGAAACAAGTTTACTTGTTTCTATTGTTGAGGCGCCGGTTTATGCGATGTAACCGCAATACTGGGCGCTTGTTGCTCACAAGCCGATATGCTCCTCCGCCAAGAACAAGCGAGTGCTCCGGAAGGCAAGAGTTTATTTCCTTGCCGCCGGTATGAAATGTTTATTGCGGGAGGAAACCCTTGTGACTGTTAGTCCCTGCGGGTTTCCTTTAAACTGCAAAAAAGGGGAGGGCTTGGGCCTCCCTAGTCTTTACATTCTCGCGGATTTGGCGCGACGCCTGAAGTGTTCGATAAGCGGGGCCACGGTTTCCTTGAAGTCGTCGTGCGTCTCAATGCGCACGAAGTCGATGGACATGCGCTGGAACAGTTCCTTGGTCGCCTTGCCCTGACGCTTTGCCTCGCGGGCGAACGCCTCGCGGAATGCCGCATCGCCGGTGTCAATCAGAAGCGTCTCGCCGGTTTCAGGATCCTCGAGCTCTACGAGGCCTGCGGGCGGCAGTTCCATTTCACGCGGGTCAACGACAGAGACCGCAAGCACGTCGTGGCGCTTGCGCAAAATCTTGAACGCGTTCTCGAAACCTTCGTCCAGGAAGTCGCTCATCACCACGACCACGGCACGGCGGTTCAGAATCTTGCCGGCATACTCCAGCGCCACCTGCGTGTTCGTGCCGTGGTGCTGCGGCTTAAAATAAAGGATTTCACGAATCAGCCGCAGCACGTGCTTGCGGCCCTTCTCCGGCGGGATAAACAATTCGACCTGGTCCGTATAAATTAAAAGCCCCACCTTGTCGTTGTTCTTGATGGCGGCAAAGGCAAGCAACGCCGTGAGGGTCGCCATGACCTCTCCCTTCATCTGCTTGCCGGAACCGAACTCCGAACTGCTGGAGGCGTCGACCATCAAAAGCATGGTCATCTCGCGCTCTTCGATAAACTTCTTCACGTAAGGCGTGCCGGTACGCGCCGTCACGTTCCAGTCGATGGTGCGCACGTCGTCGCCCGGCATGTACTCGCGGACCTCGCTGAACTCCATGCCGTTCCCCTTGAACGAACTGTGGTAGGCGCCGGTCATCACGGTGTCGAGCGTGCCGCGAACGCTGAGTTCGATGCGGCTGACGGTCTTTAGAACTTCTTTATCTAGCATTTTGCAAATCTCTGCGGCCCCCTGCGGGCCTTACGGCTTTCAATATACAAAAAACGGGTGCAAAAATGCAATTTTCGGGTGTTTCAGAGAGCAGTTTTGCGAAAAAGACAGACCAAACGGTCTCCGGATGAGCATTTGGTCTGCTTAATTTTAATTTGTATGTAATAAAAGTGTGCCCAAAAGACCTTTTGCACTGAAAATTTTCTGCAATTTCCTTGAAAATGCACTAAAAAGACACTTTTTGACATGGATTTTGTGAATTTGTCTAGAATTGAGCAGACCCAAAGGGCGAAAAGTCTGCATTTGGTCTGCTTTTGTCGGAAAAATGGCACCGTCGCGACCCGAAAAAAAGAACTCCCGGCGTAAACCGGGAGCCCTCTAAGGAGGAACGATGAAAGGAGTAACACTTAAGTCTTGCAGGTTAGCCGATCGTCAACTTGCGTGCGGCGGCCTGGGCCTTCTTCGACAAGTCGAATTTCAAGATGCCGTTTTCGAGCGATACCTTGATGTTCTCTGTGTCGATGTCGTCTGCCAACCTGAAGCTGCGCTCAAAGGTGAACTTCTCGTCCTTGCTGCGGACACGCGTCGCCTTGACGGTGATGATGTTCTTTTCGACCTGGATGTCCATGTCTTCCTTCTTGACGCCCGGGAGCTCGACTTCAAGTGCGAAGCCGTTTTCGGTCTCGTAGTAGTCGGCCTTCGGCGTGTAGGTGCATTCTCCCTTGGCGGCTTCGGCGTTGAAGTTGTCAAGGAAGTTCTGGATGCCATAGAATGCGGTCGGGAGAATCTGTGCGTTGATCATAATTTTACCTCTTTTGGTTGCGGGCCCTTTTTGCGGGAGCCCTTTGTTTCTTGTTCACTCCCCTATAAGCGAACTTCGTGCCAAAACATGCTCCCGGCGCATCTTGCAACACAAAACTGCCGTTTTTGAACGAAAATCGCCATTTTTACCCAGAATCCATGCCAAAATCGCGGCCCGCCGTTTCAAAAAGCCGCACGCACCGTTTCGCACCCGAAACACTCTACATTTCATTTTAAAATGCTCGCGGCATCCCCTTCCCGCGATAATCTAGAAATGGCATCCCCTTCCCGCGATAATCTAGAATTGGCATGTAAAAAGTGAACGGCCCCCTTGCGGGAGCCGTTCTGGGTTGGTTATGGAGGTAACTCTTTAGAACTGTTCAAACCATTCGTGGACCATGTCAGGAACCCAGGTTTCTTCCCAGTTGGCATATTGCTGACGGTACTGGGGGCCATCGTGGGCTGTCCACTGGTGTGTTCCGTTCCAGCTGCAGAACTTTACCGGGAAACGGGGATCGACAGTCTTAAAGTCGTAGCAGAGGTGCCCGGCGATGTTATCCTGGATTTCTTCCAGCTTTTCGCCACTTGCATCGGTGAAGTTTCCGCTCGCATCAGCCTTTCCGTTGTTCTTGAGAATAGTCTTGAGTGCCAAGTTCTTGGCGCCTCGGTCGGTGCCGTATTCGCAGGTGCCGTCGTTCTTTCCGTGGACGGCCATCCATGCGATGGGCTTGCCCTTGTTTTGCGGCAGGTAGATGTTGTAGGCGGCGGTGGCGTAGACTGCCACGGCGCGGATGCGGTCTTGGTAATCCCAGGAGAGAGAGTTTGTGAACATGGCACCGAAACTGAAGCCTGTCACGAAAACGCGGGTGGTATCGATGCAGTAATTATCTTCGAGCAGGGTTAGCATGTCGCCAAAGAACACATGGTCCTTGTCGTCGTTGCGCCATGGTCCAAAGCTGTTGCTGTTGGGTTCCGGGGAAACAAAGATGTAGTTCCCCTCTTTGTCCAGATTTTGTTGACCGTAGTACGGGGACGGATGGTCGGCGTCTGGGGCGTGGTTCGAGAAGTCTTCGCCGGAACTACCCATGCAGGCCATGGCGAAAAGAATCTTGTGCGGCTTGGTGTTGTCGTAGTTCTTCGGAAGAGTCAGCCAGAATTCACGGTCAAGACCGGCACTTCGCATCTTGAATTTCTTGGCGTTGCTGTTTTGTCCGGTCTGCTGGAGCGAGGCTGTTTTGCCGCAACCCTTACTCGGGCGCGGTGCGTTCCCGAGCGCATAGCCGAATGCAAACTGTTCTTCGGCCGGGGTGGTCTTCGTGAGCTTCACGTCTACCGTGGTGTCGAGCGTGCCGAGCGGGACGGAGAGAGTGTCGTACCCTTCGGCGACGAACTGGAGCGCTTCGCCCTGCTGGACTTCCCTGAGAAGTGCGTGCCCTTCGCTATCGAAAGAGTTGGTGTAGGTGCCGCTTGCATTGAAGCGGATGGTTTCCTTCGCGCTACCCATGGAGACCTGCGCAAAGTACGTGCCCTTGGCCTTCACGCCGGAGGAGAGGTCCACCTGGCCCGAACCGTAGAGAGTCTGGCTGAAAACCTTGTTGCCCAGCGGGTCAAAAATCTTGACCTGCACGGGGCTGCTTCCGTTCTGCGAATACGAGAGAATGCCCGAATTGATGCTGATGAAACCCGGGTTGTGCACCGCGGCTCCCTTCAGCCCGATAGTTTCTTCGTCCTCGTGAATGGTGAATTCGCCCTTGTTGTCCGTTGTCGCGGTCTTGTTTTCCTTGACCAGCGTGACCTGGGCCCCCTTGATGGGCATGCTGCTTTCGTCGGTGACCTTGCCGCTTACGGTATATGCGAATGCGGTCGATACCGCGAGGGACGCTCCAATAACCAGAAGATTTTTCATCTTCAACACTCCTTTTTTGGTTATCCCATTACGCCACTAAGAAATCTATTCTAATAGGGGCGTTTTTCGCTTCGCGTAAACGAGAAGTTCATGGACAATTTATCCACGTAATGTAAAGTTTTACAAACGGAACGCGGCGGTTGTCCGCGAGCCTTGGCGGTCGCCCGCGCCTTAGTCCAGCTTGCCCTGGTAGAGGTCGAGCACCTTCCGGGCGAGCAGGCTCGTGTACTTCGCGTTCACGAGCGTCACCTGCGCCTTCTCGAGGTTGTTCTTCTGGGTGAGGTAGTCGGTGTAGGTGAGGGCGCCAGCGTTCCGCTGTTCCTCGGCCACCAGGAGCGCCTCGTTCTCGGCTTCCACCTGGAGTATTGCCGCCTTCCACTGCATGTCGGCGCTCACCGCGTTCAGGTAGAGCTTCTCGATGTTGTTCTCGAGGTTCTTGGCGGTCTCCTGCATGCTGAGGCCGGCCTCGCTCTCGCTTACCTGCGCGAGAAGCACCTTGTTGTTCGTGGAACCGCCATCGTATATGGGAATGTTGATGCCCAGCGATACGGAGTTCTGCCAGCCGTACTTGAGCTGGTCGCCGTATGCGCCCGACTCCCACGCCTGGAGGCCCGTGCTGGAGTTCGCGCCGAGCGTTACGGTAATAGAACTGCCCTTGCCCGCGACCTCGGTGTTCTTCTTCGCCGCGCGGACCGAGACGCTGTCGGACTTGAGGCCCGGGTGCTGTTCCCTGACCGCCTTCTTGAGGTCGGCGAGCGCGGGTAGCGGTTCGAGAGAATCGGGGGAGGCGATTGCAGATTCTGGCGCGGAGATATCGAACTCGGCGTCGTCGCTTAGTTCCAGCAGCTGCCGGAGCGTTGTCTTCGCGGTACTTACCGCAAGCTGCGCCGAGAGTTGCGCCACCTGCTTCTGCAGCACGTTGGACTGGCTCTGCGTGAGGTCCTTCTTGGTGATGGAGCCCGCCTCGAAAAGCTTGCCGTAGTGCTCGAATTCCGCCTGCGAGAGTTCTACGGAGGCGTCTGCCGTGCGGAGGTTTTCCTGTGCGGCGAGCAGGCTCATGTAGGCGTTCAGCACACTTTCCTGGATACTGCGTTCGGTCTGCTTTGTGGCGAGTGCGGCGGACTGCTTCTTGAGCTGGTTCACTTCGACGGTGGCGCCGCTCACCCCGCCGTCCCATAGCGTGTACGAGCCCGAAATGCCGAGGTTCAGGCGGTAGTGGTCCTCGTCGTGGACGAACGGGTGGTCGTAGAGCGTGTTCTGTATGCTCGCCGAAACGGTGGGGCGGTTGCTGACGCTCGCCTGCTTGATGTTGATTTCGGCCTGCTGTTCGCGCAGTTTCGCGGATTCGAGCGAGAGGCTCTTTTCCTTGGCCTGCTTGAGGCACGCCTCGAGAGTCCAGGTGTCTGCCTGGGCGAGGGCTGCCGTCATGAGGGCTGCGAGAATTATAGCCTTTCTGTTGTTCATGCCTTTTAGATGCCCGACCTCGTGCGCAGGTTGCAGTTTTCTTGAGCGTATAAGATAACAAAAAAGGCCCGCCAGTGCGGACCTTCCTTGAGTGGACGGTACTGGATTTGAACCAGTGACCTCTGCCGTGTGAAAGCAGCGCTCTAAACCAACTGAGCTAACCGTCCGAGGTGGGTGCAAATATATAAAAGTTTGTTTCGGGTGTCAAGGGTTTTTAGACGAAAGACCGCTGCGCTGGAAGACGAAAGACGAAAGAGGGTGTTTTAAAAAAAAAAACAATCCCGGAACGGAGTCCGGGAGGGTGATGAAAAATCTATCGTCTTTCGTCTGTAGGCTCGAAGAGCCGTTCTTTCGTCTAACTACAGGTACTTGTCTTCGGCGGCGCGGAGGATGGTCAGGAACTCTGCCGGGGTCTTGGCGGCGATGAGGTCCTTGCGCACGTTGCCGTCGGCCAGGAGGCGGCTCACGGAAGAGAGCGCCTTGAGGTGCGGGCCCACGGTGTTGCCCGGGCTCACGATGAGGATAAGCAGGTAGACCGGCTCCCCGTCGAACGACTGGAAGTCGAGGCCCTTTTCGATGGTGGCGGCCACCATGCACATGCGGTCCACGTAGTCAATCTTTGCGTGGGGTACGGCAAGTCCGCAACCGATACCGGTGGAACGGCTCTGCTCGCGGTTCCATACGGCTTCGAAAATCTCGTCCCGGTGCTCGAGCTTGTACGCGTTGCACAGGGTGTCAACCAGTTCGTTCAGGACAGCTTCCTTGGTCGTGCTCGCGGAGTTGATCAAGATGCAGTTGTCGACGAATCTTTCAGAAAGTCGCATGTTTCTAGTCCTCTATTCTATTCCATCAATATTTTAGCAAAATAAGGCCGGGTTTTGTATAGATGTATAGTTAAAATAAGATTTTGACTGCAAAAAGTGCGTTTTTTTAAGAAAAACTACAATTTCGCGAAGGAATTCAGCACGTCGGCGGGGGTGGTGAGGCCGGGGAGCTCGCGGAGGGCGCGGGCCATTTTCAGCACGTCCACCTGGCCGGGGGCCTGCGCCTGCCCGATAGACCCGTAGGTGAGGTTCGCCCCTTCCTTGAGCGACCACACGCGGCTCGCCTTGCCCGTTTCGCCCATCCCGAAGGCGGCGAACAGCTCGAAGTTCTGCGAGTGGATGCGCGCGAACTTGTACAGGCGCTCGCAGTCGGTTTCGCCGTTGCTCATGGCGGCGATCTTGAGGCCGTCGGCCTTCACGCGCAGGCAGTCGCGGGCGAAGTCGTCCAGTTCCTGCTGGCTCGGGATGCGCAAAAAATTGTGCTGCGACACGAGAACCTTTGTCTTGCGCAGGTCGGCGAGATTCTTCAGGTTCTTGAAGTCGTACAGGCAGTCCTGCTCCAGGTCGAGCCACTCCGGCACGTCGCCCTCGGCGAGAATCTTCGACCAGAGCGGGATGCGCGAGTACGCGTCACGGTCGGGAAACCTGCCGCCGTCCCGTTCCAGGCGGATGGTGCCTACCTGCATGGCGTGCGGGGCGATTTTCCTCACTCGCTTCGAAAGCGCGGGCCATTCCTTTTCGGGGAAAAAGTCGTAGCGGATTTCGAGCGCGTTGCATGCCCCGATGTCGATGGACACGGGGTGTGTCGCGTCCGCCTCTATTGCGGAGAGGACTTCGGGGCCGACAAGGCCGACCAGGATTTTTTCGTTGCTCGCGGGCATGCGGTAAATATAGGAATTTGGGATATTGGGAATCTTTCGTGTAAACAAAATTTTCACGCCCCATTTGGCTCATTTTCGCTGCGAAACCGTTTTATAGTATAGATAGGGGAGTCCCTGTCCGCGAAGCGGTCGCATTGCCGCGCAAAAGGACTATAAAATGGCAAGGAACAAAGCCAAACCTAAAACGAAAAATGAAACGAAGGCGCCTGTGCGCCGTAAGCACGACCCCTTCTTCCGCTACATCTACGCAATTCCCGAGAATGCCCGCGCCCTCCTGCGGCTCGCGCAATACAAGAATGCAGAACTCCGTAGGATGCTTGCGTCGGTTGATATGCAGACCCTCGAGCCCATTCCCGGCAACTACAGCAATGTGAAGGAGTGGGGCGAGGCCGATCTCGCCTTCAAGGCGAGTCTCAAGCATGGTCCTGAAATTTTCGTGGGTATCCTTCTCGAACACAAGTCCTATCGTAGGAAGGATGTGCTCTCGCAAATCTATCGCTATGTATTCGAGATCATGGTGAACAAGGGCTCGTCCGATTTTGGCTGGTACCCGACGAAGGCCATCATCATCTACAACGGTCAGAAGGATTGGGACCCTATGGCGGAATTCCGCGCGAAGTATAGGGGCGAGTTCAATGGCCATGAATTGCCTTTTGAATGCGTACTCGTAAATCTTGCCGACATTCCCGACAGCAAGTGTTTTGCCGAAAGGAACATTGAAGCAGCCGTTGGCGCGTTGGTGATGAAGTACGCGTTCGATGGTGAAAAGTTGAAAGGTGTCGTAAAACAAATTGTTCGGATGCTATCGAAGATAGAAAATGACGCTAGGACTACCCTTGTCGAAAAAATTGAATTATATTTACATGAGTACATCGACGAAGACGTCGTAGAGGAGTTGCGTATGCGCATGAGTATAGGACAGGCACTGGGTATTGTTACTGCCGGCGACCGCCGCCGTGCTGCGGAGCGCAACGGCCTTCGTCGCGGCAAGAAGCTTGGAGCTCAGAAAGAGCGCGAAAAGAACGCCGCCCGTGAGGCGAGGATTGCGGAATACCTCCGTTCTATTGGGGTTCCTGCCGAAAAAGTGGACGCGGCTCTCGCCATCAAATGACAAAACCGTGAAATTGGGGATTGAACGCCCGGAAAACATTGGGTTTAATCCCCAATTTTATAATTTGTATGTAATCTAGGGCGCCGTTTTGGCTACTAGGTGGGGATGGAAAACGCGAAAAATTGCAAATCAATCCCCAAAATGAACTTTTCCGCCGGACTTGCGGTTCAATTTTTTGATTTTTCTGTTACTTTGTTCTTAAAATTGGGGATTGAAACCCGCAACATTGCCCCGTTTAATCCCCAATTTTTGAAAAATCAGTGAAATCGCGGTTTGTTTGCTGCAAAAAATGGGAAAGCGAACAATAATTTAGATGGGACGGCTCAGACACCCAAAGTGTTGCTATTGCGCATAATGCAATAATCGGATATATTTAGAATAGGCTGGGCGAAGCCCTAAAAGTTAAACAAGGAAAAGCATATTATCAGCAAGGACTGCGATTAGATGACACGGAAAACCCTTGTCGAAAAGGATATGGGAAGCCTCGAAGGCGGGATCTGGCTGGTAAAGCTTGTCGAGTTCGTAAAAGAACGAAAGTCGTTTGAGGAGGAATCCCTGATGTACGGCTATGAAGGCGCGGACAAGGAAGAAATCTGGACGTGCATGGAGTTCTTTTACCAGAACCTGTATAACCAGGCCTTCGGCGACTTCATATGGCACGACGACGATGACGAGTGGGAAAATTACAACTTTACCCTGAAATATCGTGACCTGTATTCGGAAGTGAATATAGTCTACGGCATAGGCTCGTTCTGCGTCATAAAGCCGGTAGACCGGCCGGACGGCAGGGCCGGCAAGGTATTTGACCTGGAACGTATTGCCTTATTGGCTACCGGCGAGGTAATTTATAACGATGACTAGAATATCAGAATAATTACCTGGTTTGACAGTGCTTTTGTTGCGCAAGAAGGTTGCCAACAAAAAGCAATAGTTTGCCAAGTTGTTGCTTGCTTTTGCCAACTGTTTTGTGAAGTATGGTGTGCGAACCGTCTCTTCTCGTCATCCCCGCGACTTTTCTCGTCACCCTCGCGACTTGTGCTGCCTGCACTGAGCTATGTCGAAGTGAGCTTTGCCGAAGCAAGGCGAGGGTCTTTTTGCGTAAAGAAATTTTTTTTTAGCCTCTTTTGGCTCATTTTCGCCGCGAAACCGTTTTATAGTATAGATAAATATAATTATATTGTAATTATATCCAGGAGTTCTATATGCAGATAGAATTCATCTGGGACGAAAGAAAAAATGCAGCGAACCAAAGGAAACATGACATTTCGTTTGAAGAAGCCAAGACGTGTTTTGAAGATGAACATGCCAGAGTGTTTTTTTGACGCGGAGCATTCTGCGCAGGAAGAACGGTCGATCCTTATTGGCTTGTCGGCAAATTTGAGGACGTTAGTTGTTGTTTTTACGGAGCGCACAGGCATTGACGCTGAACATATAATTCATCGTATAATAAGTGCCCGCAGGGCTACGAAAAAGGAATTTCAGTACTATTGGAATGAACGGAAAGGAGACGAATTATGAAAAAGGAATATGACTTCGCGAAGATGAGGGCTGTGAAGAACCCTTATGCCAAGATTCTCAAGAAGCAGATTACGATTAGACTTAACTTGTCTGCAATCGAATACTTCAAGAATATGGCAAAGGAATTGGGAATCCCGTACCAGGTTCTGATAGACTCATATTTGACGGATTGTGCTGTTTCGAAGCGTCGGTTGAACCTGAAGTGGCAATAAAGGCGCCTTTCAAATGACAAAACCGTGAAATTGGGGATTGAACGCCCGGAAGACATTGGGTTTAATCCCCAATTTTATAATTTGTATGAATTGTTCGGATGCTCTCGAAAATGGAAAATGACGCTAGGACTACCCTTGTCGAAAAAATTGAACTATATTTACATGAGTACATCGACGAAGACGTCGTAGAGGAGTTGCGTATGCGCATGAGTATAGGACAGGCACTGGGTATTGTTACTGCCGGCGACCGCCGCCGTGCTGCAGAGCGCAACGGGCGCCGCGCGGGCCTTCGCCGTGGCAAGAAAATCGGCATGGAACTTGGAGCCCAGAAGGAACGCGAAAAGAACGCCGCCCGTGAGGCTAGGATTGCGGAATATCTCCGTTCCATTGGCGTTCCCGCCGAAAAAGTGGACGCAGCTCTCGCCATCAAATGACAAAACCGTGAAATTGGGGATTGAACGCCCGGAAAACATTGGGTTTAATCCCCAATTTTATAATTTGTATGTAATCTAGGGCGCCGTTTTGGCTACTAGGTGGGGATGGAAAACGCGAAAAATTGCAAATCAATCCCCAAAATGAACTTTTCCGCCGGACTTGCGGTTCGAATTTTTGATTTTTCTGTTACTTTGTTCTTAAAATTGGGGATTGAAACCCGCAAAATTGCCCCGTTTAATCCCCAATTTTTGAAAAATCAGTGAAACCGCGGTTTGTTTGCTGCACAAAAACGTTCCATTTTTTCAAAATTTCTTGACTAATTTAATATCTAATATCATATTAGTCGAGAAAACTTGGGCCGTAACTGCGGGTCTTGGCGCAAGGGGAATCCTGTGATTCAGCCCTTTACATACCGCTGCTTGCTGCTCTTTGGTTTTTCGGGGAGGGTCAGCTTCAGCGCGCCGCTTTCCAACAGCGGCTGGACAATGTGGCTCATGGTATAGAATTGTGACATCCCTGTAAAGCCCTGCAACTCTGCCCGGCTTCTTGGCACAGAACAGAAGGCCAGAATGTCGGCGGGCTTGCCGGAATATTCGGGCTGGTTCGCCGAGTTATATAGTGTTGCGTAGAACTCTCCATGACGAACGGAAAACTCGGCTGGAGGCAATCCCGCCTCTTGCATTTCCTTTTGTATGGTCGGGATGCCTGAGTAGCGGTTCTCGGTAATTTTTAGAATCTCGAGGATGTTTGCTAATACTGCGTTTCTTGTGTCCGGCCTGATTTTGCCAAGATTACTTAGCGTGGTTTTCCCGTACAATCCTCCGCTGTTTATGACTTGCAAGCGGTTGTCGTACATCTCGATACGGACAGGGGTGCTTTCGGAATAGACGCTATAATCGCGATGAACCAGCGCGTTCAGGACAACCTCGCGTACTGCGATAGACGGATATTCTTCTGTGTCTGTGCGTTTCCCGTTTTTGTCAATGACCGTCTTGTGACGGCTGTTCTTTTGGACGAACGAAATAGCATCTTCTAGCATTTGCGGGATGGTCCCGGTCAGCCTGGCGTTGTCGATAAACCTTTCGCCGGTCGCACCGAGGTCGCCCATTTCGTTGCCGGGAACCCGCACTGCGGTGATGCAGAGCTGGGGCAAAAAACCTTGCGGGTATTTTGAGAACGAAAGAATTCCTGCTACCGTGGGCGCACCGGAATGAATTACTCCCATTAGTTCCAAGATCTCCTCGCTGCTGACATTTTCGGAAAGATTCTTGCGCTCCCTCTTGCATAGCCGAACATAGTTTTCGACATCGGCCTTGTTTAGGGTGTCAAGAGGCGCTTCGGTAATGGCTCGGGCATCGTCGCGGATGTGTCTGCGAAACGCCTCGTAGCTGTACACTTCGTATTCGCTCATTGGCTCATCCGAATCGCCGACACGGACAAAGGAGCCTTTTGTCCGTCCCATGCCTTTGTAGAAGACAGGCCGGTGGAAAACCTCTACGCCAGGGATTTCTGCAGATACGATCTTTTTTTGGCCGATTGAACAAATTGTAAAAAGGGGGCGCACGCATGGCTCCATCTCTTTACTTTGTTCGTTAATGCAAAGTTTGCCAACAAAAAGCAATAGTTTGCCAAGTTGTTGTTTGATTTTGCCAACTGTTTTGCGAAATTAACCAACTATTTGGCTAAATTAGCCAACTAGTTGGTAAAATTTGCCAAGTCGCCCCTCCAAATGACAAAACCGTGACAAAAGGGGTGTGATTTATTCCACATTGGAATATAAAATTTCGGCGGAAGTCCCCTTTTTTGCGAAAAAAATCTATAATTGTAAGCATCCGAAACACCCCTAAAACGGCGATTTTGGTCGAAAAAAGCAATTTTTGCGTCTGCTCCAGGTTGTTATGACACAAAAATGACAAAAGTTTGACAAAACTATTGCTTTTCCGAAAAAAATTGTGTATATTAGGGAAGTAAACGAGTCGGACGCTCAATTCCGGGCCAGGACTCAAAAAAGTGTGTCACAAACAACAAGGAGTACACTATGAAGAAACAAGGTTTTACCCTTATCGAATTGATGGTCGTGATCGTGATCATGGGCATCCTCGCCGCCGTCGCAGTGCCTAAGCTGTTCGGCATGATCGCCAAGTCCAAGGCCTCTGAAGTTCCGACCGCCGCAGGAACCTGGATCAATATGCAGGATGCTTACTTCCAGGAAAAGCAGGAAGTTGGTAAATGGATGGAAATCGGATACAGCGCGCCGGGTCAGGGAGAGTCTTATTCCTATGCGTCTAAAGTGTTCGATTACTCCCCGGATGGAGCTGGTAGTGCAGATGCCACTAATTGGTATGCCAAGGCAAAAACAAAATTGAATGATTGCCCGGCAACCACGGGTCAATGGACTCTTAGGGCAGAAAATGTTGGCGATGCCGCTCCCTATACTGGATTCACAATTGAGGATAACGGCACTACGCCGAATTGCAAGCTGCTCACGGCATCTTGGGACAACTTGACCAGGAACTAGTCCAGTTTCGTGGAAGTTTATAAAAGGACGAGCTTTATCGCTCGCCCTTTTTTGTTTTGTTTAACCTTGAAAATAAGATTTTGTAAATTTGCGCGCCCTCGCAATTCTGCGAGGGCTTTCATTTTTAAGGAGTCATAATGCTTTTTCACGATGTTGCATTAAACTATTTGGAACAAGATAAAGAAAATCTTGCACCACTTACAGTACGCACATATTATTGGAATCTTAAGAAAATACAGTACTTTCGTCCGGACTTGGAGTGCACCGACATTAACGAGCAGATGGTCCGTGATTTTAGACGGCTATGCCAAAGCGGAAGTAATGAGACAAGCAATAAATCAGTGAATATAGCTGGAAGCCTTGATTTTATTGGGTTTGCTTGTCTCATTTAACCCGATTAAAGTGTGTTTTTTGATTTTGCCGTTTTTTCGCTATTTTCGCGGTTTCTTCATTTTGCGGAAAAAGATGTTTCACTTTTCGTGAGACATTTTTTTTTGTGAATTGGCGTTTTTAAGCCGTTAAAGGCGTTTTTAATTTTTATTGAAAATTGGGGTGCGGACATTTGGTGCGGACATGTTTTTGAGGCTTGACGCATTTCGTGAGATAAAGTATATTTAAAATATGATAGATGAATTCGTAGAATGTAAATTTGCCGAAAAGGCTGAATCTGATGATTTAAGCATTATTGAAATTCTTGGAAATACATTCAATGGAGTAGCAGCTGGAAAGGCTTATTCTCCAGATCTTATGTCGTATTCAGAAGATGTAATGAAAAATAAATTTCGACAAATGATTTATGGTCAGGATATAGCTAGTAATCTATCTAAAGAAGAATTGAAGGAATACTCGGAAAAATTCATCGGTTTAATTATTGCATCTACATTTGGTGATAAGGTGATTTTAACAGAAGAAGGATTCAAGTTTTTCAAGAAATATGCTGGTATGACTCCGAAACAATTTATTGAGAGCACCAATCGCAGAATTGACAAATTGAATGTAAGTATTGAATTGAAACTATAAAAAAGAGGCAGGATTTTGCATCCTGCCGTTAAATTTTTCGCGGTGTAGAAAATCAGCCTTCGGCTTTTTCCGTTTTTTTCTTCTGGAGTATGGCGGCGAACTCTTCGATGGTGGGCACCTGGAGTGTTCCTTTGCCGTAGGGGTTCGGGGAGCGCATCTGCGGGCATCCCGTGCCGAGTTTCCTGCTGGTGGCGTATTTCTTGACCATTTCGTGGACTTCGAAAACGTTGAAGTTATAATCGAAGCGGTCGAAGCCGTAGAACTGGAGCACGGTGCCGATGAACGGATCGTGGAATACGAGCTTTTCTTTCTGCTTGGCGAGCGATGCCGTTTTCTTGAGCAGCATGGGAAGCAAAAGCTCCAGCTGGCTGTCGGTTTCAGCCTGTTCAGAGGTCTTCTGTGAGCCCTGGAAGTCCTTCCAGTTCCTGAGCGCGGCATGCCAGTCAGAGAGCGGGAGCCCGGATTTCATCTTCCAGCCGGTCATCGAATAGTAGTTGTAGAAGCGCCTTGCGCAGTCTGCAGACTTGCCGAGCTTCGCGGCGTACTCTACGGCTTCGTCTTCGCTTGCCGGGCGGTTGCCCACGTTTGTGCGGGTGTTCTTCCCGGAGCGCTTGACGGACACGACGCAGTAGTCGTCCTTGATGCCCAGGGAGTCTTCGGCGTGCATGATGTAGGTGATGCGCACGGTAAGGCTGCGGCCTGTTTCGTTGCCGCCGTCGGTCTCGAAGAGCACCAGACGGTCGCCTGCGCTGTAGAGCCTGTCAACCTTGTGGATGACAAAGGTCAAGTCGCCGTTCATGAGCGCTTCAAAGTTCCTTTTTTTGACTTTCATGACGTATTCCATGGTGTTTACCTCACGAATTGCCAGGATTGCGGAGCCCTTTTGATGTGAAAGTCTTCGGGATGGAGCCAGTCGGGGCCGTATTCATCGACGCCGCAAATCTCCCAACCGTAGAGCTTACCCCTGCCTTTTGCCTTGTATTTCTCGATTTTATCGAGAGAAACGCACGAATTTTCGACAATCTTGGGCGTTATTTCGGTGATTTCGTGGCAAAAATTCACGTATATGACGCCTGTGATACTTTTAAGGTCGGTGTCGTAGAGGTAAACCTTCACACCGGGAATCAGGGGCATGGCTGCTTTCGGGGCTGTCTTGCGGAGTTCCAGCGTCTTTTCGCCGCTGTAGATCAGTTCTGCCCACTTGTGGTGGATGCTCATCAGGATTTCTTTCATCTTTCGACTCCTTTACAGTAGCGCGTTGACCTTGGCGGCGATTTCGAACATGCGTTCTTCCAGGTACTGGCCGGGGCAGGCCTTGTTCTTGAACCACTTGTGGAGCGTCATGTTCTGGACGGGTTCGCCCTTGTCATCCAGCTTGCCGACAAGTGCCTTGTCGTGGAACCAGCGGAGCTTCTGGATGCCGTTACGCTTGCAGATGTCGGCGACCAGGTAGATGAGGCTTGAAAAGGCCTCGGCGGTCACGGCATACGGTGCGGTGTCGTCGCTCGATACCTCGATGGTGACTGCACGGTGGTCATTAACGGCGTTGCTGCTGCACCAGCTGCGGTCGGATTCATCGACATAGAGTGCGATGTGGCCCTGGTCATCGATGCCGTAGTTGGCAGACGCCATGCGGGCCTTGGCTGCGAACAGCTTGCCGAGTGCCCGCACGTTGATGTGGCCTGCGGTGCAGTGGATGGTGATGGTGTCGATCTTGTGGTTCCGGGGCGTAGTCCTGTTCGGGCTTATCTCGGTGTGGGATACTAGCGGACTGTTCATTTTGACTCCTATAGTGATGAGGCTACCATGTAGAGTACGGTTATTGCGAGTGCGACAAAGGCGACGCAGTAGGCCGCCTTTGCCGTGGTCTGTATGACCTTGAGTATGTCGTTTCGGGTAATCATCTGAATGCGTTTGCGGTGATTGCCCTGCCGTTGAAGCGTTTGAGCGTGAAGCCCTTGCTGTCGAGCCACTGCATCTTCACGAGGGTCTTGTTGTGGTTGTAGATGTCGCCCTGGTCTTCGTCGAGCGTGTTGTAGTGGGAACCGGCAAAGAACTTGACCGCGTAATAGACGGCGTTACGCTTGACGGTGCCCATGCCTGCGTGTTCCAGCATTTCGCGCAGGAGCAGGTCGGCATATTTCTTGCTCAAAAAGCCGTGGTAGTTGACATCGTGGATGAGCCAGGCGAGTGCAAGAAGGATGTCGCCTATTTTCGGGATGAACGGGTTCACGACGGAAGGGCCGCTCCTGAAGTCGGTCATGTAGCCCGCCATGATTTCATACACCAGGGTTCCCGGAATGCAGTCGCACTGGATTTCGATGCGGAGCGGGTTTCGGATGCTGTACATTTCTTCGCACCTGGAATACTTGTCCCAGGTGGGGACTTCCGGCTTATACGCTAGGTTCATTTTTTTGTTTCTCCTTGTCCTTTTCGGCTCGTTTGGCAATCTTTTCGAGAGCCTGGGCAATGCGAGGCAGATACTCGCAGATGATTTCCATGGTATTCTGTTCGATAACGGTCATTTAGTCTCCTTATAGCGCGTCCAGAAGTTCCTTGACTCCTTCCGCAAATATCTTGTAGTAATGATGATTGTCCTGTTCCTTCGCGGAGCGTTCCGCTTTTTCAAGTCTGTTGCTGACGGCAATGGCAAAATTGCGGAGTATATTCAGTTCCACGTTCATCGGGGCCATACGGTCGAGTATAAATTTCGATAGAATCATCTCCCACCGTGTCTTGTAAGCTCCGTGTCCGGCGTTAGCCTTCACGTTGCCGAGAAACTCCTTCATCTCGGCGTTCGCGAGTCGGTCGATTTTCGCCTTGCGGTTATCCTCGTCAATCTGCTCCTGCGTGCGGGTGTCCGCGAAGGGCGTGGCATCGCCACGCTCCTCCGCCTCGATTTCGGCGAAGATGGCGTCAAGGCGTGCCCGTTCTTCTTCTGTCTTGATTTTTGCCAGAGCCATAGTTCTATGCCAGTTTCTGTGCCTCTTGGTCAAGTGCTACGCTTGCGGCAAACAGCGTCTTGCTAGCGCCTTGCAGATCCTTTAACCTTTTGTTTTTCAGGTCTTCACCGGCTGCATTCGTCGCCTTGACATAGATGCCGTAAAGCGCCTCGAAGAGAGTATTCCGACTGTTGTTGACGGAATCCAGTTTTTCATGGATAGCGATGGCGTGCTTGGCGATGGCTACTTCGAGTTCGGAATGCTTACCCCCCCCCTGCAAATTTTCGTTTACAATATCCTGGCAATCCTTGAGAGTGATTTTGATGTACATGTTTTACCTTCCTTTTTGTTGATGTTGTTCGGGGCAGTGCGGGGGCTCGAACCCCGCCGTGTCCGGGTCACAACTCCCGGCACGTGGCCAACCGCAACCGCCCAGAGACTACCGCCACGACAATGGCTCAAAACGTGACGGTAATCGTGAGAACTGCCGCCGCTACCCAGTAGACGACCTTGCGCACGTTCATGTCTGTCACTCCGTAGACGACGGCTGCCAAAAGGTCGAGGATGATGAGTACCAGCGGGAAGATCTGCTGCTTGTTCACTAGCCCTTCTCCCACTTCGCGGCAAGGTCTTCCATGGCCTTCTGCGGGCTTGAGCCTACGCCGCTGATAAGCGCCTTCCCGCCGTTCTGGCGGAGAGTGACCGCGTAGCCGAACTGGAAGTCGGCTTCGAGAACGAGCTGGTCGCGGAAGAGGTCGAGCGTCTTGAGGGTTTCGCTATTTGGCATCGTCCTTTTCCTTTTTCTTTGCGGGTGCTGCGGGGCGCGGCACGTCGTTGAAGTTGAGCACGATGACTTCCCAGGTCTCGCCAGCCTCGGTCTTCACCTTCCGCTTGAAGGTGGTGGACTGCTTGGAGGACTTGACGATGATCGACTCTTTCAGCATGCGCATGGCCTTCTTCCATTCGGAATCCTCGATTTCGAGGTTCAGGAGCTTCATGAGCATGGCGGTGTTCACGCGGCCCTGCTTGTCCACGTTGAATGCCTGGGCGATGACCTTGCCGAGGTTGTCGTCGATGCCGTCGAGGCGGCTTGCGATCCACTTGTCCACCAGGGTCTTCACCATCTGGAGGCGTTCGTCGAAGCCGATGTGGTCGTTGATGCGGCGCTCGATGACAAGCGACTTGTCGAAGTTGTAGAGCAGGATGTTCCCTTTCCAGTTCTCGCGGGTGCGGTTCTCCTTCGCGAGTTCTTCGAGGTACTTGTCGATGCTGCCTTCGATTTCGATACGGTGTTCCGCGATTTTCTCGGCGAGCTTCACGACCTTCTTGAAGGTGCGCTCGACAAGGGCGTCGCGCTTCTTGTCTGTCGCGGGAATGTACTGCTCGGGGATGGGGCGTCCCTTCTCGTCGAGCCAGTTCCCGTCTTTGTCTTTTGTTGCCATAGGTTTACCTCTGGTTGTTGTTCTTGTTTCGGTTAAATTCTTCGGGGCTCTGCGCCCCCATGGCGTGTATCGCCTTGATGAGCACCTTCGCGTCGTCCTTGCAGATCCAGGTGACCACTTCCACGCCGGTGAGACGCTTGCAGAAGGCGTTCAGGGCCTTGCGGCGGTCTTCGGAAGTCTCCGCACGGCTGACCTGCGCCCACATCGCCTCGATTGCCCGGAGCTGTGCGGGGCTTGCCTTGTGCTTGGCCCTGCCGGAGAGCTCATTGAACTTTTGGACCTTTCCGTGGACCTGTTCGCGCAGGCTCTTGATGAGCGAACTGCGCTGCTGTGTCGAGAGCTGCTTGGAGCTTTCGACCTGGTAGCGGTCGTGCAGCATGTCGCGGTAGGCTTCGTCGTTCATTCCGAGCAGGCGCACAAGGCCGTGGATCTGCCTGTACTGTTCGGTCCTCTTGTCGGCTGGAGTAGTCATCTTGCCCTACCTTGCCACTACGAGCATCTGGGATGCGCTTTCGAGGATTTCGTTGTCGAGGGTTTCGCGGTCGTTGTTGCGCATGAGTTCCTTGCTCCACATCACGAGGTGCGAGAGCAGGCGGAAGTTGCGGCGGCAGATCTGGGCGGCGCGTTCGATGCAGTTGCCTTCGTACTTGGGGAAACGGCTCTCGATGAACGCCTTTACGTCGGCGTTGTCCAGGAGCTTCGCCCTGCACGGTGCGCTGATGCGGCTGTTCAGCTGGGCGTAGTGGTTCTTGTCGCCCTGGACGTTCTTTTCGAGCCTGGGCATGCCGCAAAGGGCGATTCCCACGCCCGCCTTGTCGTGGACGCGGCGGATGAGTTCGAGCGCACGGTAGGGCAGGTGCTCGGCCTCGTCGATGATGACCAGACGGCCCGAGTCGTTCAGCTTGTTCACGACGCGCACGAGCTTTTCGTGCAGGCTTCCGCGCTCGTCGAGACCGAGTTCTGCGCAGAGTTCGTCGAAGAGAGCCTTGGCGGTGTAGCCGTGGTCCGCTTCGATAAGGATGACGCTCGGGTGGGCCTTCGCGAAGGCCTTCAGCGCGGTTGTCTTTCCGCAGCCCGCGTCACCCGTGAGCATCCCGCAGATCTGGTGGCTGAGCACCAGCGAGCAGAACTTGTGGATGGTCTTGAAGCACTTGGTCTGCACGATTCCTTCGTTCTGCTTGATAGTCTCGCGCTGGGCTTCTACTTCGAGGAAGTCCTTCACCTTTTCGCAGATGGCGTCGATGTCGCCGGTATAGGTGCCCTTGATGAAGTAGCTGAGCGTTGCGGGGCTTATGCCCATGGCGTTCGCCACCTTGGTCTGTGATGCCCCGGTGCGGGACATGTAGTCCTTGAGTTGCTTGATTGTTGCGTCCATATTCTATCCTTTATGGTTGCTGGGTTAAAAGGGTTGCCTCCGGGGGCGGTTTCAGGGAGATCTTGTGTTGTGTTGCGGCAAAGTGTGCCTGCCCCCATCGGCTAAGTTCTAGAGGAGTCCCGCCTTTACCAGGCGTTCCTTGATGCGGTACCAGGTGCGTATCTCGTGCCGGTCCACATCGTCCGGGAAACGTCCGGCGTGTCTGATGATCATCTGCGCCTTGTCCACGTTGTTTTCGGCAACGGGTCCGGCGACCGCACGGTAGATTTTCAAGAGCTGTTCGTTGTCCATTACATCGCCTCGCCTGTCAAGAGTTCATCCCATAGGTCGGTGCTCGGCTTTTCTTCCACTTCGCCATCGACGATGTTGTAGAAGTCGGCGTTGCCCACCTTCTTTTCTGCCCTGAGCTGTTCGGAGTCGCGGTCGTGGCGCGTGAGGTGCGTCGGGCCTTGCGGCACAAAGATGTCCTGCGGGCCCACGGCGGTGCGCATCGCGCTGATGTACTCTTCGGCCTGTTCCTTCGACATGTCGGGGCAGATTTCCTTGAGCATCTTTTCTTCGTGGCGCTTGCGGGCGACCCCTTCGGCAATCAGCTGCTTGCCCACTGCATCGTCGTCCTTGACCATAGCACCCACGGCGCTCTGCAGTGTGCATTCGCCGATGAGCTTCTTGTTCTGGTCGTAGCACCAGGCGGTTCGCATGTCGTCGGGGTCGTAGCGGAAGGTGACCTCGCGGCCCTTCCACACGGGCATCCATTCGGCCCAGTACCAGGAATCGAGCTGTGCCAGGTGGAAACCCATGTGCATGATGCGGCCCTTCACCGTGCGGCTTACCAGCATGGAGAGAGTCTCGCGGCTCACCCTGCGCATCGGTTCTCGCTTCACGATTTCTGCGTTCCAGAGCTCGCGGCGGGTCATGCCGTTGTGGTGCTTTCCCTGGCAAGGGAGCCCTGGGAAAACAATCGTCATGTATTCCTGCGCAAGGCCGTAGAACTCTTCCCAGGTAAGGAAGTTCCCGCTCTTGAGCACGCCCTTCAGCGGTTCGGGTTTTTCGACCACGGTGCCGCCCTTGAAGCTGTTGAACAGCCTGTCAAAGCCGTTTTTAATAATCAAGAAATTGCGTTCAATGATCTTCGCGCGGGCGTTACGCACGATGGCGAAGTGCATCTTGATACCGAGACGGCTTGCCATGCTTTCGGCATACTGCTCGTCTTCCACGATCTGGTGGCCACGGCTTTGGCCGGAGAAGTCGCGGTTGCGGTATTCGCGACCGTTGTCCACGTAGATTTCTTCCGGAAGACCGTAGCGTTCGATGCCGTGACGCATGGCGCGGAGCGTGTTCTCGGTACCCGGGGCGTCGTGATGCAGGCACCAGCCCATGGGCATGTAGGTCTTGAAGTCCATGAAGAGCGTGATGTAGCAGGTGGCGGGCTTTTCCTGCCCCTGCACCTTCACGAACACGTCCCACGTGCGGGTATCGCCCACCCACACCTGCCCCGCCTTCAGGTCGGAGTAGTCGCGGTCCAGGTGGAAGCCCTTGTTGTCGTAGAACTTCTTCTTGCCTTCGCGGGCGAAGTAGATGACGTCGGGCGCGAACTCGCTCTTGAGCCTGCGATTGAAAGCCGACTTGCTCGGGAACTCGCTCTGGTCCTTCACGTCGCCGCGTTCAATGGCCTTGCCGAGCGCAATCATCCAGCTGGAGAACACGCTTATCTTGTTCGCGGTCAAGTAGGCGTTCTTGAAGTCCTCGAACCAGGCGTCACGTACGGTGGAGTGCATCACTTCGCGGTGGTTGATGAGCGCAATCTTCCCGCACTCGCCGACCTGCGAACGCTGACGGTAGATGCTCTTGATGCTCGTCTTCATTTCGGGGTGTGCGCGGTTCCAGTCGTCCACGAAACGCCCGAGTTCCTTGGTGCCCGTGATGCCTTCGCACTTGAGCAGGATGAGCGTCCACTTGTCGAAGTTCTTCTTCGCGCGGTCGGTGGCGCGGTCGTAGCTCCTGATGACCGTTTCCACGTCCTCGGCCTGGACCTGGACTTCCGTGCTTTCGGGGAGTGTCGCCATGACGTAGCGGTCGGAGGCATCCTTGGGGAGACTCCGCACGTTAATCTTGAGCACCTTCCTGCCGCCTTCGTCGTCCCAGCGGTATTCCCACATGGAAGCGTTGCGGCGCACCTGCCTCTCGGAAATCCCCAGGAGCTCGGAAGCCTGCGTTGAACTAATCCAGATCGGTTGCATTAGCGGCTGGCCTTACCGAGGAGAAAAGCGCGGACACGGCGGGACTTCATGCAGTCGCCGCAGAAATGGTCACGGTTGATGGTGATGCGGGCTTCTGCACCGCAGATGTCGCAGTGGCGGACTGGGGCGACGAAAGCGGGACGGGCGGGGATAGTTGCGGTTGCGGTAATCATGGAAAACTCCTTGGTGGTGTGTGGCGGTGTTGTTTAGTTCATCAGGCTGTCGATACCCTTCTTGACAAGGAACTTCAGGAAGTCCTTGTTGGAAGGGAAGGTCGTGCCGTGTTCGAAAAGGCTCTGCTTCGCGGCGTTGATTTTTTCGGTCAAGGGCTTCGGGAACGTCATCGAGGGCATCATGTTGGGGAACAGTTCGCATTGGACGCTCTCTTCGGCAGGGGCGACCGTCGTGGCGTCGGTGGCCGCCGCGTAGTCAATCTTGCGGCGCACGGTGTACTTGCCCGTCTTGCGGATGGTCGGGAGCACGTCTTCGACAACCCACTTCTCGAACTTGCGGGCGTCGGGCATGCGGCTACGCATGATGAGGCGGTAGAGGTCGGGTTCGTTGATGGCGATCATCGCCTGCTTGCCGCCCTTGGTGTCCACCGTAATCTTCTTGCAGAGTTCGGTTTCGCCTTCCACCAGGTCCTTCGAGTCGGCAACCTTGCCGCAGTGGTCGGCAACAGCCTTAGCCGTGTTCTTGTAGCCCAGGACCTTGCACACGTCGTCGGCGACGAACCACACTTGCTTGTTCTCGTCCTGCACCATACGGATGCCGTCTTCGCCGTTGAAGAGACGGTAGCGCAGCTTGAGCGCGGTCGCGGTGGTCGGGTCGAGTTCTTCGGCCTTGGGTCGTTCTTCCTTGACGGCGGGCAGGGTTTCGCCCCTGACATCGCGGTCGAAGTCGGTATCGCCCTCGCCCTGGATTTCGGGTTCTTTTTCGTCCAAAGGGTATAACGATTCGTTAGACCCTTCGGCGGTGGTTTCGGGTTCTTCGTCGAAAATTTTCTTGATCATTATGCTACTCCTTTGGTGGTGAGTCCCAGGTCCTTGAGGATGGGAGCGAGTTGTTTGTTGGTGCGGTAGCCGGTGGCTACTTCCCTTATATACTGGGCGCTGTAGGGCTTTCCGGCTATTTCGGAAACCCTTTCGGCGGCCTTGCGCCATGAGAATTTCGTCACGGTAAGATTATTGTCCATTTGGAAGGTTTCCTCGTTTTTAGTAAATTGTTTGTGGTAGTGGTTAATCACTGCTACATCTTCAAAGATAAACAATGTTTAGTCAAATGTCAATAGTAAAAATAAACAAAGTTGATTTTTCTGCAGAAGATTTACGAAATTTTGCAAAAAAAAGGTTCTCGACAATCAAAAATATGGCTGATGCTATGGGCATTAGTCCTCCTCAATTACATGCGTATCTAAGCGGAAAACGCAATTTTGGGGCTTCTTTTAGAGAAAAATTGGCAGAAATCGGCTTTTTTGACGACTTTTGCCAAGAAATCAATGAAGAAAGCCAACAAATTGCAGAAAATAAACAAAGTTTATCAAATTCGGTAAACATCGACCTTTCGGGAGCCATCGAGCTTTCGAACACGCCCACAAGCCGCCTCGCCCAGCTCGTGGGGGTAAGCCCCGCCACGCTTGCCGCCTGGCAGAACGGCACCGCCACGCCTACCGTCGAGGAACTCTCCCGCCTCTTCAACCAGGTCGTAGCCCTCGCCCTGAGCTCCCGCCACGCCGCCACCACCCAAGCCACCGCCGAACCCGAAACACCCCCCGCCCAAGCTACCGCGTAAGAGGGAATATTATCTTCGTGGAGTTTTGACATGAAAAGAGACATGGACCTTATTCGCGAAATCATGCAGGATATCGAAAGAACTCCTGCGGGCGAAATATGGGACGGCGAAAAGTTTGCGGCGTCGCGTAACCGTGCCGATGTCGTATATACCGTAAGGCTCCTGGAACAGCACGGCTTTATAAGCGAATGCACGGACGATACGTTCAACGGTATCGACTTTAGGGGCTGCCGCGTTGACATCCTGCCGACCGGATACGACTTTCTTGATGCAAGCCGTAACAATACCTTGTGGCAGAAATTCAAGGACAAAATAAAGAACGAAACGCCTGCTTTCACGCTGAAGCTCGCCGTAGAACTTTTGTTTAAAATGGCAGGCGAAGGATTGCTTGGTTGACGGCGTATTCTACGATGTCGTAGGCCTGCACGATCGCCAGTCCCAAGACCGCGATATTGAGCAGCAACGATGCCAGGATGATTTTGTTCAGGTCGTTCTTGTCCTTGTCGGTAAAGTTGCCGTCCTTTTGAAATTCGGCACGGAAGTATTCGTTGACGAACGCGGGCCATGTGAATTGCAGCGTGGCGAGCGTTGACAGCTTGCCGATGAGAGAGACTTTGTTCTTGAGTTTCATCTTGGTTCCTTTGTTTGTGGTGGTTGGTTCTTTTGCAAGCGCTAAAAGTTGCGGCGCAGGTAGGTGTCGCCCTCGCCTTCGGCTAGGCGTTCGTTGCGTTCGTCCGAAAGTATCTGCACCAGGTCCTTGCTGATGATGAGTAGGGTGAATGCGTTGAGGTGCGCAAGCGATTTTCCGAGGAATATGTTCCTTGCCTTCTTGAACATTTTCCGGGCAAACTTGTATGCCTGTTTTCGCTTGCTGAACTTTTGCAGCTCGACTCTCAAGAATGCGAGCGTGACGAAATCGTAACTCCATGTGCTCTTGTCCTTGCGTATGTTTTGACACATGAGGTCTGACAGTTTCTGAAGCAGAAGTCTGTAGTTCGGGTCTTCCTGGATTCCGGTCTTTGGTATAAACCCGACGGATGATTTTCGAATGTCTGTAAACGGATTCATGGGAGCTCTCCTTACTAGCTGAACTTGGCCAATAGCACTATTGCAGCCCCTGCAAACACGACAAACCATATTAGGTCTTCGACGAAAAATTCATTTTCAAACAATTCTTTTATCCAAGATTTCATCTTGAAAATTCTACTTTGGGTTTTCATTTTTTCATTTCCTTTTTTACATTGTTGTTTTTTTCGCGTTTTTTGATTATATTTGCAATACAGAATGAGCTTCTGGGATTCCCTGACAATCGACGACCTTCCGAATGACGACCTGAAGTGGGTGGCAAGCACCCTCGGGCTCGATATTGCCAAACGTATCTGGAAGAAGTTCGCGGGCAACCATGTAGCCTGCCCAGCCAGGATGAACCCAACAGCAGTGCGCCGCTATATGCGCGACAACTTCGACAAGCCTGTTCACCAGCTTGCGTTTGAAACCGGAGTCAGCGAGCGCACGATCTACAGGTACATGAACGTGGTTGAAAAGAAGCCTGAAAACAAAGGGCAACTGAGCCTGTTCTAGGGTCATTTGGTCCCCTCCGTCAAGTGTTCCATAAGTGTTTCTTTGAATCCTTCAAGGTCTTCGGGCTGAACGACCATGAAGGGGCGGGCAGGAATTTCGCGGGTTTTGGTTGTCACTCTTGCGTATATACGCCGCATTCCATTCCATATGAACGAGAGTGCTTTCTTTTCTCTGGGGATAATGGTGCGCCCTGCTATTGTTCCGCCGAAATTGTGGATTTTTGCGTAGGCAATATTTGTTCCGACTTGCGCTGAATTTTTGTCACTTTCGCTTGTGATGGAGTCGCGAAGGTTGCCAGTTCTTATCAAGGAACCGCCGTGCTGGCTTTTGGTCCATTTCTTGGGTCCGCCTATCAGGGAACCCGCCTTGCTGTATCGACCACCTACCTCGAAGTTTTCCCGGACGGACTCCTCCAGCTCGACGGCGATGGTTCTCATCGCTCTGGACATGTTTTTTCCGTTGTTTTCGATGCCTTTTAGCAGAATTTTGCAATTTTTGTCATCAATTTTAGCCTTGATCATTGCTTTTCTCCGAAAAAAGAGGTATATTATGAATAAAGAACGCGCTGAGTTAGTGGAACGAGATTGGCCACTTGGGTTACCTTGGACTTCGTGAGCCTTGAACCGTATGCAGGAGTTTGTCGCCCTGCCTCGCGTTCTTTTTTATTTAAGTTTGTTTCTCTCCCTAAAATCATCTTTGTTAATTGAGTATCCTGTTTGCAAGGATAGATGGTTCGCATGTCTTATATCTGGCTTAAACACAACGATGTATCTTTTTTCACCATTGTCGATTGTAAATGGCGACCAAAAACGAAGTCCTTTACTTCCGTCATAAGTACACTCCCACGAAGAAATAATTTCAGGCAGTTGCTTTAAAATGTCCTTTGGAATGGCATCATGATTTGAACGCAGCGCATGGAAGATTCTCTTGTCAGATACGGTCAAAATTCTGGTTTGCAAATTTAGTCCTGGAGCCTTTTCCGCAAGCTTTGTGAACACATCTTGAGGAATCATACCGGCAGCAAATGTGTTGCCGATAGGAATTTTAATTGCAGACTCTTGTTCAATGACGTTTGCAAAAGATTTTTTAATGGAATCGGAAAGCTGTTCCAACATCTTCAAGTTGGCTTTTCCTGCGTCACTTGTAATTTTTTCTTCAAGCATTCGATTGAAGTCAAACGAATACGAACCCGGCGCATAGTCCCAACCCTGACTTGGGTAAATGACGGTATTGCCCACCTTGTAGCCGGTAGTCGTCACTTTGACCTTTTGAGTTTCTACCGTTCCGTCAAGTTTTTCATGCGTTCGTTCGATTTCTTCTGTCTTGCTCACGAAATCTTCGGGCTTGCTTTCTCGCACAACCTCGTTTGCAGGCTTGCCGAACTTCTTTTCCAGAGTCCGTTTCGTCATCCTGGACACGGTGCAATGGCAGCCCCAACCATTAGGGGCATAATGCGTTTGCCAGAACGGGTCGTCATAACGGAAAACAAGGTTGTGCAACGCGGCGTGTTCCACCCTCGGGTTCTTGTTTCCAGCACCTTTCGGAACGGCGACATAACGCCAATACGGTGCTACATCGGCATCTTCCATCATCCGCTCGTATCGACCTGCTGCGTATGCCGTCTTTACATTCGTGTTAAAAATGTTTCGCAGTCTTCTGTGGTCTACCTTTATCGGCTTGACCAATTTCTGGTCTTTGTTTACGGCATCGATATTGCCCCACCAGCCTTTTTCCTTGAGCGTCGGGATGATGTCGTTCGCAAAGTCTTGGTAAGGCTTCCCTTCCTTAATGGCCTTTAGAAGGCTTGCGTGGATGTCCTTGACCAAGTCTATGCTCGTCGCCTTTGCCACGACAAAAACCCTGTCGTGAGCATGGCGCATCGTGTCCGTCCAGTCCCAATGTTTCTTTGGACCTAGAGCAACCTTCTTTTCGAAGTATTCAATCGCCTTTTTATGAGGGAGATTGAACAGCATCGAGAGCTCTTTCTGTAACTTTTCATCAGGCATCGGCTCGGCCCTGCATTTCTGAAAGGACCAGGCACTTTGTCACGGCTTCGTCCATTTTCTTGCTGCTCAGGTTCGGGAGAATCTTGTAGAGCTCTTCTTCGAACTGTTCGTAGTTGCCGCAATGTTCCGCAAGGTCGATAATCGGCTTTGCAAGTTCTTCAATCTGTTCCTGCAAATCCTCTGCGGAGAGGTCCTGAATCATCTTCTCGATTTTGTTCTTGACGCTTCCTTCTGCGAAACAATGACAATCATCATCATGTTCGGCGAACATGCTGCCTTGCTGAACTTCGGTCATCTCGAAATACTTCTCGTCGATTCCGTAGATGTCGCTGATGTACTGGGCGTTGAACTTGACTCCCAGCTGCGAGAGCTTTGCGTCACGTTCGAGGCGAGCCTGCTGCATGTCTTCCAGGAGAATGATGTTCATCCACGGTATGACCTTTTCGCCAGGCCAGTTGATTTCGTAAATCCACCTGATAAGCTGATTGAAGCTGGATTCAATCATGGCGGCATCGTCAAGGGCCAAGTCCAGGCGCACATCGTTGTGGACGGTGGCCATGGCCTGGGTGCCGCCGGAATTTGTCTGCTCGGTGGTGAGGGTCTCGCCAAGCCACGCCTTGCTGATTTCGGAATCCGCCCAGGCAACGATTTCGCTGTGGGGATTGGTGCCGCTCATCTTGGTTTCCAGGAGTTCCACGGAGCCTGTCTGCGGGATGACCGCCACGGCGTCACGCACAAGCCCAGAAAGCATCCTGAGGAAGGTGCTCTGTTCCTTGTCGGTCGCTCCCGGAGGAATCTTCCCGACGGCCTTGGGCATGCCGTACTTCTCGACGAATATCATCCAGAACTTGAGTCCGCCCTTCTTGAAGGCCATGGGCCAGAAGCAACGGGCATAGACTGGCTCGCCGTAGGGATTGGTGGCCGTGGGGCGGTTGCGGGTCACGATGAACTTGCGGTCGGGTACGGGAACCTTCGCGTTGAACTTGTTCTGGAATAGCAGCCTGCCTTCGTCATCGAAGCGGAACCATTCCTGCGGGCGGTCCTTGATGGCAACGGGCAGAATGAGTGTTCCGTAGGCCGTGGGCACTGAATCCCATACGACTTCGTGGACGGCGAAACCGAAGCCGATGGCCTGGAGCATCTGCGAAATGGTGTTGCGCAGTTCCAAGTTCCAGAAGTATTCTTCAAGCATCTTCGCTTTCTTGGGGTCGCCCTTGCTACCGTCGATGGTCCAGGTGCGGCTGGTGATGGATGCGAAACGCTTGCTCTTGACGGCATCGAGGTGCCCGTCCACAAAGTTCCGGTAAACCTTGATGTTCCCACCCTGCGCCTTGAGGATAGGGTCGGGGTTGGGCAGGTAATCTTCGCCCGTGACAAAAGTCGCTGCCGCCCGGGTGGCCACTTCGGTCGCCAAGCGGAGTTTTTCACCACCGTTCTGGGTGTTTTCGGTCTGTTTTTTCCTTTTTTTGCTCATGCAGTCCTCGGTGTATTTCTAATCTCGTTGAATGGCCGTTCAAATTCGTTGAATTTTGATTTTCTAAAATTGGATGACCGTTTACTAGTCCAAAACAAAAACGGGCTAAAAAGGGCCTTTCTGTGCGATTGTCAGAAACCGTTAAAATTCATGCTTTCCCCTTTGAACGGATTTGCGGTCTGGATGAATACCGGACCAGCGTCACTTGCGTTTTTCGCATGGTATGCAAGTGCGGCTCCCCAGAAGAAGTCGCCGTGGCCCTGCTCGGTGCTTGCGGCATCGTAGCGCACGTTCCCCGCACTCGTGACAATCTTTCGAACGGCGTGGATGCTTTCGGCCTGTTCGTCCTCGATTTTGGTGTCGATGCCCGGGAACTTCGGGCACTTCTCGATGATGAGCTTCTGGTCTTCAAACGCCTGCAAAAGGTTGATGGCAAGGTCGGCCTTTACCGTGTTCGAGAAAAGAACGCCTTCCACCTTGACAGTGCCGAATTTTTCCTGGGCCCGTTCGGTGAACTGGTCGCCACATCCCGTGCGGTCGATACAGCCACGGATAAGGTTCGGGAGTTTCAGGAACTTGTAGAGTTTCTGTTCAAGGTAGCTCCACTTCTTGTTCTGATAGGCTTCTACTGCACGGCAAATTAGGCGGTCGCCGATGTCTTCGAACACGTAGATGACATAGAGGTGGCGGTGGCGTGCCACGTCGCAACCCAGGTAGAGCGGGCCTTTGGCCTTTTCGAGCCCGAGCACTCCCAGGCGCTCGCAGCTGTGAATCAGGTCGTAGCTGATCATGGCCTTGGATTCGTCCTGCGGGTTGCAGCAGTATTCCTCTTGCCATATCGCCTCGGTCAAGCAGCCTTTGTGTTCCTGCTCCAGCCATTCCTCGCGTTCTTTCCTGGAGAGCTTTTTGCCGCAGATGCGGTCGGCAACGCCTTCCTCTACTGCGAGCTGGATTGGCACGGTGTGAACGCTGTAGTCAAGTTCACCTTTTTTGCACTTCTCGATGAGCTTGTAAAATAGCGAGTTTACGCCGTTGTGCGTTGACAAGATGCGGATGGGATAGCCCCACATGGCGGCGGGCTTGGCGGCTGCCCACATCTTCTGGTCGTTTTCGTGGTGGGCGGCTTCGTCCCACACGATTTTACCGCCTTTGGAGCGGAATGCCTTGGGGTTGCTGGAGAGCACGTAGATTTTCGAACCGTTGTTGAACTCGATAATCTTGCTCTTGATTCCCTTGTCCTCGTCGGCAAATTCGCAGTCCTCGATGTCTTCGGAGTTGATTTCGGCGAGGGCCTTTGCGATGGCGTTGAGTTTCTGAATCCACGATTCGCAATAGTCGATGTATTCGGCTGCGGCGGTCATGTCGGCAGAGCTGAAAAAGACCTTGAGTCCGGGCTGCTCGATACAGTCCTGCACGTCTTCGAAGCTTTGCACCCACGTGCCGCCGATACGGCGGGACTTCTCGAAAATCTTGACTTTCGACTTGTCGGCTAGCCACCGCTTTTGATACGGAAAAAAGAATTCGTCAAGTGCTGCCATTATACGCCCAGGTGTTTCTTGATTTCTTCGAGCGCCTTCTTGGCACGTTCTTCCGGGGAAAGCTCGGACTTGTTTTTCTTGGGTGCCACGGCCTCATACTTGCGGGCGTGTTCGGCGGTGTCTATGATTCGCTGGAGTGCGGTGTAGCGTTCGGCTGCAACCTTTACGCCGTCAAGTTCATCCTGCTTGATCTTGCGGGCCATTACTTCGCCCAGCTCGAACAGCTGCGCGTGAAAGTTCTTTTCGCTGCCGCTGATTTCGGCACGTGCTTCGTCCCAGTGTTCTTCAGATTTCCAGTTCTGAAGGGTGCGCGTGGAGATGTTGAGCCGGCGGCTAATGTCAGCTAGGCTCATCTGGTGAATGGTGTAAAATTCTTTCGCCTTGGGCTTGAGTTCGGACTTGCTCACGGTTGCCTCCCTGTCGTATGCGATTCCATGCAACAGGCCCGTATCGCGTCAAGCGCCCTTTTCTGGTCGTCGCTATACTGTTTCAGAACCGCTTCCCAGCGCACCTGGTCATTGGCGGCGTTCTTTTCCCACTTTGCGTTTTCGTTCGTGTAGAAGATGGCAAGCATCAGCGCGAAAATGACGCCGATGCCGAACTGTTTCAATGCTTCTTGCCAGAAAGTTTTATCCATGGTATATACCTCCTCGCAAAGTTACCCAATAGGCTCTGACATAGGGCATGACAATGTCATGTCCTCGTTCGCTTTTATTCGGGTATCTTTGAGGCCATGAAAGACAAAATTCTGAAATCGGAAGATTTGAAGGAACCATGGGTCGAGGCGTTCAAGGTCGGCAAGGTCACTGACATGGCTGGCAATGAACACGACTTCAGTGAAGCGGACCTCAATGACCTCAACGAAGGAATCCATGACCAGCTTGCAGCCGGTTACCAGCCGCCGATGGTCAAGGGCCACCCGAAACTCGACGATCCGCGTGTAGCCTCGATTGTCGATTCCAAGGTGGAAGACAATGTGCTGAAAGTGAAGCTCGACGACGTGAACCCGGACTTTGCCGAAGAAGTGAAGAAGGGCGGCTTCAAGTATCTTTCCGCAGCCATTTACAGCAACTTGAAAAAAGGCTTGCGGCATCTGGGCGCTCTCGGTGCGGTTGGCCCTGCTATGAAGGGTATGGCCCCGCTGTGTTTCGGTGAAGGAATGTTTGCTGAAGCCGACAAGGGCGTTACAGAGCAGGACGTGTGCGTCTTTGCAGAGCCTTTCGCATGGGACCGCCTGGTGCCTCGCAGTGTCTTTGAAACGCTTGTGTACAAGCTGAGCGGCATTGGACGTATGTTCCGCAGCCAGCGCGAACAGCTTATCGAGAAGGATGGCATTGAGGCTGCCGACAAGGTTTTCCCGGAATACGCCATCAAGGACATCGAAGAAATCGAAAGCGTCTTGAAGGACGCAAAGGACTTCCCGCAACAGCCGAAGCCTGTTGTGGAAAAGCCTGCGGAATCTACAGCTTCTTTCGGTGAACCGAATACCGACGGTTCTGATTCGCTGGAGAACGGGAATCAGAATCCTCAGCCTACAACGCCCCCTCGTAACGAACCGACCGAATCTATCCCGGAAGGTAATTCTAGCGAGGCGACGCGGTTGAGCGAAGAGAATGCCGCACTCAAGGCTGAAAACGAGGCACTCAAGGCCGACAAGCTTGCGGCGCAGCGCCAAAAAGCCGGTGCGGCGTTCTCTGAGACTTTAGACAATGCTATTGCTGAAGGCCGCTGCAACCAGGCGATGAAGGATTGCTTCATGAAGGTCTTTGGCGCTATGCAGGCCTTGCCTGTCGATGGCGAAGGCTGCTTTGGCGAAGGCGACGAACGAATGAACCCGATGCAGGTTCTGGGCGACACGGTAAAATCCTTACCGAAGATTGTCCAGTTCGGTGAATTTGCGCCCGCGGCGACTCCTAACTCGGAGTCTGCGGCGGTACGCATCAGCAAGTATCACGATGAACAGCTGGCAAAGGGGCGCAAGCTCAGTTTTCGCCGAAGCTGCGGAAGAATGTTACAATCAATAAGGAGTACCTGATGAAGGCAATATCCTCAACTTTACGGCGGAAACCGCCGTCCCCGCTTTCCGTTTCGTCAAGGCTGGCGAAGCCCAAGGCAATGTTAAACTTGCAGGTTCCGGCGATGCCGTGCTTGGCGTGTCCATGGATGTGGATGTCAATGAAGGCAACCGCGTCGATGTGCAGCACGACGGTATCGGCCATGTGGAACTTGGTGCCGACGTGACCTACGGCCAGGCACTCTCCTCCGATGCCGAAGGCCGTGGCATTCCTGCCGAAGGTGCGTCCGGCATCGTGGCCCTTGATTCGGCACCGAAGGCGATGTGGTCCGCATCAAGGTGGACTGCGCCGGTTCTGCTGCGACGGCATCCACTGGCGACGAAACGCCTTCCACTGGCGATGACACTCCCGCTGGCGACAACGACGCCCCGGCAAACACCGAAGGTGGCGAAACGCCCACCGAACCCACTGAACCTGAAACCAGTGGAACCGAAGGTGGCGACACCAATGGCAACGAAAACGAATCT